>DGSN01000013.1 GCA_002393575.1 Prevotellaceae bacterium UBA4361 | reverse complement strand
TGCGAATCACACCGATGTTGTTCGATGTCTCCACCGTTCCTGGCAGGCTTTCGCTCATGGCGATGACTCCGAATGGGATTTCCTCGATGGCTTGCTGGAGCGACTGGATGCACTCATTATTTATAATATAAGGCTGCGACGGGCAGGCATCGATGCTGATTTCCACTTGATGGTCGCCTTCAGTCTCGATATGCTGCTGCCGAGTCCAGTCGCTGAGCCTCTTTGCCTCTTCCTGCGTCACGGCAACGATGGCCTCTGCATTGGCAGGGATGGAGGCATTGGCTTCGCCAGCATGGATGTGTGCCACGCAGAGCGAAGGACAAGCAAGCTGTGCGCCTTGGAGCAGACGGCAGATTTCCTTCACTGCACTCATTCTGCCTTTCCCAATATCCACGCCGCTGTGCCCACCGAGTCCGCCATCGATGTTGAGACTGAAGAACTCGTAGCCTTCGGGCGATTGGCTCCGCACGATGGGCAGCGAGGCAGTTTGGAGGTAAGCACCCGCAGCTCCTACCGTAATCACATCGTAGTCCTCTGAGTCGAGGTCAATCATCTTGCGTCCTTTCACGAATTGCGCCGAGAGGTGCTGTGCGCCCGTCATGCCGTCTTCCTCGTTGGTGGTGACGAGCAGTTCGAGCGGTCCATGCACCACGTCGTTGCCCAGCATCACAGCCAATGCCATGCACAGGCCAATGCCGTTGTCGGCTCCGAGCGAAGTGCCTCGTGCCTTCATCCAGCCATTTTCCACGTAAGACTCGATGCCGTCAGTCAGCGGGTTGAAAACCTTGTCCTTCTCAGCCACGCACACCATGTCGATGTGGGCATGGAGCACGATGGTTTCGGCATCCTCGTGTCCAGGTGTGGCATCCTTGCGAACGACCACGCAGTTGTGCGCATCGCGTTCGAAAGCCAAGCCAGCACTCTTTGCCTTTTGGCAGAGCCAATCTACAGCCTTTTCCTCGTGCCATGACGGACGAGGCACACCGTTCAGTTCCTTGAACAGTTGATATACCATTTCAGTTGTTGTCATCGTTGGGTTTCTGCTTGGATATAAAATTTCTATGCAAAAGTAAGAAATATCCTCAATATGCCGTCGCCTTTTTGCCTGTTTTTTTGAGAAGAGGGATTTGAATTGATTTGATGCAGTGTTTTAGTGGATTATCTGAATCGCATTTGTGGATTTGCAGAACCGCAGCTTTGATTCAACTTAATGTCCGAGCCCTCGTTTGAACGCAAGCGAGCCCTCGCTTGAACGATAACGAGCCCTCGCTTGAAAAACGCCGAGGGCTCGCCTGTTTAGTATAATCGAAAGATTGGATCAGTGAAATCGAATGACTGATTCAGTGAAATTGAAAGATTGGTTCAGTGAAATCGAAGGAAAGCACCTGTACATCCGAAGTCTTTCGATGCAATTTGTTTACATTTTTATCTCGACAGGCATAAAACCTCAAGATTTTTATCTAAATTTGCGGTATCTAAACTACCACAATATGAAAAAGACAACCATCATTGCTCTGCTCATCCTTGTCACACTACCGTTGGTAGCACAAGACAGGCTCATCCGTGTGGACAGCGAATCGAAGGCATGGCGTAAGAACGACTCTCAGGTAGCGTTGTTCGAACGCGAAAAGTTGAGGTTGCTGATGCCACAGGATGCGGCATTTGGCGTGGAGTGTGTGCCGTCGTTTTCGCCCGAATGGACGCTGACATACGACTCCTTGAATCATGCACTCGTTTATAAGATAGCAGAAAAAAGCATTTGGTACTCCACGTACCATGCCTTGCATAAAAATAAGAAGATAGGGAAGAAACGATACAAATCGGTACTGCGTAAGCGTCCAAAGGACTACGTGGCTCCTGACGTAAAGACTTACTCACTTGCCATTACCCCCACTCAAGTTCAGAACTTAAGGGAACTATGGACAACAGCCGTGAGCACAGCTGAAGATAAGGAAGTATTTATCTTGGATGGTACGAAGTGGGAATATTTCATCAATGGTCAGCTGGCAAAATCACATCGTAGTAAGAATGTACTCGTGAAGTTTACCAACGAATTGGCAGAATCTGTCAGGATGGGTAACGTAAGCCGCAAGGATTCTCTTTTTGCAGCGTATCAGACAGTTATCAAGGGTCTGACTACCGCTTCCGAGCCAGAAGTCTTGGAGCCGGGCACTGTGCGCAGACTCATTGTGGTGAATGGTACACCACTTGCCGATTCCACTGGGTATGTGAGTGACTTGGGGGTGAATGAACGTGTGTATTTCAATCGACGACAGCAGACCATCCGCAGCATTTCTTTTCTCAGGGAAGAAGAGCCAAAACGGGCATACGCAGAGAAATACGGCGTGAAAGTCAAGGATATGATTGTGGAATACACGACAGAAGCTGATACGCACTGTGATGCTTACGTCCGCGAGCATCCAGAACTGATGCAGAAGCTCCGCCACGTGGAGGGCTATGTTCTTGATGAGGAGGGCAAGCCATGGGCGGATGTTTGGGTTTGGGTAGAAGGTAAATCAAGAATGGGTGATGGTACAGCCTCAGACTCCACTGGGCATTTTGCTTTTTGGGTATCCCCAACAGACGAAACCCTTGCTGCTAACAACGGGCTCAGCTACGTTAGCAAAATCAAGATTACTGACACACCCATCACTATACGCATGAAAAGGTCACGCTAAAGACCCCTGCACTATGTTGTTGTTTTAGGGACGAATAATAGGACTCATCGATATGAACAAAGTAAGAATTACAGCTATACGCCAGACCGTCTATCCCGATTTGATGGAACGATATGAGAATCCCCTCGATGTGCCTTGCGAGGTGGTTGAGGGTCAGCAATGGATTTCAGTTGATGGCAAATGTCCCGAAGGAATGTGTCCGTCAGCGTGGATATCCATGCAGGAATTTGTGGAGAAGTTGGCAAGAGGTGAAGGCAACTTCTTCGATGGATGGATGAAGAACCCCATGAGTGCAATGATCAGTTGCAATGATGGTTTCCGACCATTTAGCTTCTATATTGAGGTTGTCAAGTAGTGAATTGCTTGCAAATAAGTAACTTTCATCTAAAGAAAAGTTATTTCTTTATCTTGACTGGCTTGTAAATCCGTTTTTTTATCTATATTTGCAAGGAATATGAATAATGTAACAACTGACATACAGGCTCGACAAATGTCATTCCTTGGCGTTGTTAATGAAGTGCTACGGGTAGCTGGCACTCTGAACATCATTTCTTTATTTGCTGGGGCAGGCGGTCTTGATCTTGGTTTTGAGAAAGCAGGGTTCAATATCATGTGGGCTAACGAGTATGACAAGGATATATGGGAGACATACAGATATAACCACAAGAATACGCTTCTTGACACTCGCTCAATAACAAACATACCCGCAGAAGATGTTCCTGAATGTGATGGAATTATTGGCGGTCCTCCTTGCCAGTCGTGGAGTGAGGGTGGCTCAAAGCGTGGCCTGAATGATAAGCGTGGTCAGCTTTTTTGGGATTATATACGCATTCTTAATGCAAAGAATCCGAAGTTCTTCGTGGCTGAGAATGTAAAAGGTATGTTGATGAGTAGATATGGCGATGCTCTTGATAATTTTAAGAAAGCATTTAGCGAAGCTGGAAAGTATGGATATGATTTGCATTTTCAGTTGGTCAATGCAGCTGACTACGGGGTTCCAGAAGATAGGGAACGCGTCTTGTTTATTGGTTTCAGAAAGGACTTGAAGGTTAATTTTTCATTTCCAGAGCCAACGACACCAGTGGGACATCGTATAACGCTAAGGCAAGCCATTGGTGACCTTGCAGCATAATATATAATGGATAAGAGAATGAATATATGATACAGTATCAGTTTTTTCCTCGTTCAATGGGTGTTACAGAGGAAGCACGCTTAGTGATAGATGTATTCAAGGCTGTTGAAAATATAATTGATTCAAAAACAAACAACCTCAAGTCTGACGAGGTCCTATCAGTGGTGCGTAGTGGATTAAAAGACATTGGCTATGATGTAGAAGAAGGTAAAAAAGAAGCTGAAAAGATTGGTGTTCCTGTTCTTTTTGGATATAATGATAATGTTGATAAGTTCTTTAATGTAGATGCACTGAGCAATGATGGGAAGATTGTTATTGAGGTAGAGGCGGGTAGGGCTACTGATAATAATCAATTCCTAAAGGATATCTTTGAGGCTTGCATGATGTTTAAAGTAGAATACCTTTTTCTTGCCGTGAGAAACTTCTATCGCACACAAAGCGATTTTGAGCGTATATATACTTTTCTTGAAACCTTATACATTTCAAATCGATTACATTTACCATTAAAAGGCATACTGCTGATAGGATATTAACAAATGAGGGCATTAAATACATTTACAATAACATACAAGCAAAAAGAGTATATTGCAACGGAGATTCCACATATATTCATTAATAAATTGGATGAAAGAATTATAATAGGATCGCATTCTTTGAACGTGGCTTTATACGATGATGAAAGAGGGTATCCAGATGCTGAAGCGCAATATATTGATGAACAAATATATACCTTCATTGATGATGACTTCTTTAACCTAAGTTACAATGATTTTATAAAGAAAGCAAAAAAATATTTAGATTAAGCCTTTCAGACTTTCACTATTGGTGGTGGACTGAATAGGAAAGACAACAAAGTGAAGTTCCGTTATAAAGTTTCAGAAATAGATCCGCCTACAAGGATTGTTTTAAAATCCTGATGGCCAGATGAATGACACCTTGAACATGATTCTTGATGGAGGTTGGGAAACTTCATTCAGAATTCATAGCGCTGACAATCCTATTGTCCTTTCACTGAAGTTTGATTTGAAGCTGTTGGACAATCCACCGATTCTGTTTAGTCAATACTATTTTATTATTTTTTTGTTTGACACTACTAAGTTATGGAATGTGATGAAGGGTGGCAAATAATAGGGGTGCTTTTGCATTCGTTTGTTGCAACATGGGCAATAATTACGACAAAAAGGGAGAGGTGAAGAAATGTGAGTAAAAGAACGAAAAAAGTGTTTGATTAGGTTTGTTTTTCGATTTTTATGGCGATATTTGCAAAGTAGATGATAATTTCAGACAAATATAAATCTTAAATCGGTATGAAGAAATTAGTGTTTTTGACGGGTGCCGGCATGTCGGCAGAGAGTGGTTTTGCTACGTTCCGCGATTCGGGCGGACTGTGGGAGCAGTATGACGTGCAGAAGGTGGCGAGCATCGAGGGCTACTGGCAGGATCCTGCTCTGGTGATTCAGTTCTATAATGAGCGCAGGCATCAATTGCTGACGGCGCAGCCGAATGAGGGGCACAGGCTGGTGGCGAGTCTGGAGGATAGGTATGACGTGACGGTAGTGACGCAGAATGTGGAGGACTTGCATGAGCGTGCAGGAAGCAAGAAGGTGATTCATCTGCATGGTGAACTGATGAAGGCTACTTCGACGGATCATCCGAATGACCCTGAGCAGATTGTGACGCTGACTCCCGACCATCTGGACATCAAGATGGGCGAGAAGGCTAAGGACGGTTCGCAGCTGAGGCCGTTCATCGTGTGGTTTGGTGAGGCTGTGCCTATGATTGAGCCTGCCATCGATGAGGTGTCGAAGGCTGACATCCTGGTGGTGATTGGCACGTCGCTGAATGTGTATCCTGCTGCTGGTTTGCTCCGCTATGCGAAGCGCAATTGCCGCATCTTCTTGATTGACCCGAAGCCGATTAATGTGCCTACGGACATGGACATTTATGTGATTGCTAAGGGCGCGTCGGAGGGGATGAAGGAGCTGATGGGGATGCTGAAAAATGAAAAGTGAAAAGTGAAAAATGAAAAGTGAAAAATGAAAAGTGAAAAATAAAAAAGGACAAGGTACTCGTTTCACGCTTCAAATTTCACGCTTCACGTTATTTTTCACTTTTCACTTTTCACTTTTCACTCTATCTTCACTCGACAATTCGGATTTTTCTCCTAACTTTGCATCCGAATACAAGTTCGTATTTATTTAATCATGTAAGATATATGAAAACATTAGAGAAAATCTTCGCTGACAAACTCTTGAAAATCAAGGCTATCAAGTTGCAACCAGACAATCCGTTCACATGGGCATCGGGCTGGAAGTCTCCGTTCTATTGCGACAACCGCAAGACGCTTTCTTATCCTGATTTGCGCTCTTTCGTGAAATTGGAAATCGCGCGTGTCATCCTCGAAAACTTTGAAGAGGTGGATGCGATTGCTGGTGTGGCAACGGGTGCTATTCCTCAGGGTGCTCTGGTGGCTGATGCGTTGAACAAACCTTTCGTGTATGTTCGTTCGAAACCGAAGGACCATGGTCTGGAGAACCTGATTGAGGGTGAGCTGATGCCAGGCATGAAGGTGGTTGTGATTGAAGATTTGATTTCGACGGGTGGCAGCAGTCTGAAGGCTGTGGAGGCTATTCGCAATAATGGCTGCGAGGTGATTGGTATGGTGGCTTCGTTCACTTACGGTTTTGATATTGCTCAGGAGGCATTCAAGGCTGCAAGGGTGAAGCTCATCACGCTGACGAACTATGAGGCTGTGCTCGAAGTGGCTCTGAAGACAAAATATATTACGGAGTCTCAGGTGCCTGTGCTCGACACTTGGCGCAAGGACCCTGCGAATTGGAAGCGATGATAGATGAATGAAGAATGGAAAATGAAGAATTAAGAATTGTTTTTCATTCTTTATTCTTAATTATTAACTTGTAGAAAGATGGCTAAATACGAAAGCAGTATAAAGCAGGTGGCTTACGCTCAGGCGAGTGTGTATGCCAAGTTGTCGGACTTGAACAACATGGCTGCCGTGAAGGAGAGAATCAAGGACCCTGCCAATGTGGAGCGAATGAAGGGTCAGGTGTCGGAGGAGCAGTTTGAGAAGGCAAAGGAGCAGTTGGACTCGCTGGAGTTCACTGCCGACACGGTGAGCATGAATATCCCTCCTGTGGGGAAGATGACGATTAAGATTATTGACCGCGAACCAGAGAAGTGCGTGAAGTATGAGGCTGTGGAGTCGCCAGTGCCAATGACGTTGTGGATTCAGGTGTTGCCAACTACGGACACGAGCAGCAAGATGAAGCTGACGATTGATGCCAAGTTGAATCCGTTCATCAAGGTGATGGTGGAGAAGCCGCTGAAGGAGGGAATCGAGAAGCTTGCCGACGTGCTGGCAATGATTCCTTATGAATAGTGGACCCACCCCTTTCCCTTCCCTGTGATGGAGGGGAGTAGTTAGTCTTTCAATGGAAAGGTGACAATCGAACTATGGGTAATCATAAAGTTGAAAATATATGGACCAAGAAGGTCCGCATGACCGATGAGATAGAGAAGTTCACCATCGGCAGAGACCGCGAGATGGACCTCTATCTTGCCAAGTATGATGTGCTGGGTAGTATGGCACACATCACCATGCTCCAGTCCATAGGACTTCTCACGGCGGAGGAACTCGACGTGCTTCTGAAGGAATTGCGCACGATTTATGACCAGGCGGAGAAGGGTGAGTTTGTGATTGAGGACGGGGTGGAGGATGTTCACTCGCAAGTGGAGCTGATGCTGACGCGCAAACTGGGCGACGTGGGCAAGAAAATACACAGTGGACGCTCAAGGAACGACCAAGTGCTCGTCGATTTGAAGCTGTTCATCCGTGGCCAGATTCGTGAGATAGCCCAGCTCACCAAGCAACTTTTCGACGAGCTGATTCAGCAGAGCAACCGCTACAAGGATGTGCTGATGCCTGGCTACACGCATTTGCAGGTGGCCATGCCGTCGAGTTTCGGTCTGTGGTTTGGTGCTTACGCTGAAGGGCTGGTTGACGATATGCAGTATTTGTTGGCGGCTTGGAAAATCACCAACCGCAATCCGTTGGGTTCGGCTGCCGGCTATGGTTCTTCGTTTCCTCTCAATCGCCAGATGACTACGGACTTGTTGGGCTTCGACTCGATGGACTACAACGTGGTGTATGCCCAGATGGGACGCGGAAAGACCGAGCGCAATGTGGCGTTCTCGATGGCAAGCATAGCTGGAACGGTGGCGAAGATGGCGTTCGATGCATGTATGTTCAATAGTCAGAACTTTGGTTTTGTGAAGTTGCCCGACGACTGTACGACGGGTTCGAGCATCATGCCTCACAAGAAGAACCCTGACGTGTTCGAACTGACACGTGCGAAATGCAACAAATTGCAGTCTCTGCCTCAGACCATCATGCTCATCATGAACAACTTGCCTGTGGGCTATTTCCGCGACTTGCAGATTATCAAGGAGGTGTTCCTTCCATCGTTCGACGAACTGAAGGACTGCCTGAAGATGGCTGCATACATAATTAATAAGATGAAGGTGAACGAGCATATTCTTGACAACGACATCTACAATCCGATGTTCTCGGTGGAGGAGGTGAATCGTCTGGCTCGCGAGGGAATGCCTTTCCGCGATGCGTACAAGAAGGTGGGGCTCGACATCGAAGCTGGTAAGTTTACACCAAACAAGGACATCCATCACACGCATGAGGGTTCCATCGGCAATCTCTGCAACGACAGGATTCAGCAGTTGATGGACGATGTGATGGCTGGTTTCCGCTTCGAGAAGATGGACAAGGCTATTGAAGAATTGAGAATGAAGAATGAAGAATTGAGAATGAGAAATTCTTCTTTGTTATAAAATCGTTTGTAGGATGGAATACAAATATTGTGGACATAGCGGTGTGCAGCTCCCCTTGCTCTCGTTGGGGCTGTGGCACAATTTCGGCGATGTAGATGATTTCGACGTTGCCACTCAGATGATTCTGCGTGCGTTCGATGCTGGCATTTGCCATTTCGACTTGGCTAACAACTATGGTCCTTCGCCTGGTAGTGCAGAGACGAATTTCGGACGCATCCTGAAGGAGAACTTGGCGAGCCATCGTGACGAGATGTTCATTTCCTCGAAGGCAGGACACGACATGTGGGATGGCGTTTATGGAACGGGCAGTTCACGCAAGAATCTCATTGCTTCGTGCGACCAGAGCCTGAAGCGCTGTGGACTGGAGTATTTCGACGTGTTCTACTCCCATCGTTATGACGGTGTGACACCTGTGGAGGAAACCATGCAGGCACTTATTGACTTGGTGCGTCAGGGCAAGGCGCTCTATGTGGGCATTTCGAAGTATCCTCCTAAGGAACAGCAGTTGGCTTACGACATTCTGAAAGAGGCAAAGGTGCCTTGCTTGCTGAGCCAGTATCGCTGTTCGATGTTCGACATGAAGGCGAAGCGCGAGAATTTCCAACTGGCTGCCGACAATGGTAGTGGCATCATCTGTTTCTCTCCGTTGGCACAAGGCTTGCTCACTGGCAAGTACGACAATGGTATTCCTGAAGGTAGTCGTGCCGCTCGTTCAACAGGTTTCTTGCAGCAGTCGCAAGTGACGGCAGAGCGTGTGGAGGCTGCACGTAAATTGGGAGCCATTGCCAAGCGACGTGGTCAGAGCATGGCTCAGATGGCATTGGCATGGGTGCTGAGTGACGAACGGGTGACATCGTTGATTATTGGCACGTCGTCCGTGGCTCAGTTGAATAACAATCTGGAAACGCTGAATAACCTGAAGTTCTCGGATGAGGAAATGGCAGAAATCGATGCCATCATCTCCGACCCGGTTCTTTGGTTCTAAAACTACAAAAACCTCGATTTCATCGGTACTTTTTTATGATGAAGAAGTTTCGTTTTGCCATCTTGATGCTTGTTTGCATGACAGGCTTTGTTTCCACTTCTTGCAGTGATGAACTCACCAGCACCTACTCGCAGAAATATCGAGTGATGTGTGGTTTCCAGGTGGTTTCGTATCGTGAACTCACGAATGTCATTGGAAATTTTGGGCAGTTTGCCACGATTCGCCAGTCGGGTGATAAGATTGTGATGAAGACTTTGCAAAGCGAGACTCGGTACAATCTGGATGCCTTGTCGAAAGATTTCCGTTTCGGACTGGGCGGTATCATCGTAGGAACTGACAATTGGGGCAACTACCGTGCGTTCGACTTGGCTTGTCCCAACTGCGACCGTAACGACTACCGACTGACGCTGGGAGAAAACGGTGTGGTCACTTGTGGAAAATGTGGCATCAAATACGACCTCAACAACGATGGCGTGATTCTCAGCAAAGGCAACGGCACATACGAGTCTCCTCGCGGACTCTATCGCTATCCTATTTCTTACGATGGCGTGAGGATTAACATCGTCAACTAAATGGGAAAAAGGAAAGTTTGGCGTGGAGCGTGAAGAGATAGATAAGGGGTCTCCTAAAGAAGTTGGCAAAATCGGCAAAATTTAAAAATAAATTTAGTACATTTAGTCTATTTCTTCAGGAGACTATAAAAGTGAAAACTTAACACTCAAATACTTAGTTAATGGCTTTGAAACAGAGGAATCATGCATTCGACCTTCTTTGTGGAATCTGCATCTTGAGGATGATTGTTCTGCATGTGGCAGGTTTCTGCGGAATGCGCGGTGACTTTTGGTGTGGAAAGATGATGGCATGGACATTTTTTTTCATGTCATTTTTCTTTTTCAAAGCAGGCTATTTCAACAAGACCGTCAGCGGCAATTCGAAGGCGTATTGCATCGACCGCACCAAGCGTTTGCTTGTTCCCTATATCTCTTGGACTATCATTGGCGATGCCATTTTCTTCGGCATGATGCTTCTCAACTTGGATATGTTCATGCCCTATTTGGAGAAACGTGTCACGTGGGAACACAACATCATGATTAGTCGTCCTTACGGCAATGCTCCTGTTTGGTTCCTGTTCAGTTTCTATGTGGCGTATCTCTTCATGCACTTCATCGGAAAGGTGAAGCATCTGCGATGGATTATCGTCGCGTTTCCCTTCGTCAGTTATTGGCTCTATCAGCAGGGAAATCCCTTGCCCATGAGTTTGAGCAATGTGTTTCTCGGCATTTTCTTTTTCTTCTTGGGACGCTTGTGGAAGTGGGTGATGAACCATGTTCCCAAAGCTGCGGTCTTAGCCATTTCTGCCGTATTCATCGGACTTTTTGTCTATCTCAACATACACTATCATGGTGAATACGACATGAGTTTGAACAAATATGTGCAGCGTCCTGTGGGTGCCATTGTCAATTCGGTTCTTTCCCTTTGTGGCTTCGCGGGCATTCTGCTTTCTCTGCCCGTGAAGCGAGTGCCTGTCGTCAATTTCATCGGGGAACATTCCATGGTGTATTTTGTTGCCCATTATCCTTTGCTCATCATCTATCATCTCACACATCGCCTGTTCCATCACACGATGGTGGGGCATTGGGAAGATTTCATTCTGTGTCTGGCATTCATTCTCGTGACATGCACTTGGCTTGTGCCGAAGATTGAAGGCGTGCCGTGGTTGAGTGGAAGATATAAGAAAGGAAAATGAAGATTCTATGAAACAGGAAGACTCACATAGCAATGAAGCGACATCCTCTTTGAAGGACAAAACAGCAAAAGGCTTGCTTTGGGGCATGGCAAACAATGGTGCCACGCAGTTGCTCAATGTGGTCTTCGGTATCATTTTGGCGCGTATTCTGTCCCAAGAAGACTATGGACTGGCGAGCGAACTCGCCATCTTTTCTGCCATAGCAGCTGCGTTGCAGGAAAGCGGTTTTATTTCGGCGTTAACCAACCGAAAGAACGCCACCCACGTGGATTATAATTCCGTCTTTTGGTTTAACATTTCCGTGAGCGCCTTCCTCTATGTGGTTCTGTGGTTTTGTGCGCCTCTCATTGTCAAGTTCTTTGGCGACCCCGAACTCCTTTGGCTGTCCCGCTATGCCTTCTTGGGCTTCTTCTTTGCCAGTTTCTCCATCACTCCCAGGGCCATCCTGTTCAAGCAACTGAGGGTGAAGGAACAAGCGATTATCGGAGTGATTGCCCTGCTGGTTTCAGGCATTGTGGGCATAACGATGGCAGTATGTGGCATGAGTTACTGGAGCATTGTGACGCAGGCAATGGTGTATGTGACGGTTGTTTCCATTCTCAGTTGGAAATACTCAGGTTTCCGTCCTTCGCTCCATTTTAGTCTCCAGCCCATTCGGGAGATGTTTGGATTTTCCTGCAAACTGTTGATAACAAACATCTTTAATTGCATCAACAACAAACTTTTCACGCTCGTTTTTGGCTATTTCTACACCAAGAAGATGGTGGGCACCTACGACCAAGCAGACAAATGGAACAAGATGGGCAGTCAGCTCATCACTGGCATGGTGCAAGGCGTGGCGCAACCTATGTTTGTGCAAGTGGGTGACGACCAAGAGCGTTTGCAACGTGCCTTCCGCAAGATGCTTCGTTTCACTAGTTTCATTGCTTTTCCTGCCCTGTTCGGACTGGCTCTCGTGGCGAAGGAATTCATTGTGATTGCCGTGGGAGAAAAATGGTTGGGCAGTGCGGAGATGATGCAAATGTTGTGCATTGCCGGTGCATTCATGCCCATCACGGCTCTCTACTTCAATTTCCTCATCAGTCGAGGACGGAGCGATGTGTATATGTGGAATATCATTGCGCAAGGACTTGTGATGCTGGCATTCCTCGTTGCCGTGAAGCAGTTCGACTGGACTTTTGTGCTGCACACCTCGCTTGTCTCGTTCTGCCTGTCCGACGTGCGACTGATGGTGGTGTGCTACGTCAGCATTTACATTCTCTGGCTCCTGATATGGCATGCGTTCTTGAAGCGTGAAATCCATCTCAGCTACCTCAATGCCATCAAGGATGTCCTGCCTTTCGCCTTGATCGCCGCAGCCACGATGCTCGTCACGGGCTTCCTCACTCGAAGCATCGAAAACATCTATCTCTTGTTGGCGCTTCGTGTGCTTATGGCAGCAATCATCTACCTAATAGCGATATGGCTCTCAGGAGCAAAAATTTTCAAGGAGTGCGTCAGTTATTTACAAAAGAAATGAAAGTCTATTTTTATCATACACAAGACACGGAGCGCATTCTGCGTGAATGGCGAGAAGGACTCTATCCAGGCCATTTGCTCTATGGAGCCACCCATTTGCCGAAATACGGAGTGGAGGTCATTCCGCATCTCTACAAGCCCTTCTACGATAACCGACTGAAACTGACGTGGCTCACCACTTGGCGCATCCTCACTTGTGGACGGAAATACGATGCTCTCTATGCCACCTCCTTTCGGGGCATTGAGGGACTGATATTCCTGCGTGCTTTGGGACTTTATCGCAAACCGATTGTCCTATGGCATCACCAGCCCATCGTGGAAGCGAAAGGATGGCTTCGGGAACGAATGTCAAGACTCTTCTATCGAGGCATCGACCACATGTTCTTCTTCAGCCAGCAACTCGTGGATGAGTCGCTGAAAGCATCGAAAACCAAGAAGGAGAAGTTGCAAGTGGTGCCGTGGGGACCCGATTTGGATTTCTACGACTCGTTGTTGCAAGGAAGAAAGCAGCGAAGTGGATTCATTTCGACAGGCAAGGAACAGCGCGACTTGCCTACGCTGATTGAGGCTTTCTCAAAGGTGGAGAAAGCGAAACTCACCATGTATATCAACGAAAAGACAGGTGACTTGGACTACACGAAAGTGCTGGCAGGAGTTCAAGTTCCCAAGAACGTGGATATTCATGTCATTCATCGCCTCATGATTGGAGAACTGGCACAAATCGTGAACCAAGCCGAATGTATCGCGATTTGTTGCAGGAAAAGCAACTACACCGTAGGACTGACCACATTGGTAGAGGCTTTGGCATTAGGCACTCCTGTCATCACCACGCGCAACACCACTTTCCCTTACGACGTGGACCAGGAAGGCGTGGGCATCAGTGTGCCGTATGACGATGTGGATGCTTGGGTGCAAGCACTCCACCGCCTGTTGGAGCATCCCGAAGAGGTTCAGCGGATGGGACAAAACGCACGTGCTTTGGCAGAGCGCAAATTCAATTTGGAAAACACGACGAAGATTATTGCCGAAGCGTTGCTTCAATTAAATGAAGAATGAAGAATGGTCGCTACGCTCCGAATGAAGAATGAAAAAAAAATTAAAATGCCAATGAGTGGTGAACTTTTAACTTATAACTATTAACTTTTAACTTACCAAAATTCTTCATTTATCATTCTTCATTCTTCATTTTCTGATATTACCTCTAAGGTGTGGCTCCAGCTGTGCCCAAATGCGTTGAGGAGTGAGGAGTGCCATGCGCTCGGTGTATGACATTTTCTTAGTGATTTGTTCCTCGTATGGCACGAAGTCGTCGGGACTGATGCCAGCAAAGCGTTCGCCCTCGTTGGGCAGCCAAACGGATTTCTTGATGTTGGGAGGAAAGATGGCGAAGGATGGCACATTGAGTGCTTGGGCAATATGGCGAGGTCCGCCCTCGTTGCCAAAGAAATAGTGGCAGTTGGAAGCCAAGGCGCAGAGGTCGGGCAAGGAAGGGGCTTCGATGTTAGTGAAAATGTGCGGGTCGTCGCCCATTTCGTGCTGATAGCGCAAAGCGATGTCGCGTTCCTTGCCAGCGAAGTTGAAGATAATCTGAGCGTCGAAGTTGTCAATGATTTTTTGCAGGACTTCCTTCATGCTTTCGGCTGGCAGCACCTTGTATTCCAGTCGTGCGGTAGGTGTGGCGAGAATGACAGGACGAGAAAAGTCGATGCCCTTTTCTTCCATCAGTTGGTGGAATTGCTCTTTGCGCCATTCTTCCACGTACAGACGGAAGTCATTCGCTTTTTTCAGTTCGGCAATCTCGGCTAAGGGGTCCATCAGCATGTTGTTCTGAACGAGTCGATTGCCAGTCCCTTTCGCATGATTATCCACTCTGTGCGAAAGGATGCCCCATCCATAGCTTTTCTTGATGCCGATGCGGTAAGGCGTGCGGAAACGGGAGAACAGTGAGAACCAGAGCGTTTTCACCGTGGTTCGCATGTCGATGATGATGTCGTAGCGCGTGTCGTGAACTGTCTTCCACACTTTCTGTAGATAGAGCCGTGGGTTGTGGTTTTCCTCTTCGTTGAAGGTGATGCAGCGGTCCACGTCGGGATGATGCTCATAGAGCGTGTGGATGCCTTCGTTGATGACGAAGTCGATTTGTGCATGGGGAAAAGTCTGGCGCAAACTGTGGCAGAGTCCCATGCTGAGGACGGAATCGCCCACTCGACGAAAACGTATGACGAGGATATGTCTGACAGCAAGTTTTCTCATTTCAGTTGTAGGATTTTTCTGTAGAGAGACAGGTATTGTTCTATGTGACGCTGGTAGGTGAAGGTGCTGGCGTAAGCCTTGGTTTCTTCAGCAAGGGAAGCATCTGCCTTGAAAAGATGCAGGTATTCCCGAATGCCTTCCACCATCGTTTCGGTCGTCAGGTCTTTCCACACATAGGCGTGACCTGCGGTGATTTCGGGCAGACAGGTGCAGTTCGACACGAAAACGGCTTTGCCAAACTGCATGGCTTCGATGGCAGGCAGTCCGAACCCTTCGCCCTGGCTTGGAAAGAGCAGTGCTTCGCAGTGCGCATAGAGCCAGATGCGTTCCTCCTCAGTGATTTTCCCTGTGAGGACTACGTTCTTCACTTGCTCCGTAGCGAGACGTTTGCGGATGGTTTGCGCAAAGTCGAAATGGTCGTCTCCACAGATGTAGAGGTCGTAGTCTGGAAACTCTTTCATCACGTCGATGAGCAGGTGGAAATTCTTTTTCTTGCGGATTTGCCCAATGCTGAAAAAGAATGGTCGTCCCGTGGCAAAGGCGGGTTTTTCCTGCGGCTTATCGACGATGTTTTCCACTCCGTTGTAAATGACTTGGAACGGTTTGCCTTTCAGTTTGAGGTGCTGCTTGATTTCCTCTCCCACAAATCCCGAAATGCAGGTGATAGCAGCGGCGCGATTCACCAAGCGCTGAAGCACGAACAGGTGTTTCTGTTGACGAAACCAGTTCTTTTCGCGCAGGAAATTGAGGTCGTGGATGGTGAGCAGGAATTTTGTGTCACCATCGATGCGACGGATTTTCTGCTGCTGATTGACCGAATGCCACAAATCCACCTTGGGCAGCAGCTTCGTGTGCTTCTTCATGTTGCGTGTGCAGCGTACTGTCTCCACGTTCTTACCAAAATCCATCGTACAGTCTTCGGGCACGAGAAACACGAAGCGCAAGTCAGGCAAGTCCATCTCTGCAAAATAATGTGCATAGCAGATGGCTATTTGTCCGAATCCGCTGGTCGGATTGTCAAGATTTCGTAGGTCGAGCAAAACGCTTTTCTTCATGACGAATCAGGGATTTGAAGGATTGAAAGGGATTCTTTAAAAATGTGAAAAGGGTAAAGTAACGGCAAAGTTAGTTTTTTTTGAATAAAGATAAGAGAAAATCCAAACAAAAGATATAATTTTGCATGAAATTACATAAATGAAAGCGAAAAACGAAAACCACCATCCAGAGGTCGTTTTCCATTTTTCACTTTTCACTTATAACAAAGAACAGTCAATATGGCAAATTACGAAATACGAGAATTTCAGATGCGGGCGTTGGAAGTGCTGCGAGTGATTGATAAGGTGTGCCGAGAGCATGGGCTCCGCTATTACATTGCCGATGGCACCCTGTTGGGAGCTGTTCGCCACAAGGGTTTCATTCCTTGGGACGACGATGCCGACATCACCATGCCTCGCCCCGACTTGGACATCTTCATTGCCCATGCCAAGGAGTGGCTGCCTGCTCCTTACGAGCTAAACTGCTTCGAAGTGAACGGCAAGAGTACCACGGTTTTCCCCAAGGTGATGGACAGCAGCACCACGCTCATTGAGCGTATGTGGTTCAACCAGTTGGGAGGTGTGTATGTTGATATCTTTCCGCTCGAAGGACATTCCAACAACAAGCTGGTGCGCCAGTTGCACGTGTGGGCTTACTATTTCATGAAGGACTTCGTGAGAAACAAGAACCGTGACCCATACAAGCGTGGCAAGGGTGCTTCGTCGTGGTGGCCAAAGATTGTACAGAACGTATTTACCAACGAAGGACTGCAACGCTTCATCCAGCGCATCCAGAAGTATCACGACTATGATTCAGCCACACTCGTTGGCGAATTCGAGGACAAGACCTTTGGTGTGATGACGAAAGACGTGTTTGGAGAACCAACTCCAATCATGTTCGAAGGCGTTGAGTTGATGGGACCAGCGAAACCGCACGAATACCTCACCAAAATCTTTGGTGACTACATGACGCTGCCACCAGAAAACAAACGTCGTATTCATGGTTTCGACTACGTTGACCTCAACACGCCTTATCGTGAATACAACGACACTCGTGAATTCAGGAAGAAAATGAATCAATAAGAAATAAATGAAGAATAACTTGAGATTATTCTCAACCACGAATTACTCGAATTAAACGAATTTTTTAAATTATTATTTAAACAAATTTCACGAATAAAAATGCTGGCATTTTTCAAATTAGTGAAATTCGATAAAATCAAAATTAGAAATTCGTTTAATTCGAGTAATTCGTGGTTTTAAAAAGACAAATGGGAAGTTTAAATCGTACCAAGGTTTTATTAACGATTACTTAATGAGTCTTTTGCCTTTTTTCTCGAATTCATCGAGAAGAATGAGCGATTTCCTTGCGGTTTCGTCTTCGTTCCATCCGCGTTCCTTGGCGTATGCACGAACGATGAATTCGTAGAGGTCGCGGCGATGCGTGATGCGCACCATGTTTTTCAGACATTGTTCCCGAGTGGGTTCCCCGTCAAGGATTTTCGAACGGTTGATGTCTATCATTTGGAAGTGATAGCCGTCAGCCTTTTTTGTATTCAGAAAATTGCTCAGGTTGAGGTCGCCGTGCAGAATGCCTGCTTGGTGCATTTTCACGATTTGCTTTGCCACAGCAATGGCAAGTGCGGGGTCGTAGTTCTTCACTTCCCTCAAGTCCAAATGTGTTTCCCTGCCTTCCACTTCCTCCGTCACCAACCAACCGATGCTGAACAGACCATTCTCCTTTTGTTCCATATAGGCAATTTCGCGAGGCGTGCTGATGCCTCGTTCCCGAAATATCTTGGCAAAGCGAAAGGCACGAGCAGCTTTCGTGGGTCGAAAGAAAGTGTAGATGATTTGCTGGATGGCATTCACTTTCTTGAAGCGTTTCACCATCAAGGTCTGTCCTTCTACTACGAATCTTCTCACCACGTTCCTGCCTTCATACACCAATTCTCCCTCAGCAAACCTGTCTGGCAATTGCTGAAGGAACGAGGTGAGATGTGCGTATTCGGGTGCTGTGACTAACATTTGCAAGTGAAAAGTGAAAAATGAAAAGTGAAAAATAGGGTATAAAGCGAGAAGCGATTTTGCCGAATGGCATTTTTCACTTTTCACTTTTCATTTTTCACTTATGATGGTATGACTTGTTCAAGTCCAGGTAGTGGAAATTGTGCTGGCGTTGTTCATCGTGAGGGGGAATCACCATGTAGTCGCCATATTTATTAGTAAGGTACGTGTCGTAGTGTTCCACGCCAAGCACCGTGCGGTCCTCGAATGTGTAGGGCGTTGGTGTGCCGAGCACCGTTTTCTGCATGATGCCGTGCGAACCGTCGTCGTAGTCAGCCACGAGCGTCTGCTCATCGTAACTGTACCGCACGAGTATGCTGTGCAGCTTGTCTTGCACCTCCTTCAGTGTGTAGAGTTTGCGACAGAGCAGAGGTACCCAACTCGACGGTCCATGCCCATGCTTGTAGGGGTCGCGATAGAGAAGATAAAGCACACGCTTGTAGTATTCGTACCGACCGAAGTGCCATTTCTGTTGCCACCAGCCATCGGGAGCTCCGTCGATAGGAAACACGTCGATATAGACCCCACCCACATACTTCAGGTGCATACGTTCGATGAGCGTGGTCGAAGCATCCTGAATCTTGGCAAAGGGCAGAGGATAATTGTCATCCGTCTCGGCACAAACCATCTCGTAAGGTTGTGGCAACCACTCATGGCAGTGGGCAATGAGTCGGTCGTAGTCGGGGCGAGGCATGGCAATGTCGATGTCGTCGTCCCACGGAATGAATCCCTTGTGTCGGATGGCTCCAATCATCGTACCAGCCCACAGGTAATAGCGCAAACCGTGCTGCCGACAAGTCTCGTCAACCGTTGTCAGAATATCAAGAATCTTGATTTGTAGGCTTCGGATGTTGTAATTCGCCATCGACCTTTTTTAAGTTAAAAGTGAAAATTAGTACAAAGGACAAAGAACTAAGGACAAAGGAGATGTATGTACCTTGTAATTTGTACTTTGTACTTTCTAAGATTCTTCATTAATACAACTCCTTCGGAATGAGCCTCTGGGCGTTCTGAAAATCTTCCACCGTGTCGAGTTCGATAGAGAAAAGGTCGGTGGTGTCAACCACTCGGAAGGTCTGTCCCTGCGGAATGAGTCGTTCGAAGGCACGCTCATAGAACACGTTTTCGAGGTGTTCCTCGTTCATCATCTTCTCCAACTCAGGAAAGAGAGCCGTGGTGTAAGGCTGGAGCATCAGTTCCACGCCAACGCTCTCGCCGATGGCAGTCTTTGGGTCGCAGGTCTTGTTCAGTTCCACAATGTTCATCTCCTCGTCAACCACCACCTTGATTTCCTCCTCGCCCAGTTCGTGACGGTTGAGAGCCAACGACGATGTTGTCTGTTCCACCATGCGCTGTAGGAGACGAGGGTCCATGAGGATGTCGCTGTCCATGAGGATGGCATCCTTTCCCTCGATGTATTCACGCGTGAGCCACAGCGAATAGATGTTGTTCGTGGTTTGGTAGTCGGCATTGTGGATGAAGTGTACAGTCAGTTCGGGATAATGCTCTTGGATGAAGTCGCGAATCATCTCCGAACGGTAACCTGTCACCACCACCACTTCGGTCAGTCCTGCACTCTTGATACCATCCACGATGCGCTGCAACAGGCAACGTGAACCTACTTCCAGCAGGCATTTCGGGCGGTCGTTGGTGAGAGGGCGAAGGCGAGTGGCCATACCCGCAGCAAGAATGATAGCTATCATGGATTCTTATTAATGAAGAATGAAGAATGAAGAATGAAGAATGAAGAGTGAAGAATGAAGAGTGAAAAATGAAGAATGAATAAGTTTAGTGTTTAGTGTGAAGCTATTGCCGGATGGCATTTTTCACTTTTCACTTTTCACTTTTCACTCTCCTGCTATTCTCAGAATCGTGTCGCACACGAGTCGGTTCTGTTCGCGTCGTCCGAGTGTGATGCGCATGTGCGTGTCGATGTCTGGCTCGTTCATGAACTTCACCTTGTAGTCCTGCTCGGCGAAAGCCTTCTGCAAGCGTTCTTTCAGTTCGATAGGGTACTTGATGAGGATGAAGTTTGCCACACTCTTATACACCTTGAATCCAGGCAGCGGACTCAGTTCCTTTGTGTACATCTCGCGTGCTTCAGCCATCACTTCAGCAATCTTGCGGTAGTGGGCATCGCTCTTCAGGGCAGCAATGGCAACGTCCTCCGACAGGCGGTCGTAGCCGAGGTACATGTTGGCATAGTGAGCGAAACGCTCCATCTGTTCACCCTTGCCGATGAAGCCAAAGCCCATGCGAAGACCTGGCAAACCATAGAATTTCGACAATGTGCGGCAGATGACGATATTGTCGTGCGTCTCAATGAGCTTCTTGATGTAAGAGGCATCGTTGCTCACGAACGAAGCGTATGCCTCATCCACCAGCACGATGGTTTCCTGCGGCACCATCTTCACCAGTTCCTCCATCTCCTCTGCCGTCAGTCCGTTGCCCGTAGGGTTGTTAGGCGAAGCAACGAGCAGAATCCTCGGTCTGATGTCATACACCATTTCCTTCAGTCCCTCAAAGTCGTAGCGGTAAGTGTTGCCATCCTCATACACAGGGTATTGCAGGCTCGTTCCAGCCACCTCGCTGGCAATCGACTTGTAGTACCACCAAGAGAATTTCGGTATCAGCATCGTCTTGCTACCTCCATCAGTCAGGAAATAGTGGATAGTTTTCTTCAGCAAGTCTTCAGCACCATAGCCCAGCAGAATCTGCTTTTCGTTGATGCCATACAACTCAGACAAGAACTCCGAGAAGATGCTCTTCTTGCCCTGGTCGTAGATGCGGGTATAGAAACAGAGTTTGCCGATGTCAAAGTTTTTCAGAGTGGAAATAACCTCCTCTGAGGGTTCGAAATTGAACTCGTTGCGGTCCAAAAAATTCATATTCTTTCTTTGTGTTTTTTGATTTCGCTGCAAATTTAGTAAAAAATTCCTTCATATTCAGTAAATATGCACCGATTTCCTCCCCTTGTTCCAGCTTTTCCATCCTCAGTATCAACTGTTTTTCTTGCAGAGTGGCAATTCAGCGAATAAACCTCTCCGCTCCACCTCCCCTCCTAAACCAACGAGCGTTCGTTTTGCCCCGAACGAACGTTCGCCGATGTCCCCACGAACGTCCGTCCGAACGAAAACGAACGTTCAATGCTATTGGAGTGATGTTATTCATGTAAATGAGGAATCTTAGAGACATGTGAAAAACTTATTATTTGTTCGATGTTGTGTGGTCACACATTTTTTTTAAGAAAATACTTGCAAAGTAAAGTAAATATCTATACCTTTGCATTTACTTAAAGTTAATGGCACCATTGTTTAATTAGCGGGGATGACAACCTCCAAGCATATTGTTCTATGACGGAAACAAACATGGACATTGATACTACAGACCAGTCCCTTTACGAGGACAATGACTGTTTGCAGCAGCCTCTGGATAAAGACTTCTATACACCAGAAGAAGCCTACGAATTGGTGATGAGTGATGTCAAGTCTGTTTACGACCTGAAGGATGCCATATAAGTATCGCTATACAAGACAGGCCGTTAGGAACATCAGGACTTTTTATAGAAATGTTGCCCTGAAGTATCACCACACCTACTCATTTGAAGACATGGAGCGCAATATTCGCGAAGCCATTTTCTATGTGTATGCCATAGAACGTACTCTACCACGACGACAGCCCACAATCAGCCGATGGGCAAATTACTACATGGCTAATACTGACAAGTGGTATTATGCCTACACTATTGATGGCGACACAATTACGGTAGTTGATACTTGCCATGTGCAAAACATGCATGAGTAATTCTTTTTCACGTTCTCTCAAGATTTCCGCTGAGGTTCAGAATAAACAGTGACTATTTTTGTTTTATTCTATCACATTCTTGAAAATATCCTCTCCTTCGCTGAAAAATGAAATTCTTTCTCCCGAATGGCTTGTAAATCACATTTTTTATCTAATTTTGCAGTGCGTTGGGCATATACAAGCAATTTTGAGACAATTTTGGAGACACGAGGATGATGTTGTTTTTCCTGCCCAGCATGGAGATATGTGGAAAAAGAGTTCTGTTTAAACGTCTAATCATAAAACAACATGAAGAAATTTTTACTGATGGCTGTAGTCGCCATAATGACTACGATGAACGTGAATGCCCAAGAGAAAGGCGAATTCAGCTATAAGTTGCGCTTGGGTGGTGTTTTGTCAACATTCACGAATAACGACGATGCCAAAAGCAAGTTTGGTTTGGCATGGAACTTCGGTGCGGACTATATGTTTACCAAGAATTTCGGTCTGAGTATGGAAATCCATGATGAATACCTGGGTGCCAAATACAATGAAACGAACAAGCGTGTGGTGGTGGACTACATCGGCATTCCGCTTCAGGCCAAGTTCTACATCATCCCTGGTCTGGCTGTGCAGGCTGGTCCGCAAATCAGTTTCCTCCTCACGGGACGCTACAACGGCAAGAAGGAGCACATGGGGCAGAGGGTGAGAGACAAATTCAAGCCTATTGAGTTTGCTCTGCCTGTCGGTTTGTCGTTTGAACCAAGTATTGGTAGCTATGGCGACAGACTGCTTATTGATTTCCGCTACCGCATCGGACTGAGCAGGGCTAACAAAGAGTCGTCGGGCTATGACGCTTTCCGCAACAGTGCCTTCATCCTCTCCATTGGTTATCTGACGGATTTCTTCAACTGATGAACGTGAAGCGTGAAGCGTGGAGCGTGAAGCGAGGAGTGTGAAGTGTGGAGTGTGGAGCGTGAAGCGAGGAGTGTGGAGCGTGAGAACTCAAAAACTTAAAAACTCACAAACTAAAAAACTAAAAAACTTAAAAAAGGGACGAGTATGAAAAAGAAGATGATGGGGTTACTTGTAGCCCTTGTTTTTGGTTCACTGAGTGCATGGGCACAAGTGAATGCCAAGTATTGCTTGACATACGATGACTTTTTGGACAACCGTTGGGTTCCCGTTGATTCCTTGGTGGAAGGACGCACGAAGCAACTGCCTCAGCTGAAGGCTACTGACGACCAGTACAAGATTCTGACTGGCGACAAGGAAGCTGACGGCGTGTTGAAGAAGGTTGCGCTGGTGGTGGAGTATGGTGGACATCTCTATGTGAACTGCCGCAATCTGCGTTGCAACGACATTCCTCTCGATGTGAACAACTATACTCAGGCTTATCGTTACGAGAAAAACAAACTGCTGGTCGTGGCTCGCTACATCAATGGCGGCGCACTGCTGGCAAGTCTTGCAGGCGACGTGGTTTCTATTGTGGCTCCTCTCGATGTGGCTATCCCTGCGGGAGTTGCTTCCACTGCCATTTGGCTGAACATGGACAAACTGAACAACCACTACTGCTATCTGATTGACACAGAAGCCAACGCCAAGGGAAAGATTCCTGTGACACGTCTCACAGACGAGGTGATGGAGAAGATTCTGGCAAAGGACCCTGCGCTGCTTGGACGTTACAAGGCGGTCGAGAAGAAAAGAGAACGGCAGTCGGCTTCCAACATCCTGCCTGTACTCATGGAGAAGGGACTCATCAAGAATTAGTCTTCTTCGCAAACTAATCATTAAAAGAAATTGGGCAGCACCCGCAATGAGAGGTGCTGCCCAATTTCTTTTGTGCTTATTTGAGTTGGTTCGTTGTCTCTACGGACTTAGGGAATGGTGGGAAGTTTCCATCGCTCCTTTTCGTCCGTAGAGATGGTTTTCGCTATTTGTTCCAAACTTTCTTGCCGTTCTTGATGACGATGCCGCGGTAGTGCTCGTCAACTCTCTGTCCGGCAAGGTTGTAGATGATGCCGTTGTCGTTGGCAGGGGTGAAGGTCACATTGTCGATAGCACTGCTCTGCAAGAGTTTCAGTTCCACCTTGTCGATGTTGCAGTTCGCACCGCTGATGGAGATGCGGAAGATGTGCTCTCCAGCTTCTAACACCTTGTTGATGTTGGCTTTCACAATGCGGTAGGTGTCCCAATTGTTGCTGCCTGTCTGTGGTACGTTGATTCTGCAAAGTGAAGTGACCTTGCCGTCTTCCACGAGTCCGAGCGTGAAGGCAGAGCCTGTGACACCCGACGAAACGGTTGCCTCGCAAGAGTAAGTGCCAGCCTCCGTCACGTTCACCGAGTATTCGAGCCATTCGCCCGTAGCTGTGTAACCAATGACGGTGCCTCCGTTGCCCTTCACGAGATCGACACCTTCGCCGTCTGTGCGGTAAGAAGCTGCGTCGCCCTGGTCTTCGGAGTCGGAGTCGTGGAAGGTGAATCCTTCGCCTCCCTTATCGAAGTTCTCTGCCTCGATGACACCAGGCAAGGCGATGACACCCTTGTATGGTGTGCGCTTGTTGTTGACCTTCAGCGTGTATTGGGCAATCTTCGACTGCTTGCCGTCTTCATCGGTGGCAATGGCGGTGATGATGTAGTCGCGTTTCTCTGTTGGCTTGAAGGTCGTTTCGAACGGCTCTGCTGTCACCTTTCTCAACAGCACATTCTCCACGTAGAAGCTCACGCTGGCTATCGTGCTGTTTGCCGACGATGTGGTGGCTATGAGCGTCGTGTTGGTGTTGATGGTGGCAGGCGATGGGTCGGCTTTAAGAGCGATTCGGATGTTGTTGTCCACCTCGATGTGGCGGAAGGAAATCTTGTCGATGTTGCAGTTACCACCCGTAATGTTGATGCGGATGATTTGTGTTCCCTCCTCCAATGGGATGCTCAGTCTGCCATGCACAGCTCGGTAGTTGTCCCAGTTGTTGGCTTGCACGCATGGCACGGCGATGGCATCGGTCAGCGGTGTGAGTCCGTTGTCTGTGCTCAACGACAGGCTGAACGACGATGTGGTGGCACCCGATGAAACGTAAGCATCGTAAGAGTAGATGCCAGCTTCCTTCACGTTCACTGTGTATTCGAGCCATTCGCCCGTAGCGGTGTAGCCGATGGCATAGCCTCCGTTGCCCTTCACGATATCCACTCCTCCGCCGTTTGTGCGGTAGCCTGATGCGTCGCCTTCCACTTTCGAATCGCTATCGTGGAAAGTGATGCCGTCACCACCCACGTCGAAGTTCTCAGCCTCCAACGTGCCAGGCAGAGCAATCTCGCCTTTGTACGAAGAACGTGGATTGTAGGCAGTGAAGCTTGACAGTCGTTCGTATTTCGTGCCATCAGTAGCTACGACTACAGCCTTCACGTCGTGCTTGCCCAAAACCGTTGGCGTATATTCGGCTACGTAAGGTGCTTCGGTCAAAGTCTGATGGAGTTTGTTCTTCACGTAGAGGTCAATGTGGTCGATGGTTTTCGTCTTCAGACGTGCATTCACCGTGATGCTCATCGCTTCGTCCTTCGTCACGCTCAGCGACTGAGGCTTGACATACACGGACGCTTTCTTCACCATGCCAGGGAAAGGACTCTTGGCGTTCTTGGCTGCATCCGTCTTCATGTACTCACGCAACCACGTCATGGCAGGACGATCCTTGCCGTCGCGGATGATGCCCGAATTGCCGTCGGTCGTCCAGGTGCGTCCGTAGATATATCCCCACAAGGTTACTCCAGCGCAGTAGTCGGCTTCCCACATGTAAGGAATCTGCTCCTTGTAGCGTTGCAGCTGCAAGTTGTCGTCAGTCGTGCCAATGTCATACTCCGTGCTGTACATTGGCATCTTGAGCGCATTCTGAATCTCCTGCATGGCAGCCTTGAAATTGCTCACGTTCATGTCCGTCAGGTCGTGCGACTGACATCCGTAGGCATCGATGGGCGCACCGGCATCGCGCAATGTGCGGACAAGGTTGATGAACTCCGTCCGTTGCCACTGGAAGGTGTTGAAGTCGTTGTAAATCAGAATGGCGTCAGGCCAGCGCTCGTGTGCCATCTCGAAAGCCTTGATAATCCAGTCGTAGCCCGTCTTTCCGTCACCGCCAAGTGCAGCCTTGTAGGGTGCAGGCGCATGACCCACCACAGCCTCGTTCACCACGTCAATCAACGCCAAGTCGGGATAGCGCTTCTTCACGGCATCCATCCATTCCACGATGGCTTTGTACTGTTCGCTCACAGAGAGGTTGTCCATCCAACCAGGATACTGCGAACCCCAGATGAGCGTGTGGAACTTGAACGGAAAATTGTGGCTCTTGGCATAGTTGTAGGCATTGTCGCAGCCGCCCCAACTGAAACTGCCACGGCGCGAACCCTCGATGGAAGACCACTTCGATTCGTTCTCTGGCGTAATCTGATTCCAGAGCGTGTAGAACTTCTCGTTGCCGTAATCCACTTGATAACTCGTTGTGATATTGCCCAAGAACTTGTCGGGATTCGACGACAGTTGGGCATGTCCTTGTGTGCAGACAAGGCACACGAACAGAGTCATTGCTAAACGAATTGTTTTCATCATTGATATTCTTTATTGATAAATTAATTTTCTTGGACTCAGTTAGTTAAAAGGCTCATTTATCAGTAAAGTCAGTATATCTTCCGTACTCGTCTCGATGTCATCATCGATGATTTCGGGGTAAAGATATGCCTTTTTTTGCAAATGAGCAAAAAAAGGCATAAAAAGATGATGAAATTGTTTGTGTATTGGTCAATAGATTAATGCTCTCCTGTTAAATATGCATAATAATTACCATTTTCTTCATAGATACTGAAATAAAGATAATCGTTTTTATTTACATAATAATCTCCATTACCTTTAAAACCACATGCTTTTACCTGATCTAAGTAACGATAGCATTCGTCTTTGTCTTTAAACAAAAATCTAATGACATCCAATGTCTCAAGATTGTTCATGTCTGTTGCATATGCAATTCCAAAATGTGGACTATTGTTTGGTTCTATACCATCAAATTCTTTCACATACTTGACATTTTTTCCGTAGGCAAGTCCTGAAAAATCTGACAATTCATCATATTCAATTCGCTTGTAAGAACCATCGAAAACAAGTTCCAATCCTCTTCTCTCCATATAATCCATAACCTCTTTTTTCACTTTGCTCCATGTTGGTTTAATATTTGCTTTCTTGTAAAAAGCATATAAATCAGCAAATGGAGGAATGGAATTTCTAACTTTTTCTATCGAATCCTGTTTGGCTATTAAGACCTCAGCATTTGCTATTGAGTCTTTTACGGCTTTAACTATTGAATCCTTAATAGCTTGTTCATTTACTTGCGACTTGCTATCATTTCCACATGAACAAATCGAACATGCAATAACAAGACATGCGAATAATGTAATTGTTTTTAAAGATTTTACTTTTTGCATAATTATTATGTTTTTAGTGATTGATAGTTTCTACTTATTAAAATCCAAATAAAGTGAAGTATTATAACCTGAATTTTCTACGACTACATATCCCGTTTTTTTTATTCCGTCAGCAGATTCCGCTACATATTTATGTTTACCTGCTATTATCAACTTTTTAGCCTTACCATTAGAAATAGTCCATTCTTCATCGTCGATTTTTATTTTTTTTAGTGGAACATTTGCTTTAATCGTTAGATATTGAAGTGTCTGATTAGTACTATCAGATAACATTTGATGATCATTATCTACTTGCATCTTTACCAAATAGTTTTTCCCACCTTTAACAGAAATACCAAACATTCTAAATTCAATTTCTCCAGGGAGAAAATCTTCATGCATAAACTTAATCCTTTTTGTACCATCAGCAACAGACATGGTGTACATATCATTGGATTTAACAGGCTTACCTATAATGTTTCCTTTAAAAGTGATTTCTCCTTTCACATCTACTATAACTTTTAAAAATGCACAAAGATTATTATTTATATCATAAACAGGATTTGTGGAAGCCGTTGAATCAACGCCATCTTCTATAACATCCACTACGTTTATTACTTGTCCTTTCATACTTTGTGTTATGAACAGAAGTAAAAGAACTATAAATTTAAATCTTATCATTTGAATATTTATTTCAGTTGGTCTTTAATTAATTTAATCCACTTACCATCGTTCTTTTTCACATGAGTGATTCCGTTTGAAAAAGGAATAGCGCCTGTGTATATTAACGGTACAACGACCTTTCCATTATTGTCGATAAAACCATATCTGTCACCCAATATAATCATAGCTAATCCTTCACTAATGATTACCACAGAATGATTCATCATCATCTCCACTTCTTCAGGCAAAGTATATATGCAATTGGCGATTAATTCCCCTTTCATATTTGCATATCCATAAGTTTCAGTTTCTTCATCTCTAACCATGATGAAACCATCTTTAATTCTGTCTATATATATTCCTTTTGGGGATACAAACAATAATTTACCTGTTTTTATATCATACAAATAACATTTATCATCTTTATATGCTGTAATATAATCTGTCAAATAATCCTCGTCACCACAAATATAAATAAATTTTTCATATTCACATGGCACAATAGTTTCTCCAGTATAACGGATGACACCTTTTTTGTCATTTTTTTCTATTTCAAGAATCTTCTTTTGACATAATAAATCTTCTGAATTATATTCAAAATGAATGGAATCATTTTCATGAAGAATTTCACCTTCATTTGTTACAAAAACAGTCTGACCATCTAACTTCATGATTGCAAATCCATCTTGGAAACCATCTATAATATCATCAAAAATACATGGTATCTGAATCTTGCCATTTTTGTCCATGAAACCAAATTTTCTATCAACATTTTGTACACAGCAAAGTCCTTCATTGATTACATTGTCTGACCAATGTGTCACTATGTATGATTTTTCTATCGGAATCATCCGATTTAAATTTAAATCTATTATAACCAGTTGATTATTTTCTTTAATTTTTGCAACTGCTAAACCATCATTGAATTTGGATATTGTGTCAAAAACAGGTAATTGTAATGGTCGGATTTCATTTGCATCATCGCTGATAAAAATTTGTCTGTCAGATCCATTAAGAGAGGCTTTAAACACATCATAGTTGTTATATTTGTCTCTTGAAATTTCATAATATTTAAAAGGAAGAACAACTTCACCCGTGGAAAGACTAATAATTCCATATTTACCCTCTTTTCTTGCTATCACAAGTTTCTCTTTAATTGTGTCGGATTGATTTGTAATAGTAAAATCATAAATTGTTGGAACTATGAGACCTTTCCCTTGTAAATATAAACCTTCTTTTCCATCCTTCTTTACCACAAAACAACCATTTTGTAATTCAGGCATTACTACATCGTATTCACAAGGAACAAGTATATTTCCTTCTAAATCTACGACTCCTACTTTTCCATTCTCTTTAAGAGTACGGAAACGGGTCCATGTTTCAGTCCAAGAATCTCCACCACCATGCTGCACAAATTCTAAATCCATCTCAGAATCTGTCTTTATCAAATTAACATGGATTTTCTGGTGGGGCGTTGCGTTGATGATTGTATCGGGACAAGCATAGATAACAGACTCCAGATTTTCAGAATCTACTTTTTTTACCAAAGCGAGAGTGTGTTCACCCATTGAAATGTTGTCTAATTTCATTGGTGTCATTCCAACTGGATATCCATCAATTAGCACAACTGCTCCTTCTATGTTTGAAGTTATAAAAATAGGTCCAATATCGTTAATCCCCTTGTTTTTCCCATCATTATTGGTTATTGTACATCTATATACCCTTTTCCCTTGGACATCAATATCAAATTCAGTAAAATCAATCTTTCCCTTAATATAACCCTCCAAATTAAAATCTATTTCATGCGTTCCTTCTTGGACATAAAGAACATATTCTCCTGGATTGTATTCTTGATGAAATACTTTTTTCTTATCAAATTCCACGTTTTTAATACTTGGAATATTAACTCGTATCACAGCACACTCTTTACCATTTTTATCCAAAATAGGATTTGTACGAGCGGTGAGATCAGATTGTAATTCACAAATATCTTTTATGACTAACGATTGAGCATCTATAATCCCGAGGTTAATCAAAAAAAGAATAATGAATAAAGAAATAAATTTTTTCATAATCATAATCATTTTAATTTAAAACTATAATTAATATTATCAATTTTTTCTATATTTATCAGCCATTCATTGAGTCCCAGAAGAACTCTTGAGTATGATTGGTTCTGAGAAGAAATATGGATAGCTTCATTTTTGGACATATCAAATGATATTTCTGATAGTACATGATGCACATCAAATATTGAATTACATATTTTTATTGGTTCCAAGGTGTCAATAAGACAGAAAAAGAAAAACAGAGGATGGTTTTGGAATATAATAGGATAGTCAATGTATTTCCCTTTATCTTTTCTATTATTAAGTATTAAAGGGTATAAATCATTATTGATGTATTTCATAATTGCTTTACAGGAAGAATCTGCAAATCGAACATACCAGATGTTATGACAACATATACACCACCCCACGTATTTATATAGTTTGGTTAACTTTTTATTCCATTTTTCTTTTTCATTTGCATCTAAAGATGTATCTCTACTTTTTTTATTCCTAATCTCAAGGACATATTTAGCATAACTCAAACCTCCAAGAATACCATGATCTTTTCCTTCCCTATATTTATAATAGTTTTCTAAAATATCATTATAATATGATGGAGTACCATTTTTCTCCTTCATTTCCTTTAGAAATGACATTAACGTTTGTTTCTCATCATTTAAATTATCTAAGGAGATTTCATCACTATTAAGATTTCTCTCAAATACATATCCCAAATCATGAAACATACAAATCATAAACCATACAAAAATAAATTCCTTTTCTAAAATATCTTTTGTATCGAAAACTTTTATTTTTTTCAATTCTCTACAGATGTTTTTTTTGATATATTCATTTTCGAATAAAGCGAGACCTAAGAAAAAAGTAGATACAATATGGCACAAACGATAACCTCTAAATCTACAATCTTCCTTATCTTCTAATAGCAAATTAATATATTTCAAGAATATTACATTATCTTTCTGAGAATAAGCTATATATTTGGTTATAAAAATATAACATTTTTCAGGATTAGAAATATCATCTATAGTGAACTTCTCTGAATTTTCATCATCAATATTATAATAATCCCATAATTTTGGATTATGAATGATATTATCGTATTTATATTTTAATGAACTACATTTTGAAGTCTTCATATTAATTTACTATATTAATTATTTAACTTTAAAAACTATTTCTCCTTACATTATTGGGGGGTTGCCTCATTTTGTACGATCAATGTCTAAAACACCGATAATCAAAGAAATCCAAAAGTTTTCGCCTTCCAAACGATGATAGTACAAATAGTCTATCATTCCATTGATGTTGTTTTTTGGAAAATCTTTATATCAATAGAAAGTAGAAGCAATCCATTGATAGTACAACAAATAAAAACTCGTATTATTTGGAAAAGAACTACATGGCAAGGCGCAAGCCGATTCTGCTGCTGTGGTAGTTTGGCGAGTAGTAGTACCGAATCGACACACGACAGCGCCCCGCGTCGTCGTCCCAACTACCGCCACGGATTATGTGGTAAGAGCCAAAAGAAGGGCCTGTAGGATTTGTCTGGGAAGAATTGCCGTATTTTCCATACCTGTCGCTGCACCACTCCAAAACATTGCCGCTCATGTCGTACAACCCCAACTCGTTCGGTTGTTTTTTACCAACCTCATGTCTCTTATCGCCAGAGTTTTTATCATACCAAGAAACAGCGCCAAGGTCATTACCGCCTGAATACTTGTAGCCAATGCACTTACTACCGCCACGGGCAACATACTCCCATTCCGCTTCAGTAGGCAGACGGAACTGCTTACCAGTCAACTGGTTCAGTTTCTTGATGAAATTCTGACAGTCGTTCCAACTCACATCCACCATCGGAAGCCCCTTACCATTGACACCAAACGGATTGTCCCTCATAACGGCTTCCCATAGTTCTTGGGTAACCTCACATTGGCCAATCCAGAAGGAGGACAAGGTCACCTGATGGGCAGGTTTCTCATCATCAAAAGCATCGCTACCCTGCTCAGAAGTAGCCCCCATTGTAAAGGTACCTCCTTCCACACGTACCATCCTAAAAGACACTACAAAAGACAATCCTTTCACCATAAAAAGCTCGATTCCGTCACTAGAACTATAGGATTCCGAAAAAGTCTCATAGCCGCTCTGAGTGACGCTATTGTTCTGAGTCGGAGTGGAAGCCACTGTTAAGTTGCCAGACAAATCTGCCGTCTCGTTTTCTTTCACCATGGCATTCACTTGCGCTGTGGTATAGCCATCCTTGCGTACTTCCACTTTGCGATTGCCTACTGCAACTTCGCGAAAGGTACTTGGGGTGACCCCCAGCTTCTTACTATCAACATAGACATCACTGCCCAAAGGCATGTAGTTCACACGGAGAGAACCTGTCAGGAGAGTGAGGGATGGAATGTCAAGACGACGACTCTCTTTTTCCGATACTGAAATGTCTTCCCTGAAACTGCGGTAGCCTTCCAAGCGGGCTTCCACTTGATGGGAACCCTTCAGGAGTGTCAGCGTTTGGGGAGCCTTGCCACGTAGCTGACCATCAAGGTAGATTTCTGCGCCTGCAGTCGCACAACTCACCAGCAAAGTGGACATTAAGGACTGGAGGCGTACTACAACAGGCTGCGTCTGGTCGGTTACCTGAACTCGACCACTTTGGGATTCGTAGCCATCAGCCGTCACCTCGTATTCATAGGAACCTTGTTTGACAAGGTTGCTGTATTGCCCATCAAGTAAACCAACCTTGCTGCCATCAATGCTCAGAGTGGCGTTCTTCGGCTCCACCTCAAAGGCGAGAAAACCTTTGTTATCGGACTGGGGAGCAACAACTGACGAACTGGCCACTACCAACTGGTAGGTGCGTTTCGGCTCAATCTTGATGCCATAGCTCTTATAAAAGTTCAGCTCCAAGGGAAGATATCCTGGGGCATATATCTTCATGCGCTTGGTATCCTTAGCCAGCCAAACCCAGTACTCACCAGTCTCGTGTTTTGTCTGCTCTATTACATTACCCTCGAATTTGGCACCGTCAACTGCCAGCTGAACCTTTACGATTCCAGCATATTCACCATTGAGATCCTGACGCTGGTTCGTCATAGCTGTTACATCGTTGGAAAGAAGCTGCATGCTTTCTACTGTGAGTTTTTGAGCGAAAAGAGGCAAGTGACTGAGGCTTAGTATTAATAAGAATAGGAGTAAACGTGTCTGTAATATTTTATCTGAAATCATAAGAGATTAATTTTTGTCATTTGTAACGATACTTCTTCGTGACAGACCTTTTTGATTAAGAGTGGTCTTGCGAAGAATGCATGGTACAAAGGGATTGTCTAGTAGTCTGTAAAGTCTAAAAGTTAACAATCAAAATACTATCATGTACTTAAAATACAAAAGAATAACAATATGTTAAAGTAAACAATTAGGATATACAAACCACAGGGTACCTTACCTTTCCCCATCAAAACCTATGGGGATATCCCCTTCCGATTTTACAAGATAGCCTTCCTTTTTATTAAAATGAAATCTAAGAAATAAGCCCATCAATGTGTCATGCACGGCATCTCCTGGCATTTCTTTTTTATACGGAGTAGCAAGTTCTTTTAATCTCTCCATGTCACTTTTTATACTTTGAGCGGGATTCTTCGTTTTATATTTTGCTTCTATTGCCAAAAGGATATCTACTCGACTTTCATACCAACCTCTCGAATGAAGAAGAATATCGCAACGAATTCTTCCTTTGTTTCCACCTTTATAATCTTTTGGTGATACTTTCAGCAAATAGTATTCTATATCAATAAAATATCCCTTAAAATCACTAAACTGTTTTTGAAGGTAAATCGCCAATCTACCGCATAAAGTTACTTCATGCATTTTGTGTTTCAGTAGGAATATATCTTCTTTATACAGTTTGTCAATAGAGTCTTTAACTCTTTTTAGTATTAAATCTCTTAAACAAACAGATGCATTTTCGATTTCTATTTGATTGTTTTCTTTACGAGTGGATTTTATATAATTACTTAGAACAATGTTAGTTCCTTTTTTAATAGTTTTATATGATTGAATAGCTGATTGACTTTGCTTAACCATTTTATGATTACTTTTACGATTGTGTTAATGTTGAACCAGAAACAGTCCCTGTAACTTCAAGAATCTCAGTTCCTAAAAGGTATTTTTTGCATTCTGGTATTTGCTTCAATTCTTCCCATGCTTTTCTCAAATCTTCACAGAATTTTCTTGCGCCAATCACATTCATTTCAACATCGTTTCTGTCACCTCTTGTCAAAACTATTCCGTTAGGCGTGAAGGCGTGAAGCATACCACATCTCAATGTATGGTATAAATCGGAATAACACTTATATTCTTGTAAAGAAGGAAGTGCATTAATAACATTCTCGCAGGTTGTTTTACTATGACCACTTTCTTGAAAATTAGGATTTCTTTCATAGCATTTCCCCAAGAACTCCAATGCAGCAGACATTACAACAAAAGATTGATAAGGATATCTTTTTGTGAGCTGCGACATCTTTTTTTTATTAAATATACTATCACCTACCTGTCGTAAATTCTTTTTCATGTATTTAATATATTTTGTATTTATAATTAGTTTATGTTAAAATCATCTAATGTAAATACTTCGTCCTTAGGCAGAGGCTTGCCGCCGATTTTGTCTGGTTGCCATGTGCGTACATGGATTTGCGGAGCATTCTCGTTTCTAAAGTCCCAAAGGAGGAAAACATATCCTTCATCGTGGTATGTGTTGCTGGTCCATCCTTGATGAAGAGTAACACCATAAAAGTCCTTGTTGGTTGGGTGGCGCATGACTTCGATTTCATCGAAATTGACATGCAAGTATTTGGTGTTCTGGAACACACGGCGTAAGTTGCTTAGGTATTGCTGCTTGCTTTGCTTGTTGTACTGAACCTTGGGAGATGTCATTCCATCGCTATGACGCTGTTGGATGACCTTACCTGTGATGATAAGGGCATCGTCGCTGAACACTTGCTCAAGGAAATGAATGTCTTTCTGATTGTAAGATGTGCGAAACTGCTCCACGTAGTCAAGGATGAGTTGCCGACGGCGTAGGTCGGTGACTTCACGATTGTCTGAAATGACTTTCATGTAGAGGTTCATGGAAATGGTGAGGTAGAAACTCTCCACGTTTCCCTGCTTGTCGAAACTGATGACGGCTTCTTGGTATTCGTCTTCATTGAATTCGCGTTCGCCTGAAGGCTTCATGAGTAGAGGTATGTTGCGAATCTGATAACCAGTGCCAGTCGTGATGCCATGTTCGACGATTTCTTCATCAGTACATACAAAAGGGCAGTTTTCCCATAGCATAGCCATTGAAGTGCTGACTTGTTGACTCACATTCATGGCTCTGAAGTCGAGGTTACGTCCTGCAACTTGTGCTGCATTGATTTCAGTTAGCATCCGTGAAGTTGTCGTTTCTATTCGTGAACGAACAGAAGCATTGTCAATGCCATCGGAAACAGTGACTGTTACCGATTGTGCATAGATCGAACTTATGACAAAAAAGAATGAGAAGAGTAATAATTTATGTTTCATGTTTGTCTTTATTTTAGTTTAAACCATACTGCTGCATGGGGATAGTTAGTCGGTGAATCGGATTGTAAAGTGTTGAGGTTAATGTATGTGCCATCAGGCTGACGGCGAAGCATGGCTGCAATGTGTCCTTGCTTGTCACAAATGCAGATGTTGATATCGATGTCTTTTGGCATCGTATCCGCTTTGCCATAACCTGCGAGCCGTTGTTGTTTTTTCATGCTGATAAGGAATTCGTTCAATTCAGTGAGATTGGTGAATGTTGCCAATTTATGCTCCTCGTCTTTGAGGGTAATAGTTGGCTGAGAAGTTTTTCCAGACATATCAGGTTCCTCGGACAAAGTTGCTTTGGTGGAAGTTGACATTGGTGTTTCCTCATTGGATGCCACTTCAAAAACAACCACTTCACTACGGTTTGCAATTGGCAGGATGTCACGTTTGTTGACATAAACAAAAGCTCGCTGAAAGTTGCCGCGACGGGTGCGCACATCAAAGGTGTGCTCCTTTGCCTTAGCAATGCAGACATCGAAGGATTCGGCTGGATGCTGACTTCGTATCCATTCGCTGACTTTCACTTCCAAAATGGCTTTGGCTGAGTAAATGGCAGAATCGACATTGCTCGTAGTGGCTTCGGCATAGATGTAGGTGGTATCGCGCTTAATGGTATTGATGTTCTTAGCCACTTCATCTGTGCTTTGGGCGCAGATGGCAAGTGGGAGAATAATGAGAAAGGAAAATAATAGAATCTGTTTCATTGCCAGTGTTGTTTTTTATGGTTGGCAGCGGGTTTTGCAAACATATCCTTCACGTTGTGTGTGGGAATATAAGCGTTGAGACGTGCTTTGAGCACAGCATTAGGATTGACGATAAAATCGTTGGGAAGAATGACAGACAGCAAGTGATTGTAACCTAACTCACTGTTGCGAGCGATGACCAGAGCTTTCAGCCCATCTTCACGCACTTCTTCAACAGCGAAGTAGAGCGTCATGTTTTGTGCTGCACAGAAATTGAGCCAATGAGAAAGGGATGTGGTAAAGGACGTGGATTTCATGTCGTAAAGCGCTTGCTCAACATAAAATCTGCGATCTTCTCCCTCAATGCATCCAAGCAATAAGTTGGCAGCAGAGGCTTCTATATCTGTCGTGTCAAAGATTGCTTTTGGCTTACCATTTACCTTTTTATAATATGTGGCATCAGTAAGACTTTGTAGCTGATAGTGCTCCGTCTTGTGTACAAACTTGTTGTCAGAAACAGACTGAAGGGAAACTGCATCTATAGGTGCAATTTCGCGTGGTGGAGCTGATGCAATTCCCTGTTGAACGGTCAGTTGCATCTCATTCAGTGGGTGGCCTAAGATGAGTTCGTACTGTGCAGGAAAGACGATACAAACAATTGGCTTTTCCTTCAGGAACCATGAGACTTCGTAGCAGTTACGAGTAAACATGTCATCTGCTGCATGATACGTGATACTGAAAGGAATGGTGTCGGTTAATTGTAGAAGATCTTCAGGACGACCTTGACGGAAGAAAACCCTATCGTCTGCCAGCTGTATTTCTCGTAGTTCCTTGCTCTTCTTGAAATAATCACTGAAATAGCGTTCCACAAAATCCATGACTATCGTTTGTCGTCCAACAGCTTGACGCATCTCTGGAGTAAAAAGGTGTAGGGATTGGCTGTGCGTTATCAGTGAGGAAAAGAAAGTGAATAGCAAGATGATGCTTCGCAGACTTAGTTGCCTGCGAAGTATCATAATACTATGAAGTATCATAATACTATAGAGTGGCTTAAAACTAATCATATCATTTTCCTATGATGACGCTTCCTTTTACCACGTTGTCTGCTCCGTACCAGATGCCTTGCACGAGGTGTCCTTCTGAAAATTCACCAATGACATAGTCACCAGCTTCAGCGATACGTCCTTTCGGGTCGCGATTGTCGATAACGTGAGATGTCTTGAAAATCATGCGTCCGTTCACATCATTAGGCCAAGTTCCCTTGAAGGTAGCATAACCAAGGTCTTTGCTACCCGATGAGCTACGAGGTGTTGTTGGCGTAACGGGCTTGGCTGGAGCAGGAGTGCTTTGTGCCTTCTCTTTTGCCTTTTCTTCTGCGAGACGAGCTTCTTCTGCTACGCGTGCTAAAGAGTCTGCTACAGCCTGAAGACTATCTTGTTTTTGTTTCATGGCTATCTGATCCTCAGCCTGTTGAGCTGCACGAATACTGTCGCTATCTATCGTAGCGACAACCGCCGGTTTGGGTTTGCTTAGACTTTCCTTTTCCTTTCCACCAAAGAGCAGATAAGCTACCACTCCACTAACAACAAGGAGGGCTGCGAGAATGCCAAGGAGAACTTGCTTGGAGATGCCCTTTTTCGGAGGAGGACACTCACGCAGAGGTTTGCCACAATCTGGATTTTGACAAATAAATTCCTTGCGAGTCGGTATTTCTTGTACTTCTTTCGACTTGCATTTATCACAGTTCTCGTTCAAACAGATACCATATCTGTAACGAAGATGTTCTGATGTTCTTTTATTTGTTGCCATAAGATGTTTATATGAATGAATTACAAATGAGGAGGAACTGATCCAACTGGAGGCAGTGGCGGCATAGCCGAAGGTGTTGGAGGTGTGAAGAGCGGATGAAGTGCAGGAACTTCACTTGCTACTGTCCATGCAGACAGGCCTTCCATCCAAACCAAACTTTGTGAAGTTAGTTGTCCACTTTGAACCATTTGGTGGCACATCTGCATATCGTATGGACCATATTGCTGTCCACCAACGGCAATGAACAGTTTAATCTCTCGTTGGGCGATTGGAGGAGGTACGGGTGCTGTCCCTGGCATAGGTGGTGTAGTAGCAGAAGATGATGCCTTTGATGAACGCGCTGCTTCAGCCGCAATCTCTTCCGCATTATCAACTGCAAAAAGGGATGGAAATTGACGACCATCTCCTTCGCTGTGAAGCAGGATGGCATTGTTGGCATCAGTGGCTGGATTACCCGAGTTCAAGAATCGTTCATATCGTTCTTTGTATGGTTTCATCCATTCAATCGAACGAATTGGAAAACAATAAGCAACGGTGATAATGCTTAACTCGTCTTTGCGTGGACTTTTACGATTAACAACAATAGTGGTTCGAGCTGTGCTTTGGTTGAATGAACTATTAAATGCATCTTCTAACTTATCAGCAAAGCGTTTCAGATTCTCGTTGTCATCAGGTGACGGTATGGAAACAAGAATTGTTTTCTTATTGATACTTGCTGGATTTGTAGGACTCAGGTTTCCTTCATTATTACGTAAATGGAGTTGAATCTGGTCGTTATTGAGCTTCAAGAAAACTCCACTTTGATTTACTATTTTTGTGGCAAAAGCTTTGATGTCATCATCTGTCTTCAACTGTTGTTGCAGCTGAGTAAGATTGTTCAGACCGAGTACTTTCTTCTCGCTGTCCACCTTCTCATCGTGTTTGGCTCTAACGATTTGTGTAAGATGCAAGTCGAAAGCATCTTTGACATTATCAACATAAATGCTTGATGCTAATCTACCAAAATCAATGAAATCACCTTCTGGAAGAATGAAGTCTCTGATTTGTCGAGCGATGTTAGGCATATCCACCTTGTCTGTTTTCAGTTCTGTTTCAAACTTTCCCATAGCCTCTTCTTCGCTCACTTCGATAATGGCACCTTTGGTATCTTCAAGACCCTTGTTCACTTTGCGTTGTGCTGTAATCAAACGCTCTGTTTCATCAATGGCTTCGTTTATCTTCTGTCCAAAGGCAGAAATATCGGCGTCCATTTTTCCTAATTCTATATAAAGCTTAGCGCCCAACTTCTTTGCGAATTCCCAGGCGAGAAGCATGGTCTTGGAGGTGTAATAATCTGTAAGTATATTCTGATGCTCTGTGAAACGTCGTGCTCCTTGTCCAACCATGTGTTGCAGGACATTCAAACGGCTCCACTCAGCCACATTTTCTCTGCGTTCTTCATCTATCATGTCATATTCATCTTTCTCAGCCTTGGATTTCTCTTCAAGGTCGGTGCGAATGTCTGCAATCTTTTCTAATAACAGCTTTGAAACCTTTTGCAGTTCTACAATAGAAACATCACCAACCTTCCAACGCTCAAACAATTCCTGTTCGATACCATGTCGAATTTCGCGGGTTAGCTCAGGGATAACACGCTCCTTGCCTTTGAAAAAAGCCTCAACACCTTCCTCCCTGAAATGTGAAGCATAGAAATCTGCCAGGATGTTATCCAGCTCGTTCAAAGGTGATTCATTCTTTTTTGCTTGTTCTGCCCATCCATGTGCTTTCTCATGCCAATAATCGTTGAAGCGAGGATAATCTGCATCTGACTCTAAAATCTTTAGTTCTTGTGTTAGGTGTGCATCGTCAAGCATCCATTTGGAAAGACGAACACTATTCAGATATTCTTTTCGATAATCTTTGTTCCGTTCTTCGTCAACAAAGCCTTGGTTTTCGCGCCAGTTGTTGTATTTAAATTGATAGAGAACACTTTCACCCACAGTGTAAGTGATATGTTTCAGCACTCGCAACTCTGGATACATCACACGCTTAATACCAAAAGAATTTATCTTTTTTGTACGCGCCACGGGTATTCGTCCATCAGCACCTGGGTTGGCCGCTTCGTCATATTCGAGAGCGAAATCATCCATGTTCTCAAAATTATATGCACGAATAAGGTCACTATTCACCTGTTCCTCCTCGTTAACTAAGAAAATACGTGCAAAGATATAATCGCTGACAATTTTAGGTAGTTCTTCAAGAGAGTTGACGGCTAAGCCGTTTTCGTTCACATTACTATAGATGGTTAATCCATCTGCAACACCCTTTACACGATCGTTGTAGTAGTGTGCTTCACCTATTCCTGTTACATCCTGAGGGAACCAGCGTCCAGCTTGCAAAGCATTCAATTCATTTAGAGCTGCATAACCATTCTGATAATATCGACCTTGGTCCATGTCGCTCTTAGGAAGATTCATTTCAGGCATCATTGCATAGACTGAAATCTTGGCTTCTGGGAAAGTCTTGCGAGTTTGAATAATGACATCAATAAGAGCACCGGAACCTGTTCCGCCGCAGAGTCCAGCAAATATATGTATGTTAGTAGGGTCTGCCTTACCTGAAATCGTCTGACAACGAGCATAAGCATCACGCAAGCTATTGACATATCCAACAGCATTGGCTGCAAACAATAAACGACCAGCTCGACGTTTCTGTCCTGCTGCTTGCCCCAAAGATCCAATAGCAGATTTTACAGCTGTTACATTATTGACAATTCCTTTTACGGAAGGATAATTGCCAATGTGGTCAAGAATGTGCTCAACATCGACTGCCTTGATGTTGAGAAATTCACTTCTTGTGAATGAGGCATCTGATCCCATTACACGAAAATCAGGACGGGCTTTTCCGTCTTGAGGCATTAGTTCTTCTGTTGAATCTACGTAAAGAATAGAAACGGGTTGTTTCTGACGCTCTTCTTTCTCTGGGAATTCTTCAAACAGGCGCATTTTGAATGCACGTAGGATTTTTCCTCCTGTTCCGCCCAAACCAACTAAAATGTGGTTGTTGTGACAATAGGTGTTGTTGTTATTCATAATAGTATTTATTGTGTTTAACGTCTTGGTCTCCTTTTTACTCTTCTTTGATTCCGTCTTTGACTATAAGTTTTGGCCGTTGAGGGTTTCTGTATGCCAGATAGTGCTAGAATACCCAAACTAGCCAGCAAGATAAATCCTAAACTCCAGGCTAATCGGCGAACAATATACCAATTTAAATAAGAATTGGCACGTTTAGTGATGGCTTCGCCAAGAGAACTATTGCCACTGGTGGCGATGTCATCTGCATCAACCAAGGTTGTAATGACTGGAAAAGTTGAGGCTAATTGGCTTAGTGCCTGATTAACATCTTCACGACTATATGGAATAGGATATGTTTCATTGGGCTGCTCTGGCACAAAAGCATCAATCCATGTCGAAATCTCGTCACAACTATGTTTAATGCTGATGGCTCCCAAAAGAAGATAAGATTGTATGCTCAATAAGACAAGAAGGGGGATGGCAATAAGAAAACTCAGGGGATGTAGTTGTCCTCTGTTGCCAGCAAGAGTATAAATAATAAGATATAAAGATGCTGTCACTACTAAGGCAAGAATAATTCCCCACCAGATATTACTTGCATGCTCAATGAAAGTTCTCAGTACAGGCATGTCGCTTTAAATTTTTTAAAGTCCGACAGCATATAAAAAAGGTGTGAACCTACTCCCTTACTCCTTTAGTAGGCTCTCGACTGCCTGTACGATGAATAAGAAAAGTCGCTCACACCATAGACAATATGGATGCCAAATTAATGACACCATACAACAAATCTACGGAAGATGCTTTTTGTTACTCCATTCGTACTAAGTGAGTTGTCGAGATTCACTAAAGTGGAATAGCGCCAAACGCTTCCTCTATATGACTGCTCATTCACATTGGAATGACGTTACAAATGTAGGAAAAAAATTTGTGAACGGCATCTTTTGTGAGCGACTTTTTTATATTCTATTGCAAAACTCTATTTTGTAACGGGCGAAAGATAATGTTTTTTTTGCTATTCTCAAATATTTTGGGGGGATTTTTTCAAAAAAAACTTTCATTAAGGCGTTTTATTGTTAAATGCAACGACTTACTTTTTCCCTCATCATGAATAAAATACGACGAACAATGAATTTGTGCCTAAAGCTGTTGCCGATACAACGTTCTTAGTTGTTGGGCAATCTCTGTGCGGTTGAATTGTGTGCGGGCGTATTGGTAGCCTTCGGTGGAGAGGCGGCGATGGGTTTTGCTGTCGATGAGGAGCTTTTCGATGCAATGGCAGATGTCCATGTAGTCGTAAGGGTTGGCGAGGAGTGCGCCTTTGCCTCCTGCTTCGGGCAAGGATGACACGTTGCTGGTCACGACGGGACATCTTTGCAGCAATGCCTCTACGACGGGCAGGCCGAAACCTTCGTAGAAAGATGGATAGATAAATGCACGGGCAGAGGTGTAGAGGGCTTGCAGACTGCGGTTGTCGGCGATGCGCTGGGGGAAGATGATGAGTTTTTCAAGATGGTGTTCGCTGATGTATTGCAGCACTTCTTGTTTATAAGGTGTGCTACCACCCACCACGACAAGCGGAATCTGCACGTCTTTCGGCAGTTTTTCCACGGCTTTCACAATGCCCAAGAGGTTCTTGCGACTGTTGATGGAACCTACATAGAGCAGGTAGTCTTGCGGCAGGTTTTCCACGTTTTTCTCTGCCAAGACTCGTGCTTCCTGTAGTGGAATAGGGGAGTAGAACAGTTTTTGCACGGGTTGGTAAATCACGCTGATGCGGCTTTCTTCCACGCCATAGAATTTCATCACGTCGCGCTTTGTTGATTCGCTGATGGCAATGATGTGGTCGGCATGTTGGCAGGCGTATCGCCATTTCAGGTCGTAGATTTGTCGGTCAATCCAGTGGTACATGTCGGGATAGGTGCGGAATGCCACGTCGTGGATGGTGACGATGCTGCGAATGCCGTTCCGTTTCAGACCTACAGGCAGTTCGTTGCTCAGTCCGTGGTAGATGCCGATGCCGTTCTTTTTCAGATGTGAGGCTATGCCAAAACTACGGTCGAACGCACCACTGAGTCTGATGGTGTGGCAATGGTTGTCGCGCAGGAATGGGTTGGTTTCCGCACATTCCTTAATGCGTGGCGAAAGCAGCCAGTATTCGTCTTCGTCGTTGCTTTCGCGAAGAATGTCAATGGTGGTGCGACTGTAGTTGCCTAACCCCGTGAAATTCAGAAAAAACCTTTTGGCATCGAACGCTATGTGCATGTTGGGTATCTTTATTTGTCTAAGGTCTAAGGTCTGGGGTCTAAGGTTGCTTTTGACCTTTGACCTTCGACCTTTGACCTTTGATTTTGACCTTTCATTTAGAAGTCTGCTAAATTACTTCTTTTTCCCCAATCCTCAAAATATAGAACGATTTTCTTTGCAAAACTTTTGATTTATGCTTGGGAGTTATTAAATTTGCACGAAGAAAACTATAATATTCTATCAGGTATGAAAAAAATCATTTCGCTTCTCAGTGCAGTCCTCCTTGCAGTAGGTTTGCAGGCTGCCAATCCCGTGAAAGTCACTGTGTCTAACTCGCTCAATTCGGCTCGCACCCAGGAAATGGTGGAGATTCCATTGGCTACGCTTCAGAAGAAATTAGGCAACACCAACCAGTTCATTGTCACCGATGCTGACGGCAAGGAAGTTCCTTCGCAGCTCACCTACGATCAGAAACTGATTTTCCAACCAGCCGTTGGTGCCAAGGCGAAATCGGTGTATTACGTGAAGCCTGGCATCCACAGCTTCTATGAGCCTCGCGTCTTTGGTCGTCAGTTCCCAGAGCGTGTTGACGACATGGCTTGGGAAAACGACCTCGTTGCTTTCCGTTGCTATGGTCCAGCTTTGCAGAAGAGCGGTGAGCGTGCATGGGGTTACGACATCTGGAACAAGCGCACGTCGAAACTCGTGGTGGCTGAACGCTATGCACAGGAGTTGGACAAGGAAGTGAGCAGTGTAAGAAGCAAGCTTCAGAAACTTGGTCAGAACGACTTGGCAGACGATGTCTATAATGCTGTCAGCTACCATGTGGACCACGGCACAGGCATGGACTGCTACAAGGTGGGACCTACGCTTGGTGCTGGCACTACTGCCATCCTTGCCAACAACGGAGCCGACATCGTTTATCCTAAGTGCTACTCCGAATACGAGATTCTCGACAAGGGTCCGCTTCGCTTCACCGTCAAGTTGGTCTATGGCAAGGAAACGCTGAATGGTCAGGATTACACTGAGACTCGTGTCATCACCCTTGATGCTGGTTCGCAGCTGAACAAGGCTGTTGTCACTTACAACGGATTGAGCAAAGTCACTCCAATCGCAACGGGCATCATTGTTCACAACGAGAACCCAACGGCTTACGTGTTCAACAACTCGGCTGCCTACATGGGTTATGAGGACTTGGGCGACCCTAATCAGTATAAGGAGAAGTATCGTGCCAAGCAGAACAAGGACTTTGGCAAGATTTACGTAGGTGCTGTCTATCCACAGAAGCCTGCCAAGATGGAATACCGTGCTGGCGAAGGTCTGCCAGGTGCTTGCGGTCACATCCTCGGCATCAGCAATTACAAGCCTTCTTCTTTCTACACCTATTACTTCGGTTCGGGCTGGAGCCGCAATCCTAACACCAACTTCCAGTCGCTCACCGATTGGGAAGCTTACCTTTCTCGTTTCGCTCAGCAGCTGAAGAGCCCTCTGAAGGTTTCTGTTAAATAAGTCAACACTTTTTTCACTTCAAATCAGTATCTGTCCTTTGACTGCTCAGGAAATCATTTTCACTATGGCATTGACGCGCATTCCGCGTCTCAGCCTTGTCAGTTCCCGTATGCTCTACGACGCAATGGGAAGTGCTACGGCTGTGTTCGAGCATCGCAAACACATTCGTGACGCAGTTCCCGATGCCACCGACAAACTCGTCGAAGTGCTGCAAGACGTGGACGAAGCCTTGGACGTGGCGAAGAAAGAATACGAGTTTGCCGAGAAGAAGCACATCCGTTGCCTCTGCTTCGACGATGAGGCTTATCCGCTGTTGCTCAAAGAATGTCCCGATGCCCCTTTGGCGCTGTATTATTTGGGCAATGCCGATTTGAATGCGCAGCATATTGTCAGTGTGGTGGGGACGCGTAATATCACGTCGATGGGCAAGGACATCTGTCGCACATTCATTGCCGACCTGCAAAAGGCTTATCCCGACACGCTCATTGTGAGCGGATTGGCTTACGGTGTGGATGTCCATGCTCATCGTGCAGCACTCGAAAATGGCATGAACACCCTGGGGGTGCTGGCGCATGGACTCGACACCATCTATCCTGCATTGCATCGAACAACGGCAGCCAAGATGGTGCAGCGAGGCGGACTGCTGACGGAGTACATGTCGAACACACGTCCCGACAAAGGCAACTTCGTTCGTCGCAACCGCATTGTGGCTGGCATGTCGCAATGCACCATCGTGGTGGAAAGTGCGGCAAAGGGTGGTGCTCTCATCACGGCAGAACTGGCGAACGACTACAACCGCGAAGTCTGCGCCTTTCCTGGTCGTCCGTATGACGAATACAGCAAGGGCTGCAATCAGCTTATTGCTCACAACAAGGCTCGGCTCATCACCTGTCTCGACGATTTCTTGGAGGCGATGGATTGGCAAAACCCATTGGCGAAGAAAACGCAGCTGGTGCAGCAAGAACTCTTTCCCGATGTCAGCGAAGACGAACAAAAGATTATCGACTCGCTCCGCAACGTGGAAAACAAGCACATCAACCAAATCGCCATCGACACCAACATCAATGTCGGTAAGGTCACTTCTGCTCTGTTCGAGATGGAACTTAAAGGCATCGTCGAGATGTTGGGAGGTGCCCGTTGCAGGTTGAAACTGCGGCGATAGAGCACCAATCTTATGTTAGTTTTTGAGTTTTTAAGTTTATTAGTTTGTGAGTTCTCGCTGGATAGCAATTTTTCACTTTCCACTCTTCATTTAAGTCTATGTTCCAAGAAAAATACAATTACCTCAATAGCGATTTCACCAAGAGGGAGCAGCGTCCTGTGATTGGCATCACGGGCAACTACGAAAACCAAAAATGCACGATTGCCGAAGGCTACTATCAGTCGGTGCTTCAGGCAGGAGGCATCCCCGTCATCATTCCGCCGTTTCGCATTCCGAACGTACACGGAAAGAAAGTCTTGCACGACTTGGAAGACTACCTCGACTCGCTCGACGGCATTCTCTTCAGCGGAGGAGGCGACATCAATCCCCTGCTCTTGGGCGAACAACCCATTCTTCAGTTGCATTCCGTGTGTCCTGAGCGCGACGAACAAGAACTGCTGTTGGCGCGTTTGGCTGCCGACCGTCAGATTCCGATGCTCGGCATTTGCAAAGGCATACAGGTCATCACCGCTGCACTCGGAGGCGAACTCTACCAGGACATCTATTCGCAAGCGGAGGGCGTGAGCATCAAGCACAGTCAGGACATGCCGCGCGAAGATGCTTCCCACACCATCCAAATCGATGCCGACACCATGCTGCACGAAGTGTTCCAGCAGGACGAAATAGCTGTCAATTCTTTCCATCACCAAGCTGTGAAGTCGGCTGCTCCTGGTATGCGCGTGTCGGCACGGAGCACAGATGGCGTGATTGAGGCTGTGGAATCCACCGAGTACAAGTCAATCCTTGCCGTGCAGTGGCATCCCGAATGTTTGCAAGACGATTACGCAAACATGGTAGCCACCGCCAATGTGCCGCTTGCTTCAGCAAGTGGCTCATCCGCCAAGCCTCTCTTTGCCTGGCTCGTTCGCGAGGCAATGTCGTTCAAGGCTGCCAAGCGCATCCACGAGCGTGTCCTCTCGCTCGACAGCCATTGCGACACGCCCATGTTCTTCTCGCAAAACATCGATTTCGCTTCGCGCGACCCGAAAATCCTCGTTGACCTTCACAAGATGACCGAGGGCAAGCTCGACTCCACCATCATGGTGGCATACTTGCAGCAGCAGGAGCGCGACGAAGTGTCCTTGCAGAACGCCACTGCCAAAGCCAACCGCATCCTCACACAGATTGAGGACATGGTGGCGAAGAACTGCACGGCTGTGGAGATTGCCTACACCCCCGACGACCTCTATCGCCTGAAGCACGAAGAAAAGAAAGCCATCATGCTTGGCATCGAAAACGGCTATGCAGTCGGTCTCGACCTCTCGAACGTGGAGAAGTTCCGTAAGCGAGGCGTGGTGTATATGACGCTTTGCCACAACGGAGACAACGACATCTGCGACTCTGCACGTGGTAATCATGAGCACAACGGCGTGAGCGAATTTGGTGCTAAGGTCATCCGAGAGATGAACCGCGTAGGCATGATGGTCGATCTCAGTCACGGTGGTGAGAAGAGTTTCTACGATGCCATCGACATCAGTTCCCTCCCAATCGTCTGTTCCCATTCCTCTTCGCGAGCCCTCTGCGACCATCCTCGCAACCTCACCGACGAGCAAATGCGTGTCCTCGCCAAGTCGGGAGGTGTGGCGCAAGTCACCCTCTACCACGGTTTTCTGCGTCCCGACCCAGAACCAGCCACCATCCTCGATGCCATCGAACACCTCAACCACGCGGTCAACGTGATGGGCATTGAGCACGTAGGCATCGGCACCGACTTCGATGGCGATGGAGGCATCACCGGTTGCGCATCCGCTTCCGAACTCATCAACTTCACGCGTCGCCTCTTGCGGGAACGCTACAGCGAAAAGGACATCGAGCTCATCTGGGGCGGCAACTTCCTCCGTGTCATGCGCCAAGTGCAAGCCGCTGCCCAGGCAACTGCCGACAAGTAAGTAGATTCTTGAATAAAGTCACGACAAAAACATGGAATGATTATTAACCACGAATTTCACGAATTTTCACGAAACTTTTGCTCTGCGTAGTCAATTATTTTTCTTGTTGTTTTATTAAATTTCACGAAAAAAATGCTGGCATTTTTCAAATTAGAGAAATTATATAAAATTCAATGCAAAATTCGTTTAATTCGTGAAATTCGTGGTTGATAATAATCCCCAGTGTTTTGGGGAATCAACACTTAGCATGATGAACATAGAAGACTATCGTGAATATTGCCTGTCGTTAGGCGATGATGTAGAGGAAAAGCTGCCATTCCAGAAGTTCAAGAATGGAGAGGGCGTGTTGGTGTTCTACGTGGCAGGGCACATGTTCTCATTTTTTGATTGCAATGATTTCTCAGTCATTTCGCTCAAGTGTCAACCAGAGCGCATTGAAGACCTGAAAGCACAGAATGAGTGCATTGGGAATCCGTACAACGAATCACCCAAACACTGGATAGGCGTCAATCCGCAGATTGCTCCGAATGACTTGTTGCAGGAACTGACACGAAACTCCTATGAGATAGTCAAGGCGAAGTATCTTCGTCGTAAAAAGAACGTCTGAAAACGTGCAGAAGGTGTTGGAAAAGTATATGGAGAAATATGACCAACTCTTCAACTATGTATAATTTCAACATCTATTAGCCATAGCCTCCTTTGGAGCGTTATAGCGAATGTGACATTGAATTCATTTGGGGTAGCAACTTCCTCCATGTGGTGGCTTGTGCATTTCAATTTGGAAATACTTAACCCACTGATTTTTTCTGTTTTGGCATACAGATTTTGGTCATCACTGATAATCAATGCGGTATCCGTGCTAAAATTATCTCTCGTGAGAATCGTGTAATTCAATTTCTTCTCGTAGGGGGTACGAGATTCTATCCCCCCTTAAAAAATGCGACACCCGCAAAAATACATATATTGATTTTCAATGAGTTACGAGTGCGTTTTGAAATAGTGATGAAGTCAGGAAATGAGCTATAATCTAGCTAGATATTCTCTTTATACCATCTTTCGTGCATTGACTTTAATGTTTTACCTGTTTTCTTTACAATCCAGAATGGTGATGGTTGGCAGTTGTAATCTCTATGCTTCAGTTCACATGTAATGGTAGAAAGGAAAGTTAGTTTGCCTTTATACTTGACTTGTCTCTGGTTTTCAACAGTTACAATTATTGTCGAATCTTCTTTGTAGTATAAGAAATCTCCCTTTTTTAAACCAATATCAAAAAATCCAACTCTTGGTCTTTTCTTTGCTCTTTCATTCATAGTTCTTATTTTTCTAAAAGGAATAAATACTCGTTGTACTTGCCATCAGAATTTATCCACTCATTTGTCCATCTCATATTACTCATGACATTCTTCTTGTAGTTGATTTCTTTTGCAGCAATTACTTTTCCGTTGGAATGAAGTATATCATTGAGTTCTTTTTTGGTTGCTCTTCCTCCTGAACCATAGGATAGCAAAATGTAGTGTGCGTTTGTTTGCTGAATAAGGTCTTTAATAGCCTGCATTGCTATGAAATTTCCTTCTTCATTTCTCTTGTATTCTTCAAAAATAGATGGTGATGCTGTATCACGACTATCTTCTCTACGATTAGCCTTTCCAAAAACCTTTGGTTTGTCATTTAGAATTACAGACTTCCAAATATGATAATATGCAGCATACCGCACACGGCTTGGTGGCATTTTCTCGTTATTTGAACCATATGGAGGATCAAGATATACCAAATCATGATACTCTTTCACTATGTCAAAAGCATCCCCTTGAACTACCCTATTTGTCGATTGGATAGGGTGACGTTTAGGCAATTTTAGTTCTATGTCATTATAAGATCTTGGCGACCAGCCTGATAGATAAGCAGCATAGTGACCGAGAGTATTATCCACAGAATCCATTGCATATATCAAACTTGTTAATAAAACACATTTGTCTTCCCACGGCAAATTGTACTCCTCTATTTTATCACGGATAGCATCAAGGCGCATTGTGTTTTTGAGTTGGAAAGGTTTCTTTCCTTCTGCGTCTTCTCCTCCGTAATATTTTGAAAACCAGCCTTTATATCCTTTTAAAGAATTCAATTCTTTAATCATTGGTATATAATAAGAATCTGTTTTTCCTGATAGCAGATAACATGTCGCAAAAACATTGGACCATACCGAGATGTCATTGGCTGTTGTATCAAAACCTATTTGTGAAAAAGCCTGAGCAACTCGAGTAGTTCCGCTAAAAGCATCAAGGGCAGAACCGATTTTCAAATCTGCAATCATATCTACGATGTAGGGCAATATCTTCAACTTTGAACCAGTGTATTTAATGCCCTCTGTTTCAGGCACCTCTGATACATGGCCAAACATATCTAATTTAAATCCCATATTATCTACAAATTGTTAGTATTGCCAATTATATCTATACAATCGAAGTCGTACATGAAAAGTCGGATAAACTCCGTCAATCCTATTTCAGCCATATCCCCATGTGTCTTATTGCCTATATACCTCATTGTAAAGATATTGGCTAACGTGTTTTCAAGAGGATTTCTTAACTTTTTACAACAATGACGAGAAATGAATTATTCAAATTCTTTTGGGTCTTTTGTGTAATCTAATTTTTTAGGGTTTGATTTTTGTTTAGCCAAACCTTAGAACCTTCTTTTCAAGTTGTCGATGTCTGTTTGAAGAATGACATTTGCACTCTTATGCCCATTTTCTGTACTGTTCAATGCTAAGCGGAAAAGTTGAACAAGAGTCAAATTGTGGTCATAAGAAATCCAGCCATTTGTCAAACTCTCAAAATAACCAACAGCATTTTTTGTGTGAGTCCAAAAACCACGCTGTAAAGCATTAGCCGCAGCATTACCATAACGGACCTCACAAATATACTTTCCTTCTCCGTCAATAAACATGTAGATTGGATGAGAACGTCCTTTGCCCGAAACAGTAGACTGTGAGTCTTCATCATATTTTTCCCTCTCATCTACATAGAGTATCTTCTTGGTTTTTTCTTTCATTTTGTCGAAGTCAAAAACCATAATATTACACTCCTTGGCTTTTTCCCTGTATATCAAAGGCATAACATTTACAGAGTCAAGTGAAGAAAATGCGTCAGATTCGAAAATTTCTCTAATAATACGAGTATCTGATATTTCCTTTCCATATTCGCACAATTTAGGAAACATTTTAGAATCCTTGTCTGTTGATAACTGCAATGGGCCGTCACCATAAGCTTTTAGGCTCACAGGTATTTCTTGCTTTGTCAACTCATTTATGATAACGATGTCTTCTTCATGTTCCTTAGCACGAAACAAATCCTTACCAACATGGCGACTATCAAAATCGTACATGAATTGATGTATAAACTCTGCTATTCCGATTTCAGCCATATCACCATGCGTTTTGTTTCCTATTAAACGCATGGTGAAAATGTTGGAAAGAGTGTTCTCAACAATAAATTTCCTCTTGCTTGCAAGCAACTTGAATCTCTTCTGGAAGTCCTTATATAAGGCACTCGTGTTTTGATTGTTTTCTGCCATTGACATAATAATTTAAGGCAAGTAAATCGCGTTTGTCAATAATTGGCGAATTTAGCAATTTTATCAATTGTGTTTGGGTATAGTTGTGTTGTATTGCTACACCATAAGAGACAAAATATGTTCATTTCCCCAATTGGCTTGCTAACCATTTGCCACCCTTCTCTTTTTCGAAGAGCACTACTTTTAAGCGATTTATCTTAGCTATAGTTCTTGATTATATTTACATTTGGACGCAAAGTTATATATTTTTTGGAGATTATATGCAGAAGTGTGTAGAAAATAGTTGGTCTTTCACGTTTTTTACTAAGAAGATTATGAAGTCGCCTTGTAGCGGTGATCCTTTTAGCATGGCGTAACTCAATAGGAACATGAGGGACAAGGGGCAAAGGAATGCTTTTGGGTTCAGAACTTTTGGACATTGTCTGCAGTGCATGTAGATATATTACAGCATTTCTTTGATTCAACTATATGACGAGGGCTCGGCAATTCAGTAGAATCGAAAAAACGATTCAGTGCATCCGAAAGAGAACGTCAGCGATGCGGAAGCATGAAACGGCATCAGCGGAATCATTAAAAATGAGCAAGTCTTAACGGTAATTATTGCCTAAGATTTGCATGGTTTAAGGATATTATCTACTTTTGTAAGACAAAAAGATAAATCGGGAATTGATATGGAAACAATCATGTCTTGGGCAAAAGAGAATTTTGATTTAATATGCCTGCTCGTAGGTGCGCTGGGCGTAGTGATTTCTGTTGTTTCTGTCATCCAGGAGATTAAAAAGAAACGACGTAACGGAAGAAATAAGGTTCAATTAAATAACGATAACTTAACACAAAAACACAAGAAGATGATGGACTGAGTTTGAGAAGATGCGCAGTGGAGAGTTTTATGACTTTACCAACGAGGAAGGTTTGAAGAGTTATTACAGAGCCAAGCATATTTGTGCGAAACTGCAAACCATGACTACCGAGGATGAAGACTACAGACCAAAACTCATAAGAATTGCGTCTGTTTCCCCTCCTGTTTTTCATTCACTACGGAGGTTTTTGATGCTTTGGTTTTCAGTTTTTATTGTTTGTTAATCAAATTTGTTGCTTTTTAAATGTTTGGGATGATGAGCCTATAGAGAAAAAGACGTAACTTTGCAGCCAGATTTTCAAATGAGAAATGGAGGATGAATCAGGATAAAGGTTGAGACGCTTCATTTTTTCTTTTCTCTTGAAACGGTGGAAACGATAATTATCCAAATAGAAACGATGATACGAAAGATTCTTCCAATCGTGATGATGGTTTGTGCTGCGGTTGTTGTGAGTTGTAAGCATGACCCCAAACAGGTGGCTACGAGTTATGAGCGAGTAGCACCAAAGTTCTCGGTGGATTCGGCATTTTCTTACGTTGCCAAGCAATGTGAGTTTGGTCCTCGTGTGATGAATTCGGCTGCCCATGATTCGTGTGGAGCATGGATTGCCAAGAAGTTTGAGGACTTTGGTGGAAAGGTGATTTGCCAGACGGCAGACTTGAAACTCTATGATGGCTCGCCTATCAAGTCCACGAATATCATTGCTTCGTTCAATGTGGACAACCCACAGCGCATCATGATTTGCTCGCATTGGGATTCGCGTCCGTGGGCAGACCAAGACGGTGACAAGTCGAAGCAGAAAACTCCGATTGACGGTGCCAACGACGGTGCGAGTGGAGTGGGGGTGCTGTTGGAGTTGGCTCGACTTATGCAGCAGCAGGCTCCGAGCATCGGCGTCGATTTGATTTGCTGGGATGCAGAGGACTGTGGCACTCCTGCCTGGGAGGAAAACCGAGAGGAGAGCGACCGCACATGGTGCTTGGGCTCGCAGTATTGGGCACAGTATCACCACGTGGACGGCTATCAGGCTCGCTATGGCATTCTGCTCGACATGGTGGGTGGACCGAAGACGGTGTTCAAGAAGGAAGGTTTTTCTGAGCGGAATGCACCTCGCTTGGTGGATAAGGTGTGGGGCTTTGCGCAGTCGTTGGGCTATGACCAGTTCTTCAAGTTTGAGGAAGGTGGTTACGTGACCGACGACCATCTGCCTGTGATGCAGTCGGGCATTCCTTGCATCGACATCATCGGCAGCGACCTGGGCGGTGGCGGTTTTTGCCATACGTGGCACACCGTTGAGGACAATATCCAGAACATCGACAAGAACACCTTGGAGGCTGTGGGTGTGACCGTGGCAGAGGTGATTTGGAACGAGAAGTAAAATGAAGAATGAAGAGTGAAGAATGTAGAATTAAGAGTGAAGAATGAAATAATAAGTGTGAAAAATGAAGAATGAAGGATTAGTTTTTATGATGAACAGATGGAACGCTTCTTTTCCTATGAACGGAAGGAGAAGAGCTGTGGCCATTCTTGTTCTCATTCTTTCATTCTTCATTCTTCACTCTTCATGCTTCGTCTCTACGGCTTCAGCTCAAATAGAGGCTACGGACGCGGATGTGCAGGGGTTGGCAGGTGCTCCCATCTTCGCGCATGGCATCGGGTATGCTGGCGAGGTGGAGTATGAGGGTGAGATGATTCCGTGGTTCGTGCTGAACGATGTGTATGTCTTCGACAAGCTGGTGTTCAAGAGCAAGCGTCAGGCGAAGAAATACTATAAGATTGCTGCCAACATCAAGAAGGTGTATCCGATTGCCAAGGAGATTCAGCACGAAATCGAACGGCAGATTCAGCACATGGACTCTCTGCCCGACAAGAAGTCGCGCGACGTTTATCTGAAGCAGATGGAGAAGGAGTTGATGAAACGGTACAAGCCCCGCTTGAAGAAACTGACGTTCTCGCAGGGAAAACTGCTCATCAAGCTCATCGACCGCCAGTGCAACCAGACGTCTTATCAGTTGATTAAGACGTACATGGGTGGTTTCAAGGCGGGATTCTACAATGCCTTCGCTACGCTCTTTGGGGCGAGCCTGAAGAAGGAGTACGACCCCGATGTGGATGACAGGCTCACGGAGCGCTGCATCTTGCTGATTGAGAGCGGGCAGATGTAGGAAAGGGGGCTTCGGCGGAACCGAAGAGCACGGCGGCTGGAGGATTATGGTCTAACTAAAAATAAATTGACGTATGAAAAACAAACAGGTGATGAAAATCAAGAGTGCAGTCCTTTTGTCTGCCTTGATGCTGCCATGCGTAGGTGCATCGGCTCAAATCAGAGTGAATCAGGTGGGGATGAATCCTCACCAAGAGAAAGTTGCAACGATTGAAGGCGTGGCAGACGTGAGTCATGTGAAGATTGTGGATGCGAAGGGAAAGACGGTGAATGTGCAACCCAAAATGCTGAGAATAGCCAAGTCGCCTTGGTCGGACAAGGAACGCACTGTGGTGGATTTCAGCGAGTTGACGCAACCAGGACGTTACATGTTGAAATATGGCAAGCAAACATCGCCTGCGTTTACCATTCAGGAAAATGCCTTGGAGGACGTGACGAAGGCTGCCATCAAGGCGTTCTATCTCATTCGTTCAGGTATGCCAATCGAAAAGCAGTATGCTGGGAAGTTCGCCCGTCCGTTGGGACATCCCGACACGAAGGTGCTCGTGCATCCATCGGCTGTGTCCGAAGGTCGTCCTGCTGGCACCGTGATTTCCTCGCCTGGAGGCTGGTATGATGCAGGCGACTACAACAAGTACATTGTCAATTCTGCCTTTTCCATCGGCATCATGCTCGGTTCCTACGAAATGAACAAGGCGCGTTTTGATGCCATCAAGCTGAATATCCCTGAGAGTAACAATCGCACGGCAGACCTCTTGGACGAACTGATGTATAACCTCAAGTGGATGCTCACGATGCAAGACCCAGCCGACGGCGGCGTTTATCATAAGTTGACAACCCCTAATTTCGAGGGCTTCATCATGCCAACCGACTGCAAGCAGCAGCGTTATGTGGTGCAGAAATCCACAACCGCCACGCTCGACTTTGCGGCTGTGATGGCACAGGCTGCACGTATCTATCGGCAGAATGCGGATTATCCCGACTTCTCGCGTCAGGCAGAGGAAGCAGCCAAGAAGGCATACGAATGGGCAAAGCAACACCCACGCCAGTTCTATGAACAAGACCGCATGAACAAGGAGTTTCAGCCTGCTGTCAGCACTGGAACCTACGGCGACGGCAATGCAGACGATGAATGGTTTTGGGCTGCCACGGAACTTTATTTCCTGACGAAGGACGGACAATATGCTGACGTTGCCAAGCAATACCAGCCTCGATACGTGAGCACACCGACATGGGGCATGGTTTCGACGCTCGGTGTGTTCGATTGGCTCACGCATGAGGCAAATGCGGAGATGAGCAAGCAGTTCCGCACACAGCTTCTTGCCTTCTGTGACAGAATCCTTGCTACAACGACGACTTCTTGTTTCCAAACACCTTCGGGCAACAATCCTCGCGACTATGCTTGGGGCTGCTTGGCAGAGAAATTCTGTGGCGATGGCGTGATGTTGCTCTACGCTCATCAACTGACGAAAGACAAGAAATACATGAAGGGTGCTTTGCAGAATGTGGAATATGTGTTGGGCAGAAACGCAACGGGTTATTGCTACGTGACGGGTTTCGGCACGAAGCGTGTGATGCATCCACATCATCGTGTGTCGGAAGCCGACGGCATCGCAGAACCTATGCCTGGGCTCTTGGCTGGCGGTCCGAATCCAGGTCAGCAAGACCTCGGCTCTGGTCTGAAATATCCTTCCAAACAACCTGACGAATCGTTTATTGACGATATGGGCTCGTATGCTTCGAACGAAATCGCCATCAACTGGAATGCTACCTTGGTGGCACTGTTGGGAGGAGTGGAGTAAAACGTGAAGCGTGGAACGTGAAGTGTGAAGCGAGGGACGTGGAGCGTGAAGCGAGGAACGTGAAGCGTGAAGCGAGGGACGTGAAACGTGGATTTTTCAAAGCTTTGGCGTTGGCATGAATGGGTGCTAACGCCAATGCTTTTGTTGGGGTTGCAGCGCTGAGGCTTCGCAGTTCTATGTTATTGCATAGAAAAGTGGGGAGAAATGGGGATTATGTGAAATTTTATCCGTACCTTTGCAGGAAAGTTTTCATTATAACGTTATATTTTTCATTCAGAATGATTTACTTTTTCAGAACACCAGCGCAGAGCGTGATTGCCACGAGTGTGGACCATGCACTGACGGCTGATGAGAAGTCGGAACTTTGCTGGCTCTATGGTGAGGCAAAAGAGGAACAGTCGGAAACGGTTGATGGCTATTTTGTGGGTCCACGCCGTGAGATGATAACTCCTTGGAGTACGAACGCTGTGGAAATCACTCAGAACATGGCAATCAAAGGCGTGCAGCGCATTGAGGAATACTTCCCTGTTGCCAGTGAGGACGCTGAGTTCGACCCTATGCTTCAGCGCATGTACAAGGGTCTCGACCAGAACATTTTCACAGTCAACATCCAGCCTGCTCCTATTCTCCACATTGAGAACCTGGAGGAATACAACGAACAGGAAGGACTTGCGCTGAGTCCAGAGGAAATTGAGTATCTCCACAAGGTGGAAGGTCAGCTGGGCAGAAAACTGACTGACTCCGAGGTGTTCGGTTTTGCGCAAATCAATTCTGAGCATTGTCGCCACAAGATTTTTGGTGGCACATTCATCATTGATGGCGAAGAGAAAGAGTCGTCGCTCTTCTCCATGATTAAGAAAACGACTCAGGAGAATCCCAATAAGATTATCTCTGCCTACAAGGACAATGTGGCTTTTGCGCAGGGTCCGATTGTGGAACAGTTTGCTCCGAAAGACCACTCCACGAGCGATTACTTCGAGGTGAAGGACATCGAGTCGGTGATTTCGCTGAAGGCAGAAACACACAACTTCCCAACGACGGTGGAGCCGTTCAATGGTGCTGCAACGGGTACGGGCGGTGAAATCCGCGACCGTATGGGCGGTGGAACTGGTTCGTGGCCTATCGCTGGCACGGCAGTGTATATGACGAGCTATCCTCGAAATGGGGAGCAGGGTGCGCGTTCGTGGGAGGACTTGATGCCTGTGCGCAAATGGCTCTACCAGACTCCAGAACAGATATTGATTAAGGCTTCGAATGGTGCCAGCGACTTCGGCAATAAGTTCGGTCAGCCACTCATCACGGGTTCTGTGCTGACCTTCGAACACGAGGAGAAGCAAAGCATCGATGGTGAGGAAGTGGATGAGAAGTATGGTTACGACAAGGTGATTATGCTGGCAGGCGGTGTGGGCTATGGCACCAAGCGCGACTGCCTGAAGGGTACGCCTGAGAAGGGCAACAAGATTGTCGTTGTGGGTGGTGACAACTACCGCATCGGTCTTGGTGGTGGTTCTGTGTCGTCGGTAGATACAGGTCGCTATTCGAGCGGTATAGAGCTGAACGCCGTGCAGCGTGCCAATCCTGAGATGCAGAAACGTGCCAACAACCTTGTTCGTGCGCTGTGCGAAGAGGATGTGAACCCTGTGGTTTCCATCCACGACCACGGTTCGGCAGGGCATGTGAACTGTCTGTCAGAACTCGTTGAGGAATGTGGTGGACTGATTGACATGACCAAGTTGCCAATCGGTGACAAGACCCTTTCGTCGAAGGAAATCATTGCCAACGAAAGTCAGGAGCGCATGGGCTTGCTCATTCAGGAAGAGCACATCGAGCATGTGCGCAAGATTGCCGAGCGCGAACGTGCTCCGCTGTACGTGGTGGGCGAGACGACGGGCGATGCTCACTTTGCTTTTGAACAGGGTGACGGTGTGCGTCCTTTCGACTTGGAAGTGAGTCAGATGTTCGGACACTCTCCAAAGACATATATGAAGGATGAGACTGTTGTGCGCAAGTACGAAGACGTGTTTTATTCCCTCAATCAGATAGACGAATACTTGGAAAATGTGCTTCAGTTAGAGGCTGTGGCATGTAAGGACTGGTTGACTAACAAGGTTGACCGTTCAGTTACGGGTAAGATTGCTCGTCAACAGTGTCAGGGTGAGATTCAGTTGCCACTCTCCGACTGCGGTGTCGTTGCTCTCGACTATCGTGGAGAAAAGGGTATTGCCACTGCCATTGGTCATGCTCCACAGGCAGGTCTTGCTGACCCTGCTGCTGGCAGTGTGCTTTCGGTGGCTGAGTCGTTGACCAACCTCGTTTGGGCACCGTTGGCTGAAGGACTCGACAGCGTGAGCCTCTCTGCCAACTGGATGTGGCCATGCCGTTCGCAGAAGGGTGAGGATGCTCGCCTCTATGCAGGTGTGGAAGCCCTGAGCGACTTCTGCTGCGCATTGCAAGTGAATGTGCCAACGGGTAAGGATTCGCTTTCGATGACACAGAAATATCCTGACGGCTCGAAGATTGTCAGCCCAGGAACTGTGATTGTCAGTTCGGGCGGTGAGGTAAGCGACGTGAAGAAGGTGGTAAGTCCTGTTTTGGTGAACGATGCAAACACAACACTCTATCATATAGATTTCAGTTTCGACCAGCTCCGCCTCGGTGGCTCTGCCTTTGCGCAGAGTCTGGGCAAGGTGGGCAGCGATGTGCCAACGGTGCAGAATCCTGAATATTTCCGCGATGCGTTCTTGGCAGTACAGGAACTTGTGAAGAATGAGTTGCTGCTGGCAGGACATGACATCAGTGCAGGTGGACTCGTCACTACTTTGTTGGAAATGACCTTCGCTAATCAGAAGGGTGGTCTGAATGTGAACTTGAAGGGAATTGCTGAACCTGACCTCGTGAAAGTGCTTTTCGCAGAGAATCCAGGAGTGGTGATTCAGGTAAGCAACGACCAGAAGGCTGAAGTGGAGAAGGTGCTTGACGAAGCAGGCATCGGTTATGTGGCAATCGGTTATCCAATCGCTGAGAGAAAGCTGATTGTCAAGAAAGAGAACAAGGCGTTGACTTACGACATCGACCATCTGCGCGATGTGTGGTATTCCACTTCCTATCGCCTCGACACGAAACAGAGTTTCAACGGACAGGCTGCAGAACGATTCAAGAACTATAAGAACCAAGCGATTGAGCACAAGTTCCCTGCTTCGTTCACAGGTAAGCTTTCGCAGTACGGCATCAGTGCTGACCGTCGTGAGCGTACAGGCATCAAGGCTGCTATCATCCGTGAGAAAGGTACGAACGGTGAGCGCGAAATGGCTTATTCGATGTATTTGGCTGGCTTCGATGTGAAGGACGTGATGATGACCGACTTGGTGAGCGGACGTGAGACATTGGAAGACATCAATTTCATCGTTTTCTGTGGTGGATTCTCCAATAGCGACGTTCTCGGTAGTGCAAAGGGTTGGGCAGGTGCGTTCCTCTTCAATCCAAAGGCAAAGGCTGCGCTCGATGCCTTTTATGCCCGTGAGGACACTCTCTCGCTCGGTATCTGCAACGGTTGTCAGTTGATGGTAGAGCTCGGTTTGCTCAACAAGGGCGAATCACAGCCAGCCGACTATGCCAAGATGCTTCACAACGTGTCGCACAAGTTCGAAAGCGAGTTCATCACGCTTCAGATTCCAGAGAACCACAGTGTGATGTTTGGTTCGCTCAGTGGTAGCAAGCTCGGTTTGTGGGTAGCTCACGGTGAAGGTAATTTCTCACTTCCAATGGCTGAGGACAAGTATCATGTTGTGGCTAAGTACAATTACTCGGGCTATCCAGCAAATCCAAATGGCTCCGACTACGACGTGGCTGGTTTGGCAAGTGCCGACGGTCGCCATCTTGCTATGATGCCACACTTGGAGCGCGCCATCTTCCCTTGGCAGCAGGCACACTATCCACGTGCTCGCAAGGGCGACGAGGTGACTCCATGGATTGAGGCATTCGTGAATGCAAGAAAGTGGGTGGAAGAGAAAATAAAAGGATAATTCTGTGACAGAACAAACAACATATCTTGAGCTTTTCACCATCTTTTCCAAAGTGGGACTCTTCACTCTGGGTGGAGGCTATGCAATGGTGCCGTTGATGGAAAAAGAAGTGGTGACGGACAAGCAATGGCTGAATCACGAAGAATTCTTGGACATTCTTGCCGTGGCACAAGCCACCCCAGGTCTGTTTGCCCTGAATATGGCATCGCATATTGGCAATAAGCTGAAAGGAGTGCGTGGAGGAATTGTTGCGTCGATGGGCGTAGCAGTTCCTTCCATTGTCATCATCTTGCTGATTGCCATGTTCTTCCATGCCTTCAAGGGCAATATCTACATCGAGAAGATTTTCCGTGGTGTGCGTCCTGCTGTGGTGGCACTCATTGCTGCTCCTTGTTTCAGCATGGCGAAGTCTGCTCGTATCAATCGCCGCAACTTGTGGATTCCTATCGTTGCCTGCTTGCTCATCGCCGCTTTTGGCGTTTCGCCCATTTGGATTATCCTTGCAGCCGGAGTAGGAGGTTTCATCTATGGACGCATCACCAGTCATCACAACGAGGAGCATCCGATTCGATAACAAACATAGTTGGTCAGGCTCTCATCAGTTTGCTATTCATTTTTTATGATATTCCTGAAGCTTTTCATCGTTTTTTCAAAGATAGGCATCTTCAATTTCGGAGGCGGATATGCCATGTTGTCGCTGATTCAGAACGAAGTGGTGGAGAAGAACCATTGGTTGACGAATGCTGAATTCACTGACATCGTTGCCATCAGTCAGACAACACCAGGACCTATCGGCATCAACTGCGCCACTTACACGGGCTACACGTCGGTCATCAACGAAGGCTATCCCGTTTGGGCTGCCATCCTGGGTGCAGTGCTGGCATCCTTGTCCATTCTGTGGTTGCCGTTCATCCTGATGCTCACCATCAGCAAGTTTCTGCTGAAGCACCATCAATCCTATATTGTTCAGAGCATATTCCGTGTGATGCGTCCAGCCATCGTGGGACTGATAGCTGCTGCTGCCCTCCTTTTGATGTCGAAAGAAAACTTCAGCAGTTGGGATGAAAGTCCTTTTGCTTTCATCGTGAGTGTCCTCCTTTTTTGCTTTGCCTTTGTGGGTACTCGTCTCTACAAAATCCATCCTATCTTGATGATTATTCTATGTGGCATTGCAGGACTTCTGATTTATTAGTTCGAGACTGAAACGAGGAAACACTCCTCGTTTTTTTCTTTTTCATCAATTTGTTCTGTTATTATTTTCTTGTTTCATACGAAATGACTAACTTTGCCTTTGAGAAAGAGGTGTAAGAAACTGTTTTTGAGGAAAGAAGAAAGAGAGAAATGTCAATTGGTTTTGAGGAGTTGAAGAGGCGCTTGGATGCTAATCCTCGTCTGTCTCAGTTTTTTAGATTCTGTGTGAATGGTGGTGTGTCGGCTGGCATACACTATGGCGTGTATGTGTTGGCGATGCATTTCATGCAGTTGGACGTGGCTTACTCCGTGGGCTATGTCGTTTCTTTCATCTACAATTTCTTCATGACCAGTTATTGGACTTTCCATGTGCGTCCCACGTGGAAACGGTTGGTGGGGTTTAGTGGCAGCCATGCACTGAATTACTTGATTCACGTCGTGCTGTTCCACCTCTTCACCGTGTGGGGCGTACATCGCCTGTTGGCACCTGTGCTGGTGCTATTAGTGGCTGTACCAACCAATTTCTTCGTTTTACGGTACGTGTATCGGAAAAAGAAAACTGACGAACAATGAAAAAGGTGACCATAATGCTTCCTGCTTACAACGAGGAGGAATCGTTCCCCTTGTTGGAGCAGTGTATGAATGAAGTGTTGAAGCAGAATCCAAACTACGAGTGGGAGTTCCTATTGGTGAACGATGGTTCTACCGACAACACATTGCAGCAGATGATTCGCTTGCATCGGAAGGATTCTGTGCATTGGAGCTATGTGGACCTCTCGCGCAACTACGGCAAGGAGCTTGCCATGATGGCGGGTTTCGACTTTGCACAAGGCGATGCCCTCATCATCATGGATGCCGACATGCAGCACCCTATTGATGTGATTCCAGAGATGCTGCAATGGTGGGAGGAAGGTTTTGACGATGTGTATGCCACACGGCGAAGCTCGAAGGAGACGTGGATGAAGCGCAAGACCTCGCAGTGGTACTATCGCGTGTTGCAGTGGTTTGCGAAAGTGCCTGTTCAGAAGAACACGGGCGACTTCCGTTTGCTCGACCGTTCGTGCATCGAAGCGCTGAAGCGTATGAGAGAAGTGGAGCGTAACACCAAGGGCATGTACTCGTGGATAGGATTCCGCAAGAAGGGAATCACCTACGAACAGAAGGAACGGCAACAGGGAAAATCGAAATGGGGCTACCGCGCTTTGTTCAAACTTGCCATCAATGGCATCATGGACTATACCACCGCACCGCTACGTTTGGCAAGTATTTTGGGTATGGTCGTTTCCACGGTGGCATTTCTCTACCTTATATATATATTGATTACCACCCTTCTGTATGGAGAACCCGTGGCGGGTTATCCAACCATCATGGTGACGTTGCTCTTCCTTGGTGGAGCGCAACTGATATGTATCGGAGTCATCGGTGAATATATGGCACGTGTGTTCAATGAGTCGAAACACCGTCCAGGTTATTTTATTCGTAGTTATAATGGACTAAAAGAATGTGACATTCAAAAGCCATTGAAATCATGATAAATCAATTCAAAAAATTTTTCAATCAACCCTTTTTCAAAAGCGAGCGAACGCTGGCGATTGTGTGGGGAGCCATTGCCTTGTTCTCCATCTACAAGATGATTCATAAAGGTCATCCAGATGCCGACTATTTGATTTTCATCCATTCATTCGACCATGCTTGGGCAAACATGCCGCTCTATCCGCTCTATCAAGAAGATGGAGACTTCTTCCTCTATGGACCCACGTTTGCCTCGTTGATAGCACCATTCGCGTTGTTGCCCGTATGGGTTGGAATGGTGATATGGGAACTGTTCATCACCTTCTTCCTCTTTTTCACGGTGAAATGCTCATGGCTCACAAAGAGCCAGAAAGTCTTCATCGGATGGTTTTGCGCCCAAGAAGTGTTGAATTGTGTGCTCGATGCAGAGGTCAACACCCTGTTGGTGTCGGGTCTCATGCTCACCTTCCTTCTCGTGGAGAAAGAACGCGACGAGTGGGCAACACTCTTCATTGCAGTGGGCACCATGACCAAGCTTTTTGGCATCGTGGGATTGCTCTGTTTCTGTTTCTCCAAGCATAAGAAACGCTTCTGCTGGACGCTGCTGCTTTGGTTAGTGGTGTTGGCCGTTCTGCCAATGCTGATGTTTGGCTTCGAATATACCTGTGGAGAATACGTGGAATGGATGAAGGCACTCATGGCAAAGAACGAACTAAACCTGCTGGTTGAAACAAGGCAGAACTTGTCGCTGTTGGGCTTTGTTCGTAATCTCGGACTCTTTGCCCCAAACTATTCAGACCTGTGGGTATTCGCCCCATGTGCTTTGCTTTTTGCCATGCCTTTGTTGCGCTTCAGCCAGTACAAGCACATTGCTTTCCGCGAAACCATGCTGGCATCGTCGCTCATCTGCATCTGTATTTTGAGCACCAGCACCGAGCAATCAGGATATATCATCGCCATGATAGGTGTTGCCATCTGGTTCACCGCCACTCCTTGGAAACGAGGATGGTGGGAAGTGGCGTTGATGGTGTTTGCCTTAGTCATGACCAGTTTCAGTTCCACCGACCTCTTCCCGCGCGATTTCCGAATGGGCTTTATGGTTCATTATGCTGTGAAGGCGTTGCCAGTTTCCATCATCTGGTTTGTTCAGCAATGGGAACTGCTTACGCATGACTACGTGAAGAATAAATGAATGAAGAATGAAAAATGAAGAATGAAGAATGAAAGTAACCCATACAATGAGCAGAGTAAAATGAATTCTTCATTCGGAGCGTAGCGACCATTCTTCATTCTTCATTTATGCGAAGCACTCATTCTTCATTCCTCATTCTTAATTTAAAAACAACATGATACTGCTGAGTTTCGATACAGAAGAATTCGACCTCCCGTGTGAGTATGGAGTCAAGCACCGCCCCGTAGAAGACGGCATGGAGGTGTCGCGCTATGGCCTTGTCCGCATCCTCGACCTGCTGAAAGCAGAAGATGTGCGTGCCACCTTCTTCTGCACCACTACCTTTGCCCAACATGCTCCAGACCTCATGCAGCGCATCGTGAACGAAGGGCACGAAGTGGCTTCCCACGGATGCAATCACTTGGAGCCACGTCCAGAGGATGTCATCACCTCCAAGCGTTTATTGGAAGAGCAGACAGGCATCACCGTCAAGGGCTATCGGCAGCCACGTATGTTCCCCGTGTCCATCGAGGAACTGAAGCGTCAGGGCTATCTCTACAACTCCAGTCTGAATCCCGCTTTCATTCCAGGACGATATATGCACCTCGACCAGCCGCGCACACCTTTCATGCAGGACGGTGTATTTCAGATACCAGCTTCCGTCACACCTTGGTTTCGCTTTCCCCTCTTCTGGCTCTCGCTCCACAACCTTCCCTTGTGGCTCTACAAGCGTTGGGCACGGTGGACCTGGCGGCACGACGGGCAGTTCGTTCACTACAACCATCCGTGGGAGTTCTACCCGTTGAAGGAACATCCCGAGTGGCGCATCCCCTTCATCATCAAGCGCAACAGTGGAGATGAACTGCTTCGTCGTTTGGGCGAAGTCATCCGTATGTTCAAGAAAGAACACGCTCTCTTTGCCACCTATTCGGAATATGTGGCATCAAGATATAACTTCAGTTCAACCTCAACGATAACTACTATCCGAACGGCAAACTTAAGTAACGATAAAAATACTTGATATTATTCTCAACCACGAATTACTCGAATTTTCACTAATTTTTTTAAGGGACTATTTCATCAAATTTCACGAATAAATAAAAATTCAAAAAAGAATTCGTTTAATTCGTGAAATTGGCTACGCCGAGCTGAAGGTTCGTGGTTGGAAAATTAGTCCTAACTATAAATCGTTGCCACCAGTTTTCGTTCGCCTCCGTAGTTGCGGAATTCGCAGAGGTAGATGCCTTGCCATGTGCCGAGGTTCAGCCGATGGTGCGTGATGGGAATGGTGAGAGAAACACCCACGAGCGATGATTTGGCATGAGCCGGCATGTCGTCGTCACCTTCGAGCGTGTGTTCATAATAAGATTGGTGCTCAGGCACCAGATGGTTGAAAATCCGTTCCATGTCGTCCCTCACGCTTGGGTCTGCATTTTCGTTGATACTGAGTCCACAGCTGGTGTGCTTCACGAACAAGTGCAGCAATCCCGTTTCGGGCAGTGTGCCCAAGTGCTGGAGCACCTCACGCGTCACCAAATGGCAACCACGTGATTGTGCTTGCAATCTGAATTCTTTTTGCTCTATCATCCCTTTTTCCGTTTGATTCTGCGAATTTACAACAATAAATTCAAAATCAGTTTGCCGAAAAAGGAAAAATCACTACCTTTGGAAAAATTAAAAACTCGGAAAAGCCCCTCTCTTAAAGGCGATGAGAGTGGATAGCGAGGAACAATCCTTCTAAATCCTTTAAATCCTTGATAAAAACTCGGAAACTTATAAACTCAAGTAATATGCGTTTCAAAAGAATTCTTCTCAAACTGAGTGGCGAGAGCCTTCAGGGAGAACAGGGTTACGGAATCGACCCTAAACGACTCAGTGAATATGCACAGCAAGTGAAGGAAATTCGCGACATGGGTGTGCAAGTAGGTATTGTCATCGGTGGTGGAAACATTTTCCGCGGCTTGCAAGGAGCAGGCAAGGGTTTCGACCGTGTGAAAGGCGACCAAATGGGTATGCTTGCCACAGCCATCAATTCCCTCGCCCTGAGCAGTGCGCTCGGTGCGGCAGGCTGTCCCAATCGTGTCCTGACCGCCATCCGCATGGAACCCATCGGTGAGTTCTACACCAAGTGGAAAGCCATCGAAGCGATGGAGCGAGGTGAAGTAGTCATCATGTCGTGTGGTACGGGCAGTCCTTATTTCACCACCGACACAGGTTCTTCCCTGCGTGGCATCGAAATCGAGGCAGACGTGATGCTCAAGGGAACTCGTGTGGATGGTGTCTATACCGCCGACCCAGAGAAAGACCCAACTGCCACGAAATACAGCTCCATCACTTACGACGAAGTGCTGGAAAAGAAACTCCGCGTGATGGACCTCTCCGCCATCTGCATGTGCCAAGACAACAACCTCCCTATCTACGTGTTCAACATGGACATCGTCGGCAACCTAAAGAAGGTGATGGAAGGCGAGGAAATCGGCACACTCGTTCACAATTAAAAAGAAGATTTTTTTATTGTAGAATGAAGAATGAAAAATAAGGACAAAGAACAAAGGACATGCTTGTACCTTGTTCTTTGTCCTTTGTACTTTCTAAGATTCTTCATTTTACCATCACCTTCTTCCCATTCTGGATATAGATACCCTTTGTTGGAGTGATAACAGGTCTTCCTGTGAGGTCGTAGATATTTTGAGAATTAGAGCTTATGGAAGTGGCATCAACTGCTATTGAACTGGTATTACGTTCATAATAAATAATGCCATTCACTTGGCATTGGTTCAACACCATGTCTTTCTCGTCTTCATCGAAAGGAACATAGTTCTTTTCAAATCCCAGATACGATCCAATCTTTTCCACCCAACAATTCGTGCCTACTTTTCCGTCGTCCGAGGTGGCACTGATGTAGATGTGGCGGAGCATATAACCATTCACATCCTTGCAGACCACGCTATCAACGTGTACCATCTGTTTTTCAGGTTTCCAGTCATTGTCCTGATACTTCTCCATCTCCAGCTTGTAGATTGGAATGTCGCTATGGGGTTCAGCACTGAAATCATACAGAAGCCGTGGGCTGCCATCCTTTAAGAAATAGACACGTCCATGCTCCTCGAAAATATTTGCTGAATAGTTTTGGACTTGCGAACCGCTTTCGTTTGCAAGAATGGACTTGAGGAGAGTCTTGCACTCATAACCACTTACCCTCTGCCCCTCATCAACATGCAAGTCGTAAGTATGCTCCTGTGTGCCGTCAATAAAGAAAACGGTTTCGTTCCAGTTTTTTCCCTCCTCTATTAGAGTGGTGGTAATAGGATTATACGCGGTGGAAAAGACATGCGATACAAATGCATCTATTGCCTCCATCTTGTTGAAAATCAATTCGCCATCCTGATAGCACTCAACGATTGCAGGACTATCGCCCATTCCCACAAGCTCCCTATCGAATGGATGGCTGTGGCTCGTCCCTATTCCTTCTATCCATCGTGCAGAGCTGGATGCATACATGTCAGAGTAGTCGCCTCCCAATCCTATGTTCAGATAGACATCTATGTTGGCAAACCATCTGTTCTTGTATGGGAAATAACTTTTCCATCCGTTATGGACTTGGTAAAACCCCGAGTCACTCCTTTCATGCATAATTTCATTCCAGTCACCACCAAAGTCATAAAGCAAACAGGGGGTATCGTCTCCAACTTCCAGTTGATACACTTGCTTTCCCTTATCCACGAGGGCACAGCAATAGCAGGTGTCTGATTCGGAAACAAAATATAGTTTCTTGAAGTTCTCCCCATTCACGATTGTATCTCCCTTGATGAAATACCTGCTACCATCGTCAAGCAGCCACTCGCGTCCTTCCACTGCCAATGGCTGGTAGAGATAATAATAGTTTGTCTGCGCAAGCGATGTGAGTGACTGCATTAGAGCGAACAGACTTGACAAGAATATGTATGCTCTTTTCATAATGAAGTTGTTTTTTTATTGTAGACTAAAATAGTGAAAAAATACTACATTGTTTAATCATAGATATTTATTTTGTTGATAACAAGTGTGGCACCTTTGTCAACAACAAAGCCCTCGTTTATAATTAATTTATCGACATAACCGCTACTCACGACTTTTAATTGCGCATTTGTTGTTGAACAAAAGATAAATAACAACAAAGAAATAATAGTCTTTTTCATGATTATTAGTTTTAGTTAAACTTAATGCCGCAGCAAGTTCACAATTTTAGTCCTTGGGCAATTATTTGTTCTCAGTATATTTTCTATATCTGATTCTTCACAACCTTTGAGTTTTGGGTTCAAAAGACGGAACAATCATCACGACATGGCAAATGTAGCGATAAAAACCGAGAACCCCACAAGTTTTGATTGTTTTTTTCACCATGAAACCATTTCAACACAGGCTATATATAAGTACAAAGTACAAGGAACAAAGAACAACGTAGTGAACCTTTAACACAGCTACGTTGTTCCTTGTACTTTCTAATAAGGTATTTCATTAACTACGTTGTACCTTGTTCCTTGTCCTTTGTACTTTCTAAGATTCTTCATTCTTCATTTTACCATCACCTTCCTGCCGTCCTGAATGTAGATGCCTCGTTGTGGTGCTGTGGAAAGCCGACGACCTGTGAGGTCGAAAACTGAACCATTGCCCTGCTTTGAAGTGGATGCATCATTCTCAATGGCATTGATGGCATTGGTGTCACCGCTTTCCATTTCCTCTATTTTATCGAATTCCTGCCATTCGAACGACTCCTGATAGAGTTCTTTTGTTCCCTTTGGAACATACAATGTGGCTCTCTGATAAGTGCCATTTAGCCATGTCCTGCCATAGTCATCGATTTCTCTTGGTTTGGCACCTATAGCAACCCATTCGTCGAAAACCGATTCTTCCATTGTGTTTTGGGGATTTTGTATATGGGAAATGACCGATTTTAGGTTCTTTCCGGCAAAGAAAGCATATGTGCCTATTTTCTTGACTGTTGAGGGGATAGACACGTATTGCAAGTTATTGCACGACTCAAAAGCTCCGTGTTCTATGGTTTCCACGCCTTCTGGTATGATGACCGTATCCAATTGGCAACCCGTAAAAGCGTAATCACCAATTTGTATGACTTTATAGCCATTCACTTCGTTAGGAACGGTAAAACGACCTCGGATAAATGGTTGTATGGCAGGTACAAACTTTTCTCCCGAACCTATTGCAGCTTTTTTTCCCGCTTCATCAACAATGATGTACATAAACACATATCCCTCAGTTGTCTGAGCTGTATAGGTTGTTTTTTGTGATTCTTGAGCATTGAGATTACTTGTGAGGTTCATAAAGAACATCATAAGTATTATAAGATTTATTGTTTTCATAAAGTTTAAGTGTTTTATGCGATTTGAAATTGTAAAAGTTATGCAAAGACTTTTTTATATTATCATTGCAAATTGTAAATAAGATTAATGCCGCAGCAAGTTCACAATTTTAGTCCTTGGGCAATTATTTGTTCTCAGTATATTTTCTATATCTGATTCTTCACAACCTTTGAGTTTTGGGTTCAAAAGACGAAACAATCATCACGACATGGCAAATGTAGCGATAAAATCCGAGAACCCCACAAGTTTTGGCTGTTTTTTTCATGAAGCCATTTCAACACAGGCTATATATAAGTACGTCAGTTCGGTATAAGGAGTCGCTTCGCGAGAAATCTCACAAATCTTCTCAAATCTTACAAATATGAATGCGATTTTGAGAGATTTTGAATAGATTTGTTAGATTTCTGCCTCGTAGAGGCACTACAAAAGAACATATTTATTTATATCGAACTCACGTATATAAGTACAAAGTACAAGGAACAAAGAACAACGTAGTGAACCTTTAACACAGCTACGTTGTTCCTTGTACTTTCTAATAAGGTATTTCATTAACTACGTTGTACCTTGTTCCTTGTCCTTTGTACTTTCTAAGATTCTTCATTTACCATCTCTTCCCCGCTGAGTTTCTTTGCGTAATGGAGCAGTTCGTTGTATTCGTTTTCCATCTTGTGGTATTTGATGAGGCCGATGGTTCCTCCCACAACGATACCTCCGAGGCAATACATCAGCACCTCTGAGCCCATTTCCGACTTACTCAGGTCGATGTAGAGCCAAACCAACCAGCCGACGAGAAGGGAAAGTGCAACAATTCTTGCGCGTTGGCGCCATTTCTTTTGCTCAACCAGCGTGTGTACCATTTCCACCATGTTTTGTCCGCGCATAGGTGTCTGCCAGTAGTTGTATCTCAGGGTGATAAAGATGTAGAAGAAAAGCATGATGCAGGTGCCAATCAGCAGTTCTTTGGAGAAGTCGAGTTCGGAATAGTAGTAGAGTCCAATCCAGATGAAGACAGCCCAGATGCCTGCTATGACGGTTCCGATGGTGCGGAATCGGATTCGCTTCGTGATGTCAACGAGCGACTTGAATAGCATGTCTTCGTTCACTCTTGTGCGGTCGTGTACTTGTTTTTTCAGTTCCTGAATCTGCTGGCGCATCTGCTCCAGTTCTTCCATGTTGATATTCTTTTCCATCGTTCTGTGAGTTTTTAAGTTTTTAATCAAGGATTTAAAGGATTTAGAAGGATTGTTCCTCGCTTTCCACTCCCATCGCCTTTAGGAGATGGGCTTTTCTGAGTTTTTTGTCAAGGATTTAAGGGATTTAGAAGGATTTTCCTTTCAATCTACTCCCCTCGCCCTTTGGAGAGGGGTCGGGGGTGAGGCTTTTTTTGAGTTGTTCTTTGATTCTGACCAGTCGCACTGAAACGTTTTTGGGAGAAATGCCGACGATGGCACCGATTTCGTCGTAGCTCATGTTCTCCAACCAGAGGAGGACGATGGCTCGGTCGAATGGTTGCAGCTTGCTGATGCGCTCGTGGAGCATCGCCGTCTGTCGGTTGCGTGTGTCGCTTTCATCGAAAAGGTCGATACCTTCCACAATCGCTTCCGTCTTCCCTTGGCGCTTCTTCTTGCGGTCGATGCTGATGCAAGTGTTGAGCGTCACGCGATAAATCCATGAATTCACTTCGCTTTCCCCTCGGAAGGAGTCCCATCCCTGCCAAAGGTGGATGAGCGTTTCCTGCACGAGGTCGTTCACTTCGTCGTTGTCGTTCGAAAACATGTAGCACACGGTGTAGATGGTGCCCTTGTTGTCTCGGACCAATTTTGCAAAATCTTTTTCTTTCTTGTCCATTTCAGTTTGACGATGTCTTAGGATTAAAGTCTGGGGTCTAAAGTCTGAGGTCTAAAGTCTGAGGTCTAAAGTCTGAGGTCTAAAGTCTAAGGTCTGGGGTGAAGCGTGTACTTTGTTCTTTGTCCTTTGTCCTTTGTCCTTTGTACTTTGTTCCTTGTCCTTCCTTTCGCCTTAGCTTTTGCCCATTAGACGCAGAACCGCTGCAAAAACTACAGAATAATGGAAAAACTTTTCTTTTTTTTCGATTCTACTACGCAAGCGAGGGCTCGATGGATGAATAGCGAGCCCTCGTTTGAATTCAATCGAGGGCTCGCTTGAATTCAAACGAGCCCTCGATGGTTTAGTGTGTTCCAAAGAGCGGTTTGGACGTGGAATTTAGTTGGATGGCTTGGTTCCCAATTTCTGTTGTGCCATGCGGTGACGATAGGCACGGACAAGGTAGAAACAGAATGCCAATGCCACGAGCGTGGCGATGATGGACCAGAGGAGGGTGGAGGAGGATGCGCCTCCGTCGCCTGTGTCCATCAGGGAATTGTAGGCAGAGGAAATTGTGTCTTGTACTTTTTCCTTGCCTTGCTCCAGGGTGTCGATGACTTCCTTCTTGGTTTTGAGAAGGGTGTCAACCACTTCGCCATGCTTACGCACTACGGTGTCGTGTACGCTGCTGTCGGGCAGTTGTGCCGTGTCGGGCAGGTTCGGACGGATGATGGGGCGATGTGGTCTGTAGGGTTGACCTGGAATGATTACGTCTAAGAAATTCATCATTATGTTAAGTTTTTAAGTTTTTGTCTCCTAAAGAAATAGGGTAACTATTCAGCGAATAATATTAAGAAGTGCCCTTTCGGGCAGAAATCCAACAAATCTATTCAAAATCTGTCAAATCTTTAAAATTTTTGCCATAAGGATTTGTTTGATTTGCTTAAGATTTGATAGATTTCTCGCCGTAGGCGACTCAAAAAGATGATTCGCTGAATAGTTACGAAATAGGCTAAATGTACTAAATTTTAAAAATTTTGCCGATTTTGCTAATTTCTTTAGGAGACTTTTTCTCTTTTCACTCTTCTCTCTTCACGGCATTATGTGCCAAGAGCGGTGAAGATGAGTTGGAAGAATTCTCCCAAGAGAAAGCTGATGGCGTTGCAAAGTAAACTATAAATAAAGGATTGTGCAAGATTTTTGGTGAAAAAATAATAGCACAGTGCTTCGGTGAGGACGACGAGGGCTTCGCCGATGATGACGGTGGTGTCGGTGTAAGAGACGAAAAACAGGTAGTAGTTGAGCGACACGTTGGTGAGGATGTTGATGATGATGGATGCCAAGAGGATGTTCTTCCTTCTTTCTCCCAACTGGAGCAGGACGAGGAGTTCGATGAGGATGGTGGAGAGCAATGCCCAGAGCATGATGGCGCTGGTGGATGTGAGCCATCCTGTCTGTGTGGCGGAAAAGGACACCGTGCTGACGGAGAGCAGATAGCCAGGCATGAGTGCTGCGGCGAGGATGCCGAAGGCGAGCCCTTCTTTCCCTGGCAGCACACGGCTGGCGAGATGGAGCGTGATGGGCATGGTGAGGTTGATGGTGAAAAGACCGAACAGCAGGACGGACCAATGGGTGCGGAGGTTCATCAGGCAGATGAACACGACGAAGAGGATGGCTGTCATGCTCTTGAGGATGCCGACGTGTTTTGCTATCCATCCTCCTGCCATTTTTCCCAACATGCAGAGGGCTCCGAGCATCAGGATGGTGCTGCTGGTCTTGCTGATGCCCGAGGAAAAGGCTTCGCTGATGTAGGAACGGAACATGACAAAGAGGAAGAGGAGGACGAGTGTCGCCACGGTGGCGGTGGTGGTTGATTTCAAGTGGATTTGCTGGAAGAATGTCGTGGAAGAACCCTGCACTTCGGGTGTGTCACGCATGGTGAAGAGGGAGAGGATGCTGATGGAGAGGAGATAGACGTAGAGCAGTGTCCAGGAATAGAACACCATGCTGACTGCCAAGCCCATAGCTCCCGTGGAGACGAACACGCCCAATGCCCGCATGTCGTTTGCCGACGTGGTTGCCACTTGCTTGCCTCCCCACACGTGGAAGAACGAATTGCCAACACCCAGCAGCGTGGCAATCAGCACCATGCTGACGAGCGACACGCCTTGCGAACCCGTGGCGATGGTGAAGGTGGTGGCGAGGACGGCGAGAAAGAAGCAGAGGATGGACATGAAGAGCATCTGGTGCTTGTGCTTCATGCCGTCCACCCAGTGACCCGTGAGAGGCTGGGTGAGGAAGGCAAGCAGGTTGTAGGTGATGAAGATGCCGATGAGTCCTGCCGTGGATGACGGAGGAATCAGCAGGTAGAGGCAGCAGAGGCAGAGTCCATCGACGAGGAAATGGAGGATGGCGCAGATGGTGTGTTGCACGAGGTGCTGCACGTGGAGTATGTTGGGAATGTTGTTTCTCATTCGTCTGTATGCTTGTTTTTCTTCTTTCGGTTTTCAATCTCGCGAGGGTGGTGGTTGAGGATTTCCTCGCGCAGACGGTGGGTGTCGGTGTGCAGGTAGATTTCGGTTGTTCCGATGGATTCGTGTCCCAGCATGGCTTGGATGGCTCGCAGGTTGGCGCCGCCTTCGAGCAGGCTGGTGGCAAAACTGTGGCGGAAGGTGTGTGGACTGACGGTTTTCTGTATGCCTGCTTCTTCGACGAGTTGCTTGATGAAGTGGAACACCATGATGCGCGAGATTTTGGTCTTTCGTTTCGACAGGAATACGTAGTCTTCGTGTCCAGGCTTGATGTCGCGGATGGCATTGCGGTCGATGAAGTAGAGCTGGAGTTCGTGGATGGCTTTGCGCGAGATGGGCACGAGCCGCTGCTTGGAGCCTTTTCCTTCCACGCGGATGAATTCGTCGTCGAGATAGAGGTCGGAGAGCTTGAGCGAGCAGAGTTCGCTGACGCGCAGTCCACAGGAGAAGAGCACTTCGACGATGGCTTTGTTGCGCTGTCCTTCGGGCTTGGAGAGGTCGATGCAGGCAATGACTTTGTCCACTTCCTCCACTGTGAGCACGTCGGGCAGATGTTGTGGTTTCTTCGGGAAATCGAGTAATTCCATCGGGTCGGTGTCGATGGTGTCTGACAGGACGAGGAAGTGGTAGAAACTGTGGACACCTGCCAGGATGCGTGCGAGGGAAGTGGGCTGGATGCCAATGTCGATGAGTGCGGCAGAGAAGTGGTGGAAGACATCGATGGATGGTGAAAAAATGTCGATGGATTCGCCATTTTTTGCCTCATTCTCTTCGTTGACAAAGGAGATGAACTTGTCGAGGTCGCGCATGTAGGCAGCAATGGTGTTGTCGGAAAAACCTTTTTCCAACTTCAGGTACTGGTAGTAGCGTCGTTGCAATCGAGTCAAGTCCATGATGATTAAATCCTTGAAAATTAGTGCAAAGATGAGAAATTTCGGGCGATAAAGCAGAGCAAAAAGGTTAAAAAATAGGAGCAGAAAGTGAAAAAATGAAAATTAAGAGATTTTGCAGGGAATAATCCGAATAAAAGAAGTATCTTTGCAGTTTAAAATGAACAAATAGACTGCAAAAACTCTATCAATGAAGAAGATTCTGATTCTGAATGGCCCCAACCTGAACCTCTTGGGCAAGCGCGAACCTGGCATCTATGGTGCCCGTGGCTTTGAGGATTATTACGAAGAACTCAAGGCTCGCTATGCAGGACGGGTGGAGCTGGACTACTACCAGTCGAACATTGAGGGCGAACTCATCAACAAGATTCACGAGGTGGGCTTTTCGTGGGATGGAATCGTGCTGAACGCCGGTGCCTACACGCACACGAGCCTTGCGCTGCAAGATGCCATTCGCGGAGTGAACACGCCTGTCGTTGAGGTACACATCTCGAATGTCCACAAGCGTGAGGAGTTTCGCCACAAGTCCATGATTTCCTGTGCCTGCGTGGGTGTGATTTGTGGATTCGGGCTGGATTCGTACAGGTTAGGAATTGAAGCACTGTTGGCTTAGTCTGAAAATGGATAATAAGAAAACGGTTAAATCGTCGGTTGGTGCAAATGATTCCCTTTCCGAGAAGGCTTGGGAAGCGGAGGACTTGGGGGTTGCCATCGATGATTATATCATTGACCACATCGACAAGGAGAGCGACTATCTGCATCGGCTCTATCGTGCCACGCATTTGCACCTGCTGTATGGACGAATGGCAAGTGGACATTTGCAGGGCCGACTGCTGAAGATGTTTGTGACGATGATTCGTCCGAAGACGATTCTTGAGCTGGGCACTTACAGCGGATATAGTGGCTTGTGCCTTGCCGAAGGACTCGAAGAAGGTGGTATGCTCCACACGGTGGAAGTGAACGATGAACAGGAGGACTTCACCCTGCCTTGGTTCCAAGGTTCTCCATACGCTGACCGAATACAGATGCACATCGGTGATGCGATGGAGGTGGTGCCACGGCTCGGACTGAAGTTCGACATGGTGTTCATCGATGCCGACAAGCGTCGCTACAAGGATTACTACGACATGGTGTTCCCGTATGTGAATCCTGGTGGCTACATCATTGCCGACAACACACTCTGGGATGGTCATGTGCTTGAAAAGCCTCCCGTGCGGGACCCGCAGACGCGCGGCATCATGGAGTTCAACGACTTCGTGGCTAAGGACGAACGCGTGGAAAAGGTGATTCTGCCACTGCGAGACGGACTGAGCATCATTAGAGTGAAAAGTGAAAAATGACAAGTGAAAAATGGCTTCGGCATAACCGAAGCTTACAAGAAAACGAAGAAACAATTAAAACTTAACAATGGAAACAACAAGACAGAATAAAATTGCTCGGTTGATTCAGAAGGACTTGAGCACGATTTTCCAGGAAGAGACACGCAAGACGCACGGACTGCTGGTGACGGTGAGTGTGGTGCGCGTAAGCCCCGACCTCAGTGTGGCAAAGGCTTACCTGAGTGTCTTCCCTTCGGATCGTGCTGCGGAAATTCTGAAAAACGTGAACGAGCAGTCGAGTGCCATCCGCTACAAGCTGGGCACGCTCGAACGTCATCAACTTCGCATCATCCCTGAGCTGAAGTTCTTCCTCGACGATTCGCTCGACTACATCGAGAACATCGACAATCTGCTGAAATAATAAATGGCTTTTCCGTTCTACATAGCCAAGCGTTATCTCGTTTCGAAGAAGTCGCACACTGCCATCAACATCATCTCGGGCATCTCCGTGTGTGGTGTTGCCATTGCTGCTGCTGCGATGGTCTGCATCCTGTCTGTGTTCAACGGATTCGAGGACATGGTGGCTCGCCTCTTCACGGCTTTCGACCCTCAGCTGAAGGTGGTGCCCGTGGAGGGTAAGTACATGGCTGCCGACGAACCCGAACTGGAGGAACTGAAGAAGAATCCGAAGATTGCCATCTATAGCGAGACGGTGGAGGACAATGCCTTGCTCACCGTGAACAATCGGCAGATGATGGCTACCATCAAGGGTGTGGACGACAATTTCCTGCGCCTGATTGACGAGGATGCCATTCGCTACGGCGATGGGGCATTCCAACTGCGTGCCGACATCATCGACTATGGAGTGCTGGGTGTCAATCTGCTGGCTGCGTTGGGGCTGAGTACCGACTTCCCGCCTATTCAGGTGTATGCACCGCGCAAAGGCGAACGCATCGACCTCAACAACCCTTCGGGCAGTTTCAACCACGAGGAACTCTATTCGCCACAGGTGGCTTTCAACGTGCGACAGGGCAAGTACGACAACAGTTATGCCATCACCAACATCGGTTTTGCTCGCCGACTGTTCGAACGGCAAGGCTACGTGACGGGGGTGGAACTGGCTCTGCAAGGAGGAACGAACATCGAGAAGGCGAAGAAGGAATTCCAAGAGCAGTTAGGGGACCGCTACAAGGTGATGGACCGCTACGAACAGCAGGAGGATTCGTTCCGCATCATGAAGGTGGAGAAACTGATTTCCTACATCTTCCTCACGTTCATCCTGCTCATTGCCTGCTTCAACATCATCGGTTCGCTCTCCATGCTGATTATCGACAAGCGCCAGGACTCCATCACCCTGCGCAACCTCGGTGCGTCGGACCGCCAGATTGCTGACATCTTCATGCTGGAAGGCAGACTCATTTCCTTGGTGGGTGCCGTGGTGGGCATCTTGTTCGGCTTGGCTCTTTGTCTCGTTCAGCAGCACTTCGGACTCATCAAGTTTGGCCGTTCGGCTGGCAATTACATCATCGATGTCTATCCCGTGAGTGTCCACGCCACCGACATCTTGCTGATATTCGTCACGGTGCTCGTGGTGGGTTTTGTATCGGTGTGGTATCCAGTGAAGTATTTCAGCCGAAAATACACGAAAGAATAAAATTACTGTTAGAATTAAAATAATCAAGCAAAATGAAAAAAATCACATTCAGTACATTCGTACTCGTTGCAGCGGCTGCCTCGTTCAGCTCCTGCTCCAAGATGAAATTCACTTCCGACAACTTCACCGTTACTCCAACCCCGCTGGAATACGTAGCTGGAGAAGTGCCAGCCACCATTAGTGCCAACATTCCTTCGAAGGTGATGAAGAAAAAAGCTATCGTCACTTGCACTCCAGTTCTCCGTTGGGAAGGAGGCGAGGCTGTGGGTAGTTCTGCCACGCTGCAGGGTGAGAAGGTGGAAGCCAACAACCAGATTATCAGTTACAAGAACGGTGGTCATGCCACACTTCGCACCGTGTTCCCTTTCCAAGAGCAGATGGCAGCCAGCGACCTCTACATGACTTTCTCTGCCAAGAAAGGCAACAAGACGATTAAGATTCCTGACGTGAAGATTGGCTACGGCACGAACTGCACAGCTGCTTTGGTTTCTCGCACGGTGTCGAGCGCAAACAAGGCAATTGCTCCCGACAATTTCCAGCGTGTCATCTCGCAGAAGCAGGCTGCCACCATCAAGTTCCTGATTGGTCAGGCAAACTTGCGCGGCAGCGAGTTGAACAGTTCGAATATCAAGGACTTTATCAAGACGCTCCGCAACATCAAGAGCGACGAGCAGAGTCTGGTACTCAACAATGTTGATGTGAGTGCATACGCATCGCCCGATGGTGGCTACAACTTCAACGAAAAGTTGGCAGAGCGTCGCGGAAACGTGTCGGAAAACTACGTGAAGCAGCAGCTGAAGAACACGAAACTCTCGACGGATGTAGATATGAAATACACCGCTGAGGACTGGGAAGGCTTCCAGGAACTCGTGAGTCAGTCGAACTTGCAGGACAAGGACCTCATCCTTCGTGTCCTCTCCATGTATCAGGACCCTGAGCAGCGTGAACGCGAAATTCGCAACGTGGCTACAGTCTATACAGAACTCGCTACAGCTGTGCTTCCAGAACTCCGTCGTGCCCGCATGACCATCAACTACGATGTCATTGGCCGCAGCGACGAGCAGATTCTTTCGGTCTATCAGTCGGATGCCTCGAAGCTTTCCGTGGAGGAATTGCTTTATGCTTCCCAGCTCTTGGCTGAAAACAACACCCAGCGCGAGGCAATGCTGAAAAAGACGATGGAACTCTATCCAAACGACTATCGCGCTTACAACAATTTGGCAGCTATGGCTATGCAGCAGGGCGACAACGACAAGGCTCAGAACTTCCTCCGCCAGTCGTTGGCTCACAATTCGTCGGCTCCAGAGGCAAACGTCAACCTGGGCTTGATGGCATTGGAGGCTGGCAACGTGAAGGATGCCGAAGTTTATCTGGCAAAGGGTACGGGTGCTAACAACCTCAATGAGGCTCTCGGCAACCTCTACATCGCTCAAGGCAAGTACAACAACGCATCGCTCCTGCTCGAAAAGGTGCCAACCAACAGCACACTGCTCTCACAGATTCTTTCGCAGGACTATGCAATGGCAAAGAAGACTTCTGCTGCCATTCAGAATGCTGATGCCACTACCAACTATCTTCGTGCCCTGATCGGAGCTCGCATGAACGACGAGACACTCATCACGCAGAGTCTGGCAGACGTGGCAAAGCTCGACCCATCGTTGGCACGTCACGCACTCAGCGACCTTGAGTTCGCTAAATACAAGACTCTTATTTCTGCGCTGCTGAAATAATTAAAGACCCACCCCATACCCTCCCTGTTGGGAGGGAGTGGATACTCAAGCAATGAGAAAAACATTCTCTTGATGAATAATTAAAGAAGGAGATATGAAATATAAATTATTGGCAAACATATTGAGCAGAGTAACCACTCCCTCCCTCACAAGGAGGGTAGGGGGAGGGTCTATTTTTTTTCTTCTCCTTCTTTTTTTCATTTCTTGTGGCCCTCGTGAAAATGCCTTTCGCATCGAAGGCAAGTTGAAAGGCTTGCAGGGAGGAGAACTCTATATCTACAATCTTGATGTTCACAACGCACGTTTCGATACCATTCAGGTGAAAGAAAGCTCTTTCATCTACAACAGCGAGTGCGACCGCACCTCGCCATTCGTCTTGGTCTATCCCAACGGCACAGAGCACGTCATCTTCGTCTCCCCAGCCTCTGCCATCGAATACGAAGCCACGGCAAGTAATCTGAGCAACTACAAGGTGAAGGGAACAGAAGAAAACAAGTTGCTCAACGAATTTCGCGACAACATTGCCAAGAAGAATGATGAAAAAGTGCAGGACGAGGCAAGACAGTTTATCCTTTCCCACAAGGACTCACCCGTTGCCGTCTATCTTTTTCAGCGCTACTACCTTCAGAACGAGAACATACCCGAGGAGGACATCCGCAGCATCCTCAAGGAACTCAGAGCTGTGCAGCCTGGCGACCACGACCTGATGGAAGCGGAGGGAAGCCTCAAGACCATTGCCAATGGACGTGTAGGCACAAAACTCCCTGCCATCACCTTGACCACCAAGCAAGGCAAGAAAGTTGAACTCAACAAGTTGCAGAAGAAATACACGCTCATCGCTTTCTGGGCAAGCTGGATGCCTAACCAATGGCAGTTCACGGACCGCTTGCGCAACATTGCTCGACAAGAACCACGCTACGATGCTCCTGTGCGCAGCGATTTGCAAGTCGTTTCCGTCAGTCTCGACACCGAAATCTACAAATGGGAAGGATTCGTCAATGTGGATTCCATGATTATCAGTCATGTATGCGATGGACAGGCTTTCGACTCACCGGCTGTGTCCAAATTGGGCATTCGCAGACTTCCAGCCTACGTGCTGGCGGACAAGGAATCCAAAATCGTGGCTCGCGGGTTTAGCATCGACAAGATGCAGGAGGACATCGACAAATTAAAATGAAGAATTATAGAAAAATTAGAAATGAGGAGTTAGGAGTTAGAAATTAATTTCACATTCCAAATTTCTAATTCCAAATTATAAATTGAAGTTCTTCATTACCTATCAACTATCACCTACAAGTTTTAATGCCATGTTAGCCACTATACAATCTGCTGCCCTCAATGGGCTGAATGCTTTTCCCGTCACCATCGAAGTCAACTCACACGAAGCATCCGAAGGAGGTGCTCGCTTCACGATTGTCGGACTGCCCGACAGTGCTGTGAAGGAGAGTAGTGAGCGAGTGCAAGCAGCCATACGCGAAAACGGATTCCAATATCAGATGCGCTCCACCGTCGTGAACCTCTCTCCTGCCGACATGCGCAAAGAGGGCTCAGGCTTCGACCTCCCCATTGCTATCGCTTTCCTCCTGAGTCTCGGACATGTCCATGCCGACCAAATCGACCTTCAGCGATATATGTTCGTGGGTGAATTGGGACTGGGCGGACAAGTGCTTCCCGTGCGAGGTGCGCTTCCTATTGCTATCAAGGCGCGAGAACTGAAATACGAAGCACTCATCGTTCCCGAAGAAAACGCACGAGAAGCAGCGGTGGTGAACAATCTGAAAGTGTATGGCGTGAAGCATTTGCAGGATGTGATTGGACTCTTGCAAGGCTCTTCCGCACTTCTCCCAACCGTTGTGAATACTCGCGAAGAATTTTATGCAGCGCAACAAGATTTCCCTTACGACTTCTCGGAAGTGAAGGGACAAGAGAATGTGAAGCGCGCATTCGAAGTGGCAGCAGCTGGAGGACACAACATCATTCTCATCGGCTCGCCTGGTTGTGGAAAGTCGATGATGGCAAAGCGATTGCCCAGCATTCTTCCTCCTCTTTCCCTGCAAGAATCACTCGAAACCACACAGATTCACAGCATCGCAGGACAACTGAACCGCGACTCCACTCTCATCAGTCAGCGACCTTTCCGCACGCCGCATCATACGGTGTCCGATGTCGGTCTTGCTGGAGGAACGCGCCAAGCACGACCAGGCGAAGTCTCCTTGGCACACAACGGAGTCCTCTTTCTCGACGAACTGACAGAATTCAACCGAGCTGCCTTGGAAATCCTCCGACAACCGTTGGAAGACCGCAAAATCACCATCACTCGGGCACAATACTCCGTGGAGTATCCTTGTTCCTTCATGCTCGTGGCATCCATGAATCCATGTCCTTGTGGCTACTATGGCGACCCTCTCCACAAGTGTGTCTGCACCCCAGGCCAAATCAGCCGTTATCTCTCAAAAATCAGCGGTCCGCTTCTCGACCGCATCGACATTCACATTGAAATGCAAGCCGTGCCGTTTTCCGAACTTTCACAGATGCAGCCTGGAGAACCCTCAGCCACAATCCGTGAGCGAGTTGTTGCTGCTCGCAAGATTCAAGAAGAGCGATTCAAACCTTTCAAAGGCATCCACTGCAATGCCCAGATGTCTGAGCGCATGATACATCAGTATGCCGAACTGGATTCCTCCTCAATGGACATGCTCCGCATGGCGATGGAACGACTCTCCCTTTCAGCCCGTGCCTACAGCCGCATCCTCAAAGTTGCCCGCACCATCGCCGACCTCGAACATTGTGAGAAAGTCCAAAGCTCCCACATCGCCGAAGCCATCGGTTACCGAAACCTCGATAGAGGAGATTGGGCAGAGAGGGGAATATGAGATAATAGTGAATTAGAGCATAATATATAAAGGATATGGACGAACAACAAAATATCATCATTTACCGCACAACAGATGGTCGAGCATCGGTTGCACTCTATGCTAAAGATGGCAAGATATGGTTGAACCAGCAACAGATGGCAGAACTTTTTGCCACCTCGAAGCAAACTATCAGCTATCACATTGTTAACATACTGAAAGAGAAAGAGTTGAAAGATGATTCAGTTGTCAAAGAATATTTGACAACTGCCGCTGATGGCAAAAACTACAACGTGGTTTTTTACTCCTTGGAGATGATTATCGCTGTGGGTTATCGTGTGCGAGGATTGCGTGGCACACAATTCCGCCAATGGGCAACAGAGCATCTTACAGAATACCTTGTAAAAGGATTTACAATGGATGACGAACGGTTGAAGAATTCTGATGGAAGACCAGACTATTTTGATGAGTTGTTGGCTCGCATTCGTGATATTCGTGCTTCAGAAAAGCGCTTCTACCAGAAAGTGCGAGACTTATTCAAACTCAGTAGCGATTATGACAAAACAGACAAAGCCACTCAGATGTTCTTTGCGGAAACACAGAACAAACTGCTATATGCCGTTACTCATCAAACGGCAGCAGAACTAATAGTAGCTCGTGCAGATGCTAACCAGCCTAACATGGGGCTAACTACATGGAAAGGTAGTATAGTCCGAAAAGGGGATATCATCATTGCCAAGAACTATCTTCATGACAATGAGATAGATTCTCTAAACCGACTTGTTGACATCTTCATCACCAGTGCAGAAGAACGTGTAAAAGGACGCAAGGACTTGACGCTTGACTATTGGCGTAAGAATGTTGACAACCTGCTGACGTTCCAAGAAAAGGATATCTTGCAGGGTAAAGGCTCTATCTCCAATGCTGAAGCAGAAGAAATAGTTCGTGGTGTTTATGACGCTTTCAATGCCAAACGAAAGCGAATCGATGCTCAAGCTGCCGATGCTGAGGACATCAAGATGCTGGAAGATTTGGAGAGGAGCATAAGAAATAAGAACAGGGATGACGAAACCACAAACTCGTAATTCCATATTTCTATGCTCATGAAATTCGCAAAGCATAAAGAAAATGTTCAATTCTTTTGATGGATTGGACATTTTCTTTTATTTTTGCACATTAGAAACAAAAATATCGCAACACCATGAACTCAAAATTCAAATCCTTGTTGCAGTTGTTGTTGCAGAGTCCGCGCAGGTTTACTGTGGAGGCGGCTTTGGGAGTCGTCTTCTTTTTGATGGCTACTTGCGAGGTGGAGCGTGTTGGGGAAGGCCATGTGTTTGATGACATTCTCTGGTTCTTTGTTCCGCTGGTTGTGCTCAGTTTCTGGTTGCAACGGGTCAACAAGTGGGCTTATTATGCTTCGTTCTTTTTGTTCCTGCCTTTGATGGCTCTTGACCTCAAGCCGTTCCTTTGGACGTATGGTTTCGCCTTCACTTACATTTTGGCAGCCATCTTGTTGGTGGTTGGCAATCGGCGAATGGACAACCGTTCCTTCTCTGCCCATGCGCTTCATGTTGTCATGCAGTTGTTCTTCGGAATGCTTGTCATGGGCATTCTCACCCTTGCTGTCATTGCCATCATTGCCTCGTTCTGCTATATTTTTGGCATCTTTTCCGCTGAGCACATCTATGAGCATGTCTGTCAATTCATTTGGTTCATACTGGCTCCGCAGGTGTGTTTCACCTTCATTCGTCAGGACGAGGACGAGGCAAGAGAACCAGCCAAGGTGCTCAAGTTGATTCTCAACTATATTCTTTCGCCAGCCATCGTTGTCTATACTGTCATCCTGTATGTGTATTTCATCACGATTGCCTTGAAATGGGATTTGCCCAAGGGCGGTGTGGCAGGGATGGTCATGGGGTTTGTCACCACGGCTCTCGTTGGTTATATGGCGCAATCCACTCTGAGGAAACGCTATTTCGATTGGTTCTATCGCCACTTCACTCTCATAGCCATTCCTCCGCTCATCATGTACTGGATTGGCTCCATCTATCGCATCCGTCTTTATGGCTTCACTGAGAGTCGCTTCTATCTCATGGTGGCTGGTGTGCTGATGACGCTCTTTGTGCTGATGCTGTATTGGAGGCGGACTCGTCGGTTCCAGCTCATGGCGGTGATTTTTGGTGCTGCCATCATGCTTTTCAGCTATATTCCTGGCATTTCTGCCCGAAGCATTGGACTGAGGAGCCAAAGGCTGCGGTTGGAAAAAATCATCGATGAACTGAGGCTGAACGATGCCAAGACGGGCAAACTGACAAGTGAGATTGACATGAGAACCATCAGGCAGGACAGTCTGTTGTGTGGAAAATATAGGGAAGTCAGCAATGTCATCCGTTATGTTCGCGATGGTATCGGGCATGATGAGTTCGATAAGCAGTATGGCGAGTGGCAATACTCTGAATACGATTTCTTCTATAATCGTCCCCAATGGAATGAGCATTGGTTTTATAGGAAGAAGCCAGTGGAATTGGGAGATTATACGACCATGCTCTTTTCGGAGAGTGAATACCCATACGTTCTTAAAGGTGGGAAAATCACGTTCTCGAAGAAAAGCGCTCATCCTGTGCTGGAATATCCTGTCGATTCCATCATCAGACGTGACAGCACGCTCTTGCATCATCCTGAAAGGCTGTTTACTTACCGCAACGACTCCATCATGCTGGTGTTGGAAGGCATTTGCATAAAAGGCTCAAAAGTTACGTTCTTAGGTGGTTACAAACTGTTCAAGAAAAGCGTGAAAATAAAGCCTCACCCCCAACCCCTCTCCAAAGGGCGAGGGGAGTAGAATGAGAGATAAAAGTTATAAATGCCATCCGGTTTGTTTACGAAATTTTTAACTTTTCACTCTTATCGCTTCACACTTCACGTCAAAACTCAAAAACTCAAAAACTTAAAAACTTAATTATGATGATGAAAATGATTACATCTTTTGTGTTGTTGCTAATCATGGCATTGGCAACTCCGCTGCAAGCACAAAATCCTGTTGAAGTGATGACAGGAGGCAAGGCTGCCATCGCAAAGGGCAAGTCTGCAAGAGTGAAGAACAAGCTTACGAAAGCACAGGACGGAAAGTCTGTCTGGGGAAAGGGCCAGTTGCGGACCGTTTCCTTCGGTAGCTACAACTCGACTTCTCTGAAGTCTGACGCTCGGAAGGTGAAGCGTGCGGCTTCGGAAGTGAAGGACGCACACGGCATTATCACACAGCCTGCCGAGGGCGTTCATCGTTTCTACAGTCGTACTGGCGTGTCTTACTACCCCGTTGAGGGTGGCATGGCTGAACAGGATCAATACGATGCTGTGGAAATCGTGGAATGTGCCGACGGCACGGTTTACGTGAAGAACATCATCTCGGCTGCCAGCTTGGGCACGTGGGTGAAGGGAACTCGCGCGGGTCGCTTCCTCACGATTCCTGCCAAGCAGCCTGTGTATTACAATGAGGATTATCAGGCAACGGTGAGCTTACGCTGGGGAATGCTGACTGCGGAAGGTGCAGTCGTGGCTGCCGACGACCATGCGGAGAGCTTCACCTTTGTGCTCAGTGGCGATGTCATCACGCTCCAGGGCACGAGCGCTGGTCAGGAGGGCGCGTCGGGCTACTTCATGGGTCTGTTCTGGGACGATGACGATGCCAGCTTGGGCTATGGCGATGCTGAGACCGTGTGGGAACTTCTTGACATTGTGGAAAAGGTGGATGAACTGCCTTACATGAACACGTTTGAGACGCTCGACGAGCAGTATTCTTTCAGCATTATCGATGCCAATAATGATGGCACGACATGGCGATACATCATGAACAGCGATGGCGACCACTATGGTCGTTATGAATGCGACAGCTACAATGCTGGCGACGACTGGTTGATTTCGCCTGCTATCAAGTTGGAGGCAGGACAGTTCTACCATGTGGCATTCGACACGCGCAGTGGCGGTTATGAAGAGCGCATCGAAATGAAGATGGGCAAGACTCGTTCGGCTGACGGCATGACGGAAACCGTGGTGGAACCAACGATTGTGAATTGGGAACCAAACCAGCCATTGGGGAGCCGTCGGGTTGTGGTGAGCGAATCGGGCTATTACTACTTTGGCATCCATGCCATCAGTGATGCGGATGTCTATCGTCTCTATGCCGATAACTTCATTGTGGAGGCGGTTCCGATGAACGCACCTGATGCCATTACTGACCTTCAGGCAACGGCTGTGGAGAACAAGCTGGAGGTGAACATCAGTTTCACGGCTCCAACGAAGAGCATCAAGGGCGACGACCTGAGTGGCAACATGACCATCGACCTCTTGCGCAATGGCGAGGTGGTTCACAGCTTTGAGAATGTGGCTCCAGGCGCTGCTGTTACGTATCTCGACAACAGCGAGGACTTGTGTATGCGCACTTATCGCTACCAGCTTGTTGCGCGCAACGACGATGGAGAAGGTGAGAAGAGTGCAGAGGTGAGTGTCTTCCTGTCTGTCATTATGGAAGTGCCTTATCTGGCAGACTTCAAGGAGGATGCTTCAACGCTTGAGAGCTTCGTCATTATCGACGCAAACGAAGATGGCAGAACTTGGTGTTATGACGAATACTACGGCACGGGCTATATCTACAGTAGCGACAACACTGGTGACGACTGGATGGTGACTCCAGGCATTCATCTCGTTGCTGGCAAGAACTATATGTTCGAGCTGAATGTCTTGTCATCGGGTGGTGATTACTATCCAGAGCGTTTCGAGGTGAAGATGGGCAAGGCTGCTACGGCTGAAGGCTTGGCACAGGAGCTGATTGCACCAACTGACTTGATGATTTCGGCTGACGAGGGTGAGGATTACGAGAAGGTGTTCACTGTTGCCGAGGATGGTGTATATTATATAGGTGTTCATGCCATCAGCGATGCCGATATGGACCACTTGATTATCAACCGCCTTTCCGTAGAGGATGGTCCTTCTGCCACTGCTCCTGTTGCTCCTCAATTCGAGGTCGTTGCTGATGCTGCTGGCGAACCAAAGGCTACTGTCACTTTCACTGCACCAGTTGAGGCTCTCAATGGCTCTGCACTGACTGCTAATCTCACGAAGATAGTTGTGCTGCGCGATGGTAAGGAAGTAGGTGAAGTGGATGATGTGGCTCCAGGCAGCGTGGGCAGCTATGTGGATGAGATGACTGCCGACGACATGGGATTCCATGTTTATCGTTTGGCTCCTTACAATGCTGATGGCATTGGCGTGAAGAGCGAGAAGAAGTCTGTGTTCGTGGGTGTTGACGTTCCTTTGGCTGTTGAGAATCTTGTGGCAACCGACAACAAGACTTCTGTGAGCCTTGCGTGGAGCAAGGTGGGCGAGACAGGCAGCAACGAGCGCTATGTGAATCCAGCCAAGGTGGATTATCTTGTCTATGCAACCCAGTGGCAGGAAGGTTTCTTTGGTCCTGAACTGACATACGATGAAAGCGGTCTTATCGGAACGGTGACTGACCAGGACACTTACTCGTTCGACTTCGACACTCAGGGCAAGGAACAGGGTTATGAGTTCTGGGTGGTGACAGCCAAGAACGATGCTGGCGAAAGCGACGGCACTGTGACCGGTCTGCTGACAGGTGTGCCATACTCGCTGCCGCTGACTGAGGGCTTTGCCGACGGCTATACGCACTATTTCTGGAGCTATGACTTGGATGCCATGAACTTCACCCTGTCGAGCGATGACGACGGCAACGGTATTGTGCTGTTGTCCGACGAAGCAGGAACACATTCGTTCACTTCGGGTAAGCTCAACCTTCAGGGAGTGAATGAGCCAGTGCTTGCCTTCGACGTGATGGGAGCAGGAGTCGCTACAGTCAATGTGCTGGGAGCTGTGGATGGTGCAGAACCAGAAGAAATGGTATTGCAAGCTGACATTCCAGTGTCGAATGCAGAATACACCACGGTGGTTGTTCCGCTGTCAGCTTTGCAGAACAACGAAAACGCACGTTTCGGCATTTCGTTCGAAATCACGAATGTCTCTACCTTCGACTTCATTAGTGGTGAACTGACGGAAATGGGTGATGCACTTGCCATCGACAACATCCGTGTGGGTGAGAAGAGCATTGTGACTTCCATCGACCATGTTGCCAACAGTGTTGCAACTGCCGACCATTACTATGACCTCAATGGTCGCCAGCTGAAGAAAAACCAGTTGACCAAGGGCATCCACATTGTGAATGGCAGAAAAACGATGGTGAAGTAGTTGAAACGTGAAGCGTGAAGCGTGGAACGTGAAGCGATTTTAGTTCCACGCTTTTGTTTCTTCAACCACGAATTTCACGAATTAAACGAATTATTTTTAAATTAAAATCAGAAATTCGTTTAATTCGTGCAATTCGTGGTTTTATAATCATCCCAAGTTCTTATTTGAATTGTTAAACTCGAACATTTAGCGTAAGCCAATCATTTATTTGATTGAACTGAAATGTTGAGCCCTCGTTGTAATTCAAGCGAGCCCTCGTTTGCGTCACGACGAGGGCTCGCTGTTTTGATAACGAGCCCTCGGTCATTAAGTGAATCCTTTAGTTCGGCGCAAGCCAATCAAATAGGCGTTTCAGAGAATCTCTTATCTCCGAACTGATTTAACGTGAGTTCGATATAACAAATATATTTTTTTGAAGTGCCTCTTCGAGGCAGAAATCATACAAATCTAAACAAATCTCTCAAAATTTCATTCATATTTGTAAGATTTGAGAAGATTTGTGAGATTTCTCGCGAAGCGACTCCTTATATCGAACTGATGTTGATTTACTTGATTAATGATTTCTTTGCCCCATAAGCTTTGGGAGAAATGCCTTTCATGCGGGTGAAGAATTTTCCGAAACTGGACTGGTCAGCGAAGTTCAGTCGCTCGGAGATGGCTGCCAGACTGAGTTCTGTGGTTTGCAGAAGCCACGATGCTTCCATGAGCAACATCTGGTTGATGTAGTCGATGACGGTGCGCCCCGACACCTGTCGGACGATTCGTGAGAGATGGGTGGAGGTGATGTGCAGATGGTTGGCATAGAAGCCGATGTCGTGATGCTCGATGAAGTGGCGAGGAAGCAGGTGGATGAAGCCAATGAAGAGTTCGGTGGTGCGTTCGCTCGACTGGGTTTCGCCGATGGTGAGTACCATGATGTCGCGCAGGTCGAGCACGAAGAGCGTGTAGAGTGTGCGTAGGCTTTCCTTCAGGAAGTGATGGTTGAATGTTTGGTATTCGATGATTTCCTGCATCCGTCGGCGCAGTTTCTCTGCTTGCGCTTTGTTGAGGTGAATCACGGGCTGTCCCAGTTCTGAAATGGGATAGTAGGCTGTGCGGATGATGTTCCAGATGACAGGTGTTTCAAGGGTGATTTGCTCGTTGGCAATGAGGCAGAAGGCATGGTAATCTTTCGACCCGCTCAGGATTGTGACCTGAAACCCTGGGGAATAGATGTAGAGGTCTCCTGGCTGCAATGTCAGTTCCTGTCCGTTGTAAACAAGGTTGAGCCATCCTTGGTCAACCAGTGTGTAGGAATAGCTGTCTAATGTTTCCTGCATTTGGTTTGTGAGGAACGTCAGCTCGATGTTGGTTTCGTTGCAGAAAAGTTCGTCGGATGGTACTTTCTCCGACTGTATTCCTACCACATTTTGAATAAATTCTTTTAAACTATACACAATCGCCTGCACTTTTTGAAAAATACGCCGTAAAGTTACAAAGATTATTTTGAATGAATGTTCGTTTCAGACTAATTCTTGCTCATTTCGGATTGCTATGCCTTCAATGAATATCTCTATCTTTGCAAACCTCAATTTATTTAACCAAAAAAAGGTCAAAGGTCGAAAGTCAAAGGTCAAAGGCGACCTTAGTCCTTAGACCTCAGACATAAAACTTATTAACTTTTAACTCTTAACTTTTAACTTTCTAAGCTTACCAAGTTTTCTTAGTTTTAACTTAAAACAACTTATTTATTCAATGGAAGACGTAAAAAAAGTGTATGACTTCTTAGAGAAGGCAGGAACAATCTATTTAGCAACCGTGGAAGGTGACCAGCCACGTGTACGTCCTTACGGCGCTATGCTGTACTTCGAGGACAAGATTTACATCATGGCTTTCGGACAGACGAATGCAACTCGTCAGATTGCAGCTAACTGCAAGGCTGAGATTTGTGCATTCAAGGGACAGACGCTCCGCATCGAGTGCAAGCTCGTGGAGGACAACCGTCCAGAAGTGGGCAAGGCACTCGTTGACAAGATGCCTGTGCTGAAACCAGTTCTTGGTGAGAACGGCGAAAACGGCGTGATGTACTATCTGAAAGATGCCAAAGCCGACTTCTTCAAGATGATGGAGCTTGTGGAAACTGTGAAGTTCTAACAAAGGTGTAAACAGTGAAAAGTGAAAAATGAAAAGTGAAAAATGCCATCCGGATCAATCGCTTCACGCTTCACTTTCAATCCTCAGACATTTTGTAAACTAAAACTATCCGATTATGAAGGAACAAGTTCTGCAAGCCATGCGCGAGGCAGGAAAGCCTGTTTCGGCTGGCGAAGTGACAAAGGCTCTTGGCGCAGACCGCAAGGAAGTTGACAAGGCTTTTGCCGAGTTGAAGAAGGAAGGTGCCATCGTGTCACCTGTCCGTTGCAAGCGGGCTCCTGCCCAGTAATTTTTCGTTAGGCTTCGAGTGGTGCATACGCATCTCGTTGCTTATAATTTTTTTCTTTTTTAGTAGGGAAGTCAGGGCAAGTGACTGAGCATAACGCTGAAAGACACAATATGCCAGCCTTCCCTTTTCAGTCAACAAAATTGTTTCTTTTAGTCAACAAATTATCACAAATTATCTCAAAAGAATAGTCAAAAGTCGAAGGTCAAGGGTCAAAGGTCAAAATTGCTATTGAATAGCCAATTTTTCATTTTTCACTTTTCATTTTTCATTTTTTTTGTGCCTTATTTGTGTTCATTTGTTGACAAAAAAGAAATTCGTTGACCCACTTTTTCATTCTAAATAAAATTATGGAAATCAAAGCAATCAGAATGTTCGACCACGGCTTCATGAACCAGTCTTTCGCTTTTGGCGGCGAAGAGGGCAAGGAAGCGTTCGACGAACAAATCATTTACCGCAGCAGTCTGCAAAACTTCCTCATCGACACGGGCGATGAAGTCATTCTCGTGGATACAGGCTTCAAGGCAGACTATGCTGCCCCTGCCAAGAAACTCGGTGCGCCCCTCTATATGGGTGAGAAGGTGGCTGACTATATGGCATCGTTCGAAGCATTGGGCTACAAGCCTGAGCAGGTGACGAAAATCCTCATCACCCACAAGCACAACGACCATAGCGACTGCATCAAGGCATTTCCTCATGCCCAGGTGTTCATCTCGCCCGAGGATGCCGATGCACTGAAGCTGGATGGAGAGAACATCGTCCGTGCTCAATATGGTGAACCATACAAGAACTTCCCTAATGCCCAGCAAGTGGCAGAGGGCATTTGGTTCATCGAGGCAAAGGGACACACCAAGGGCAACAGCATTGTTATCGCTGAGAACGACGGGCTGTTCTACATGTTTCATGGCGATGTCACCTATTGCGATGCAGCCTTGAAAGCCAACAAGCTGAGCATCGTGTTCGAGGACAAGAAAGCTGCCCGCGAAACCCTCGACCGTGTGCGTGAGTTCGTGAAGAACAATCCTACGGTTTATCTCTCTACTCACTGTCCTGAGGGCTATGAGAACTTAGAGATGAAGCGTGTGATGAAACTGTGATTCAGAACATGCCCTAACACAGCAAAATTCCGCATGGCAAGCTTTCTGTCATGCGGAATTTTGTTATAGGAGTCAATCTGAAACGATGGATAAGCGTAGCGCTTATTCATAGCGGGAGTCGATGGTGTAGATGGTGTCGGGGGCTGTGGAAACGGACTCGTACTCTTCGTCGATGGCTATGATACCTCCTTCGCCCATGCCTGATGTTCCGCTGTTGGTGCGGAGTAGTTCGCCGCAGAGGGCAATGTCCCAGTCTTTGCGCTCACGCCATTGTTCGTCGGCTGCTTCGTCGCCGAAATTGCTTTGTCCCACCACGGAACCTGTTTCTAATGAATAGTACGTCCATCGCATGGTTTCCACTCCGATGGTCTGTTCTTCATGCGTTTCTATCTGTCCGTTGTCGGAGTCAGACGAACAGGAAGCGAGGAAAATGAAGAATGAGGTATGTAGTATGAAGAATAGGAGAGGAATCTTCTTATCTAAATTTGCGTGAGCCATCTTTTTGGAGCGTGTAGTCGAGAGTGAGAGAATGAGTGTCGGGGTTATAGTTACGGAAACGAAGTTTGGCATATTTCCCGTTGGCTGTGCGAACGATGAAGGTGCTGGAGGAAGCCGTTGAAGCGTCCTTCTGCCATGTCACGGTGCTACAGGAGTAGTTGCCCCAATAGCGCGCTGGAACAGCATAGAGGTTCCCTCCGCGTTTCAGTTCACGTGGGTTGAGGTTGCGGCAGATGTATTCCTTCGGATGCGAGGCATCGCTGTAGTCGATGACTGACAGGTGTTCTATGCTACCCGTCCCCATGCTCTTTCCGTAGGGGGCACAGAGAATTTGCAGGAAGTACTTGGGATAAGAGCTGTGGTCGGAAGGTAGATAATCCGTGTAATCAAGCGCAAATTCCACGTTGGCATCTTTGTTGGCGTATGCACCAGGCATGGGACCGTCGCCACCTTGATGCTCGAAGATGGGAGCCGTGCGGAGCGTGCTGGGGGAAGTAGCAAAGTAGCTGTCGGAGGCTCCGAGTGAGAATGCCAAATCGTCGCGTGAACTGTAGTTCATGCGAATCTTGTACACGATTTTTGGTTGGTGTTCATACACGTCGATGCCAGTCATGCTGGTACTGAGATGATTGTCGCTGATGCCAGGACCGCGGTTGGTGAAGAAATGGTAGGGCAAATAGAAGTGTCCGTTGTCTTGCCAATAGTCGCCCCATGAGTTGACGACGATGAATGCTCCGAGATGTGTGTTGCCTTCGCTGTCAATCGACTCAACGAGGTCGTCGTAGCCTACGATGGTCATTGCGTGAGCTCCCGAGGTGGCAAGTTCGGTTAGGATGGAGTGATAGCCCGTGGCAGAAGGACCGTCGTAGTTGCTCGAAATCGTCCAGTTGCTGGAGTAGGCTGAAAAAGAGATGATGCCTCCTGCCGACCCTCGACTGCCTTTGTTGAAAAGGTAATGCTTGATGTTCTGGATGGCTTCAAGTGTTGTGTTGTCTATGCGGTAGATTTTGCTCACTCTGTTGTGCATGGCTCGCAGATATTTCTCGTAGCCCGAAGGCCATTGGAAAGCGTAAGTGGCTGCAAAGCCAAAATCCTCTTCTGTCATCATGCCAAAGCGTCGTGCCACATTGAGTCCTTCTATGACAACTCCTCCTTCGTCCTTTCCACCGTTGAGCAGGTTCCATGAGAAGAGATAGCTGTAACGGTTGGCTTTGCTATCCGAAGCATTGCGCTGAAGCAGGCGGTTCATTTCGTAGGTGAACATATAGCCGATGCCCGAGGCTTGTGCGCATGACCCTCCTTGCTGGCTGATGATGGGCGGAAAGAAGATGCTTCGGGAATTATCGACGGAGAGGGGTAATTCGTCATCTTCAGTATTGTTCTCAACCTCTCCTGCACGATGCTTGCTTTCCCTCTGCCAGACACTCCTGCTGCGAAGCATACGTTCCACGGCTGGTGTCATGACTGGGTCGGGATAGATTTTTTGCTGCGCAAGAACTGGCTGGGAGAGTAAATGAAGAATGAGCACTGCGCTTAAATGAAGAATGAAGAATTGTCGCTTCGCTCCGAATGAAGAATTGTCGCTTTGCTCCGAATGAAGAATGAAGAATTGTCGCTTTGCTCATTGAATGTGTAATTTTCATTCTTCATTCTACATTCTTCATTCTTCATTTTAATTACTGGATTCCTCATTTACTTTCTGGTGATTCTTCGGTATGTCTTGATGGCTTCTTCGCGAACGGCTGGAGCATAGGACGTGTTCTCGCTCACTTCCTTGGCGAAAGTGGCAATGTTGCTGCCTTGGTAGCAGAAGTTGCGCCATCCCAATGATTCCAAAAGCATTTGCTGCTCATCGGCATTAGTGGTGGTACGGAATCGTTTGAAGAGTTCGGGTATGCGGTAATAAGGGCAATAGTTGCGAGTGGTGCGGATGGCAAGACGGCGACGCTTGTCTGTGGTTTCGGTGGAGACAATCTCGTCGATGTCTTCCAAGTACGACTTGGCACTGCGACGAATGGCCTTTTCGATTTCGTCGTGTACCTTCTTACGCTTCACGTAATGCACTTTCTCGTTGTTGAATTGACGTTCAAATTCTGCGATGAGTTCGTCCTCTGGATAGACGGAGAGTGCGTTCATGGCGTTGAAGTTGCAGCGTTCGGAAGTGTTGTTGCTGATGCAGATACTCATGAGACAAGCCATCAGGCGTGGGTCTCCGTTCTGCCACAGATAGCGCAATGCGAAACGCTGCACCATTTCGTAGCTGTCGTTCACGCCCAAGCGGATAGCTTCAATGAAGTTGTTGTCGTTGTTTTCGGCGAGAGAGGTGAGTGTTTGGATGCGGACGATGGCGTAGGGAGAGGTTTTGAAAATCTGCAAGAGTTCTTCGCTGCTGATGGCATTGGCACGATGCAACTGCTCGATGGTCATGCAGCGGAGGTCGGGATAGTCGGATTGTAGCAACTTCTTCCATGTTTTCAGCTTCGTGTCGGGCGAAACCAAGAGCGAGTTGATGGACACTGGTGAGTTCGTCGCAAAGTGGAAGGTGGGGTCGCCAATGCACTGCGATTCCAGATAGCCTGAATAGACAGGGATGTAGCCCACATTCATGCCGAGTCCGAGCAAGCCCATGTAGCGGTCGCTCCACTTGTCTTGCAGCACGTTCACGGAGTTGGCAATGGCAACGACGGTCTGTCCTTCGCCGAAGATATACTGGTCGGCAATGCAGTCGTCGAGATGGAACGAACCGTTGAAACAAGCATCCAGCATCACCACTCGGCAGTTTGGCTTGTAGCCGTAGGTCTTGAAGTCAGTCAGGTTCAGGTCGCTGTCGTCGTCCTCCAGTGAGTCTTTGGCTGCGATGGCTGGGTCGAACGTATTGTCTAACCACGATGCAGGGATGTCGAAACGACGCTGAAGCACTTGCGACACACTATCCACGTCCTTGCCTCGTTCCTGTGCATGACGAAGGTAGCCACGCACATAGTGTAACATAAATTCCTTGGCTTGTTCTGCCGACTTGATTTTTGGCGCACCGTTCATATATTGGGTTTCGGGCGCACCGTGATGGTGAAGGATGGCATAGTCCAAATCTTCACGCATCAGTTCGTTCATCAACTTGAACTTGATGCTGTTCTCCTGCGAATGGTCCATGAAGCCGATGCCATTCTGCTGTTGACGGAGCCAAGGGAAATGCTCGTAGAGTCCCTGCTTCTCGTCGATGCGTGCTGTCATTGATTCTGATATGTAGCCATGTCCGCTGTAGTAGAAAATCTGGTCGATGCTGTTCTGCTGACGCTTCTCGTTCACCACTTTGCGCAGGTAACGACGCAGTTTCTCGTAGCGACTGGTGCCGCCTACATCTGTTGGGCGGACACGTCCCACGTAGATGTTGCTTTTCAACCACTGGCGTGAGTCGCCTGCCAATGTGTAATAAAAATAAGGTGCATCGCTGTCCTTGTCAAGGTATTTAAACACCATGCCAAAATCATCGTAGTAGCGGTCGGATGGCACTGACGACTCCTTGCGGTCGCGTCGCTGGTCCATCTTGAAGGCACTGGTGAGGTGCTGGGCATCTCGAATCATGGCAACAGAAATGTCGCCCAAGAGGATTGCGCCTTCGATGGGAGCTACCTGTTGCATATACATCTGATGCAAGCAGGCACGGATGCTGTCGGGAATCCCCCATTTGTCAACTACGATGAAGGTTTTGAGTCCATTCACGTCTTCCACTGCTTTTGCGTAGTCGTTCACTTCGTTTCTTGCTTCGTCGAGCGATTTCTGGTCGATGACGATGGCAAACCCTCTCTGCTTTTCCTTGGCGTAGCTGCTGGAAACGAACAGGGAGAAGAAGAAAGCGAGAAGTGAAAAGTGGAAAGTGAAAAGTGATGTGTGAGAGAATGAGTGTTTCATTTTTTTTATGGGGATAATGGGATTAATGGGGGTTATGGGATTAATGGGGGTTATGGGGATTTGCTATTGTTTTGTTTTCAGGCGGTTGTAGGTTTTGAGGGCTTCTTTGCGAACATTGTAGTCCTCGTCTGGGTTTTCACTGAGTCGCTTGGCGAAGTCTGCGATGTCGTTGCGGTAATAAGAGGCGGTGTTCCAACCCAAGGCTTCCGTTAGTTTCTGCTTTCGGTCGATGGGAGTGGAAGGGCGCTCGATGTAGCTGATGACATCGTGGATGCGATTGTGAGGAAGGTAGAGACGGAGGCTGCTGCCAATAAACTTGAATTGCTTCTCGTCGAGACTGTCGTCGATGAGTTTGTCAATGCGTTCTTGCCAGAAATCTCCGCTTTGTTCAATCTTCTTGCGAAGAGCATTCACCGTGCTGTCCTTGTCGGTGCTTACCAGCTGTTGCTGTTGCCGTTCGAGTTCTTGCATCAAACTCTCTTTTGGCACGAATGCCAGGGCTTCGGATGCATCGAACTTCACGCGAGCCGAAGGATTGTTGGCAAGGGCAATGCGAATGAGTGATGCTGCCAGGCGCGGACAACCGTTGCCACGAATATGGTTCATGGCGAAACGCTGCACCATTTCGTTGCGGTCGCAACTTGCCAGTGCGATGCCTTCCACGAAGTCGTCGCCGCCTCTCTGAGCCAGCATTTGCAAAACTTGCAGGCGCACTTCGGAATAGGGCGACTCGTCCAGCTTTTTCAGCAGTTCGGCATTGTCGATGGCATTCATCTCTGCGAGTATTTCCATGCCGAGTACCTGAAGGTCGGGCAGGGAGGACTGGAGCAGGTTCTTGCGCACTTCTTTTGCCTTCACTTCCCCACGCCAAGCACGGACGATGAGGTCGTTGAGGGATGCCGAAATTCTGCTTGCTTCCTTGGAGTTGAAGGTGAAGGTAGGGTCGCCAACAACGTGCGACTCCATGTATTGCAAGTAGGCATTCACGATGCCCACATATACGCCTTCTCCGAGCAAACCCATCAGCTTGTCGTACCACTTGTCCTGCAACACGTTCACGGTGCCACCGATGCAGGCGATGTTCTTGCCTTCACCAAACACATATTCGTTGGCAATACAGTCGTGACGATGGAACGAAGCGTTGTAGCAAGCGTCGAACACCACGCAGCGGCAGTTGGGTGCAAAGCCATAGCTGGCAAAGTCCTCCAGAATCAAGTTTGCCTGGTGCTTTTCCTCTTCAGAAGCATTGCGAGGGTAGCCGCTCAGATACTGAGTGTCGTAGTCGCCGTGGTGGTGCAGGAATGCCAAGTCGAGGTCCTCGCGCATCAGTTCGTTCATCATGCGTTGCTTGATGAATTTTTCTTGCGAGAAATCCATGTAGTTGATGCCTTCTCTGCTGGTCAGCATCCAGGGGAAATGCTCGTAGATGTTTGCTTTCTCATCGATGGCAGCCACTTTCGATTCCGTCAGGCTGCCATGTCCCGTGAAGTAGAAAATCTGGTCGGCATAGTTCTGTTCCTGCTTGGCACGTACAGCCTTGCGGAGGTAGCGACGAAGCTTCTCATATCGGCTTGTGCCGTTGGCATCCGTCGGGCGAATACGTCCTGAGAAGATGGAAGGACGCACTTGTTGTGCTCCATCGGCACGAAGCGAGTAGTAGAAATAAGGGCAAGGCCCCGTGTTGCTGCCGGCATAGCTGTCGCTTTCTTCAGCAATGGTGTCGCGGCAGATGAAGTCGAACTGCAAGTCGAAGTCGTCGTAAAAGCGGTCGGAAGGCACAGACGTGTCGCGCCATGTGTAAATGTCCTGATTCATGCGGAAAGCGCTGGTCAGATGCTGGGCATCGCGCACCATCGGCACAGGGATGTCGCCCACGAACACGGCTCCTGCCAGTGGGCATTTCTCGTTGGCATACATGCTGATGAGGCAGGCGCGGATGCTGTCAGGCACACCCCACTGATCGACCACGATGATGCTTTTCAGTCCGTTGTATTGCTCCACAGCTGAGGCATATTGTTTCACCTCTGCCTCGCATTCCTGAAGGCTCTTTTCGTCGATGACGATGGCATAGCCTCTTGGCTGATTTCCAGCGAAGCAGTGGGAAGCAAGGATGAAAAGCGAGAGTAGGAACTTGATTCTATACATGTTGTTTGTTGTTTAATAGAAGCTAAAGAAGCTATAGGGTCTTAGGGATTAGAAGACGAAGTCGAGACCGAAGTCCATGAGGGTGTGGGAAGTGCCATCGTAGCGAGGACTGTATTTGTTGCTGCCTAAGTAGAACGTCGTGTGGGTTTGGGCATGAATCCCCATCCAGGTGTAAATGCCGTTGATACGAACAGGCAGATGGTAGGCAACGCGAACTTGGAAACCTGCCGATGATGCAGCTTCGTACTCAAAGGCTGGAGCCACAAACACATTTGCCAATTTCCCTCGCACGTTGTTGTATTTGTTGGAAAGGGAAGCTGTGTAGAAACCCGTGAGAGACGTTTCCAGCAAACCTTTTCCCGCAGTCCAAAATCTTTTTCCTTCTGCCAAGGTGTGCAGCAGGTTGTAGCTTTGTTGATAGGTGTCGCTTTCGTAGTGAGTGTATTCCACGGATGAGAAGCCCACTTGTCCAAGCAACTGCCAGTCGGTCAGCAAATTCTTGTCTGTGCTCTTTTCGTTAGGATTGTTTCTGAGTCGGTCGAAGCGATATTCAACGGATGCATCCATCACGCGATTCTTGTGGACCTTCGACTTGTTCAGCGTTTCATAGTAGTGGATGTTTCCATGTTCTGTGTCTGTGTATTTCTTCTGGTCGTACCACAGTCCCTTGTCCATCAACACACTTCCTTTCAGCGTGAGGTTCTGTCTTGTCAGTCGGTTGTTGCCGAAGGAGAGACGGTCGAGCAAGGAAAACTCATGGGCTGCATAGTCGCCACCCTTGTATTCGTAAGACGAACCACCGTCGGTGGCTTTCTCGCTGGTGTTCTGATAGCCTAACTGAAGGAGGTTTGCGATGGCATTGCCACTGAAGAGCATCTGCACAGCACCGCCGAGGTTCAGCCCTTTGTAGTCGCGGGGATAGCTGCTGTTGTCGGCATTGGTGAAAATCTGGTGGTCGCCCATTCCCTTCATAATAAAATAGGTGTAGGGAGTGAGTCCGTCGATGATGAGGTGTGTGAGTTTAGAGTGAAACAGTTCCACCTTGGCATTGGCACCCAAGGTGAGTCGTTCGTTGATTCGGTAGGTAACTCCAGGAATGATGTCGAACCTCATGGCATTCACCTTGGGACGTGGGTCCGACTGGTCGGCAAAACTGCCCGTGAGGTATTTCAGTTGCAGTCCACCCGTGAATTTGTCAGAGAAAGGAACGGACGCAGTGGCATACATGTTGAATTCTTCCTTCGTCACATCGCTCCTGCCATGCTTGCTTCCCATTGCGTGAACTTGCCGTCCACGTCGTAGAAACCGATGGGAGTCACCGTGTAGCGAGTGCCGTCGGCATTCAGATGATAAACGGGGTTGCCCTTGCTGTCTTCATAGATGCTTCGCGCACTTTCGTACCAAACCACCTGCACCGTTGTCGTGAAGACCAATTTCGCTTTCGGTATGTGGGTGATGAAGCGGAAGTTCGTGTTCACGCGGTCTGAAATGCTGCCATTTCCCGCTGGCATCAAGCCGACGTAAGGGTAGAGCTTGTCCACGTAGTTGTACGAGTCGTTTTCCGCCTGGCGTTTGATGTGGAACCAAGCACCATCCACGTTCAGGCTGGTTCGCAAAGGTTCGAACGTGCCGAAGTTCCAAGAGTATTCAATGCCGTATTTCTCTGTGCGCGACGTGTTGAAAGGCTGCGACCACATATACAGCTCCGTGGCATCCTCGTAAGCGGCTGTCTGTCGGATGCCATTGTAAGTGTAATACACGTTGGGATTGTCGAATTCCAAGTTGGTACTGCCCGAAGGAACGCTGAACTTGCGGAAGCGAAGCGTGATGGGGTGGGAGAGATAGCCGTATTCATGCTTGTGACGCTCATGGAAGAAGGTGACATAGCCATTCATCTTGCCAAGGCGGGCATTGAGTCCAAATTCCCATTTCAGCGCATTGGCAGGTTTCAGGTCGGGGTTCTGAGTCTCGGGCACGACGGTTGTCGTCACCAATCCCATCGAGGCGTTTTCGCCCGAACCCACGCGGTTGAGGCTCACGGCATCGAAATAGGCAGTGTTGGGATAGAGGTACGACAGGGTTGGCATCTTGTTCGAAATGCCGAAACCGCCCGTCACGCTCAACTTGTCGAACACGCTGTTGTTGTCGCGATTCAGGAAGATGTATTCCAAGTTGATTCGAGGCTCTGCCACCATGAAGCTGCTTTGCTTCGCCTTTTCCTTGTTGAGGAACAGGTTGCTCAGGCGAACACCCACTTCGGAGCGCAACGACGTCGAGCCGAATTGCCAAGCTGTGCGGGCTTCGGCAAAGGCGGAGAGGTTGTGCAGGGCAGGGATGTCCTTGTAGGAGCGAGGGCGAGTGGTCTGTGCCGTGAGCGACTGAGGAGGGTTGTTCTCGTCGTAGGTGAAACCTTCGCCTCGGTTGTCGTCCATGCGGTAGTCCACACCCACCTTTAGGTTCGTGTAGCGTGTGTCGCTCCAACGGAAGTAGTGTCCCGTCTTCAGTTGCAGATAGAGGTTGATGGGCACACCCTCAATGCGGTAGGAACTGCGGTACCGCTGGTTGAAGATGCGTCCGAGCGCAAGGCCGTTCTCCCTGCTGTAAGTCACCACGCCGTTCGGACTGTGGACAAGGTCGCTGTGGTCGTCCACCTGTCGAGCCACCGTTGCCGAGAGGGCGTAGTCCAACTGGTTCAGCCAACCACCCAAGCGCACATTGCCGTTCACAGCCAAGCTCCCTCCGATGTCGCGGTTCTTGTAGATGTTGCCCATTTCCGCCATCTGGGGGTCGTAGCGGTAGTTGTTGATGTTGGAGTGGAACGTGAGATGGGCATTCAGCGTGACAGGATGCTCGGTGCCCGTGGCGAGTATGTTTGAATAAGCAGCAGTGGCAGTAATGCGTTCGTAGCCCTTGTAGTGCTGGCGCTGGTCGGCATACGATTGCGACCAGTCGAAGCCCAGGTTCACAGCACCGCCGCTACGCAGGTTGAAGCCCTTGCCAGCCCAAGCCAGTTTGGAAAATGGGTCGGCTTTGAACTTTGCTTCGAGCGGAGTTCTTCCCGCTTTTAGAAAATAATCGAGCAGAAAAAAACTAACTCTCAAAATACCAACTAAAAAGCACTAAATACCTAAGTTTAGGTATGTCTTTTCGCACATTTGGGGGATAGAAAAACTGACATTGGGGATTGACTAAACAAGCGAGCCTTCGTTTTCATTGCAGCGAACCTTCGGCGTGGCGCAAGCGAAGGCTCGCCGAAACGCAAACGAAGGTTCGCTTGATTAGTGACTAAACTTTCCCATCATATTGGGA
>DGSN01000004.1:16347-74542 GCA_002393575.1 Prevotellaceae bacterium UBA4361 | reverse complement strand
CAAGGGATGGGAAAGTTTAATTAAAAATTAAAAGTTGAAAATTAAAAATGGAAATGAGCTGTTCTTATTAACTTTTAACTATTAACTTTTAACTTACCGAAACTTACCAAAGAACTCAAAAGATTGTACGAACGTTCAAACGACATGCAGCGAACGCTCAAACCAAAGGCAACGAACGCTCGTCAAGACGAAAACGAACGTTCGTTGCCGAACGAAGTCCTAAAAAGAGAGTGAAGCGTGGAGAGTGAAAAAAGCCTCCCCCCAGCCCCTCCCAACCTCCCCAAGGGGAGGAGAAGCCTTCCGGATGGTTATTCACTCCCCCTTGGGGGAACTGGAGGGGGCTGGAGGAAAATAATCTCTTTAAATCCTTAAAAACCCTGATTCAAAACTCAAAAACTCAAAAGTTTATCGTGAAAAAAGAAGAGCGAGGAAAGGAATCCTCGCTCTTCTTTTTTCTCTTATGCTTCTTTTCTTATTTCACCCAATACTTCTTTCCGCTGCGGATATAGATGCCTGGTTGCGTAGGTTTCGTGGCAAGGCGATGGCCTTGGAGGGTGAACCATGCAGCGTTGCTACTGTGGAGGGAATCGTTGTCGTCTGTCATGATGAGATCGATGGCAGTTGGGTTGACGACAGATGGGATGTCGGTGACACGTGTTTCGGCAGCATAGAGGGCCTCCACGTCGTCGGCTGTGAGTGCGCGATTGTGGACGAAAAGTTCGTCAAGGAATACATCGGCAGTGCCAAAGCCATTTCCCTTGCCGAGGCAGAGGTACTGCACAGAGGTGAGGAAGTCGAGCACCTTCTGATAGTCGAAATTGGCTGCACGTGTTCCTGCGGTGGATGCAAAGGAAGTGACGCGCTTGGTCTTGTTGATGTAGATTTTCACGCCGTCTGTCTTGTCGATGGTGATGGTGACGAATTTCCACTCTCCCACTTCGAGTGTGTTTCGCTCAGACGTTGGGTAGTTGATGGCAAAGGTATCGACTCCGTTGGTAAAGCCGAGATAGGTGTTGCCCGTGAAGGAGAGGTTGTTCTGCGTGGTGGTGTAGGATGGGTTGCCATTGATGAATGAGAAGATGGTGCCCCAACGGTCGGCATCGTTACGCTTCACCCAGAAACTGATGCTCATGCCTTCGATGTCGGTCTGTCCGAACAGTGGATTGTCGAAGCGTGCAAATCCGCAGGTCTTGGCTGCTTCGGTTCCGCCTGTCATCTTCAGCACCTTGCCATCGCGAGCAATGTCGGTTGCGAGGCTTGGTACCACTCCGCTGGACTGACGCGAGAGCATGGCTTTGTCTTCGGCATTGAAGAGATTGAGGATTGGCGACTCGTCGAACAAGTAGTAGGCTTTGAGTCCCTTTGCATAGTCGCCCGTCACGTCGGTGGCTGCCTGCGCACGGATGTTGAAAAGTTCTTCGTAGTAGTAATTGCCAGCTGAGATGCGATGGGTGAGGCTCAACGCTGTGACGGTGTCGGCTGGGTTGTATCTGCCTTGGTTGCTGATGACGGATGGTTCGGAAGAAAGCCACTCGTCGGTGGTGCCGTAGTAGTTGGTGTAGTTGAAATCGAGGTGCGCATTGACGGTTCCGTTGCTCACGTGAGGGGTGGAGTTGCGGACGGTGTAGGTGATGGCAGACTGTGGTTCCATCTTCCAGCCCCATGCGGTGACGCCAGAGGTGGCGAGTCCTGTGAAGGCGATGGCACGGTAGTTCTTGCCATCCACCGTTTGGTCGCAAATCACGCCGAAGTAGGTGACACCGCCGATTTTCACGTTGGCATAGCCTGTGCCTTCGACGAGTGTCCACGAGCCTGTGCGGTCGCCAGTGATGGTGCCGTCGGCTTTGAGCGTGACTTGAACCACGTCGGCACACTGGTAGTTCTCGTTGTTGAGCTTGTACTTGTGGAGAATGAACTGGTAGTCGCCTGCTATTTCGTCTTTCGAGTATTTGCATCCTGCTGCAATGCTGTCGTCGGTGAGGGTTTCGCCGTCGAACTCGAATGGTGCGGCACAGAGCCATCCGCTCTGATTGACGAAGAGCTGGTGAACTCGGTTCTGGAATCCCTCGTTGCCTGTGTTGAAACGAGTGTGATAGATGAGGAAACTACGTCCCTTGTCGTCAACAAATGCTGAATTGTGTCCCTGTGCCACTTCTGCCACGGTTTGGAAAGCGAGTCCGTTGAATGCCGACATGAGGAGGTTGCCCTTGGTGGAAGCATCGGCTGTGCCGTAGTTCATCTCGTAGCGAGAGTAGATGGCAGATGCTCCCTTGGCATCGACGTATGGACCGTCGATATGCTCGGAGCGGAAACTGCGCATGACGTAGCCCTCCTTGGCGGAGAGTCCGCCATTGGTCATGAAGAGATAATAGTATTTGCCAATGCGCTGGATGTAGGAACCTTCGCCCGACACGTAGTAGCCTCCAGCAATGCGCTTGCCAAAGTATGGGTCGCTGGTGGCACGGTCGTTGCCATCGGCGGTGTAAGGATAGGTGACAGTGTAGTCGCGTAGTCCGTTTTCGTTGTTCAGTTTGATCATCCAGATGCCTCCGCTCCATGAGCCGTATGACATCCAGAGCTGTCCTTCTTCATCGTAGAGTACGCATGGGTCGATGTTGTTAGGCCAGTAGTTGCCCCAGCCGTTGCCACGGTTGTAGCGCGAAGGAAGTGAGGACTGTGTGCCAATGACCAGTTCGAGGTCGGTCTTCTTCCAACTGATTTTGGCGTTGGTGGTGTTCAGGAATCCTGAATATACCACAGGGCCCTGATAGACGTATGGTCCTTCGACGTTGTCGGCTGTGAGCAAGATGATGACGCTGCTCCAGTTGTCGCCATCCAAGCTGAGGTACATGCACCACTTCTTCATGGAGTCGTTCCAAATCACGTCGGGAGCCCAAACGTAGCCATTGACGGTGGTGCCGTGAGCAGTCATCCATTCTTCGGCATTGAAATTGCCAAAATCCACTTCGGTTTCCACACCATTGCGGAGAATCGTCACTTTCTTGGTTTGATTAGTCTCAAAAGCATCGTTGAAACTGGCAGTGACCACACGTCCACTGCTGTTGACAATGCCATACAGTCCACTGTTGTTCACGCCAGTCCAGTTCATGAGGTCAGTGGTACGTGCAACGGCATGGTGAGAACCGAAGATGTAGTAAGTGCCTGTGCCTGTATCGACTATGGAAGGGTCGTGAACACTCACTCGGCTGTGACTCTTGTTTCGGCTCAACTGAGCCATCTCGGCAGCGGTTACTGCGGTCTGTGCCTGCATGGGAAGTGAAAGCATGGAAGCACAAAGACATGAAAGTAGTAAGGAATAAGGTTTCATATAATTATACTTTTTTGCAAAGATATGCGAAAAAGACAGAACAAACAAAAAATGCGAGGAAAAAATGAAGAACCTCAATTAAGTACAAAGTACAATTTACCAAGAACAATCAAGGATTTAAAGGATTTAAAGGATTATTAGAGAGTTAAAAGTTAATAAGTTTTATGTCTAAGGTCTGAGGTCTAAGGACTAAAGTCTGAGGTATATCTCCTAAAGAAATCGGCAAAATCGGCAAAATATTAAAATTTAGTACATTTAGTCTATTTCTTTAGGAGACTTTTTACGCCTTTGACCTTTGACTTTCGACCTTTGACTTTTTTAATTTTTAACTTTTAATTTTTAACTTACCAAGTTGTTCCTTGTCCTTTGTTCTTTGTACTTCTCTTCATTTTTCATTTAAGCGCAGCGATAGATAGAGAGCCTCGTATTGCTGTGCCACCTTGATGTGGTCGTGGTGGCGATGGATGTATTCAACGCTCTGACGGGAAAGGACGGGAACGAGTTCGGGATGCAACACAAGGTGTTCCATTTTCTGGAAGCAGTCTTCCTCGTCGGGCAGGACGTTGATGATGGGTCGCAGTTGGTTTTCGTGGAGGATTTCGTAGTTCTCTTCTTCGCCTCCTCCCACGACGATGAGTCCCTTCGCCATAGCTACGAGGGCATTCATGGCAGGCGTGTAGCTGTAGAGCTGGTCGAGGATGACATCGCTGGTATTCATCAACTGCTGGTATTCCTGGAACGGAACATTTTCCACCTTGACGATTTCGCAAGCGTCGGGGTGCTTGGCCTTCACGCGCTCCAAGGCACGGAGCATGATGTCTGTCCCCTTGTAGGCATGGCGACTGCGCTGTATGCCGACGAAGAAACGGATGGGCTGTCCTGGCTGCCGTGGTGCCTTGGGGGTGACGGAAGAGAGGTTGATGGGAAAAGGAATGAACTGCGTTTTTCGGGGAAAATGGGGACGATAGCAGCAATCGTACTCATAAAGACCTGTGACGATGGCATCGGCATCTTCAGCCACGTAAAGGTTGATAGGTGCTTTCTCTCCATGCAGCCAGTCGCGGATGAACTCCTGGTTATAAGGCTCTTCGGTGCGCTGGTGAGAACCGATGTTGAAGTCCGAGTAGCGGAAAGTTTTGCAGTCGAGACAGGTTTTCACCCAATAGTGGTCCATGCCGAATGCACCCAGCACGACGTGCTTGTTGTGGCGACGGATGAAGCGGTAGAATGGTTTGATTTTATCTCCGCGCAAGTCGAAGAAGACAGGGTTGATGAGCTGGACGATGTCGTAATCCCTGAACTTGGGCATGGTGCGCAGGATGTCGAAAAGATAGCGGAAAGAATCCATTTTCCCTAAGGAGCGTCGGCGCAGGTCGATGTCTCGACGGTAGTTCTTCCACCCGTCGCCATCGCTCACCACGCAGACCTCATGTCCGAGTGCCCGCAAGCCCTCGGACAGTGTCCAATGTACATTGCTATAATCACCGAGCAATAGAATACGCATATAAAGTGAAAAGTGAGAAGTGAAAAGTGAAAAAATTCCAACCATAACGATAACCATAACCATAACTATCCATCCGGACGGCGGTTAAGGTTAAGGTTAGGGTTAAGGTTCACTTTTAATTTCTAACTCCTAATTCCTAATTTCTAATTATTCTAAACTCTCACAGCCACTTTTTTCGTCTGAACCATAGGAGACCGAGGACTGTGGAGAGGATGGAGATGATGATGGCGATGGGGAAACCAAAGCGGAGGTTTTCCATGCCGTTGATGAGGTTCATGCCGAAGAGGGATGCGATGAGCGTTGGGAACATGATAATCATGTTGAGCGAAGTGAGCAGACGCATCACCTTGTTCATGTTGTTGTTGATGACGTTGGCATAAGTGTCCATCGTGGAGTCGAGGATGTTGGAATAGATTTGCGTCGTTTCCCGAGCCTGGTTCATCTCGATGTTCACGTCCTCGATGAGTTCCGCATCGAGTTCATCGACAGGCAGGCGGAACTTGAGCTTGGAGAGGAGCGTTTCGTTGCCACGGATAGAAGTGGCGAAATAAGTGAGGCTATCCTGCAATCGCGAGAGGCTCACAAGGTCCTCGTTGTCGATTTGCCCACCGAGGTTGCGCTTCGCCTTCTCGATGAGACCGTTCACCTGCTTCAGGTACTTCAGATACCACACGGAAGCGGAGAGGAAGAGACGGAAAACGAGGTCGGCGGCATCGGAGAAACCCTCGGCTCGACGCTGCTGGTGGTTGACAAAATCCACCATCATGCGAGCCTCTTGGTCGCAGATGGTGACAACGACATCGCCCTTGAGCACCACACCGAGCGGGATGGTGGTGTAAGGAGTGCGCGAATTGACGCTCTTCAGATGAGGGATGCGCAAGATAATCATGAGCCAGCCCTCGTCCATGTCGTAACGGGCACGCTCGTCGGCATCGGCAACGTCGGTAATGAAATAGTCGGGCATGTGGAGCTCGTTGACGAGGAAACGCACGTCATCCTCCACGGGACAAGTGATTTGCACCCAGCAGCCTGGCTGCCACTCGTCGATAGGTGTTACACCTTTCTTAGTATTCCAGAAAGAACGCATATCTTTACTCTGTCTGTTCGTTTTTGAGAGTTAAACCTTTACGATGTTCGCATGAAATGTGGGTCGCGGCAAAGGTTCCTGCTACTGACTCTCAAAAGGCGGGGGAAAGCATCAGAGTCGTCGAACCTCAGAGCCGCAATGGTCTATTCGCCGGATAGTCGTCCATAGAGAAACTGATTTTCTTGTTAATAATTGAATTGAAAAAAGATGAATGAATGAAAACCTGAACGGCACAACTGGTGTGCTTTCGGGGTTTTCGTGTGCAAAGTTAAGATTTTTTGTCCATACCACCACCAAAGCAAGGCGCATTTTTTTCAATGCGCAGTTTTTTCTCTGCCACAAATGTCCAGAAACTTGCAGTACATGCAAGGCTGGTTGGTGGTTGCCTGTGTGAAAGGCTGCTGTGGGTCGAAGATTTGCTGGATGACTTGGATGAGCTGTGCATGATATGCCTGTCGAAGGGTCTTGTCGGTGTCTGCTGGGTCGTTCTGGTTGGCGAAGTCGCGGACCTCAGTTGTGTCGAGCATGACGAGCGGCTTGCATGACTTGTCGTCTTTCTCGCCGCCGTTGGTGAGCTTCACGTACATCAGCGACACGCCGACTGCCTGCTTCACGCTTTCTTCGCGCGAATAGATGTCGGCATAATAGAATGCCTGCATGATGTGGTGGGAACGCTTCGGCGCTTTGGGATTGAACAACGCTTCGATGCTTTTGCTGGTGTTTGCGGTGGAGCTGGTCTTGTAGTCGACGATGCGGAGCTGGTCGGTGCCGTCGGACAGATGCACTCGGTCGATGCGGTCGATGATGCCTCCGAGCTTGACGCTGGTGCCATCGGGCAACGGGAAGAGGGCTGTGTGCTCCTTTTCCATTTCGAGGATGGTGAGCGGACAGAATTGCCTGTCGTACTGGAGCTGGTTCTTGGCGTAGGTGGCGATGACGCTGCGGTTGAGCAACTGCTCGCCGTTGTAGGCGGGTGTCTTATCCAAGTCGCTTTCGTGGAAGAATTCCTTGTTGAAGGCGCGGTCCACGAAATGGTTGACAATCTCGTCGTGGCTGAGGATGGTGTCGATGTCGGTAGCCATGAGGGGTTTCCCCACGCCGAGCCGCTCGTAGATTTCTTTCATGCAGAAATGGAAGATGCTGCCGAAGGTGCTGTCCTCCACGTCGTCGGTCGGTTCGTCTTCGGGATTGAGATGCGCCACTTTCTCGAAATAGAACTTGAGTGGGCAGTCGATGAATGTGTTGATGGCTGAAGGGGAAAGAAAGTGAAGCTTAGTGCTTGTACTTTGTTCTTTGTCCTTTGCACTTAATGCGTGAAGCGTGGAGTGTGAAGCGTGAAGCGAGTCCTTTGTACTTTGTTCTTTGTCCTTTGTACTTAATGCGTGAAGCGTGGAGTGTGAAGCGTGAAGCGAGTCCTTTGTCCTTTGTTCTTTGTCCTTTGTACTTTGTTCTTTGTCCTTTGTACTTTGTTCTTTGTCCTTTGTACTTTGTTCTTTGTCCTTTGTACTTTGAACGTAATGTGCCCGAAGATTGCGCAACAGTTCTTCTGTCTTGGGAACAACAATCGTGGAAGGAAGATGGGGGGCATTGGTTGCCGTGAGGTTCTTCAGCTGGATTTTGTTTGCCAGTTGCAGCTCTTCTTGCTCCACGAGCATTTGTTTCATGAATCGCGACATTTCGCCACGGGATGTACCCTGAGTGGAGTTGTTGTAGATGAGTGTCACGTTCTCTGCTCGCTGAAGGAGTCGATAGAAATAGTAGGCGTAGAGGCTGTTGCGCTTGTCGCGGGTGGTGAGGTGGTGCTCTTCGCGAAGGAAATAGGGAATGAAGGAACTGCAGTTTTCGGACTTTGGCAGCTTGCCTTCGTTCACACTGAGCATGAGGAGGTTCTTGAAGTCGAGGTTGCGTGTTTCGAGCACTCCCATCACCTGGATGCCAACGGCTGGTTCTCCATGGAAAGGCAAGGAATGGGCGTTGATGATTTGGAAAAGCAGACGGGAGAGAAGAGAAAGCCTCACCCCCAACCCCTCTCCAAAGGGCGAGGGGAGTGGAATCAGGGATTCATTGGATTCAGAAGGATTCTTGGAACCTGAAACTTGAACCTTCAGCTCGGCGTAGCCAAACCTGGAACCAGCACGAAGTGCCGTTGATGGCTCAAAACGTAGGATTCCCGACTCTTCCAACTTCGACATGCGGTTCACAATCTTGTAGGCATTGAAAATGGATTCGACGTACAACTGATAGTCGAAAGTCTTTTCCTCATGTCGATAGCTGTTGCCCACTGCCTGAATGAGCTGGAGCAAATAGACAAGCAGGTCTTTCATGGTGTTTTGCTTGACGAACAGCTTGAGAAGAAATTCTTTTTGCTGCTTTTCCTGCTCTTCTTTCTCCTTGTCTTGTTGATTCTCGTGGAGCGATGAAAGTGAAGAGTGAAAGGTGAAGGGTGAAGTGTAGAGGGTGGTGAGTAAGTTGCGGGCGTTGTCGCCTCCCAAACGGATGGTGTAAGGATGCTTCAGCACGGCTGCCACTTGTGGGTATCGCCAGAAGGTTGTTCCGTTCGCACGGTTCTCCTGACAGCCATGCAACTGGAGGTCGAGTACCGCCATGAGATAGCTGCTGATAGGGGTTTGCATGAGGGGATAACCCATGGTGACATTGAGCTTGAATCGCTTGGCAAACTCTTCGTCAACGGGGATGGAATGGAGCACGGACGGCAAGAGGTTTTCGTTGCAAAGCACGATGGCAGACTGGTTGAGCTGTTCTCCTTCTGCCTGTAGATGGCATTGCTGCATCCATTTGCCGATGTATTGTGTCTGTGCGTTTTCGGTGGGTGAAGAGATGTAGGTGATGTGTTTCTTGTCGGAAGTGAAATTGTTGTACGCGTGTTGGTAAAAATCGGTTCCGAACTTGAATTCATTGGGAAAGTCCAGCATGTCTTTGTAGATGAATCGCCCTGCCTCAAACCCAGAAAGTGAAGATTGAAGATTGAAGAATGAAGCATCTTCTTCGTCCTTTGCACTTTTATCCTTCTCTTCATTCTTCACGCTCCACGCTTCACGTTTTTGCCCTTTGTCTTCCTTCAATCTATATGCTTCGTCGAAATCCCAATAGAAATACGTTTGGGAATTTTCCTTGAGGAATCGGAACAGTTCCTGTTCGGTCTTGTTGAGCACGTTGAATCCAACGATGGCAAACTTCTGGTGCTGGATGCGTTCTTTGAAATCTGTCACTTTCTGCTGGGCTATTATTTCTTGTTTTGGAGTCAAGGTCTCGTCGGTGGGGAGTTCAGCCTGAGTCAGACGACTTACTACGTTTCGTTTCAGCATTCCTTCGTATGAGAGTCCTGCACTTCGGAGTTGTTCGCGAAAGCGGGTATAGATGGTTGGCAGCATTTTCCAAAGGCTCATGTAGTTTTCCTTCAGAAGTGTTGAAGGGTCGAAGTCCTTGAAATACTCCTGCAAGGATTTCACCTGCTCGTCAGTGAGATAGTCGAAACGGGTGAGGTCGTTCAGGTCGGAGATGTTGACAAAGAGTTCGTGCGCATCGACGTGGTTGTTGTCAATGTCCTGGAAGTCGGACAGCATGAGTTCGCCCCAGGAGTAGAACCTATCGAGCGTTTCGTTCATCTCTCCCCCACTCTGTTGATACACTTCTTCGTAAGCCTTGTAGAGACGGCACACCAACTCTATCGGGTCTGCCACTTCCAAAGGCGAAAGCGTCTGGAACAGTTCGGTGATGGTTTGGTATCGGGGTGCCCACAGCGGTGCGTTGGCAATAGCAAAGATGTGCTGATTGAAGAACAGGCTGGCACGCTTGTTCGGGAAAATAACGGTCAAGTCCTGAAAATTTCCATTACACTTCTGATACAGGTCTTTTGCTACTATTTCAAGAAAGGTTTTCATGTTCTTAATGAGTTTTTTATGTCTGAGGTCAAGGTCTGCTGGTATATCTCCTAAAGAAATCGGCAAAATCGGCAAAATTATTTTTCAACGATAACGATAACCATAACGATAACCACCATTCGGATGGAACCTTTATCTCGGCGTAGCCAAAGTTAAGGTTAGGGTTAGGGTTAAGGTTGAATAAAAATTTAGTACATTTAGTCTATTTCTTTAGGAGACTTATTACGCCTTTGACTTTTGACTTGTTTTGTCCTTAGACTGCTACCACCTTGTTGTCAAAAACATACCAAAGGTAGCCTTTCACATTCTCATATCCAGCTCGCTGCAACAAGTGGATATACTCCTCAACTTGTTGCTTGTATTTTTGATAGACCTTCTGCGAGTCACCAGTCTTGTAGTCTATCACGATGGTCTCGCCTTCTTTCGAAATGACACGGTCGGGGCGCTTTTCATAAATCACTCCTTCGTCATTCTTGTCGATGATGGCACATTCGTTCACCACGTTCCAACCCGTCGTGAACCACTCTCGCACCTGCTCGTTCTGGAATGCCTGCTGGAGCATCATCCTCATAGCACCCTCCTGCTCTGGGTTTTCGAATAATCCTTCCTGACTGACACGGAGGAATGCTTTCTCCACATCGTCCTGCGTGTGAATCAGCGAGAGCAGATAATGGAAGAGCAAGCCTTGGTTGATGTAGTCGTTCGAGAAACCGGTTGTCAACGATTTATCACGTTCGTTTTCGTCGTACTGTCCATTCACGAACTCAGCCGATTGATTCGACTGACGGAATTCTGCCAGCATCTTGTTTTGCACGAATGTGATAGGCGTATCGACGGCTTTCTGTGCCAGCACATTATCTTCTTCCTCGTCCACCTTCTCTTTCGATGGACAGAGTGCTCCTTTCTCGTACTGGTGAATTGTCAGCTCACATTCCTCGTCCTCTTCTGTCAACGCCATCTTCAGTGGTACATCAACATAGCGCAGTTCCAGGTCATCTTTCCTCATCTCTTCCATCGTTGTCCACAACAAATATGCCACATCTTCCATAGAAGAGTCGCTATCTTTTTTCTTTTTTTCAGACTTTTCTTTCTTACCAGATATGACAATCAGATTATTCCTGGCTCGCGTATTAGCCACATACACCAAGTTCAGATTGTCCACATACAATTTCAGTTTCTCCTCGTTAAATTCTTTGGTGAAACAAGAATCTGCCAAGTTGCTGCCATAATCCACAGGCAACAAGTCGATGCCTGCATACTCACCAGTAGGCTGGCACCAAATGGAGGGAGCAGGATTCGACTTATGGAATGCCCAGTCTGCCAATGGAAGAATCACAGTATGAAATTCCAATCCCTTCGACTTATGAATGGAGAGGATTCTGATACCCTCCACTTCTCCCATCGGAATGGTTTCATCGCCCAACTTTTCGTCCCAAAACTGCAAGAAGCTGTCGATGTCGCCTGGTTTGTCGCAGACAAAAGTCTGCACCTGGTCGAAGAATGAGAACAAGTACGCGCTTTGATGCTCTATCATGCTCAGTCCCAACATCTCGAAAAGGTTCTGCAACAATTCGAAGAGCGGTTTCACCGACAAGGCATCAAGTTCGTTGCCAAAAGCTGGCGGCAACATCTGCTTGATGGCATCAATGTCCTTCAAGAAAATGCTATTCAGATCCTCTGCCGTTCCGTCCTTCTTCACCTCCTTATTATATATATAGAGCAGATACCCCATCGAATACTTGTCGGCAGGATTGGCAATGGCACGTAGTGCAGCAATCAGCACATTCACTGCCAACGAAGCCTTCAGCCTAAAAGCCTCATCGCTCACGATGTTCACCCCTCTGAACATGTCGTATTCTTCCAGCTCCTTGGTTTCCTCGAAAAGCGACATGATTTCGGGAATGTCCTTGTTTTCGCGGCAGAGAATGGCAATGTCCTCGGGGTTCACCGTCCGTTTGCCTGCATCATCTCGTTTCAGCAGTTCCCGCAGGTTGTCTATCACGCGTTGGTATTCCACAGTCTTTTTGTCGCCTGTATTGGTGTCCGTAGGTAATTCCACACATTCCACCTTCACATAGCCCTTGCCTTCGCCTTTCTTCACCTCCTGCTTCACAGTGGCATACACCGAAGGTATCGTCTCCGTCATCAGCTCAGCTTCTTCGGGCACTCTTCCCGTTGTTTTGAGGTCGAAGACTTTTTGCATTTCGATGGCAGCAATGCTGAAGAAAGCGTTATTGAAATTCACCACATTTCCAGCACTGCGATAGTTGTCATTCAGCGGATTCCAATCCACATATCCCTTGAAGTGCTCATTGTCCCTGATGCCGTTCAGTATCTCCCAGTCGCTATTTCGCCAGCGATAAATGCTTTGCTTCACGTCGCCCACAATCAAGCATTCGCAACCTATCGAAACGCAATTCATCAGCAGCGGCACGAAGTTTCTCCATTGCAGCGTGGAAGTGTCCTGAAACTCGTCAATCATAATGTACTTGAACTTCGTTCCCGACTTCTCATAGATAAACGGAATGTCGCTATCCTGTATCATGGCATTCAGCAAATACGACGTGTCTGCCAGCAAGAAGCGGTTCTCATTGCTGTTCAAGTCTCGCACCGTCTTGTCAATCTCGCCTATCAGCATCAGCGGATAGATGTGCTTGGTGATGATGGTCGAATTCTTGATGTATTCCACGTCTTTCAGCAAGTCAGCCAGCATCGGCATGAATGTGTCCTGAGCCAACCGCACCACCACATCATGCTGCGGGCCTCTCTTCGCCCAGTTCTCAGCAGAGTCCAGACAGCCCATCACATAGCTGTTAGGAGCTTTCTGCTCACCTTGGGCTAAGCTATCAAAAAAGCCATACACACCTTTCGTCCCTTGGGAAAAATGCTCAATCGTCAGTCCATGTTCATCAAACACTTTCATGAAATTCTTAGCCTTTTCCACAACATCCAACATCTTCTGGCGACGTGTCGCGAACATTCGGTTCTTGTATTGCTCCACGTCCCTCATGTCGAAAGCAGGCACATCCATCATTTCCCGATTCTGCAAACCCTGTTCTTCAAGTTTCTTCTGCTTGTGCAACATGAATTGCTCGTCGAAAATGTGGTTGGCAAAACGACTTATCTCGTCTGTAATCGACCAATCCTTGTTGTCTCCAATCTTCTGCTCCACATAGTTTCTAATCACCTTGAACACATCATCGCTTTCCTTCAAGTCGCGCAGCATGGTTCTCACGGCATCCTCCAGAATCTCTTTCGCTTTCAAATCCACACGCAGGTTGTTCGACAAATGAAGCTCGTATGCCAAATCACGCAGAATCGACTGGAAGAACGAGTCAATCGTCTCTATTCGGAACATGCCATAGTCGTGCATCATGTTCCTCAGCGCCTTGCCAGCATGGTCCCTGATTTGCTCGTCAGAAAACAGGTGGAAACGCTCGTCCTCCTTGATTTTCGCCAGATAATCGTTCGACGAAGCCAAACCATGTGCAATGCCATAGAGCTGCGTCAGAATGCGGTCTTTCATTTCGCTGGTGGCTTTGTTCGTGAACGTCACAGCAAGGATATACTTGTAGTTGACAGGGTTCTCAATCAACAGTTTGATGTACTCCACTGCCAAACGGAATGTTTTTCCACTACCTGCCGAAGCAGATAACACTTTCAGGTATTTAGTTGAGTTCGTCGTCATGGTTTTTCTATTTTATGCAAATATACTCATTTTTTTCATATATGCTTTTTCGTTTTCGTTTTATTTGATGTATTTTTGCAGAAATTTAGATGAGTTCTCAACCTTAACCCTAACCTTAACCTCAACCGCCATCTGGATAGGAAGTGAGGGTTATGGTTGAAATTTTTCACTTTTAACTTTTAACTCCCTATGCAACCCTTAGCAGAACGACTTCGCCCCCAAACTCTCAACGACTACATCGGCCAGCAGCACCTCGTTGGCGAAGGTGCAGTGATTCGTCGCATGATTGATGCCCGACGCATCGCCTCCTTCATCCTTTGGGGACCTCCAGGCGTGGGGAAAACCACCCTTGCCAACATCATTGCCAAGACGCTCCAAGTGCCATTCTTCACACTGAGTGCCGTCACGTCGGGAGTGAAAGAAGTGCGCGAAGTGATTGAGAAAGCACGACTCAACACAGGACTCTTTGCCACGAACGGAACCCCCATCCTCTTCATCGACGAAATCCACCGCTTCTCCAAGTCGCAACAGGATTCACTGCTCGGAGCCGTGGAACAAGGTGTCATCACCCTCATTGGTGCCACCACCGAGAACCCATCTTTCGAGGTCATCCGTCCCCTCCTCTCACGATGCCAAGTCTATGTGCTGGAATCGCTCGGCAAAGACGACCTCCTCCAACTCCTGCACAACGCCATCACCCGCGATATCTTTCTCAAAAACAAGAAGATAGAACTGAAGGAAACGGGAGCCATGTTGCGCCAAAGCGGAGGCGATGCCCGCAAACTCCTCAACATCCTCGAACTCACCATCCAAGCAGCAGAAGCAGAAGGGCAAGGAAGTGAAAAGTTAAAAGTGAAAAGTGAAGAATGCCATTCGGAAGAATCGCCTCACGCTTCACACATTGTCATTACCGACGACCTCGTCCTCCGCTCCATCCAACAAAATCCTCTTGCTTACGACAAGGACGGAGAAATGCACTACGACATCATCTCAGCCTTCATCAAGAGCATCCGAGGAAGCGACCCCGACGCAGCCATCTACTACCTCGCCCGCATGATTGAAGGAGGCGAAGACCCACTGTTCATCGCTCGCCGACTCGTCATCAGCGCATCCGAGGACATCGGACTCGCCAATCCCAACGCCCTTCTTCTTGCCAACGCCTGTTTCGATGCCGTGTCGAAAATCGGTATGCCCGAAGGACGCATACCATTAGCAGAAGCCACCGTCTATCTCGCCACGAGTCCCAAGAGCAACTCCTCCTATCTCGCCATCGACTCAGCCCTTCAGTACGTGAAGCAGACAGGCAACCTACCTATTCCCCTGCCCATCCGCAACGCCCCAACCAAACTCATGGCAGAACTCGGCTATCACGACGGCTACAAATACGCACACGATTTCCCCGACCACTTCGTAGAGCAGCAATTCCTGCCCGACGAAGCCACCAATGCCCGTTTCTGGCACGCACAGCCCCACACCCCGTCCGAAGCAAAACTCTACGAACGAATGCTCAAATGCTGGAAAGAAAGATATAAGAATGAAGAATGAAGAATGAGGAATGAAGAATGAGGAATGAAGAATGAAGAATTGGCAAAGTTCTTTGCCTCCCATCCTTCCCATTATGCCCATTCATCCCATTCTCCCCATTATGCCCATTCTTCATTCCTCATTCTTCATTCCTCATTCTTCATTTACCACCGCCCTGCACACAGCCTCCACCTCCTCATCCGTCATCACAGGCGACATAGGCAGAGACAATTCCGTCCTACCCCACTCCTCTGCTATTGGCAGATGCAAGTGCTGGAACTCGCGGTATGCTTGCTGGCGATGCGGAGGAATCGGATAATGCACCAATGTCTGTATGCCCTTCTCCTTCAACGACTTCTGCCATTCGTCTCGACAGTCCGTGCGAATGGCATAAATATGAAAAACATGCCGAGAAGGACACGCTGGCATCAGTGGCACAGTCACCCTGTCCTTGAGATTTTCCGAATAACAAGCAGCAATCTCTCGTCTTCGGGCATTGTCCTTGTCTAATCGGCGCAACTTCACCCGAAGCACAGCAGCTTGCACTTCGTCAAGCCGCGAATTAACACCTTTACACAGATGTGTATATTTGACAGACTGCCCATAGTTTGCCAAGCACCTCACTTGTTGCGCCAGCGCGTCATCGTTCGTGGCAACGCATCCCCCATCGCCCAGCGCACCCAGGTTCTTGCCTGGATAGAAAGAAAAGGCAGCTGCATCACCTTGCGCCACACCCTCAGCTCCATGCGCCTGACAAGCATCTTCCAACACCTTCAGCCCATGCGCCTTGGCTATTTCCCTGATGCGCTCCATCTGGCACGTCTGTCCATACAAATGCACAGGCAGAAGGCAGCGAGTACGCTCCGTGATGAGTGCCTCCACACGCTCCACATCCATCAAGGCATCATCCCATCGAGGCTCACAAAACACAGGTTTCAACCCAGCCCTCGACACCGCCAGCACCGTAGCGATGAACGTGTTGGAAGGCACAATCACCTCGTCGCCATCCTGCCAACCCATCTGTTCTTTCCAAGCCATCAAAACGAGCGTCAAGGCATCGAGTCCGTTGCCACAACCCACGCATTGCCTCACACCGAGATAGTCAGCAAACTCTTGTTCGAAAGCCTCCACCTCAGTGTGCAACAAATACCATCCACTGCTCACCACGCGGTTCACAGCCTCCGTCAGTTCCGAGCCGAACGACTCATTCACTCGTTGCAGATTCAAAAAATCAACTTGCATTTTCCTGCCTTTTATCATTTATATCTGCAAAAATAGGGCAAAAGAAACGAATTTGCAATTTTTTCCGTCATTTTCTCCAAATTCCCGCTTTCGTCCCCACTTTTTCAACGAACGTTCATTTCATGTCCGACGAACGCTCATTGTCCTCCGCACGAACCTTCGTCGCTTCGCAAACGAACGCTCGCCGTCAGAAACAAAGCATTTTGTCAGTCTGATGATTTGTAATTCAAACATTTTGCTTAACTTTGCAGTCGTTTTCGCTTGTAGTTGTTGGTCAACAATTTTTTTCTGTCAACAAATTGGCTACGCCGAGCTAAAGGTTCACACAAATAATGCACAAATTTAGATTGTGTGTTTTTTTTTGAGATAATTTGTGATAATTTGTTGACAAAAAAAACAATTATTTGTTGGCTGAAAAAAGAAAATGGAATCATCTAACTTAAATACTTAAATACTTTTAAACTTAAAAATGAAGAAAAGATTTTTCATGCTGTTATCAGCATTGTTATTGAGTGGTGCAAGTCTTTTTGCACAAAGTGAGAACCCAATCATTCAGAAAGGGGATATGAATGAGGATGGAAACATAGACATTTCCGATGTGGTTGCACTTGTCAGTTACATTTTGAATGGAAAACCTACAAAATCTGCTATAGAAATCACCGAGATAAGCGATTGCCCTACAGAAATTCTTGATGGCGGCACTGCCATTATCACCTTCACGACCAACGTACCTTCCACAATCAGTTTGACAGAAAACAGCGGAGAAGGATGGAGCGCATCTGTTAGCTCCGAGGATGGAACTGCACATACCATCACCATCACGAATGATGCGAGTGTTTCCACTTCTGGAACTATTCCTGCCGAGACAATCAAAGTGATAGCCACTCCTGATGATTCAGACAACTACACGGCATCCGAAGAAACAAGCGTGCAAGCTGGTGTCATTAGTTTAAATGCTTTAGAATTTGCAACAATCATAGAGACACCTAAAAGCATCTCCGACTTAAGCTATACAGGAAATCCACAAAATCTGATTGAGGCTGGTAAGGCTGCCAATGGAACGATGCTATACGCAGTGAGCACCACTGACACACAGCCAAGCAGCGACTGGTCGGAATCTGTGCCACAAGGTACGATGGCAACAACCTATTACGTTTGGTATAAGGCTAAAGGCGACAGCGGATATGCTGACAGCGAAGTGGGTGAACCAATTACTGTAAACATTGCCAAGGCGACTCCGACTCTTTCAATAAGCGCACCTACATCAGCAACGATAGAGGTTGGTGAAAGCACAACTATCACTGTTACGTCCGACGTAGCTGGTCAACTCACGATTACTTCGCCTGATGGCACCACTTGGTCTGCGACTTGCAGTTCGGAAACAACAGATGAAACGACCTACACGATTACTATCAACAACTTAATCTCCACAACAACTGAAGATGCAATTACTGCTGGTAGCATCATAGCAAGCTTCACTCCTACTGACACAGACAACTATCAAGCCTTGGAAGAACAGAGCGTATTGCAGGAAGACATTAAGCTATGTGCCGTGAAAGCTCAAGCCCGTGCGTGGTTAGATTCGAGCATTCTCAGAAGAACACGCGGGAATGAGTTAGATCATATTTCGTGGAGTAACGCAAGCGTTGATCCAAGCGTTACGACAAGTGGAACCTACATAACACTCACCAAGGGCACCGTGACGGCTTACTATAATTTAGAGCCAGCTACCACCACTCTTCATTTGGAGAACATCAGTAATCCTGTCATCAAATATGATGGATATAGTTCATACATTAGTGTTGGTGAGATTCAGAACGGCGAAGCAACAGTTTCTGTAGTGGACGGAAGTACAATTGAAGGTCAGCGTTGCCAAATCAAGGTTTACGATGGCGAGAATTTAGTCACCACATTGGAGCTGAGGGCTAACAGGGCTCAGAGTTATGAAACAGTCACCAGTTCTGCATTTACGACTTATACCCATTACGTTGGAAATGAAAACAAGGGCGACATAACCTTCTCTGACAGAGTGAAATTCAGAGCACTTCTTGTGGAGAACAAAAACACAAGAGTGACAATCAAAGCATCTTACAAAGGTAAAATTGCTACCGCTACGGTAACATATACCGCCAGCCCAGCTGCTACCAATTAAGGTAACGCGAAAAGCTTGGTAAGTTAAAAATTAATTTCAAGACTTTCTGGATAGTCACTTTTTAATTTTTAACTTACCAAGTTTTTCGTTTATTTTTTTGTGTTTTGATGAAATCGCTGTATCTTTGTAAATCAAAAAACTTGTCAACTAACTTCAACTAAAAGCTAAAGATATGGAAATCAAAACCATTGGAATTGCCAGCGACCACGCTGCATTCCCACTGAAACAATTCGTAAAACAGTATTTGGAAGAAAAGGGCATCCCTTACAAGGACTATGGCACTTACACGCCTGAATCCTGCAACTATGCCACCTACGGCCATGCACTGGCTGAGGGCATCGAGAAGGGAGAGGTGTATCCAGGCATTGCCATGTGCGGTTCGGGCGAAGGAATCTCCATGACGCTCAACAAGCACCAGAGCATACGCGCAGGATTGTGCTGGATTCCTGAAATCGCTCACCTCATCCGTCAGCATAACGATGCGAACGTACTCGTGATGCCAGGCCGATTCATCGACAACGACATGGCTCGCAAAATCATGGACGAATTCCTCACAACGGAGTTTGAAGGTGGAAGACACCAGCAGAGAATCGAAGCCATTCCTGTGAAGAAATAAAGAAACAGACCCTCCCCAACCCTCCCTGTGAGGGAGGGAGTGGTTACTATTTACGATTAAAAACTTTGTTGGAAAGAAATATAGAACTAACTATCATTTATGAAATCCAAACTACTTAAAAGCATCTCATTATTACTACTATGTTCCCTTTCCTGTTTGCCAATGCAGGCACAGAAGAAGGGCACGTTTGAGGCTGGCAAAGGCTCGTTCATGCTGAATGGAAAACCGTTCATCGTGAAGGCAGCAGAAATGCACTACCCTCGCATTCCTCGTGCCTACTGGGACCATCGCATCAAGATGGCGAAGGCTCTGGGCATGAACACCATTTGCATCTACATTTTCTGGAACATCCACGAGCAGCAGGAAGGTCAGTTCAACTTCACGGACAACAACGACGTGGCTGCATTCTGCAAACTGGCTCAGAAGAACGGCATGTACGTGATTGTGCGTCCTGGTCCATACGTTTGTGCGGAATGGGAAATGGGCGGTCTGCCTTGGTGGCTCCTGAAGAAGAAGGACATCCGCTTACGTGAGCAGGACCCATACTTCATGGAACGTGTGATAATCTTTGAGGAGAAGGTGGGCGAACAACTCGCTGGCCTCACGATTCAGAAGGGCGGACCTATCATCATGGTACAGGTGGAGAACGAATATGGTAGCTATGGCGAGGACAAGCCTTACGTGAGTGCCATCAGGGATTGTCTGCGTGGCATCTATGGCAAGGACTTGGCTCTTTTCCAGTGCGACTGGAGTTCGAACTTCGAGAAGAACGGACTGGACGACTTGGTGTGGACGATGAACTTCGGCACGGGTGCCAACATCGACCAGCAGTTCCGTCGCCTTGGACAACTCCGTCCTGATGCACCAAAGATGTGCTCTGAGTTCTGGAGCGGTTGGTTCGACAAATGGGGTGCTCGCCACGAAACCCGCGATGCGAAGGACATGGTGAACGGCATGGACGAAATGCTCTCAAAGGGCATCAGCTTCTCGCTCTACATGACTCACGGAGGAACCTCTTTTGGTCACTGGGCAGGTGCGAACAGCCCAGGCTTTGCTCCCGACGTGACCAGCTACGACTACGATGCGCCTATCAACGAATATGGTCTTGCCACTCCTAAGTTCTACCAGCTTCGCGAAATGATGGCGAAGTACAACGACGGCAAGAAGATGCCTGCTGTGCCAAAGGCTCCAATGCCGATTATCACGGTGCCAAAGTTTGAGCTGAAGGAGTTTGCTCCATTTCATGGAAATCAGCATCTTATCCCTGCGGTCAATCCAATGACTTTCGAAGAAATGGATTTGGGCTGGGGCATGACGTATTACGTGACAAAACTCCCAGAAGTTCCTGTTCAGAGCGTGCTGACGATGGATGCTCACGACTACGCACAGGTGTTCATTGACGATGTTTATATAGGCAAGATAGACCGCGTGAAGAACGAGAAGAGTTTGACGCTGCCTGCCATCAAGAAGGGACAGAAGATGAGCATCCTCGTAGAAGCTATGGGACGCATCAACTTCGGACGTGCCATTAAAGACTTCAAGGGAATAGTGGGCGATGTAGTCATTAATACTGAGATAGACGGTAACGAGGTGGCATGGACGCTCAAGCGTTGGACGATGACTCCTATCTCTGACGACTACAACAGAGCTTCCCGTTCTTTCGACTCTGATGCCTACCCTAATTCCTTAGGAAAACCTCTTGGCAACCACATGGGCAAGCGTGGCTATTATCGCGGCTACTTCAACCTCTCGAAAGTGGGCGACACGTTCCTGAACTTCGAAACTTGGGGCAAGGGACAGGTGTATGTGAACGGTCATGCGATGGGTCGCATCTGGAGCATTGGCCCTCAGCAAACACTCTATGTGCCTGGATGCTGGTTGAAAAAGGGTAAGAATGAGGTGATTGTCCTCGATGTGGTTGGTCCGAAAGAGACTGTGGTTTGGGGACAGGACAAGCCTGAACTCGACAAGCTCCAGCTGGAGAAGAGCAACAAGCACAACAACATTGGCGATAAGCCAGACCTCAACTCCGACACGCCTGCTGCTACAGATGCATTTGCAGCTGGTAACGGTTGGCAAAAAGTGAACTTTGCTAAGCAGGCAAAAGGAAGATTGCTCTGCATTGAATGTCTCTCCGCCCAGGACGGCAAGGAAGTGAGTGCCATCGCTGAAATCTATGCGCTCGATGCGCAAGGCAAGCGTCTCAGTCGCGAACCTTGGACAACGAAGTATGCCGACAGCGAAAACGAAAACGGCAACCACACGGGCGACAAGGTCTATGACTTGCAGGAATCAACCTACTGGCAAACGTCGAAGGGTACAAGCTTCCCACACCTCCTCGTCATCGACCTCGGTTCGGAGCAGACGGTGAGCGGCATCGAGTACCTGCCACGCGCTGAGCAAGGTGCTCCTGGCAGCGTGAAGAACTACAGAATCTACGTGAAATAAGACCCCTCGGCATGGGCGTTGGTGCCGTAACTCCAACAGACAGACCAACGCCCTTGCCAATGCCAAGCTACTTATATAAATAAGGTGCTTGGCATTTTTTTGTGCTAAAATCATTTTTTTTAACAAAAAAGAAGTGTCATTCAGCATTTTTTAATTAACTTTGCAGCCTGTTTGGTTTGAAGCCAAATGTTGGAAGTCTCTAAAACAAATATAATTGGCCTTGCAATGTATTCCCGTGCATCGTCTTTTTCGTGTAAAAAAGAGAAGGGAATGGCAGGCCGACAAGCATACGGATTATGGGTTTATTACAAGAAAAATTAAGCAAGTATAGAGAGCCGCAGAAATACATGGAGGCTGGCATCTATCCTTATTTCCGAGAGATTGACAGCCATCAGGATACGGAGGTAACAATGAGCGGCAAAAAGGTGCTCATGTTCGGTTCTAACTCGTATATGGGACTCACTTTCGACAAGCGCATAGTGGAGGCAGCTGTAAATGCAACTAAAAAATATGGAACGGGATGCGCTGGTTCGCGTTTTCTGAACGGAACTCTCGACATCCACATCCAGCTGGAGCATGAGCTCGCCGAGTTTGTCGGTAAGGACGATGCGCTCGTCTATTCTACGGGCTTCACAGTCAACTCGGGTGTAGTGCCATGCCTCACAGGACGCAATGACTACATTCTCGGTGACGACCGCGACCACGCTTCTATCGTTGATGGTCGCCGCCTGTCGGTTTCCACGTTCTTCCATTACAAGCACAACGACATGGACGACCTGGAACGTGAACTGAAACGCTGTCGCCCTGATGCCATCAAACTGATTATCACGGATGGTCTCTTCTCGATGGAAGGTGACCTTGCCAAACTGCCTGAAATCGTGGAACTGAAGAAGAAGTACAACGCTTCCATCATGGTTGACGAGGCTCACGGCTTGGGTGTTTTCGGCAGAAACGGACGAGGAACTTGCGACCACTTTGGCGTGACGGATGATGTGGACCTCATCATGGGTACATTCTCCAAGTCGTTGGCTTCTATCGGTGGTTTCATCGCTTCGGACAAAGACACAATCAACTGGCTGCGTCACAATTCGCGTACTTACATTTTCTCTGCTTCCAACACGCCTGCTGCCACGGCTGCGGCTCTGGAGGCTCTCCACATCATCCAGAGCGAGCCTGAACGTCAGGAAAACCTCTGGAAGATTACGAAGTACGCACTGCAACAGTTCAAGGATGCTGGCTTCGAGATTGGTGACACGGAAAGTCCTATCATTCCTCTCTATGTTCGCGATGTTGAGAAGACTTTTGCGGTGACTCGCCTGGCTTTCGACAGGGGTGTATTCATCAACCCTGTGATTCCGCCTGCATGTGCTCCACAAGACACACTCGTCAGGGTTGCACTCATGGCTACACACACTAAGGAACAGGTTGACACCTGTGTCTCTGCTCTTGTCGATAGTTTCAAACAACTCGATATTCTAAAGTAAACTCTGATGATGACATCTTAACATAAAGGTAAAAGAAGTGAAAAGTGAAAAGTGAAAATGCCAATGAGCATAGAACTTTTCACTTTTCATCTTTATTACTGAAGTGACAATAAAGACGAGTGTTACAAATGTCATGATTGATATTCTTTTCTAATTAGGTCGAAAGACTAAGGCTTTAAGAGGGAAAAGAGAAAAACGAAAAGTGAAAAGTGAAAAATGAAAAATGCCATCCGGCAAAATCGCTTCACGCTAAACACTTCACGCTAAACACTAAACATTTTATTCACAAACTCAAAAAAACAGCAAAAAACATGTGCGGTATTGTTGGATATCTTGGAAAGCGGAATGCTTATCCAGTTTTGATTAAGGGTCTCAAACGATTGGAGTACAGAGGATATGACAGTGCAGGTGTTGCGCTCATCACTGATAATGGAGACCTGCAAGTTTACAAGACAAAGGGAAAGGTGGCAGACCTTGAGACTTACGTGGAAGACAAAGACATCAGCGGCAGTGTTGGCATTGCTCACACTCGCTGGGCAACGCATGGAGAGCCTAACACAACCAATGCGCACCCCCACATCTCCAACTCTGGAAACCTGGCTATCATCCATAACGGAATCATTGAGAATTACGCTTCGCTGAAGGAAGGCCTCATTGCGAAAGGCGTTGAATTCAAGAGCAACACCGACACAGAAGTGCTGGTACAACTCATTGAGTACATCCGTTTGAAGCGCAACACCGACTTGCTCACTGCTGTCCGCATGGCTCTTCATCAGGTGATTGGCGCATACGCCATTGCTCTGCTCGACAAGAACAACCCTGATGAAATCATCGCAGCAAGGAAGAGTAGCCCACTCGTTGTGGGTATTGGTGAACAGGAATTCTTCTTGGGCTCAGACGCTTCGCCTATCATCGAATACACGAACAAGGTGGTTTATCTGGAAGACAAGGACATTGCCGTCATCAACCGCAACAGGACGGACGTGGAATTTGTGAATATCAACAACGAGAAGATGGACCACGAGGTGAAGGAAATCGACCTCAACCTCGACCAAATAGAAAAGGGTGGTTTTCCTCACTTCATGCTGAAGGAAATCTTCGAGCAGCCAAAGTGTTTGGCAGACTGTATGCGTGGACGTGTGAACGTGGAAGCCAACAACGTGGTTCTTTCTGCTGTCATCGACCATCGCAAGGAAATCATCAACGCTCGCCGCTTCATCATTGTAGCCTGCGGAACAAGCTGGCACGCATCGCTCATCGGCAAGCAACTGATTGAGAGCATCTGCCAGATTCCTGTTGAAGTGGAATACGCTTCAGAGTTCCGCTACAGCAATCCTGTCATTGATTCTCGCGACGTGGTGATTGCCATTTCCCAGTCGGGCGAAACGGCTGACACTTTGGCAGCTGTGGAGCTGGCAAAGGAACGCGGTTCGTTCATCTACGGCATCTGCAATGCGATTGGTTCATCCATTCCTCGCGCCACCAACACAGGTTCATACATTCACGTGGGACCAGAAATCGGAGTTGCTTCCACAAAGGCATTCACAGGACAAGTCACCGTGCTCACCATGCTGGCATTAGCCATCGGCAAAGCTCGTGGCACAATTGCATACGACGACTACGTGCAACTTGTTCAGGAGCTGAACGCCATTCCAGAAAAGATGAAGAAAGTGCTGGAGCTGAACGAACACATTCGTGAAATCTCGCGTGTCTTCACTTACGCTCACAACTTCCTCTATCTGGGTCGTGGCTACAACTATCCTGTGGCACTCGAAGGTGCTCTCAAGCTGAAGGAAATCAGCTATATCCACGCTGAGGGCTATCCTGCCGCAGAGATGAAGCACGGACCTATCGCCCTCATCGATGAGGAAATGCCTGTGGTTGTAGTAGCAACTCACAATCCTCTCTACGACAAACTGATGAGCAACATTCAGGAAATCAAGGCTCGCAAAGGACGTGTCATCGCCATTGTGACCGAAGGCGACGAAAAGGTGAAGAACCTTGCCGACGAATTCATCGAACTGCCTCAAACGCTTGAATGTCTCGAACCTCTTCTTGCCACTATTCCTCTCCAACTCTTAGCTTACCACATTGCCATCTGCAAAGGCAAGGACGTGGACCAGCCACGTAACTTGGCAAAGTCAGTCACAGTTGAATAACGAATCAGGGGGGTGAAGGAATTCTTTACAATAGAAAATACCACTGAATTTAATCACTATAATAATCTTTTAGTATGAAAAAAGGGTCTTTGGGCAGCCGTCAGTTTCTGCCCATCATCATTGCCTGTTGCATGGGCAACTTGGTGACCTCGTGCGTGAAGGACGAAGAACTCAATTCGGAATGCGACATTGAGTCAGCTTATGTCCACACTGCCAAAGCCACCGACTTGTTTTTTTCAGAAAACGACACCATTGTCAATGTGCTTTCCACAGCCAACAACATCGTTTTCTATGTGAGGAGAACTGCTGACCTCACTTCACTGAGTCCATTGTTCCGACTGACAGAAGGGGCAACAATTTCTCCTGAGAGTGGTTCCGCCCACGATTTCAGCCACGGTCCTGTCGTTTACACTGTGACATCGCAAGATGGCCAGTGGACTCGCCAGTACAATGTGCAGTTCAAGGTTAATCCCAACTTGATGGACTTTGACTTTGAGAACTATGTCCTCGAAAAGTCGAGATACGTCTCTGAAAAAGAAGACTATGGCTTCTATTACAAATGGAACGAAATCGACAGCGAAGGCAAGGTGATGGATTATTGGGATTCAGGAAACGCTGGATTCACTCTTAGCAATTCTAAGGCCAAAGCAGAAGAATACCCAACGATGATGATTCCTGATGGCTACGAAGGAGCTGGCGTAAAGCTCATCACTCGTTCTACGGGAATGTTAGGAAAGACTTTTGGCAAACCGATTGCAGCGGGCAACTTGTTCATTGGAGAATTCGATGTCATGCAGTCTATGACCAACACGCTGAAGACAACGAAGTTCGGACGACCTTTCGACCGCAAGCCAATGAAGCTGACAGGCTATTACAAGTATAAGCCAGGAGACGTTTTCACCGACAAGAATTTCAAGACAATTGAAAACAGGACTGACAGCGGTTCCATCTACTCCGTTTTCTATCGGAACGAAATGAAAGTTAATGACCGCATGGAGAAGATGGTGCTTTACGGCGACGATGTGCAAACCAATCCTAACATCGTTGCTCTCGCTAAATTCGATGACTTGAAGCCAACCGACGAGTGGACTTACTTCGAAATTGAATACAAGTACCGCCAAGGAGTTGACGAAGACATTCTCAACAAATTGGGGTATAACCTGACAGTCGTTTTCTCTTCGAGCCGAAGCGGAGACACTTTCGAAGGTGCTGTGGGCAGCACGCTTTACATTGACAAAGTTCGTATTATTTGTGACACAACAGAAGAATAGAAACATGAAAAAGATGATACTTACATCCCTGCTGATTCTTTCATCAGCTTCGTGCTGGAGCCAGGGTTTCTTTAACGATGTCAAAGTGTCAGCACGCGCTGGTTACAACATCGGAGGTACGGCACCATTGGGTTTGCCTGCAAGCATTCGAAAAATCAACAAATTCGCCATCAAGTCCAACTTTGCCATAGGCGTTGATGCCGAAAAGCCAATCAGTTCGAAATGGGGAGTCATGCTGGGCTTGCGATTCGAGAACAAAGGCATGGAGACAGATGCCACCGTCAAGAAATACTACATGGAAATCGTGAAAGGTGGCGACTCCATGAAAGGTTATTTCTACGGCGACAATTTCACTCGCGTGAAGGAATGGATGCTGACAGTGCCTGTGCAGGCCGCATTCAATCCAAGCGACAATGTCCGCCTCAAGTTCGGACCTTACATTTCCTTCCTCACAGCCAAGGACTTCAGCGGATATGCCTACGATGGCTATCTTCGCGGAAACACGCCTGTGGGTCCTAAAGTAGATTTGGGCAACGATGAGAGCACACGAGGCAACTACGATTTCCCTGATGACATGCGTAGCCTTCATTTCGGTTTGAACTTAGGAGCCGACGTGAGAGTCTATAAGAAGCTGGGAGTATTTGCAGACCTTGCTTGGGGTCTCAACGGCATCTTCAAGAAAGACTTCAAGACCGTCGAGCAAACCCTCTACCCTATTTACGCCACATTAGGTGTTGTTTATCAAATCAAATAAACGCAGAAAAAAAGTTTAGCCCCGCCTGCTATCCCAACGGAAGCAAGCGGGGCTTTTTTTTATTGTGGCGAAGGCTTCATCCTTCGCTGTCGTTAAATCACTTGAAGAGCTTCTGAGCCATCTGATAGAGGCTGCGACGCCATGTGAGGAACTCATGGGCAGTGCCTTCAGAGATGTAGCTCTCCGCATTGAATCCAGCAACCTTCAGAGCATCCACAGCCGACTTCACGCGGTCTGGGCCTTCCTTGCTGCCACAGCTGATGAAGATGTAATCCACTTGGTTCTTGTCCTTGATTTCCTCTGGCGTGTAGATGCCACCACTCAGGATTCCATAGTGGCCGAAGGTCTCAGGGCGAGCCAAAGTGATGGTGTGAGTTTCCATTCCGCCCATTGAGAGTCCTGCCATAGCACGATACTTCTTCTGTGCCTTTGTGCGGAAATGTGAGTCAATGTAAGGAACAAGCTCATCCACAAGCACCGTCTCAAAGTCCTTCATCACAGAATTGCGGTCGCCACCGAAGCGAACCGTGTTTGTCAGTCCGTATGTCATGACAACGATGAATGGCAGTGCCTTGCCGTCAGCTATCAGGTTGTCCATAATCAAACCAGCCTTACCCTGAACAGGCCAAGAAGTTTCGTTCTCACCCCAACCATGCTGCAAATAGAGCACAGGGTAACGCTTCTTGCTCTTGTCGTAACCAGCAGGCGTATAGACGTAAGCAGGACGGAGCTGATCACCACCCACTTTGCTTGGGAAGAGCACACGCTGCAAGTTGCCATGCTCAATGTCGGTGCGTTCAGCATAGATGTCAGCATCGTGAGCAGGAACTTCCGTACCACTCTGCCAACGGCTACCTCCATAGTAGAAGTTGGTGCCTGGGTCAACCACCGTTGCACCGTCGATTGACATCGTGTAGTAGTGGAAGCCCTCATCTTCAGGTTGCAGAGTCGTGCCCATCCACGAACCATCCTTCTGCTTTCTCAGCACCGTGCCGCCCATGCCGCCGCCATGACCAGCGGAACAAATGACATACTTGGCATCGGGAGCAATCACGCGGAAGCGCACATAGCCCTGGGAGTTCACCTGTGGATACTCCTGTCCTGGCTGACAAGTTTCGCAAGGCTTGAAGTCTTCCTTCACGTTCTGAGGCTTGTCGAGCTGAGGGTCGAAGTCGCGAATCACGCGATAGAGATTCTTCGGACGATACTCATTGTCGAATGGCAGAGGATAGTTGTTGGCACCCAGCCAAGAGTCGCGGTCGCTGAGGTTCCAGAAAGTCACGCACTCCACCTTGTCGGCATGGTTGCGGAGCAAACGGAACAACATGGCATACTGAGCCTCCTGCAGCAGCTTCATGTCGTTGGTGATGTTGACACCCTCGTTGCGGCTGAACTGCAACTGACCACCCATTTCCTGGTTCACACGCACGTCCAGCTCCGTCACATGGATGTGGTCAACGATTTCCGAATACTTCGTAAGCGCAGCCTCAATATCCTCCTCCGAAGGTCCATAGATATTGTAGTGTCCCTGCATACCGATACCATCGATTGGCACACCGGCAGCCTTCATCTCCTTCACCATATTATATATACGGTCGCGCTTGGCAGGGTCGCACTCATTGTAGTCGTTATAGAAAAGCAGAGCGTTAGGGTCTGCCTCGCGAGCATACTCAAAAGCCTTGCGGATGTATTCGTCATTGCCGCAAATCTTGTAGAAAGTAGATTCGCGCAGAGGCTGGCGAGCCCAACGACCATCAACGATAGCCTCATTGAACACGTCCCAGCAATAAACCACATCCTTGTAGCGCTTTACCACCGTCTGGATGTGCTCCTTCATACGCGCAAAGAGCACCTCCTTCTTCACGAGCTTCTTGTTCTTGTCATAGAACATCCAATCGCACATCTGCGAGTGCCACATCAGGCAGTGGCCGCGCAGCTTGATGCCGTTCTGGCGGCAGAAATCAGCAATCTTGTCTGCCTTTTCCCAAGTCCACTTGCCTTCCTCTGGATGCACAGAGATAGGCTTCATATCGTTCTCAGCAGTGATGCTGTTAAATTCCTTCTTCACAATGCCGGCTTGCTCCTCGTTCGTAATGTTGCGCTGGTTCACAGCCACACCAATCATGAAATAGTTCTTGTAGGAATCCTTCAACGACTTGTTCGGGTCGAGTCTCAGTTGTTGTCCTCTAAACTGGGCGCTGGCTGTCATTCCCACAAGCAACAAGCCAAACACCATCATCAAATGTCTTTTCATAAAAAAGGGTTTTTATTAGGTGAATAAAAATAAAACCATATTTTGCATGGTGCAAAGATAGGACAAAACCGACAAAGCCCTTTTCATATATGTAATCAATTCTATTAAATTTGTAACATTTCGAGAAAAAGCACTAACTTTGCAGCTAAATGCGCCACAACATCTTTTTAAAAGCAAAGAATTAAGAGTCTCCTAAAGAAATCGGCTAAATCGGCTAAATCATAATATTTAGTTCATTTAGTCTATTGCATTAGGGAAAAAATTAGTAAATATGGTCTCTTAAAGTAATCTGCTTAATCGGCAAAAAAATTTAGTACATTTAGTCTATTTCTTTAGGAGACTATAAATAATTCTTCATTCCACATTGACAACCATCATGCGAATCGACATCATCACAGTTCTTCCAGAACTATTCGGCGGCTTCCTCACCCAAAGCATCCTCGGACGCGCACAAGCCAAGGGATTAGTGGAAATCCACGTACACAACCTGCGCGACTACACCAAGGACAAGCACAAGCGCGTAGATGACTACCCCTTCGGAGGAGGTAGCGGCATGATTATGCAAATACAGCCCATCGCCGACTGCATCGCAGCACTCCAGCAGAACCTCAAGGAAACCACAGGCGAGGACTACGACGAAATCATCTTCACCACCCCCGACGGACAGCAATTCGACCAGCCAATGGCTAACGAACTCTCGCAGCTCAAGAACATCATCATCCTCTGCGGGCACTACAAGGGCATCGACCAGCGCATACGCGACAAAATCATCACACGCGAAGTGTCAATCGGCGACTTCGTCCTCTCGGGAGGAGAACTCGTGGCAGCCATGATGACCGATGCCATCGTGCGCGTCATCCCTGGAGCCATCGGCGACTCACAGGCAGCACTCGACGACTGTTTCCAAGACGAACTCCTCGCTCCGCCCATCTACACCCGTCCTGCCTCCTACCCCGGCTTTGGCGATGTGCCAGCCGTGCTACTATCGGGCGACCCCAAGAAAATACGCGAGTGGGAACTGCAACAAGCCATGGAACGAACCAAGAAACTACGTCCCGATTTGCTCAAATAAAGTCCAAGGAAGCAAGAAATTAAATTCTTTTTGAAAAAAAGCAGAGAAAAAATTTGGTAGTTAACAAAAAAGCAGTACCTTTGCACTCGCTAAACGAAAGGAACTTCCCGACGAAGCAAAAAGAACGGTGCGTTAGTTCAGTAGGTTAGAATATCTGCCTGTCACGCAGGGGGTCACGAGTTCGAGTCTCGTACGCACCGCAACAAGAGAATCCGCAAGGTTCTCTTTTTTTTCCGAGAAAGCAAAAACATACATAAAAAGAATCATCCAAGGTGCGTTAGTTCAGTAGGTTAGAATATCTGCCTGTCACGCAGGGGGTCACGAGTTCGAGTCTCGTACGCACCGCAAACAACAAGGAAAAAAGGAAGCCATAAGGCTTCCTTTTCGCGTTTTATTAAAACTTCTCAAAATGGAAGACAAGAAGTCGTATAACTAATCGCTGATGAAGAGCTGGACATTTTTAATGCGAATGGAGAATTTATTTTAGATACATTTATCTCTAATAATTTTGAAGTTACATTATTAAACTTTCCCATCCCTTGAATCATTGTTGCAGAAGACGCTGAAAGCGTCACCGCTCAGTAACCGAGGTGTGCGAAGCACCCCCGGATGACAGTGCATGTCGGCAGAATCGACTCTGGAGGAGTCACCCATCTGTGCCGACATTGGGGCACTCCTTCAGAGTGCATCATGCTTGGACACACACCATCCGCAGGTCGTTCCGACCTACGGTTACTGAGCGATGACGCCTTCAGCGTCAAAGGGTTATATGGTGGGAAAGTTTGGTTACATTATTAATGTTACTTATATTAAGTTGAATAAAATCACCATACTTGAATGGGCCACAAACTATTTCTTCTTCGTATTTAGAAATACCATTCAATCGGTACGAACAATTTGCAGATTTTTTTTCTCCCAATAAAAATCAACTTTCCCGACGAACGTTCGTTTGCGTTTTAACGAGCGTTCATCCGCAGCCCGTTGAACGTTCGCAGGGTTGAAAACGAACGCTCACCACTCTGCTCAACTCCCAAACGCGGAATTGTACTCAACCACGAATTGAGATTTTAAAACCACAAATTGCACGAATTAAACGAATTTTTTATTATTTAATCGAATTTCACGAACAAAAATGCGGGCATTTTTCAAATTAGAGAAATTCAATATAATATAAAAAAGATAATTCGTTTAATTCGTGCAATTCGTGGTTTAAAAATATCGGTTTGTGGTTTTAATAATTCGTTTAATGCCTGTTACCGAGGTTGATGCCCACATAGAGATTGATGGAACCAAAGTTGTTGCGGACTTTGAGGTTGTCCATATCGAAGCTGTTGCTGTAGTAGATGGCATTGGCTCCTGCATACCAACGCGTGTTGTTATACACAATGCCAGCACGAGCCGTGAAGTCCAAATTGAATGAGGTGTCCTTGTACTCGTGGGTGCCGCTTCCTATGGTCTCAATGGTGGCCTTGTTAAATTTCACGGCAGGGTTCAGCGCGACGTGGGCTCCCAGGGTCCAGTTGCGGGCAAACACCCAGTTGTAGCCATAGCCCAACTGGGCTGTAAGACTCTTGTAATTGGCATTGCGCAGCACTTCTGCTCCGCTCAACGCTTCCTCGAAGAGAGAATGATAGAACTGATAGAGTTCTCCACCAGGCTTCATGGTTTCCCAATCTTCTTCTGTGAATTCTTCTCCATCGCTTTGTTTCCTGGCTTCGTTAATCGTGGTCTGAAAGATAACATCGGTGAAGAAGTCGAGAAAATTAAGGTCGAGCACTGTTTTCATATAGCCCAAACCAAGGGTTGGCGAGCCTGCACTCTTGCGCTGCACAGTGCTCTGCGCAAACACGGCTGGCATGGAGTAGTGCTTGTGGTTGAGCACATAGTAGAGGTCGAGGCCCATATACTTCGTGAAAAAAGCATTACAATCCATGTTCTTTGGAAATTGCGCTTCAGTTTCCTTATCCATGCCCAAGCGGCGAATCTTGAAGTCGCCATCCACCTTTCTATAGAAGAGGTCCAAGCCGAAGGCGTTGGAATAGACTCCGAGGATGAAGTCGGTGCGGTCGTTCGACTTGAAGAAGTTCTTCAGGTCAACAGTATAACCCAAGAACAGAAACTTATAGCCTGCGAAGGGTCCCAACTTGAATGCAGGGTCGGACGAAAGCACCATCTTTTCGCCATCTTCAAACTTGATGGACACACGGTCATAGACGTATGACCCCTGCCCCATCACGGTCCAGTTGTAGTGTTGAGGTTCGATGTAAGTGGTGTCGGTGTGCAACAACGACTCCAAAAGACTCTTTCGGTATTCCTGTGCAAAGCATGTCAAGGCACACGCCGAAAGCAAAATCACAGTCAGTAATTTTCTTTTCATGCTGCAAATTTAGCACTCAGCAAGGTGAAAAACAAAAAAACATGCGATTTTGTCATCACTTTGTCATTGTTTTTCCTTTTGAGTCAACAAATTATTTTTTTTAGGGTCAACAAATGATTTATTTTTGGGGTCAACAAATTAACACAAATTTTCTCAAAAAAAGAAAGTCATAGGCAAATATAGTAGAACTTTAAGAATCCCTTTATAATCCTTAAAATCCCTGATTTTTTTGTGCCTTATTTGTGTCCATTTGTTGACGAATCCTTAAAAACCCTAATTTATTTTTGTGCCTCATTTGTGGACATTTGTTGACAAAACAAAAAAATTTGTTGACTCACTTTTCACTTTTCACTTTAAATCTCTATCTTTGCGAATGGAAACACCAATATGCTAATTTTATTTTCATTCTGATAACTTTTAACTATACTTACAAACGATGAAGAAAAAATCACTGATTGTTGCTGCAAGCCTCCTCTTGTGCTTCTCCACGAGCCGTGCAGCAAGTTGGGGACCATGCCTTTTCGAAGCTTTCCCCGAAGGAACGAAAGCTGAACAACCCATCACCAACGAAACGCAAAAGGAAAAGAAACGCATCACCATCTTCACCATCGGCGACTCCACGATGGCTGACAAGGCTATCGACAGCAACAAGCAGGAACGTGGCTGGGCGATGATGCTGCAAGGCTTCTTCCCAAAGGGAGTGGACGTTGACAACCATGCGCTCAACGGCTATTCGTCGAAGAGCTTCATCGACAACGGCAAATGGCAGGCGGTGCTCGACAAACTGCAAGCTGGCGACTATGTCATCATACAGTTTGGACACAACGACGAGAAGGCGAACCCTGCTCGACACACCGACCCAGGCAGCACTTTCGACGACAACCTCCGCAAGTTTGTCAATGAAACTCGTGCCAAAGGTGCCACCCCGATTCTCATGAACAGCATCGTGCGACGCAAATTCCACCACGATGCCAACGCGGTGGCTGCCGACGACAACCGCGTGAGCCAACTGCAAAAAGTGAACGAGGGCGACACGCTCATCGACACGCACGGTGCCTACCTCGTGCCTCCACGCACGGTGGCTGAGGAATTGGGCGTAGTGTTTGTGGATGCCAACAAGATTACGCACGACCTCATCCAGCCAATGGGTCCCGAAGACTCCAAGCGGCTCTTCATGTGGATAAAACCTGGGGAATACGAAGTTTACAAGGATGGACGACAGGACGACACGCACCTCAACGTGTTCGGAGCCCGCACCATCTGCCGTGCGCTCATCCATGCCGTGTGCGAACAGGTGCCCGAACTGGCAAAGCTCTCGAAGGACTTCGACCTCGTGGTGAGCAAGCAAGGACGCGGAGAATTCTTCGACCTCCAGCAAGCGGTGAACAGTGTGCCTGCTGGCAAGAAATGCAGAATCCTCGTGGCTGACGGCGAATTCGACAACGTGCAGAAACCAAAGGGCTCTAAAGTGAAAATCATCAAAAGGAAATAACAGAAGATAGTCTCCTGAAGAAATTGGCGAAAGTCTTTATAAAACCACGAATTACTCGAATTATACGAATCTATTTTAATCATTATTTAATCAAATTTCACGAATAAAAATGCTGGCATTTTTCAAATTAGAGAAATTAGATAAAAATAAAACCAATAATTGGCTAACGCTAAAAATTCGTTTAATTCGAGTAATTCGTGGTTGAGAATCTTTTCATTGCTACTAAGTTCATTCAGTTTCTTTAGGAGATAATAAAACGTGAAATGATATGAAAAGGCAAATCATATTGGCAGTGTTGTGCCTGATGGGGCTTACTGCCGCAGCACAAAGCGTGACCTCCTTCACTCATCCTTGGCAAGGCAAGAAAGTGGGATATATTGGCGACTCCATCACCGACCCGAAGAACAAGGCTGGCAAGAAGAAATACTGGTTGTGGCTACAGGAATGGCTCGGCATCACTCCTTACGTTTACGGAGTAAGCGGACGGCAATGGAACGACGTGTGCCGACAAGCCACCAAGCTCAAAGAAGAACATGGCGACGAGGTGGATGCCATCCTCGTTTTCATGGGCACCAACGACTGGAACAATGCCGTGCCGATGGGCGAATGGTATGCGGAGAAAGACTCGATGGTGGAATTTGCACATGGCGGAAGCACCAAGCAACTGGTTCCACGTCGGCACCGCGAATTACTGAAGGACAAGGGCACTTTCAAGGGACGCATCAACATGGCACTTGATTCGCTCAAGCGGCTCTTCCCTCACAAGCAAATCGTGCTGCTCACTCCCATCCATCGTGCCCGCTTCTATGCCAACGAAAAGAACTGGCAACCAACCGAGGACTGGAGCAATTCGCTCGGACTGTTCATCGACGACTATGTGCAGGCGGTGAAAGAGGCTGGCAACGTTTGGGCTGTGCCTGTCATCGACTGGAACGCTTCGTCTGGCCTCTATCCCATGCACGAAGTACAGGAGTATTTCGGACATGAGAACGACCGACTCCACCCCAACGACTTAGGACAAGAGCGCATGGCTCGCACACTCATGTACCAACTGTTGGCTCTGCCGTGCCAATTCTAACCAAACACTGAACAATGAAGCTATTCCTCTCACATCCTTCTGCCCTCATTGGCACACTCCTTTTGGCACTTTCGCTCAACTGCAATGCGCAGAAAAAACGCATGGGCGACTACACGGAATCCGTTTCCTACAACGACGACAAACGCGGTACGGAGCGATGGTTGCAATACGTGCCAAAGGACGATGCGTTCGTCTGCGTGAATGGCAAGAACCGCTTCTCGCGCGCACTCTATGGCGGATACACGCAGTATCGTCTCGAAACCAGCGACCGCCCTGCGTTCGCCCTTTTCCTCAACTCTCGGAATTGCCGCAACATCCAGTTCCTTGCCACCTACAAAGGCAAGGAAATCTCGCTCGATGCCACTTCCTTCTGCGAGGCGCGCTACACGAAAGGAATGCGAACCTACACGGTGCGCGACACGCATTGGGGCAACGCCGAACTGCTAGTCGATGCCACTTGTCTGTACGATGCCGACGCTGCCGTCTGGCGATTCACCACACGCGGCTTCGACTCCGACCTCACGCTGAGAGCCGTGGTGAAAGGAATTGCGGTGCAGAGGCTTTCGCGCAATGGCGACCTCGGAGCTGACAAGCCGGGCTGTTTCGAACCACTGGGCGATGCGCTCGACGTTCAGACATGGACGATGGCAGGCAATGGCGAGTCCTTTGCCCGTGCCGACAGTCTGCAAATCGCTGTCAATGGCAACGAACGACTTGCTTTCCAGAACAATCAGAAACGACTCTCCGAAGTGGCAAACCGCATCCACTTCAGCACTCCCGACCCTTACATCAACACCATCGACGAAGCACTGATGTTCGCAGCCGAAGGTGCTTGGGATGGCGAGACTTGGCTCCACGGAGCCATCGGCTGGCGTATGCCGCTCAATGGTTGGCGTGCTGGCTATCTCAGCGACGTGCTGGGATGGGACGACCGCGCCAAGAAGCATTTCAATGCCTACGCTGCCAGTCAGGTGACCGACGTTGAACCCGTCATTCCTCATCCTTCGCAAGATGCCTTGATGAACATGGCACGTGCAGAGAAGAAATGGGGAACGCAGATGTATTCCACAGGATATATCTGCCGAAATCCCAACCGAAACGACCAAATGCACCACTACGACATGAACCTCAACTACATCGACGAGTTGCTTTGGCATTTCCAGTACGATGCAGACACAGAGTACATGCAGCAGATGTGGCCCGTCTTGGAACGTCATCTGGCGTGGGAAAAGCGCAACTTCGACCCCGACGGCGACCACCTCTACGATTCCTATTGCTGCATTTGGGCAAGCGATGCACTCTACTACAGCGGCGGTGCTGGCACCCACTCCACGGCATACAACTATCGTGGAAATCTCCTCGCTGCCAAGATTGCCAAGCGCATAGGCAAGGACGGAACGAAGTACGAAGCCGAAGCAGCCGCCATCCTCAAGGCGATGAACGAACGGCTGTGGGTGAAAGACGGACAGCACTGGGCTGAATACCAAGACCTCATGGGCTTGCAGCGTGTGCATGAGGATGCCGCCATCTGGTCCATCTACATTCCCGTGGATTGCGGCGTAGGAACACCCGAACAGATGTATCAAGCCACACAATACGTGGACCGCAACATTCCTCACATCGACGTGCGCTTCAGCATTCCCGAAGCCTACAAGAGCTATTGGCAACCCACCGCTGCCGACCATCATCTGCAAGTCATCAGCACCAGCGATTGGCTTCCTTACAACTGGAGCATCAACAATGTGGCTTCGGCAGAAATCATGAACATGGTTCTGGCTTACTTCAAGGCAGGACAACCCGACAAAGCATACCAACTTCTGAAGGGAAACGTCATGGACCAGATGTATTTGGGCGACTGCCCAGGCAACTTAGGACAAGTGAGTTTCTACGACGCAGCGCGAGGCGAGTGCTACCGCGATTTCTCCGACAACACTGGCATCTCTGCCCGTGCCTTCCTCCAAGGACTTTTCGGCATCGTCCCTCAAGCACTTGACGGCATCTGCTTCATCCAGCCAGGATTCCCACAGGAGTGGACGCACGCCTCTGTCTCAACGCCTTACCTCTCCTATTCTTTCCGTCGAGAGAATGGCAAAGACATTTACGAGATTCGTCAAAACTTTAAGCAACCCCTCCGCATCGTCTTCCGTCAGAGCCTTGGCGCTGGCAAGTGGAACATCATCGAAGGCAACAGCGAACCAGTGCAACGAATCGTCGTCAATAGCAGAGAGAACGAAAACAACAAAGGACAAGGGCCAAAGGACACGCTTCACGCTTCACTCTCCACGCTTCACGCAGACGAAACCCTCTCCCACAGCCTTGGACTCTCTGCCCCAACCGAAGGCAAAGTGAAACGTCGCATGGTGAATCTACGCTCCCACTTCAACGCCCGTGTTGACGACATCTACAAACAGGAATACCTCTCCCCTCGCCCACAAGTGACAACCTTGCAGATTCCAACGCAAGGCATTGGCGAATGGTGCCATCCGAAATATACTGCCGACATCAACGACAGCCTGTTGCGTACCCTCATTATCAACGACACCTACAACGTGGCAGGAGTGGATTTCCAGCTACCGAAGGAAGGACGAAACACCATCTACACTTCGCGTTGGGACAACTACCCTACCCGCTATTCCGTTCCGCTTAGTGGCAAGGCAAGCTACGCCTATCTGCTCATGGCTGGCAGCACCAATCCCATGCAGAGCCACATCGAGAATGCGCAGGTAGTTGTCACTTACACCGATGCCACGACTGACACGCTCCATCTCATTCCGCCTTACAACTGGTGTCCCATCGAGCAAGACTATTTCGTGGATGGCATGGCGTTCAAAACCATCGACCCTCGTCCTTACCGCCTTTGCTTGGGGACAGGCGATGTGAGCCGTAATCTGGGTTCGCTCTACCGCATCAAGGAAGTGTATGGAAGGGAGCTCCCTGGCGGTGCTGCCCAAATGCTGAAGATGCCGCTCAATCCTCGCAAGAAACTCCAGTCACTCTCCCTCGAATCCCTCTCCAACGACGTTGTCGTCGGACTCATGGCCATCACATTGGAACGATAGGACCACGAAAAGAAAACGATTGCCGTCTGCTGAAAGTGTTTAGCAGACGGCAATCGTTTTAAATGATGGAATGGCGTTTCCGTTATAGCAAATGGTTATCGTTGAATATAGCCCCGCCTTTATTTTCTCTTCTGATTTTGCGTGCGGTGGTCAATCTTTTTCAATCCCTTGTATTTCTCCGCAGGAAAATCGAAAAGCGAATCATTGATATCGCCAAACTTGATGTTCGACAACTGCACCTTGATACTGAAAATACCAAAACGCAATTTCAGGTATTTGGGCACGAGCGATTTCTGGTCCAACGCCAGCATCAAGCGCTTGATGCCATCCACGTTCTTTTTTGCCTCCAACTCAATCTTGTATTCGCCGTCTTCGGTTTCCAGTTCATAGTCATAATTGTCGGGATTCAGCTTCATCGCTCCTGAGTGGGAATTGCGTTCAGGGTCGTCGGATGCATAAATCTCAATCGTTTCCTTCGGCTTGTTCAGACGCACATACTGCTTTCCATCATTCCAAACCGTTATCTTCTTCTCGTCGTAACGCTCCTTGCCATTCTTGTAGTAAATCGTGCCCGATGTCTTGAACACGCCAATGATATTCACGGAATAAGTCAAACGAGAACCTTCCTCTCCGTAAACCTTTTTAAAAGTGGTTTCAAAAAGTTCTTTCGCTCTCTTGGCATTTGCCGCTTTCTGGGCTGGCGTCATCTTTTGAGCCAGGGCATAACCACACCCTAACATCATCCACACCATCAGCAACAGCATTACACGTCTGCCATTAACACATTTTCTTTCCATTTTCATATTTGAGTTTGTGAGTTTTTAGTTTTTGAGAGTTAATAAGTTACAGCTCATTGGCATTTTTAATTGTTAACTTTTAATTCTTAACTTGCCAAGTTTTTCACTCTTCCCGCTTATCAACAATCGTCCATTCCTTGTATTTGTTCCGTGGAAACACAAACAGGTCATCGTTTATCTTTCCTCTCTTATAGTTTGTAATCGTCACGTTTGTCCAGAACCACAGCAACTTAATCTTCAGCGTCTTTGGCACGAGCGTTTTCTTGTCCAGGATAGCCTTCGCGTGCTTAATACCATCCACGCCTGGTTTAGCATCTACCGACAGCACGTAATGGTTGCCCACGGTCTCCATGTCGTAGTCGTAGTTCTTAGGGTCGAAAGTGAACTTTGTCGAATACATGTCACGGTCGGGCGAGTCGGCATCATAAATCTCCACCCGTTTCTTCGAGTGGAACGCACGCACGTAGGTCTTCCCATCGCACCACACAGTACTTTTCTTCTCCACGAACTTGCTCTTCTCGCCTTTGTACCAGATGGTGCCAGCCGTCTTGTAGATGCCAATGATGTTGACACTATACGAGAGCGAAACACCCGTTCCGTGGAATATCTCGCCATAGACCTTGTCAAAAATCCGTTTAGCTTGTCGCTGACTTTCCGTTTGTTGCTGACCCTCCGCATTCATTCCGAAAGCAAACAGCGCAACCACCAGCCATAACTTCATCATGCAATTATCTTTGAGTTTTTAAGATTTAGGTCTAAGGTCTGAAGTCTAAGGTCTAAGGTCTGCTTTGATCCTTACCCTTTGACCTTTGACCTTTGTCCTTTGACCCTTGTCCTTTGACCCTTGACTAAACACTAAAACACTAAGCACTAAACACTATACCTCACCAGTCATCATTCTCATTACCCACAATTCCGTTCTTCACCGCCTCTTCAATCTTGTCCATCACGGCATTCGAATAAGCATGAGTCATCACCAATGCTTTGGCACACGTGCGCTTCTGCGGATCCTTCTCCACGAACGGAAAATGCTTTGCTATCTCCCACTGCTTTTCGTAGAGGTTAGCATTCGTCTTGTCGTCTGCCTTGCGCTTCGAATCGCCCATCGACTTCCGCACATCACGGTTGTTGTCCGTGTTAAGTGCAACACCAAGGTAACCTCCACTCACATCATCAAGCACATCGTAGTTCTGCACAGTGTAAGTCACACGAATGCGCTCGTTCTTGATGTCGATGCGAATGACAGGAGTGATACTAACCGAGTATTTGCTGATTGTACCCACATGCTCGGCAATGTTCTTAATCGTAGAAGAGATGATGATGCAACCATCTTCCTTGTCGTTCAGCGTGATAGCACCCTTCTCCTTGAACGTAGCCGTAGCCCAGTAGTTGAGTGCCACATACAACTGACTTTTGTTTTTTCCTGGAACCTCAATCACCTGCTGGTAAGTCAGACTCTCATTCTTGTCAAGCGTCAACATCTGCTTGAGGTTATCGGCTGCATCCAACCACTTCACCCCATAGCGTTCCTTGGCATACTTCTCCAGGTCAGCCGACTTCATCACCTGCGCCTTCAACGACAGGGTCGAAACACTCACAAGAGCGACAGCCAACACAGATTTCACGAACGGTCTCATACTAATCCTTTTCATATTAAGCCTCAGCAATTTATTATTAACACGCTGCAAAATTACAGCAAAAAATCTTGCAACTTAAATGTTAATAGTTAAAAGTTAATAATTCGCTGTCCAAGGCCCTTTTTATTTTTAATTTTTAACTTTTAATTATCGTTTATTTTCATATCTTTGCCCCAAACACACAACAAACCAACAAAAACAACATGAAAAAGATTCTCAAAGTGCTGTGCGCCTTAGCTGGACTCCACCTCGGAGCTTGCGCACAAGGTAACGTCAAGAACCAGTCAGTAGAGGAATTTGCTAAGAGCATCCAGCAGAAAGACATTCAGCTGCTCGATGTGCGAACCGCCGAGGAATTCGCCGAAGGATTCATTCCAAGCAGCAACGGCAGCCAGTGTCTCCATGCCGACGTTCAGAAGAGCAGTTTCATGGCAGATGCAGAACAAATTCTCGACAAGTCGAAACCCGTAGCCGTCTATTGCCGCCGTGGTCGCCGCAGCGCAAAGGCTGCCAAGCAGCTCGACCAGGCAGGCTACCAAGTCATCAACCTCAAGGGAGGCATCGAAGCATGGAAGAGCGCAGGCAAGGACATCACCACCAGTCAGCCAACCGCAGCCACCACCTACCAAGAAGGCCCCTACACCGTCGATGCCTTCCGCACCGCCAGCGGCAAGGAAATCAAGTTCCACTGCCTCGTCCATGCCAGCATCCGCATTCAGTACGACGGCAAGGAAATCCAAATCGACCCCGTCAGCCGACTCGGGCAGAAAGTCATCGACTATGCCTCCATGCCAAAAGCCGACTACATCTTCGTCACCCATGAGCACGGCGACCACTTCGACAAGAGTGCCCTCGACACGCTCAGCAACAACCGCACACGCATCGTCACCAACCAGCGCTGTGCCGACATGCTCGGTGCAGGCGAAGTCATGAAGAATGGCGACAGCAAGCAGATAGCTGACGGCATCAGTGTGGAAGCCGTTCCTGCCTACAACACCACCGAAGGCCACCTTCAGTTCCACCCCAAAGGGCGCGACAACGGCTACGTGCTCACCATCGACGGCCTCCGCATCTACATCGCTGGCGACACGGAGGACATCGAAGAAATGGCAACACTGAAGGACATCGACATCGCCTTCCTCCCATGCAATCAGCCTTACACCATGACTCCCGACCAGCTCATCCGTGCCGCCAAGACAGTGAAGCCTCGTGTCCTCTTCCCATACCATTATGGCAGCACCGACATCAGCACTCTCCCTTCCCTCCTTCAAGGTGAAGGCATCGACGTCCGCATCCGCGACTACCAGTAAAATTAAGTGAAGAATGAAGAATAGTCGCTACGCTCCGAATGAAGAATGAATTTTACTCCATGTTATTTCCATTCTTAATTCTTCATTCTTCATTTAAGCGTAGCGCTCATTCTTCATTCTACTCCCCTCGCCTTTTGGAGAGGGGCTGGGGGTGAGGCTTTTTTTTTCACTTTTAGAACTCATACCCAAGATTGATGTAGAAATAAGGCTTCTTCGTGCGGTTGCTGTAACCAAGAGTTGCACCCACAGGACCGAACATCGTCTTGTAGTAATAAGCAATCTGACCGCCGATGAGCGTTCTGTTGTCAAACAGATTTTTCATCTTGTCAGCCTGCTGAGCCACCGACACGCGCAGCAACACATAGTTGTTCGTGGCAAAGCGTTGCTGTGCCTGTAACTGCGCAGCCACAAACTGTTTGTCCACATACTCCATGTTGCCAAAACCAGCAAAAGGCATCTGCTGTTCCACATAGTGAGCAAACCAGTCGCCACCAATGGCATTGCTAAACACAAGCGGAATACTGCTGCCAAACAGAAGACGGCCATAGAGCATCGGCTGCAACGAGAAGCGGCTGCCAAAAGGAATCGAAATGCGCCAGTCGGCACTCACCTCGCTCATGCCAGGTTCGCCATCGAGCTTAGCAAAATTGTCCGTCAGATAAGCATACTCAGCCTTGAAGCGTGCCCCCCGAGTTGGGAAATTCCAGTCGTTCTCACTATCGTAGTTCAAGCGTATGCGATAGCTGAAGAAATGCTCGTTTTTCAAGTCAAACTGCTTCGAACTGTCCGAACCGAGCTTGTTGCGATAGTGCATATAGTCCCAGCGCAAACCCGCCTTGATGTCGAAGTGATGCCAACTGAAGTTAATCGGCAAGAACTCAGCCTGCATCTGGTTGTAGAGAATATTATAGTCGCGGTCGCCATCAATATACACATCCACGTCGTTGCGACGGAAAGCATAACTGAGCGCAGGGCGCGTGAAACTGCGAGGATGGACCGTAATCTCACCACGAGCCATCAGTCGTTTGCCCAGTCGCAGCGTGATGTCGGTATAGACAGGAATAGCCGTCTTCAGCGGAATGTCCAGACCCAACTGCACAGCAGCATACTCCTCCGTGTCGTAGCGCACACCCAGACGCGCCTGCACCGACTTGCGATTACCAGCCGTGAGCTTCACGACCACACCATCATCATCAGGCATCACCTGGCACTCAGCCGTCTGATAGAAGAGGTCGATACGCATCGACGTAGTCAGTTCCTGCTCCAATTCCGCATCCACACTGTCCAGCTTGTTCAGGTGGAACTTCTGGCGCAGGAAGCGTTCGTCTTGCGGAGTCATATTCTCGAACACGAATTTCTTCACGTGCTGCTTGTCCGTCATCACCGTCGGACTCTTCGGATGGAGAATCTTTGGACGAAACGAATCATCAATACCAATCACCTTCTTCAGCGCCATCAGTTCGTCCCAATGCTTCATCGCCTCCTCGTTGCCACGGCGAATTAGCGTGTCGATGGCAGCCGCCGAAAAACTGGCAGCACCATAGCCCTTCGTATCCACAGCCACGTGGACATCCGTGATGCCCAGATTGTCGTCATATTTGTTCTTACAGTTCACATCGATAATCTGGCTCAAGATACTCATCGTGCGCCCCATGTCGTTCGCAATCTTCGCCTCCCCCTGCACCGTCACACCGATGATGACATCAGCACCCATCTGCCGAGCGAGGTCAGCAGGATAGTTGTTCTTCAAACCACCATCCACCAGCACCATGTCGCCAATCCTCACAGGCGAAAAGGCAGCAGGAATCGCCATCGAAGCGCGCATGGCTTGCGGCAGACGACCGCTGTGGAAGTCATACTCCGAATTGTCAATCACATTCGTCGCCACGCAAGCAAACGGAATAGGCAAGTCGCGTGAGAAATCGAGCGAGTCCGTGTAGCCATAGCAGAGCTGCCCGAACAACTCAGCCAAGTTCTTACCCTGGATGATGCCACCGTCGTTGTAGTTCTTCTTACCGAAAGTGATGCCACGCGAGAAGAAGTACGTGTTCTGTTTCCTGCGGTCAGAAAGGCTCTGCTTCCGCAAGTCCTCCTTATCCGTAATCACGTAGCTCCAGTCCTGCACACGCACCATCGAGTCGAGTGCATGGGCGTTGTACCCAATGGAATAGAGACCACCGATGATACTGCCCATCGACGTACCCGTAATGATGTCAATAGGGATGCCGGCACGCTCAATCACTTTCAGCGCACCGATGTGAGCCATACCTTTCGCACCGCCACCACTGAGCACCACAGCCACCTTCTTTCTCCTGACAGCCCCACTGTCGTTCTGGGCACCGACAGCACCGCACATCAGCATCGCAGCAAGCATTAAAACGATTTTCTTCATATCTGTTGTTAAGTTTTTGAGTTTTTATGTTTTAGGTCTAAGGTCTGAAGTCTAAGGTCTAAGGTCTGCTTTGACCCTTGACCTTTGACCTTTGACCCTTGACCTTTGACCCTTGACTAAACACTTCTCATCTGCAAAGTTAGGTAAAAATATCCATTTATCACTTTTCTAAATAGATGTAAATGAGTTTCTTTTGTTGATTTGCATGATTTATCTTCACGCTCCACATTCATTTTTTCACTTTCCTTTTTTCACTCTTTCGTTCCCCCTTTTGCAACGAGCCTTCGTTTCATCCTCGGCGAACGCTCGTTCCACTGTCAACGAACGTCCGTTTCAGTGCCGACGAACGCTCAGTGCTTTTCTGCTGGAAGTACCAATCCCAGACAGGGACAAATCAAAAAAGAAGGCGCAAATGATGGGTATTTCAAAAATTGTCAATATCTTTGTATTACTTAAATGTAATTCACCATGAAACGACTATTACTAACTATCAGCCTGATGGTTTTGGCAGGAGGTGCTTCAGCACAAGAAAGCATTGGCACGAGCCTGGCACGTCACAATTTCTTCTATGCAGGGCAGAGCAAACAACGGCGGATGTTCATCGTGAAGGATGGGCAGGTGGCTTGGAACTACCAAGACCAGTTGCACAAAGGCGAAATCAGCGATGCAGTATTGATGTCGGACGGACACATCCTTGTGGCTCACCAGTACGGCGTGGCAGAAGTGGATGGGCAGGGACAGACCGTGTGGAGCTATGCGGCTCCCCAAGGCACGGAGATACACACGGCGCAACCCATCGGTCGCAAACACGTGGTGTTCGTGCAGAACGGTCGCCCAGCCAAGGCGGTGGTGATGCAAATACCCGAATGCCACATCGTTCGAGAATTTCAGCTGCCGACGCATGAGAACAGCTCGGTTCACGGACAGTTCCGCAATGCCCGTCTGAGCAGTCGGGGCACGTTGCTCGTTGCCAACATGGGCATGGGCTGCATCCATGAATTCACCAGCGACGGAAAGGAAGTGGATAGATGGGGAGGCATGTTGCCGTGGTCGGTGCAGGAACTGCCGAAAAGCGGGAACTTGCTCATCACGGGTCGCAAGGGACTCATTCAGGAAATCACACGACAGGGGCAGACGGTGTGGCAACTGAACACGACGGACTACGGGGTGACGCAACCACAGAAGACAGTGAGACTGAAGGACGGCGGACACCTCATCAGCAACTGGTACAACGAATGGAACAAGACTCCGATGGACACGCTGAATGCGCCTGTGCAAGCCATCGAAGTGGATAAGGACGGCAACTTGGTTTGGCAGCTACGTGCATGGAAAAATCCCGACTTGGGACCTTCGACCACGATTCAGTTGCTGGACGAGAAGGTGAACCGCGACAGGTTGTTCTTCGGTGAGTTCAACGCACCAAGTCCGAAACTCTTTGTCGGACCCAATCAGCCCATCGGTGAGGGCAAAGGAATCCACCCAGGGCGCGTGGCGTGGATTCACTGTCCAGGCGTTGCGAACTGGGATGGCAAGACGGGACTCTGGGTGGAGGACCGCTGGAACGACCAGCAGAAAGCGGACGGGATGGTGAGAGAGGCTGTGATGCAACTGACGGGAGAGGCAACAGCAAGAAAGGGCTGGAAGGCTCTCTTCAAGCATTTCAACAAAAAGCACCAGCGTGGCAATCGTGGCTACCGACGCGGAGAGATGATTGCCGTGAAACTGAACCTGAACAATGCCATCACCCACCACGACACGATTGAGCTGAACTCATCGCCTTTCATGACGCTGGCACTTGTCCGCTCGATGGTGCAGGACGGCGGAGTGAGGGAACAGGACATCGTGCTCTGCGAACCAAGCCGTGCCATCACCGACAGCATTTATAATAAGGTGCATCGCGCATTTCCAAGGGTGCGATTCGTTGACAACATCGGAGGCGATGGGCGCGAGAAATGCGAATACAACCCCGAACAGATTACCTATTCGGTAGATAACGGGAAGATGGCTCGCGGACTTGCCAAGTGCATCGTGGATGCCGACTACCTCATCAACTCGGCTCTGCTGAAGACACATTCGGGACCAGGCGTGACACTCACCTCGAAGAACTGGTATGGAGCAACGGACATCAACCTGATGTGGCGCAGGAATGCACACAACAACGTGAGCCAAGACAAGCGTCACGGCACTCCGAGCTACAAGACATTCGTCGATTGGATGGCACACAAGGACATGGGACAGAAAACGCTCCTCTTCCTCATTGACGGTTCCTACGGTTCGCGCGACGTGAATGGTGCTCCAAACCCCAAGTGGATGAAGGAACCGTTCAACGGCGACTGGGCTTGTTCGCTCATCGCGAGTCAGGACGAAGTGGCTTGCGATGCCGTGGCAATGGACATCATCATCGGCGAATGGCCAGAGTTTGGCAGTCTGAACTATTGTGACGAGTACCTGCGCGAAGCTGCCAGCATTCCGAATGCGCCCAGCGGAGCCATCTACAAGCAGGATGGCAAAACGCTGTCTGCTCCGCTCGGACTGATGGAACATTGGAACAACGCTAAGGAACGCAAATACACGAAGATTGAGCTGATGTTCAGGGAGATGAAACAGTAATCAACACCACAGATTGAACGGTTTTTCTCAACCACGAACCTTCAGCATTCTGCGTAGCCAATTGTCTTAGGAAAGAAATTAGAAGATTATCGTCCTTGGACGCTTGGGGCAACGCTCCCAAGAATTATCATAATTACTCCCAAAAAAATGTTTTTGTGTTTAACGCGAATTGACTGCAAATTTATGATGAAAAAACTTACGAAAAATTGGCTTCGCTGAGCAAAAATTTCCGTTCTTTCCGTGGGACATTAAAAATGGTTTAAGCGTATATCATTGTCCCACGGAAATGACAGAAATAACAGAAAGGTCAAAAGTCAAAGGCTTTCCATCCGGATGGCGACCTTAGTCCTTAGACCTCAGACCTTAGACTTTAAAAAAACAAAACATATTATTTCTGAAAAAATTATTTTAATTATTCTAATTTCTTTCCTAAATAAACGTCAGTTTACAAGAATTTTTTTCTGTTTTTCCGTTCTATTTTCGTTTTTTCCGTTGTTCTTCTTTCTTCATTATAATTCACATTTTTAAAAGATATGAAAAGAGTATTAGCGATATTGAGCTTGTTGGCATTGACATTCCGAATGTCGGGACAAGTGAACGATGCCTTTCAGGGCATTCTGCCTGTGACAGATTCAAAAATGAAGAAATCACTCAATGGGGAATGGCAGCTGAAAGTGGTGAAAGGCGTGACAGACGACACGTCGGTGCCCGCGGCTGATGCCACTTGGGGAAAGATTCCTGTGCCTGGCTGCTGGGAAGCCTACGGCTTTTGCCAACCCACCTACGACAAAGCCGATGCACTGACAGGCTACTACCGCACGGCATTCGTTGTGCCACGCGAATGGAAAGGACAACGAATTGTGCTGCGCTTCGACGGAGTGCTCTACGGCTACGACCTCTGGGTGAACGGCAAGCAGGCAGGCAGCTGGCGGTCGGGCTACAACACCGCTCTCTTCGACATCACCCACTGCCTGCGTCGGCAGGGAGAACAAGAACTCGCGTTGCGCGTCATCACCCGCTTCCCAGGCAGCGACTTCGACTACAACGACGACTGGGCTCCAGCCGGCATCTTCCGCGATGTGACGCTCATGGCTGTTCCAGAAACGCACCTCGCAGACCTCACCATCCGCACGAAGAACTCAGGACAAGTGGAGGTGGAGACGAAGGTGGCGGGGAAAGGAGCCACACTGAAGCATGAAATCCTCGATGCCAACGGACAGGTGGTAGGTAGCGACCATGTGGAGAATCCGCATTTGTGGACAGCAGAAACACCTTATTTATATATCTTGCGCACTACGTTGACAAAAGGCGGCAAGACCTTGCAGACATTTCACCATCGCTTCGGTTTCCGCGACATCAGCATTGACGGCAACGTGCTGAAACTGAACGGCCATGCCATCAAACTGCGTGGAGTGACCTGCCACAGCACCGACCCCGTGAGCGTGAAAGTCATTGACGAAGCGCTGACACTGAAAGACATGAAACTGATGAAGGAAGCGTCCGTGAACTACATACGCACCAGCCACTACCCACGCGAACCACGCTTCTACGAACTCGCCGACTCGCTGGGATTCTACATCATCGACGAAGTACCCTTCGGCTTCGGCGACAAGAACCTGAGCAATGCAGCCTTCTACCCCACCCTGCAACAACGGGCTCAAGCCACCATCCGACGCGACAAGAACCACCCGTCAGTCATCATCTGGAGCCTGGGCAACGAGAACCCGCTGACAGACATCTGCATCCAGTTGGGCGAATACGTGAAACAGGAACTCGACTCCTCCCGACCTTATTGCTATCCACAAGTGGGCAGTTATTTCCGACGATTCTTCGACCAAGACAAGTCGCAGGGATTTCCTTCGGCAGCACCGATTTACGCCCCCCATTACCCCACCACCGAACAAATCGCAGGATTCTACCAGCACCTCGACCGCCCAGTCATCTTCACAGAATACTGCCACAGCTTAGGCATCTCGTTGGAAGACCACGACCGCCAATGGCAAACCATCCAGCGCACACCAGGCATTGCAGGCGGCAGCGTGTGGGAATGGGTGGACCAGGGTATGCCATTCAAGGCAGAACTGTCATCCAATTATGGTTACACAGAGAAAGTCTATACATCGGCAGAAGGGGGATTCGAAATGTTTGGCAACAAAGGAACAGACGGACTGCTCTATGCCGACCGCACACCCCTGCCCAACTACTTCGAACTGCAACACAATTACGCCCGCGCATTCGTCCGCTCCGCTGAATGCGTGGATGGACTGATTCGGCTCGTCATCGAAAACCGATTCGACTTTCTCGACCTGAAAGACCAAGTCCGTTTCCGCTGGGCACTGACCGAAGACCGCGACACCGTGGCACGAGGAGCATTCAGTCCCTCCTGCCCACCCCGCATGGAAACCAACTACACCCTGGCACCAAGCGTAAATCCTGCTGCCACCCGCTACAGCCTGCTCCACATCGACATCTGCGATGCACAAGGCCACCAATTCCTGCAACAGACGTTCGTGCTGCACAAGCCCCACATCCATTGGACAGGCAGCACCGCCGCCGACACGTTCATGCTGCAAGAAGAGCCGATGGTGAGAGCTGGCAGAAAATCGACGCTGGCAGAGAACGTCACCCAGAAAGGCCGACTGCCCAAGCACTACCTCCTGCCGCTCGACAACACACAGGTGAAAGCCCACCTGAGCAGGGAGAAAGCCGATGGAGGCGAACGAATCCGATTCGACCTGGCTCCCGACACAGCAGACATTTTCCGTGCTGAAATGGGATTGGCATTCCTGCTCGACCCCAGCATCCAGCGCGTGCAATGGATAGGCCAAGGACCATTTGCCTCCTACCCAGGTCGCCACCAGGCATGTCGCTACGGGTTCTGGGCGAAGCAGACAGGCGACCTCTACCTCGACGGCAACCACGGCGGCGTGGATGCAGCCTTGCTGACCGATGTTAAAGGGAATGGTATTTTGGTAGTGGGCGACAGCCTCGACCTCAACTTCGAGCAAACCGACCGCGGCATCGTCCTCACCGTCAATGCAGCCGTGGCAGGACAAGGACCGAAGTTCCGCAAGACAGCCTTCCCGATTGAAAAAGCCACTGACACGCCGTGCAGCCAGTTCTGCATGTACCCCATCCAGGCAGGCGAATGGCCAACAGACGTGCAGCGACTCTTCCTCCCTGCCGAGGACGTGCCCGCAGCCTTCACGCCATTCCTCACGCAATACGACACGTACCTGAACCGATTCGAGGAGATTTTCGAACGGAAATAAGAAGGTGCAATAACAAAACAGAGAGAGGGTGTGTCAAAACTGGCTTGACACACCCTCTCTCGCTTTTCTGTGTGTATGAATGATGTTGTGGCTTAGAACTGGAAGTAGTTCTTTGCGTTGTAGTAAGAGATGTCTTCTACCATCTGGCAGAGACGGTCCCACTCTTCGCAAGGGATTTCGCCGTTCTCCACATCGGTAGCGATGAGGTTGCACATGATGCGGCGGAAATACTCGTGGCGAGGGTAAGAGAGGAAGGAACGGGAGTCGGTGAGCATACCCACGAATCGGCTGAGGAGTCCGAGGAGTGAGAGGCTGTTCATCTGCTTCTGCATACCGTCCTTCTGGTCGAGGAACCACCAACCGGAACCGAACTGAATCTTGCCTGGAATAGTACCGTCCTGGAAGTTGCCGAGCATGGTGGCGATGACTTCGTTGTCGGATGGATTGAGGCAGTAGAGGATGGTCTTGGTGAGCTTGCCTTCCATGGTGAGCTTGTTGAGGAACTTCGACATGGCCTTGGCTGTAGTGAACTGGCCGATGGAGTCGAAACCTGTGTCAGGACCGAGGAGGTTGAACATCTTGGTGTTGTTGTCGCGGATGGCTCCGTAGTGGAACTGCTGTGCCCAGCTGGTCTCGTAGTCCATTTCTGCAAACTTGATCATCATGCACGACTTGAACTTGAGGATTTCTTCGCGGGTCAGCTCGTTGCCTGCATACACCTTGTCGAAGATGGCGTTGATTTCAGCGTCGGTGTAGTCTTCTGCATAGAACTCCTCGATGCCGTGGTCGGAGAGCTTGCAGCCTTGCTCTGCGAAGAAGTCGTGACGCTTCTGGAGGGCATCGAGCATGTCCTGGAACTTGCTGATGCTGACTCCGCTCACTTCGGCGAGCTTCTCGACGTAGGCACGGAAATTGGCAGGCACTTCGACTGCCATTGCCTTGTCTGGTCGCCATGTTGGGAGCATCTTCACCTTGAAGCCCGATTCGCGGGTCTTGATGTGGTACTCAAGAGAGTCAACAGGGTCGTCGGTGGTGCAGACGGTCTCTACGTTGTATTTGAGCATGAGTCCACGCGCGGTGAGCGATGGGTCGTTCTTGATTTTCTCGTTGGCCTCTTCGTAGATTTCGCGAGCGGTCTGAGGATTGAGTATCTTGTCAATGCCGAAAGCGGTCTTGAGTTCGAGGTGAGTCCAGTGGTAGAGAGGGTTGCGGAAGGTGTAAGGCACGGTTTCTGCCCACTTCTCGAACTTCTCCCAGTCGGTGGTGTCCTTGCCTGTGCAGTAGCGTTCTGGCACTCCGTTGGAACGCATGGCACGCCACTTGTAGTGGTCGCCGCCGAGCCACACTTCCGTGATGGATGAGAAATGCTTGTCTTCTGCTACCTGCTGTGGGATGAGGTGGCAGTGGTAGTCGATAATCGGCATCTTTGCCGCATGTTCGTGGTATAACTTCTCTGCAGTTTCGCTCTGCAGGAGGAAGTTTTCGTCCATGAATTTTTTCATGATGGTGTTTTTATGGGAATTATGGGGTTAATGGGAGGAATGGGAATTATGGGAAGAACCCATGATTCCCATTCCTAAATAATTTTAATGATTACAAGATGGTCTTCACTGCTTCGAGCATACCCTTTTCCTGAATGAGGTCAAGGTATTCCTTCACGAGGGCTGTGAGTCCAGGGACGGTGTTGTTGAGGTTTTCCTTCCAGATGTTCTCTGCTGCGAGAACGCCTTCAGCTACGCGCTGCGTGTCGCCTGTAGCCCAGAGGTCCTTGAGGAGCTGCATGATTTCTGGTGCATCGTTTGGCTCGATTGGTGCGCCGTCGGCACGAGTACCACCCTTGTAGTAGGTGATGATGGCTGCGAGTCCGAAGACGAGTCCCTTAGGGAGTTCGCCCTTGCGTTCGAGGTAAATCTTCACGCCTGGGAGGTCGCGGGTTTCGTACTTAGGGAAGGAGTTGAGCATGATGCTCGTCACTTGATGGTCAACGTATGGGTTGTTGAAACGCTCAAGCACGTCGGTAGCGAACTGCTTGAGTTCGTCCATTGGGAGGTTGAGTGTTTCCATCAACTCTTCGAACTGCACCTTGCGGATGTACTTGCCCAGCACTGGGTGGTTGCAAGCATCGCGAACGATGTTGACTCCTGAGAGGTAGGTGACTGGGGAAAGAACAGTGTGAGGACCATTGAGGAGTGTGACCTTGCGCTCGTGGTATGGCTTCTCGCTTGGAGCGATGAGCACGTGGAGACCAGCCTTCTCAGCAGGGAATTCCTTGCGGAGTGCTGCGATGGACATGTTCTCTGGCTTCTCGATAACCCAAAGGTGGAAGATTTCGCCCTGAACAACGAGGTTGTCGGCATAGCATATCTTCTTCTGAATCTCTGCGATTTCCTTGCGAGGGAAACCTGGAACGATGCGGTCAACGAGTGTTGCGCAAACGTAGTTGTACTTAGTGAACCACTCCTTGAACTTCTCGTAGTCCTTGCCGAAGTCGTCTTTCCAAAGCTCGATGTACTGGTAGATGCACTCCTTGAGGTGGTGACCATTGAGGAAGATGAGTTCGCAAGGCATGATGATGAGTCCCTTTGTCTTGTCGCCCTTGAATGTCTGGAAACGACGATAGAGGAGCTGGACGAGCTTGCCAGGGTAGCTGGATGCAGGTGCATCGGAGAGCTTGCAAGCGGGGTCGAAGGCGATCCCAGCCTCAGTGGTGTTGGAAATGACGAAGCGAATCTCTGGCTGGTCAGCCAAAGCGAGGAAGGCTGAGTTCTGCGTATAAGGGTTGAGGGCACGACTGATGCAGTCGATGCGGGTGAGGGAGTTCACCTTCTCACCATTGAGGCGACCCTGAAGATTAACGTGGTAAAGGCAGTCCTGTGCATTGAGCCAATCCACCATGCCGCGCTCGATAGGCTGAACGACAACGACGGAGGAATTGAAGTCGGTCTTCTGGTTCATGTTGTAGATAATCCAGTCAACGAAACAACGGAGGAAATTGCCTTCTCCAAACTGAATGATTCTCTCGGGTGCATGGCTCTTAGGTGCCGTGCGGGAATTGAGTGCTTTCATTTTTCTTGCGATAGTTATTATTTAGTTAATGGATAGATAATTATAAATCGAAGTTCTTCATTAAATTTTTCGTTGCGAAATTACATTTTTTTCTTGAATAAAAAAAAATAAAGTCCTAAATTTGTACGCTTTTCAATGTTATTTGGATTATTATGATGAAATTTTTCTCCATATTTGCAATTCTGTTAGCTTGTGTATCTGCCAAAGCTCAAGAAAACGGGGTGTTCATCGACAACCTGAAATCACTGCGCGTGGAAATAGACGGTTTGTGGGATTCGGACCCTGTGATGAACCTTGGAGGGGCGAATTGGGTGGAAATCAGTTTCGACGACCTGCAACACAACTACGTGAGATATACATACAAGATTACGCACTGCGATGCCGACTGGGAGCCTTCGGACTTGCTGGAAAGCGACTATATGGATGGGTTCAACGGCATGAGAATCGAGGACTATTCGCCTTCGACAAGCACTGCCATGCTCTACAACCACTATTCGCTCCGCATTCCAAACGACGACGTGAAGCTGAAAGTGAGTGGCAACTACAGGGTAGAGTTTTTTGAGGATGGCGACGATGAACCTGTTGCTCAGGCTTGTTTTTCTATTGTAGAACCCAAAGTGGGTATCGACATCAGCGTGTCGAGCAACACGGACATCGACACCTATCAGAGTCACCAGCAAGTGTCGTTCGAAGTGAACTACTCCACCTATACGGTACATCATCCCGAATCGGAGTTGATGCCAGTTGTGGTGCAAAACCGCCGCTGGGACAACCATGTGGAAAATCTGCAACCTACGTATCTGAAGACCAACACTTTGATTTTCAACCATAACAAAAGCTTGATTTTCCCTGGAGGAAATGAATACCGACGCTTCGAGGTGCTGGATGACCATGTGCCTACCATGCGCATCGAAGCCATGCGATACGAAAGGCCATACTATCATGCTTTCGTGATGGAGGATGCACAGCGCATCAATTACATTTATGACCAAGACCAAAACGGCAGGTACTACGTGAGGAACGCCAATGACATTGACAGTGCTTGGGAAAGTGAATACTACATCACGCATTTCCGACTCTCCATGCCTCAGATTCCTGGTGGAAATCTCTATTTGCACGGGGACTTCACCAACGGACGACTGGCAGACGAATACAAGATGGAATACAACTTGCTGGAACACGTGTATGAAATAGCCATGCCTCTGAAGCAAGGTTCTTACAACTACCAATATCTGTTTGTACACGATGGTGACAACGTGGGACAGACGGCTCAAAGCGAAGGGGACTTCTATCAGACAGAAAACGAATACGGGGTGTATATTTACCACCGTCCTTTCGGAGAAAGATACGACCATCTCGTAGGATATAATAAGGTGAAATACTTGGGAAACAAGTAAGTGAAAAAGAGAAAAATCACAATTAAGTACAAAGAACAAAGGACAAAGGACAAAGGACACGCTTCGGAATTTGTACTTTGTAAATTGTACCTTGTACTTCTCTTCACGCTTCACGCTCAACTCTAAACACAAAACACTAAACGCTAAACACAGTAAATTTAAGTGAAGAAACTGATTATTTGTATATTAGCAACGGCATTTACATTTAACGTCGCTGCACAGAACTTGCAAAAGATATTTTCCGACTATCTGAAGAACTACAGCAGGGTAGATGCTCGACTCTCACCCACTTCCACGCTGGAATCGTGCTTGGTGAATGATGACAGCAAGACCATACGTCTGACCTGCGGAGGAGGATTCAGCGAGCAGTTCTTTACGGAGGAGGCGGTGAACCAAATCTACCGTAACTTCAAGGAGCTGCTGCCTCAGAAATACAAGCACTACAAATTGACGATTGTCACAGACCAGCACGCCATCGAAGAACTGATTCCTAATGCTATGCGACAAGGAAAGAAAGACAAGACGAGGCGGTGGGAATACGAAAGCAAGGAAGAGCCGTGGGTGACAAACTTGTCGCGACCTTACGACATCCAGCAAGGACTCGACGGCACTCACATCTCGCTATGGCAGAGTCATGGGAAAACATACAAGGAAAACAAAGGCGTGTGGGAATGGCAACGCCCTCGACTCTATTGCACAACCGAGGATTTGTTCAGCCAAACCTTTGTGATTCCATTCATCATCCCTATGCTGGAAAATGCTGGAGCCGTGGTTTATACTCCTCGTGAACGCGACTGGCAACGGAACGAAGTGATAGTAGATAACGATGCTCCGAAACGCGAAGGGCTCTACTTGGAGGACGTGGCACAGCGACGTGCAAAATACAAATGGCACACGAGTGAAGTGTATGGTTTTGCCCGTATAAAGAATGTGTATTACGCTGGCGAGAATCCATTCACGCATGGCACAGCACGCTACGTGCAGAGCGTGAGTTCGGAACGGAATGCCACCATCGCACAATGGGTACCCAACATACCAGAAGGTGGGAAATATGCCGTTTATGTGTCGTATCAGAGTTTTGAGAACTCAGTGAAGGATGCACGTTACACCATCTTCCACAAAGGTGGCATCACGGAATTCAGCGTGAACCAACAAATGGGAGGAGGAACATGGGTGTATCTCGGCACATTTGAATTCGACCCAGGCGAACACGACTACGGCATGGTGGTGCTGTCGAACGTGAGCAAACAGAATGGCATCGTGTCAGCAGATGCAGTGCGATTCGGTGGTGGCATGGGCAATATCGCTCGTGGCAGCCTGAGAAATTCGGGAGGCACAACCAGCGGTTTGCCACGATGGGCAGAAGCAGCACGTTACAGCACGCAGTGGGCAGGAATGCCCGACACCGTGTGCGACAAATACGCAACAGGGAACGACTACAACAGCGACATCAACAGTCGCCCATTGACAACCAACGAATTAGGCGGCGGCTCCGTGTATATGCCGAACAGCAAAGGCAGGAAAGTGCCATTCGAATTGGCAATGGCATTCCACACCGATGCAGGCTACTTCTCCGACAACACCTTTGTCGGTTCCCTCTCCATCTGCTCCACCAACTTCTTCGACGGCAAGACGGATGCAGGCATCGACCGCTATGTGAGTCGCGACCTCTGCAACATGCTACTCGCCAACCTGAACATTGACCTGAAGAAATACAACTGGCAAATCCGCAAACTCTGGAACAGGAACTATGGCGAAACACGAATGCCACAAGTGCCATCCGTCATTCTCGAAATGCTCTCACACCAGAACTTTGCCGACATGCGAAAAGGCTATGACCCACAGTTCAAGTTCGACTTCAGCAGGTCGGTCTATAAAACCATCGTGAAATACCTGGCAGAGATGCACGACCGCGACTTCGTAATCCAGCCGCTGCCCGTGAAAGATTTTGCCATTACCCTCAACGAAAACAAAAGCGAAGCAACCCTCAGCTGGCAGCCACAGCGCGACCCACTGGAACCAAGCGCTAACGCATCGAGTTACGTGGTCTATACCCGAGAAGGATATGACGATTTCGACAACGGAAGAGTGGTTCATGGAAATTCATTCACCATGAAACTCGTGAAAGACAAAATCTACTCCTTCCGCGTGTGTGCCTTGAATAAAGGAGGAAAGAGCTTTCCATCCGAAACACTCTCCGTGTGCAACGCATCGAAGAACGAAGGAACAGTGCTGATAGTGAACGCATTCACACGCTTGTCGGGTCCAGCCGAAATCAACACCGACACCCGCCAAGGCTTCGACCTCGACAGCGACCCAGGAGTGCCCTACGGAGCATACGCAGGGTTCTGCGGCAGACAGATAAGCTTCGACCGTGCCAACATCGGTTCCGAATCAACCACAGGACTGGGCTATAGCGGCTCAGAACTGGAAGGGAAAGTAGTGATGGGAAACACCTTCGACTACGTATTCCTCCACGGAAAAGGCATCCAGCTCACTGGCAACCACTCCTTCACGTCGTGTAGTGAATCTGCCTTGATGAACGCAAAACTCGACTACGGCCATGTGAAGATGATGGATGTAATATACGGCGTGCAGAAGAACTTCAACAGCATGACCGCCAATCTCATCAACAACTTCTGCAAAGAAGGTGGACGCGTGTTCGTGAGTGGAGCCAATCTATTCAAGAACAATGGAATACATTGCCCTGCACTCAAATCCACACTCAGCAACGTAGTAACATCAAAAGCCATCCGTCAAATCGCAGGTTCAGGTTTGAATTTTGAGATTTACAGGGAATTGAACCCCGAAAGCTACGCTGTGCCCCAACCCGAAGCCATCAGCCCAACAGGAGGAGCATTCGCCATGCTTGCCTACTCCAACGGACTACCAGCAGCCGTAGCATACGATGGCAATGACTACAAAGCCATCACCTTCGGCTTTCCCCTCGAAAGCATCACAGACGCAAGAAGCCGCAACCGACTCATGGGAGCAGTCGTGAACTTCCTCTGTCGATGATGATTAAGGTGAGAAGTGAAAAGCCTAAATTAAGTACAAAGTACAAAGGACAAGGAACAACTTGGTAAGTTAAGAATCTTTGGAAATTAAAAATTAAAAGTTAAAAATTAAAATGAGCAACTGGATAGCCCATTTTTACTTTTTAATTTTTAACTCTCTAATAATCCTTTTAAATCCTTAAAATCCCTGATAAAAACCTCAATTA
>DGSN01000004.1:4590-16263 GCA_002393575.1 Prevotellaceae bacterium UBA4361 | reverse complement strand
AACAACGTAGTAAGCGAAAATCCTTAAAAATCCCTGATTAAAAACTTATATATGTTCAAGATTCAAACAAACACTTCAGGCACACGGCACATCGACGTGTCGGAAGAAAACCTACGAACCATCGAGAAATACTCATTGTTCGATGGACTCGTAGCCAGCAACGGCATTGTGGATGAAAGCACACTCGAAAAGCTGAAACAGAACGTACGCAGTTTTGTGATGCAAAACGACGATTGCAAAGACCTCATCAACCTTTGCTACGAAGTGCTCTACCACGACAACATGAAAGTCTATGGACTTCGAGAACTCATCATGCTCTACATCAGTTGGAACGAACAACGGGTAAGTGAAAATCTTCAGTAAGTTAAAAATTAAAACTTAATCATTAAAATGGCTATCCAGATGGTCTTTTTAACTCACTAAAAACATGCACCTCACCGACTGGCTACCCACCACAAAGAAAGAAATAGAACTGAGACACTGGGACACATTAGACGTGATACTCTTCAGCGGAGACGCCTACGTGGACCACCCCTCATTCGCAGCCGCAGTCATAGGACGACTGCTCGAACAAGAAGGACTACGCGTGGCAATCGTGCCCCAACCCGACTGGCACGGAGATTTTCGCGACTTCAAGAAACTGGGAGCACCACGCCTCTTCTTCGGCATCGCCCCAGGATGCATGGACTCGATGGTCAACAAATACACAGCAGCACGAAGACTACGCTCCGAAGACGCCTATTCCCCCGACGGCAGGCACGACATGCGACCCGAATACCCCACCATCGTCTATACCCGAATACTCAAGCAACTCTTCCCCGACGTACCCGTAGTGATTGGCGGCATCGAAGCCTCCCTCCGACGACTCACACACTACGACTATTGGAGCGACTCACTCAAGCGATGCATCCTCTGCGATTGCGGAGCCGACCTCCTCGTCTATGGCATGGGCGAAAAACCTATGACATCCTTAGTCCGCCTCCTCACCGACGAACTCAACTCCAACCACTTAGACAACATCAGCACAACCACATTCCGCAAGCTCATGCTCCGCCACCCACAGCGGCAGACCGTGCTCCTCCTCACCGAAAAAGAAATCCCTGGAGGCATCAAGAGCGACGACATCGTGCTTCATTCCCACGAAGAATGCCTGAAGAACAAGCTCTTTCAAGCAGAGAACTTCCGACACATCGAAGAAGAATCCAACAAATACCAAGCACAGCGCATCGTGCAGAAAGTAGGACAACAATACGCAGTGGTCTTTCCACCTTACCAACCCATGACCCAAGACGAACTGGACCGCTCTTTCGACCTGCCCTACACACGCCTTCCCCACCCCAAATACAAAGGGAAACGAATTCCAGCCTACGAAATGATTAAGTTCTCCGTCTGTCTGCACCGAGGCTGCTTCGGAGGCTGCGCCTTCTGCACCATATCAGCCCACCAGGGAAAATTCATCACCTCACGCAGCAAGGAAAGCATCCTGAAAGAAGTGAAAGCCATCACCCAGATGCCCGACTTCAAAGGATACCTCAGCGACCTCGGAGGACCCAGCGCTAACATGTATGCCATGCACGGAAAAGACCTCAGCATCTGCCACAAGTGCAAACGACCGTCCTGCATCCATCCCAACGTATGCAAGAACCTCAACACCGACCATCGCCAGCTACTCGACATCTATCGCTCCGTCGATGCACTCCCTGGCATCAAGAAGAGCTTCATCGGCAGCGGTGTGCGCTACGACCTCTTGCTGCACGACACAGGCAATCCAAAAACCAACAAAGTCAATGCCGAATACACCCGCGAACTGATTGTGAAGCACGTGAGTGGCCGACTGAAAATAGCACCAGAACACACCTCCGACCGCGTACTACAGCTCATGCGGAAGCCCTCATTCCAACTGTTCTATGACTTCAAGCGCATCTTCGACCAAATCAACCAAGAGCACCACCTCAACCAACAACTCATCCCTTACTTCATCAGCAGCCACCCAGGATGCACCGAAGAAGACATGGCAGAACTGGCTGTCATCACCAAGAACCTGGATTTCAAACTGGAGCAAGTGCAAGACTTCACACCCACTCCCATGACCGTGAGCACAGAATGTTGGTACACAGGATTCCATCCCTACACCCTCCAGCCCGTCTTTTCCGCAAAATCTCCAAAAGACAAACTCGCACAGCGACAATTCTTCTTTTGGTACAAACCAGCCGAACGCCAAAAAATCATCAACGAACTCCGAAGAATCCACCGACAAGACCTGATTGACAGACTCTTCAAGAAATGAAGTGAATTAGAAATGAGGAGTGGGCATTTCATCACACATCCCAAATGACTCATTACTAATTTGAGAAAGTGAAGCACTTCATTTCGTGCCTCTTCCGCTTTTTTACTCGTTGTATCCGAACTGCTTTAGTTCGTCGTCGTTGACCTCCATCAGCCGTTTGCAGTTGTCAATCTTCTCGTGGAAGGTGGTCAGTCCAGCTTCCATGCCCGCCAAATAGTCGTGCTGCTGTTTGATGAAGGCGCAGAATGCCGGTGAACACAGCATCCTCGCCACGGTCTCTTGAATGGTCTCGGAAGGCTTGTCGGCATAGACCACGGTCTGCATATAGGTGTTGTAGAGGCGATGCCTTTCCGTGTCGAGTTCTTCCAGCAGCCTAACCATCAGTCGTTTGGCGGAAAAGCACTTGCCAGCCAATTCGATGAATTCACTGCTATTGATGCTTTTCCATGTCTCGATATTGCTGCTGAAAATGTTTTCTGCTGTTTGGTCGATGACGGTGAAATTGCGGTCGAGGATGCCGCTTACAAACTGTAGCAAGCTGTCTTCGGAGATGGTTTGGTGCTTCTCGTTCTTCGTCTGAACGCTTGCGATAAGCGAATCCACGGCTTGCAAATGCTCTATTTCGTCCTCAAGGTCGTCACAAAAGGCTTCGAGGTTGTGAATCACCATCAACGCTGCTGTCCGCTCCGTTTCCTGTTGCTCTCGATGCTCTATCCATGCCGAGGTGCCGAAAGTCAGTATGATACCGATGACGGTACCCAACGTACAACTAAGCAGCTGTACCCAAAAATCAGTTAACTTCCATTTCATATTTAGTGTTTTGCGTGAAGTGTTTAGCGTTTAACGTGAAGCGTGAAGAGAAGTACAAAGAACAAAGGACAAGGAACAACGTAGTAATAGAAAATCCTTTAAATCCTTTAAATCCTTGATTGTTCTTGGTAAATTGTACTTTGTACTTAATTGAGGTTCTTCATTCTACATTCTTCATTCTTCATTTTTATTCCTAAAGGTGTTTCTTGAAAAACTCCAGCACCTTCCTTTGTGCTTCCTTTCCGCAGCTGTGCGGAATGTCCCATAGTTCCGTGTCGAGTTTTTCTTCTGCTCCCTGACTTTTCCACACGTCGCGCATCACGCCGAAGGCTTTTTCCACGCCAGGGATGGGGAACAGCTTGTCTTGCTTTCCGTTAATGAAAAGCATCGGTTTGGGACATGCCAATGAGGCGATGTGGGGATAGTCGAGCCAACGGCGCAAGCCTGGAATGCAGTTGGCAAATCCGCCGTTCTCGCTGCGTCCGTATTTGGTGGTGAGCTGCACGTCTGATGTCACCATCCAGCACACTGCTGCTCCCACTTTGATTCTGTCGCTCAGGGCTGAGAGCATCCAGGCTCGATAGGCTCCCATGGAGCAACCCATGCAGCCGATGCGCTCTGCATCTACGCATGGCAGGGTCGCCAGGAATTCAGTGCCACGGATGTCGTCGTATGTCATGTATGCCGAGAGGTCAACGCCGTACATCATCATGTTGCCTGCAATCATGTCGTAGTGTGTGCGGCTCACTCCTTCTGCTCTTCCTCGTTCTCCCCACATCGGTGCATCGGCTGAAAAGACCACGTAGCCGTTCTTGGCAAGATAGTCGCCTACGTACTGTCCTTCGTACAGGCTTGCTGCCCAGGCATCAGCATCCTCCATCACTTCGGCACTCTCAGCCAAGGGACGTATCATCTTTTCCTTACCTATGAAAAGGTGTGCGCCATGATCGTGCAGGGCATTCACGGCTGGGAACGGACCGTCGCCATCAGGAATGAGCAGCAACGCCCTCACGGGGTAATACTCTGACAGCTGAACCTCTATCTTCTGAGCCTTATAGCCATCCCGCTGTTCCTCTGCCAGCACTTTCATCTGGTAGCCACCCTTGGCTGGAGGCGGAGGCGTAAGCATACATTCGAAGACTTTCTCTCTCGCCACTTTCTTCCACTTCTTGAAGTTCTTGATTTTGCTGTTTCCCCATGCCAAAGGATAGTGCAGGTCGGCAATCAGCTTGTCGGCATACACAGGCATGTTTTTGTAGAACTCATAGTTCTCCCGTTTCTGCACCTTCTCTTTGTTTTGTGCATTCAAAGAAAGAGAGCAGAGGAATAGAGCCAAACAGAAAAACACATTGACCAATCGTTTCATATTAGTTAGGAAAGAATAATTAAATATCGTCGCAAAGTTAATGAAATTCCATCATTCCCAACCTTTTCTTAACAAGTTTTTTTCACGTATTTCACTATCGCCTACAACGATAGGTTTCCAAAACAGCATCCTCTAATATGTTTGATTAGTATTTAGCAACAATCTCATCTTTGCATGTTTTTTCAAACTATTTGAATTTTTTTTACCATTTATAGAGCGTCTTTCCAAGAAAATGCGTATTTTTGCCGTGCTAATGTGCCAGAATTGGCATTTAGCAGACATATTGAAGAAAGCGCATTTCGCTTATTCCTACTGCGTAAATTGGACACTTACAAAAGTAATATGGGAATAAGAAGAAAGACGCTCTTCTTGGTGTGTATTCGTTATCAATGCGAAATACAGCCAAGTGGAGTCGTTCATTCTACTTATCTGTATTACGAGGAGTCCAACCTTACGCAGCTGATAAGAAGATGTTGACTCCGCTTTTCTTTTTTATGCCTTAATATTATTGAAAAACAGCACTTTCGAGTCATGAGTGCATCAACAATTTCACTCATGGCACAAATAACATGTAATGACTGTGGTCGCTCCTTTGATGAAGAAGGTTTGGTTCAATGTCCACATTGTAATGCCCCAATAGGTACACTTCATGTTTGTAAGAGAGTAGGTGAAGATGGTAACTCAAAAAAATCGAAATTGCCAATCGCATAGGTACTCGTTCTTCACGAGGAACGAAAGGTATGCTCATTGAAGGTGAAGAGGGTTGTGACATTGAATTTGAAGAACGACCAAGAATAGCAAGATATAATGCTAACAACCCGTATCCTGGTTCTTTAAAAAACATCATCGTTTTATTCTTTTCTTTATTTTCTATTTTCGCTTTTTCACAAAAGAAACCAACCTTGATGATTCTTCCGTCTGACAACTGGTGTACACAACGTTATTTCACAACGGAATATGACAATCAAGGTGTAATGGAGCGTATTCCAAACTATCGCCAAGCATTTCAAGAGGATTTAGAACTAAGTCCTGTAATAAGTAAAATAGGAGAACTGCTGACTAGTTTCGGTTATAGTCTTAAAGATGCTGAAATGGAACTGAAGAATATTTCAGCAAGAACATCAGAAGACAATGTAACTTTCAGCAAATCAAGTGGAGCACAACTTACGGAAAGTCCGTTGGATGTGCTCAAACGCAGGGCAAAAGCCGATATTATCATTCAGATTGGATGGGTTGTTAACTCATCCTCTGTTACATTCACTTTAGAGGCTTTCGATGCCTACACAAGCAAACGTATCGCCACTTCAACAGCAACTGAGAATAGAACAACAGATGCCATCCCCGTTCAGCTTCAATTAGCAGTTGAAAAGCACATCAAGCCATTTGACAAGCAACTCGACGTTTTCTATTCCAACATGAAATCCAATGGACGTGAAATCGTCCTCACCATTCGTACTTGGGACAACTGGGATGGAGATTTGGAGAGTGAATACAACAATGAAGAACTGTTAGGACATATTCAGCAATGGTTGACAAAGAACACCGTGAAGGAACAATTCAACCTTTCTGATGCCACTGAAAATTTTGCACAATTTGAGCAAGTGATGATACCTTTGAAAAACGAAAGTGGTGCGGCGATAGATGCACGAAGTTTCGCACGTGGGCTGCAAAAATACCTCAATGCCTCTCCATTCAACATTCCATCCAAATTGATGATGAGAGGATTGGGAGAAGCTATTCTTGTTTTAGGTGAAAAATAGAAACGACCATGAAAAACTACTTCTTGATTATCGTCTTCATGTATGCATTTTGCGTACAAGCACAAGACCGTTCGAATGACATCGGGCGTATCACAATTCACGCTTACGTTCCCGAGAGTGAGGAACTGCCTGACGAGTCTCGCAAACTATTGGAAACAAAACTTTCTCAGATTATCTCTTCCAATGGAATTGCAGACAATGAGAACTTTGTACGTTTCGTTCTGACAGCCAAGATTAACGTAATTTCAAAAGACATTGTTGCAGGACCACCTCAAAAAATATCCAAAAAAGTGGAAATCATACTCATGCTGGGAGATATTGAGGAGGACAAGGTGTATTCCCAACAGACCATTTCGACCATTGGCATTGGGCAGAGCTTGGAAAAGTCCTATATCTCTGCGTTCAAGAATATCAACCCTAAGAATGCTTCAATTGCAGCGTTTATCCAGGAAGGAAAAGAAAAGATTCTAGCATACTACCAAAGCCATTGTGAGGATTTGATAGCTGAAGCCAAAAAGCAAGCATCCCTACAGAACTTTGAAGATGCCTTACTACTGTTGACTTCTATTCCTGATGTCTGCACCGATTGTTTCAACAAAGCATCAACACTTGCCACCAGCATTTTCAAAGATATGATTGATGCAAGAGGAGCTGGTTTTCTGAATCAAGCACGCGCAGCATGGGCTAAGAATCCCACCAAAGAGGGTGCGATGGAGGCTACAAGTCTTTTGCAACAAATCCACGTTGATGCTTCATGCCAACAGCAAGCAGCATCTTTTCTACGAGAAATCACCAACAAAATGAACGAGATAGACCGCAGAGAATGGGAACACGAAATGCTGGTATATCAAGACAATATCAAGCGCGAAAAACGACTATGGGCACAACAAGTCAAAGAACACGAAGACCGAGTACAGACACAAAGAATGTACCTCAAGGCAGCCCGTGACGTTGCCATTACCTATGCAAAGAATCAACCCAAAGTAATAACAAGAACTATAAACTATAACAGAATTATTTTATGGTAAATCTTATGTCATTCAAAAAATTGGCATTGGTAGGACTGATGCTGATTGCAGGGTCGGCAGGCTCCATGAGCTATGCACAAGACGACAAAAACAATGAAGTATCACTTGTGGTATCAGGCGAGGGCCCCACAAAGGACGAAGCCACAAAAGTGGCTCTTCGTAGTGCTATTGAACAGACATATGGAACATTTGTGTCTTCTAACACAACCATTCTTAACGACAACCTCGTTAAGGATGAGATAGTTTCAGTATCAACAGGGAATATCAAAAGTTTCAATTATTTGTCACAAGAAGAAACCAACGGCAAATGGTCTGTGTCCTTACAAGCCATCGTATCAATCGGAAAATTGATAGAATATGCAAAATCGAAAGGTTCTGAAGCAGAGTTGGCGGGTGCTACATTTGCAATGAACATAAAGATACAACAGCTAAACAAAAAGAATCAAGACATTGCTCTTGAACACTTATTAAGCCAATTAAAACCTATAATCCCCACTATTTTTGACTATGGATTAGAAGTGGGTGAGCCAAAATATGTAGATCACGAAAATCTGTACTTTGTTCCTATTACCATTTATGCAATCGCCAATAAAAACTATACTGTTTGTTATGAATTGCTCAGAAACACATTGAACGCATTATCAGTACCACCCAGCGATGTTAAAATGTTGATAAAACAAGGATTTAAATTCAAATGTATACACTGTTATTATCCAAATGGCGAAGATAATGAGATTCGTTTTTATTTGCATGATGATGATAAGGAACATACAACAAAGTTTTCTTCTTATATGATGGTCTTACGTGATGAAGTTTTTAAGAATTGTTGTAATTTTACACTAACAGATGGTATAAATACATATCTTCCTAAATTAAGAGAGGCATGGCACGAAGATGAAGATATTAGTAAAGTTCGTGATATTGAAATTGATGACGGACCTATACAAGTACTAACTAGGGGATCAGAAATAGGAGCACTTCCACGAAGAACATGCTTGTTGTTCTCATTAAATGACAAGAATGGAAGTGTTCTTTTTAGGGACAAAGACATAAGAGAATCTCATACTTATATCTATCTTCCCGAAGTTTTATATAAAGAAGAAAATGTTGAACGTAGAGTTGGTTTAAATAAACATGTTGTTAGTGACTCTCAGATTTATGATAACTATTGGCATATCGATACTTTTGTAATATTTCAAGATGATTTTGATTATTATTCAGGTATGAGGTTCCCTTTTTTTGCACCTAACCATGAAGGGCAAAAAATCACTATAATAGATTTTCTATTAGGTTATACGCTTGACGAATTAAGCAAAATATCAAAATTCAATATTATACCAACCTATAAAAAATAGAATAACTTATGGCAATAGCAGACATTATTCAATTAGGAATACTTATTGTTGCAGTTGCAGCAATCATTTGCACCCAAATTAATGCAAATAAGCAGAATAGGCTACGAATGTATGCAGAGTACACACGCAGGTATCAAGAAATCTTTCTGAAAATGCCCGATGGAATTATTGATGGTACAGCCAAAATTGATGTCATAACAAAAAAATATATGCGTCTGTACTTTGACCTTTGTAGCGAGGAGTATCATTTATGGAAAGATAAAGCCATTACTGATAAAGTATGGAAATTGTGGATTGAGGGAATGCAAACAGAATGTACCCCTCCACTTTTCAAGCAATCTTGGGATGTTTTAAAAGATTACTATGGACAAGACTTTCAACAATTTTTTGAAAGAAAGGTCGTCAATCACTCATTGTCAGCATGATGAAAAAGTTGTTCCTATCCCTTGTGTGCATGACAATCACTCTGTATGCTTTCTCGCAAAGCTATAATCAGGAAAAAGTTGCACTCACCAATTTCCTTGTGCGTATGTACAAGGCTGAACCATTTGAGGGAGTGAAAGTCGTATCCGACTACGAAAACAACTATTTACTCTCTGTTGTTCTCGTTGCCGACAATGGACAATCAGAAACGGCAAGGAACCGTATTGCACAAGTGAAAAGTCAAAGGCAGACGAGCCAATATCTCGGAGGACTTATCACAAGCCAAAGTGAAACAATTATCCGTACCACTGAAAAGGTAAAAGAAGAAAAGACCATCGAAGAGATTACGGATATCATCAAAGAAAACTCTATTGGCTTCACAAAAGCAATGGAAGTTCTAACAGTGATTGATGCATCTAATCATCAAAAATGCTATATGTTCTATCGCAAGGTAGAGGAAATGAAAGAATGAACCATCGTACCGATGTCTTATTGAATAATAAAATCACATTAAAAACATAGAATTATGAAAAATCGTTGTTTCTTTTCGCGTCACGCTTCACGTTGAATTTTTCATTTTTCACTTACCCGTTCTCCCATCGTTTGGATGAGTCGTTCATACATTCTCCTTCCTAACTGTTCTGCACCTTTTGCATCGAAGTGCAAATGGTCGCGTTGTATGCTGAGGTCGCTGGCATCCACTACATGAAAGTCGGCATCTTCTTCTGCCAAACGATGCAAAGCCTGCACCACTTGTTCGCTACGTCCTCTGCTTTGGGCTGAGTATGTGCCGCAGATGAAGGGCAGATGGGCATAACGCTCATTGCCAGTTTTCTCCACCAGATAGGTGCGCACGTATGCCACTACGGCTTTCAGGTTGTCATAGTAGTGGTCAGCCATCGCCTTGTCGCTTTCGCCCTGGTGCCAAAGGAATGCCTTAATGTCGAAACCGCCTTTGTGTCGTGACAATTCATTGTCGATACAGGCTCCGATGTTCTCGGTGAAGGCTTTCAGCAATGATTTTCCTCCTTTGTCTGCGGCTGGTGTGGAGGCAAGGAAAGCTGGCGATGCACTCCAATACATGCTGTTGGTGCTGACGCAAGCTGTGTCGATGGCTGTTCCGCCCAGCGACTCTTTGATAACATAAAAGTCACGTTTCACTTGTTGGTCCAGAAGGTAATAGACTACTGCGTCGTAGCCCCAACGCTCTGTGTTGTCGGTCTTTGCCACACGCGGCCAGAACGGTTCGAAGTGTCCATTGCCAGAAACGGCTCCACTGCCATACGACCACCAACAATGCTTGTAGCCTCGTTCCTTGATGTCGTCGGGCAACTCGTCGTTGCTCACTCGTCCGTCTGTGTTCGACTGTCCTGCCGTGATGATGACCATCACGGGTTTCTTCCGTGCTGACAGTCCCATACAGATACTCAGAAATAGAGTCGTCAAGAAGAGAACGCGGAGCGTGAAGTGTGAAGCGTGGAGCGTGAAGCGTTGAGTGTGAAGCGTTTTCATTTTTAACTTTTAACTTTTCATCGTTTAATAGTCAGCAAGGCATTGCCCTCAACGGAAGGGTTCCATCCATCATTACCAGCCAGCACCTTCTGAATGTCGTACTTGGAAATGTCGGTCAACACGTGGCCGAAAGCAGCACGCTTGCTGGTGTCGCCTCCAGGACCCTTGCTCTGATACTCAGCATAGTAAGCTGTCTTTTCCTTTTCCTTGCTTCCCCAATTGTGCCAACCTTCTGCTTTGATATGGCTTCCCATGTTGCAGCGGATATAGACTGCCTGTCCGTATGGTCGCCAAGGACGTGACAGATAGACATCCTTTACCCCTTCCTTTGCCACCAAGTCGCAATCGTAGAAGATGTAGCCGTAAGGACGACCTTCGTCTGTGGATGGTGCGGTGAGATAGCCTTTGCCAATACTGCAAATCGTGCATCGGTTGAACACGGCTTCCGACCACCCAAAGATGAAATCCACGGTTCCCTCAATGTAGCAGTTCTCATAATACTGACGCGAGGTCTTTCCGTAGGTGTAGAGCGTGTCCTGATGTCCCTTGAATCGGCAATTCTTGAACATAGCCCTGTCGCCACTAACGAAGGCTGCCACTGCCTGTCCCACAGGACCTGCCGAATTCTCGAAGGTCACATTCTCTGCATAGAGGTCGTCACCATATATATAAATAGACGCAGAGCCAGATGTTCCCATCTCCTCACCAAAGCGATTGTGCTTCGAGGCATAGTCGTCGTAAGTGAGCACCACATTGCCTTCTCCGATGAGCGACACGGCTTGCTTGCTCTCGGCAATGACAATCTTCTCCTTGTACGTTCCTGCCTTGATGAGAATGGTGGTGCGATACTTCTTGCGCATATCTGGCACTGCATTGATGGCTTCCTGCACGGTGCGGAAATCTCCGCTACCATCCTGTGCCACTACTAAGTTGAACGGCTTCTCCTGAGCCAAAGCATTTGTAACACTCAGGCATAAAAATGCCCATACCAATAAAAAAAGATTCTTTTTCATACAAATGATAGAATAAGTTTTTGAGTTCTTAAGTTTTTAAGTTTTTGAGTTTTTAATCAGGGATTTTAAGGATTTATTAGAATTTTCGCTTACAACGTTGTTCCTTGTTCTTTGTCCTT
>DGSN01000004.1:0-4529 GCA_002393575.1 Prevotellaceae bacterium UBA4361 | reverse complement strand
CCTTTGTACTTAATTGAGGTTTTTAATCAAGGATTTTAAGGATTTAAAGGGATTTTTTTCCTCTCTATCCACTCCTCTCGCCTTTTGGAGAGGGGGTGGGGGTGAGGCTTTTTCACTTTTCACTTACTAAGTTTGTGTCACCTAAAGAAATAGACTAAATGTACTAAATTTTATTTAAATTTTGCTGATTTTGCCAATTTCTTTAGGAGACTTCCTTTCACTTTTCATTTTTCACTTTTCACTTAGTTTTTCAGGGGCAAAGATAATCATTTTTCATTGAATTATAGTAAATTTGCAGCATAAAAGAGTAGAACAAAATGATTGAAGAAAAACAGCATAACCCCGAAATGAATCTTGCCTGGCAATACATCGAAGGCACACACGTGAGCGTTTTCCTCACGGGCAAGGCAGGAACTGGCAAAACCACCTTTCTGAAGAAGATACGCGAACTGTCGCCCAAGCGCATGGTGGTAGTGGCACCAACAGGCGTGGCAGCCATCAACGCACAGGGCGTGACGATTCACTCGTTCTTCCAGCTACCCATCGGCGTTCACCTGCCTGGAATGCAACGACAAGAAGGGAACAACTTCTACCAGTTCAGCAAGGAGAAGAAGAACATTTTCCGCACACTCGACCTGCTCGTCATCGACGAAATCAGTATGGTGCGTGCCGACCTACTCGATGCCATCGACAGTGTGCTGCGCACTTATCGTGACCGCACCCAGCCCTTTGGAGGAGTGCAGTTGCTCCTCATCGGCGACTTGCAGCAGCTGGCTCCCGTTGCTGTCGAAAAAGAATGGGCGATGCTGAAGGACTACTACGACTCACCTTATTTCTTCAGCAGCAAGGCTCTTCAGCAAATCTCCTACGTCACCATCGAACTGAAACACATCTATCGCCAGAGCGATGAGCATTTCATCCAGCTCCTTGCCAACGTGCGGGAAGGACGCTTGGATGCCGACACGGTCAATGCACTCAACACCCGTTACATCGCCAACTACGAGCCCGACGAGAACCAAGGCTGCATCCGTCTCACCACCCACAACTACATGGCTCAACGCTACAACGAGCAGAAACTGCAATCCATCCACCAAGCCGAGCGTCATTTCACTTGCGAAGTGAAGGGCGAATTCCCCGAGAACTCCTACCCTGCCGATGCCGACCTCACGCTGAAAGTGGGGGCACAGGTGATGTTCATCAAGAACGACCCATCTGCCGACCATGCTTTCTACAACGGAAAAATCGGCCGTGTCGTGGGTTTCTCCGACGGAGGAATCATGGTGAAATGTCCAGAAGACCAGCACGTCATCGTCGTAGATCAACTGTCGTGGGAAAACACGAAAGTGACCATCAACGAGGAAACAAAGGAAATCCAAGAAGAAGTGATTGGCATCTTCAAACAGGTTCCTCTGCGCCTTGCCTGGGCAATCACCATCCACAAGAGCCAGGGACTCACCTTCGACCACGCCATCCTCGACATCAACGATTCGTTTGCACACGGACAAGTCTATGTGGCACTCAGCCGATGCCGCACCCTCGAAGGAATGGTGCTTTCTCAACCCATCAACGTCAAGAGTCTTGCCGTGGACGAGAGCGTCAACCGATTCATATCGAGCGAACAGCAAAAAGCCACCCATGCACTCGAACAATTGAGCGGTATGCGCCAAGAATACTTCAAGACGCTCCTCAACGAGCTTTTCGATTTTCGTCGCAACTACGAACAGATGGCACGTGTCTATAGAATCTACGAAGAAGACCTCTACCGCAGCAACCCCGAACTCACCCAGCAATGGTCTCAAGCCCTCAAGGACTTCGCAAGCAACATCATGGAAGTGTCGCTCAAGTTCAAAGAACAATACACCCGAATGCTGGCTGCATCAGCCGACTACCAGCGCAATCCTCTGCTGCAAGAGCGCATCGCCAAAGGCTCACAGTATTTCTCAGACCAGCTCCACACGTTTGACACACTTCTGGCAAACACACCCACCATTGGCAACCAAGCCGTGAAAAAGAAATACGCCAATGCCTTCGACCCCCTCAAGATGGACCTCACCGCCCATCTTCGCACACTCGAAAAGACCGTTGAGCATGGCTTCTCCGTTCGCACCTATCTCCGCGACAAGGCATTCGCCCTGCTCAACGAACAGCCCGAAGAAAAGAAAAAGCCGAAGCGCAATACCACCAAGCTGAAAAACGAAAAGACATGGGATGCCTCCCTGCGCTACTACCAACAAGGCATGAGCGTGGAGCAAATCGCCAAACTGCGAGAACTCACCCCCGAAACCATCTTCAGCCATCTCTCCCGCTTCATCCCCGATGGCATCGTGGATGCCCATCGCATCATTCCCCCATCCCATCTGCAAATGGTAAGAGCCATCATCCACACCGAAGGCTGGCCTGAACGAGACTACTACCTCCAAGACCGTCTCCCCAAATACATCGGTCGCAACGAACTGAAAATCATTTTGCAACTGCTGCGGAAAGCATGAAATAAGGGCTTAAGTAATCATTAAAAAATAAGTTGGTACGTTTTTTTTAGGAAAGAAATTAAAATAATTAGAATAATTTTTTCAGAAATTAATGTTTTTTTTGTTTTAAACAACACCTAATTTTTGGAGTAATTATGATAATTATTCTAATTTCTTTCCTAAAGAATCATGTCATTTATACCAAGTTATTATTTCATTGTTCCTAAAATCGTACTAAGTTATTTTTTAACGATTTCTAAATTGCACGTTTCGGATTCAAAAACACAACGAGCGTTCATTTTGCTTTCAACGAACGCTCAAACAGAAAGCAACGAACGCTCGTTGAGATGAAAACGAACGTTCGTTGCTTTTGTCAATCCTCAATCCGAAATTGATGCGGATGAATCGGAAGAAATGTGGAGGCGAATTGTGGGTTGAAACCTATTTCACATTCTCTTTTTTCTGCTTTGCCAGTTCTTCCTTGGTGAGTGCAGACATATTGCCAAGGATATAGACGCGGGAAAGTTCATCCTTGCAGTTGGAAAACACCTGTATGGTCTTTTTGAATTTGCCTGGCATTTTGTGCGTGCCGTCGTAAGTGACGGTGATTTCTCCTGAACCACCAGGAGAGATAGGGTCCTTAGGGAAGTCGGCAACGGTGCAACCACATGACGTGTGAACATAGTTGATGTAGAGCTTGGCATCACCCACGTTGTAGAACTTGAAGGTGCATTTCTGCACAGGGTCGTCCTGCGAGAAGGTGCCAACATCTATCGTAGTCTGTTCGTACTTGATTTGTGCATGTTTTTTCTTCGCTTGGCAAACACCAACTACCATCAGCAATGCCATCACAACAAAAGCAAATCTGAGTTTGATCATATTGTTTCTAAGGTTTTAAGTTACAAATCAGGATGCAAAGTTATACAAATTCAGATGAATACAGAAAAAAACTAAGTGAAAAAGTATTAAGTAACGATAAAAACTTGGTATGGAACAGCATCAGTATCGTCATCACCTCGCTGTCGCCCAGACGGCTGGAACTATTAAGCTACGCTTGCCAGGGACATCTACCATGTGTTTTTTCAATTCAGGAACAAAATATTTGCAAAATTCGTCGAGAATAAAAAAATAATATATTAAATTTGCATCTGTCATAGGAGTGCATTTTTTATAGAAATTGAATAATGAGAAAGAACATCATCACATTGCTGCTTGCCGTTATTGCATGGGCTACTCTCATACATAACGCCTCTGCCACTGGGCAGGAGGGCGAGCGCCTTACATGGAACGGGAAGTCCTATCAGATGCTGACGTGCCCCCTTTACGCCAATCCCGACATGAAGAAATGGCACGAGCAAAGAGAACGGGAATGGGGCAAAACATCTCTTTGGCGAGGCTACATCGGCCATTGGGAGATAGAAAACGGCATGCTCTACCTCTGCTCCATCTGGAGAGAAAAGGGAGGAGATATTTCTCCCAACGAAATCCCCGAGCTCCGCAAGTACTGCAAGAACGGAAAGTGTGCCGCCACATGGTTCAGCGACACCCTATGCGTCGTGTCGGGCAAACAAGTCTTCTACGAACACATGGGATTCAACCGTCACTACGAGCATGAGGACTTCATCATCGTGAAGCGTGGCAAGGTTATGTCCGTCAAGCGGATAGACAACAAATCCATCATCAAGGGGAAGATAGATGAACCAGATGCAAATAAAAAACTCACTCAGTTCCTCGACGACCTCGGTGCTCAGCTCCACAAGCGCTATCCCGAAGAGAGCGGCCGCATCATCGCTAGAGTCCAGTACAGTAACTTCGACCTTATGATGATGCCCACCGACGTGGACGTGACCTTCCTCAAGCACACTGCTCCTACTAACCCACAAATAGAAAAGGAAATCAAAGAGAAACTCGCCAACTATATCCTCACCAACCAGTTCTTACCCCTTTACTACATCAACGGCGAAATCAAGAAAGTGGCCTGGACACTCCCCATCCGCATCACCAAATGAAAGGAACAATTTGCAAAAGAAACTATAGGAGGACACTACAATGAGATTACAT
>DGSN01000070.1:25081-54107 GCA_002393575.1 Prevotellaceae bacterium UBA4361 | reverse complement strand
CCGCCGTTCTTGATGCGTGTGCGCACTTGTAGGCTCACTCTGTATGTACCTGGTTCAAGCCCTGTGAGGGTGGCTGTCCACAAGGCAGATTCAAGGCTGCTATCATCGGAGGTCCAGTGTTCGAAGAATGGTACTTGGAAGGAAGCGTTCCTGCCTTCGCTCTCGGTTGACCATGTGTTGATGTAGAGACGGTTGGCGGCATAGTTGTGTCTGCCGCTCCAAACTTTGAGGAGTAGGGTGTTGGTGGGGTTTGCCACATGAAAACCGATGCTGTGGATGGCAGGATTGGTAAGCGATAGAGCCTCCTTGTCGGTGAGGGTTCGGTTGTCGTATTTGACTTGTGCTTCGTCGTAGCCGTATGCCAAACGTGCTTCGTCTGTATAAAAGTTTGTGGATGTAAGGACATCTTTCTCTGCCTGAAGTGCAGCCGCTGCTTGCTCGTAGGCGGCGATGGATGCGTAAGCGGCATCTCTTGCTGCCGTGTAGGAAGCGATGTCGGTGTCAACATGGTCGGATTCGGATGCGAGGGATGCCTTCAGAACATCTATTGCCGTCTTATAGGCAGTCAACACATCCTTATTCATGGGCTTGTCTGCTATGTCGGGTGTCTCCTGCAATTGCTGAGCCATCTGTGTGTAGTACATGTTGTGTACTTCGGTGCCTGTGAGAGGGCGTGCGTAAAGTGCCACGTCGCGCATTGCACCTGCGAAGAGTGGGTCGGAGTCGAACATGGAACGACCAATCCAGCATAAGCATGGTAGCAAATCATCGGGGCGATACTTGATAGATGTAGATGATGCATTGAGGGTGCCATTAAGGTAAAGGCAAACACCTTCGTCGCCTATGGTCAACACCACGTGGTTCCACGAGCTGAGAGGCAGTCGCTTCGTGGCATTGAGCCCTTGCTTCGTGCCGTTTTTACAGATTTCGAAACGCATCACAGAGCCATTGTCGGGGGTTAGGAAAAGATAGTTGTCGGTTCCGTTTCCGAAGTCGAAAATACGTTGCCAATCGTTGCCTGAGGTGGAATAGACCCAGGCTGAGAAGGTGAGACTGTGCAGATGCCCCAAGTAATATGGCAGGCTGATGCTGCTGCCTTCGCCAAAGATGGCAGACTGAACGCCTGCGGTCTGCCCGTGTGTGATACCTTTTCCTGCACCATTCAGAAGTTGACAGTAGTGTCGGCAAGGTCTGTGGTGAGTGGCCAATAGCCCACGAGGTCTTGTTCCTCTGATGAGACAGACGCGGTGGCTTCATCCGATGGAAGGCTCTTCATCCATGCGCTATTGAGGGTGTGGATGCGGTAGCGGTAGATGGTTCCGGGGACGGTAAAGTTGTCGATGAAGGCAGTGTCTTTCACGTTGCGTCCGATTACCTCCCAGATGTCTGCTATGGCGTTATATCTATATATGTTATACGAGTATGCAGCATCGACGGCGTTCCATTCAATCCGTATGCTGTGGCTTTGTGGTGTGGCGGTAACTGTTGTCGGAGCGGTTGGTTGGGTGGTGGTGTAAGTGCCGTCGGAAGGAATGAGCCTCCAAAGCTGGTGGTCGCTTTCTGTGCGTTCCCATAGGTTGACAGTGTTCAGGTTGATGTCGTCTCCCTCGCGGTTCTTGGAATTGCCTTGTAGCGACATGCCTGTGAGGTGGTTGGTTAGAAGGTAGCAACCTTCGCCCATATAACGGAAGTGCCATATTTCGTTGGCATTGCCGTTGCCGGCATACGTCTGAACCGATGTGCCGTTGACACTTGCGTATGAAGTGGCGTCAAGGTATGATGATGTACCATAGGCCACCACATAAGTTCACATGTGCCCATATATTTTTCAAGATGCTTTAGGACAAGGGTGTAGTTCTTGGCTGTTCTTGGCTTATCTATCTTTTCAATGTAAGTACGTGCATAACTACTGAAAGAAACTTGAGAATCATCATTTGTAACATACTCAACAATGTCATTTATGTTCCATGCAGAATAATCTACATGATTGAGTTTCTCCATCCATTGGAGAATTAGCGAACTGCAGAAACTTAGAACATAGGAATCTGTAATCTCGGATTTTGACTTGACATTTTGGGATGAGACGACCTTTGAGGTTTTCCAAAAATGACACCGACCATCAAACGTGAATCGGATGTACACTGCCCAGAAACCATCTTTTCGAGGTTTTTGAACTACGGGTTTCATTGATACTGTTTTCATAATTACAATTTTTATAAGAAACTACTCTTATATACTCTTATAATGTAAAACAGTTGCTCTTAAAAAAGATATCCCGTTTGCTGTTTTTTTGAGATTGTTACACGGAGTAACGACGTCAGTTCGGGATAATATCAGAACAATGATAGTTGTTTTGTATCCTCAATTCTATATCCTTGAATGGCCTCAGGTTTGTTGTCGTAGAAGCAATAAGCTCCAAGCGCAGCAATAAGGTTCATGACAAAGTTGCCAACAGACCTGTGTCTGGAGTGCACGAGGTTCCCCTTGTCTTTGAGCAAGTGGTTGATACACTCTATGACGTATCTCTTCCTGAGCATAATCTTGTCCCACAAAGGCATGAGTTTGTTCTTCATGTTGCTCCTGATGCCAGTTACCAGATGCACCCCGTCGGCAAAAAGCGTATCGAAGAGTGTGGGTGAGATGTATCCCCTGTCAGCAAAGAGCTTCCCATAGATTTTCTTGCCGAGCACCGCCCATACCCTTGGATCCCTGTCGTCCACGTTTGCACCTGTAAGACAGAACATTATGATCTCTCCCCTGTCATTGCAGATGAAGTGCAGCTTGAATCCGTGGCACCATCCCATTGTTCCCTTCCCGTCTGTGGCAAGTCCTGCGAACACCTTGTTGGCATACCTGCGCAGGGTGTGGCATACGGGTATCATGGTGGAGTCCACAAAGGTGATTCCCGTGCAACGTCCGAAGGAGTGGAGGTTCAGAAAGAACATCATCTTGAAGAACACCCTGCCCTCAAGTTCCACGAAGCGATTGTAGGACACAGCGTCGGGGAAATCGCTTTTGAGGTGGACCTTGGTGAAGTGAAGATAATAGTGCTTGAAGTTGTCGAATGTGCCAAAGTGGAACATAATCAGGATGGTCATGATCTCACTGTCTGACATGGTGGCAGAACGTCTGCGGCGAGCCTTCCCATCTGAGCTGAGAAGGGGCATTTGTTCAATTTCTTCGTCAAATTTCTTACTAAACTCATCCGTAGCACAATAAATTTCTAAACTTTGTCGTTGGTAATCATGGGATAATCTTTTTAGATGTATTTATAAGTAACTGATAATCATGTATAAAGATACTAAAAATATCTCAGATTACCAAATTTCAAGAAGACTTTTTTATCCCGAACTGACGTAGTAACGGCTATTTTTATAGGCTTATTATAGAAAAAATAGGGAGTTAAAGTATTATAGAATTACTTTAACTCCCTATAATTAACTAATTGATTTTCAATATATTAAATATCATTCTTCGACGGCTGCCTGCGCGGCAGCGAGGCGAGCGATTGGAACACGGAATGGAGAACAAGAAGCGTAGTTCATGCCAATCTTTGCACAGAACTTCACAGAGCTTGGTTCACCTCCATGTTCTCCGCAGATGCCACAACGGAGTTCTGGACGAATTTCACGACCCTTGCGAACTGCATACTTGATGAGCTTTCCGACACCGTTCTGGTCGAGTACCTGGAATGGGTCAACTTTCAGAATCTTCTTCTCCAAATAAACAGGGAGGAAGCTGGCGATGTCGTCACGAGAGTAACCGAAGGTCATCTGTGTCAGGTCGTTCGTACCGAATGAGAAGTATTCTGCCTCTGTAGCGATGCGGTCAGCAGTGAGGGCAGCACGAGGAATCTCGATCATGGTACCGATTTCAAACTTGATTTCGATGCCGTACTCTTCGAATACTTCCTTAGCTGTTTTCTGGATGATTTCCTTCTGCTGCTTCAGCTCATAGAGAATACCAATGAGTGGAACCATGATTTCTGGCATTGGATTCTTACCTTCTTTCTTCAGTTCGCAAGCTGCACTGAGGATGGCGCGAGTCTGCATAGCTGTGATTTCTGGGAATGTGATACCCAGACGGCAGCCACGGTGTCCGAGCATAGGGTTGTTCTCTGCAAGAGATGCAACGCGCTTCTGAATAGTCTTCACATCAACACCCATTTCCTTAGCCATAGTTTCCTGACCTGCCAAGTCGTGTGGTACGAACTCGTGGAGAGGTGGGTCGAGCAAGCGAATGTTCACAGGACAACCGTCCATTGCTTCGAGGATTCCCTTGAAGTCAGCCTTCTGGTAAGGGAGCAACTTGGCAAGAGCCTTTTCACGTCCTTCAGCATTGTCGGAAAGAATCATCTCGCGCATGGCGATAATCTTCTTGTCCTCGAAGAACATGTGCTCTGTACGTGTCAAACCGATACCCTTAGCACCAAATGCGCGAGCAACCTGTGCATCGTGTGGAGTATCAGCATTGGTACGAACCTGAAGCTTGGTGTATTTATCGCAAAGATCCATGAGTTCCTTAAAGTCGCCACTGAGTTCAGCTGCCTTTGTTGGAACTTCACCAGCATATACCTGTCCTGTTGAACCATTGAGAGAAATGTAGTCTCCTTCGTGATAAACTGTACCATCGATTTCAACAGTCTTAGTCTTGTAGTCAACGTTGATTGCACCTGCTCCTGATACGCAGCACTTACCCATACCACGAGCAACTACTGCTGCGTGAGATGTCATACCACCACGAGCTGTGAGGATACCTTCAGCTGAAGCCATACCAGCGAGGTCTTCTGGAGATGTCTCGATACGAACCATCACAACCTTGTGTCCATCAGCATGCCAAGCTTGAGCATCGTCAGCGTGGAATACAATCTGACCGCAAGCTGCACCTGGAGAAGCTGGAAGACCCTGAGTGATGACCTTTGCATTCTGGAGAGCGAGCTTGTCGAATACAGGGTGGAGTAATTCGTCGAGTTTCTGAGGCTCACAGCGAAGGATAGCAGTCTTTTCGTCAATCATTCCTTCATGGAGAAGATCCATAGCAATCTTCACCATTGCTGTACCTGTACGCTTACCGTTACGAGTCTGGAGGAACCAGAGCTTGCCTTCTTGAACGGTGAACTCCATATCCTGCATGTCGTGGTAGTGGTTCTCAAGTTTTGTCTGAATCTCGTCGAGTTCCTTGTAGATTTCTGGCATTGCCTCTTCCATAGATGGATACTTGGCAACACGTTCTTCTTCAGAAATGCCTGCACGCTTAGCCCAACGCTGCGAACCAATCTTTGTAATCTGCTGAGGGGTGCGGATACCTGCAACAACATCCTCACCTTGTGCATTCACAAGATACTCACCATTGAAGAGGTTCTCACCATTACCAGCATCGCGTGAGAAGCATACACCTGTTGCACTGGTGTCGCCCATGTTACCGAATACCATAGCCATGACGCTCACTGCAGTACCCCATTCATCAGGAATGCCTTCCATCTTACGATAGAGAATAGCACGTTCGTTCATCCAGCTGCGGAATACAGCGCAGATGGCACCCCAGAGCTGCTCGATAGGATCGTCTGGGAAGTCCTTACCTGTGCGCTCCTTGATAGCAGCCTTGAAGAGTTTCACGAGTTTCTTAAGGTCATCAACGCTGAGGTCTTTATCAAGTTCCACACCGCTTTCTTTCTTCACCTTCTCGATGATTTCTTCGAATGGGTCGATGTCTTCCTTGTTGGCTGGCTTGAGCTCAAGCACAACGTCGCCATACATCTGAACGAAACGACGATAAGAGTCGTAAACGAAGTGAGGGTTGTTGGTCTTCTTCACCATGCCTTCTGCCACTTCGTCGTTAAGACCGAGGTTGAGGATGGTATCCATCATACCAGGCATTGAAGCACGGGCACCAGAACGAACACTCACAAGGAGAGGATTCTCAACATCACCGAACTTGGAGTTCATGAGTGTCTCGATGTGCTGAACAGCCGCAGTCACTTCATCGTTGAGAAGCTCCATAATCTTTTGCTGGCCAACTTCATAATATTCGTTGCAGCAATCTGTTGTAATTGTGAATCCAGGAGGAACTGGAACACCGATCAGGTTCATTTCGGCAAGGTTAGCACCCTTACCGCCAAGTTCCTCTCTCATTTTAGCATTTCCCTCGGCTTTACCGTTACCGAAGAGATAAACTCTTTTTTGACCCATAATTTTTTTGTAGTTTTCAAAGAACACGCAAAGTGTTCTCACATTAATATTAATAAAGTAAATAGTTTTCTCTTTCTGCAAGCTTGACAATTCACCTCATCATCATGACTTTGATGGGGCTATTGCTTGTTGAACTGAGCAAAAATACTCGATTTTCCTCATAATTGCAAATAATACTGCATATTTTTGCGAAAAATATTGAAACTTTTCTCAAAATGCAAATTCAAGATGCCATTTACCACTTTTTCAGTTCCTCATACAGACGCTGAACAGGTAGCCCCATCACATTGAAGTAAGAGCCTTGCAATCCATTGACACCGATAAAGCCAATCCATTCTTGGATGCCGTAGGCTCCTGCCTTGTCGAAAGGACGGTAGTTCTTGATGTAGTAATCGATTTCCTCATCCGAAAGTTCTGCAAACGACACCTTGCTTGTCACAGCGAAAATTCGATGCTTTTCTTTTGTCAGGATATTCACGCCTGTTATCACCTCATGTGTCTTTCCCGATAACAGACGGAGCATGGCATGAGCATCGGCTGCATCTTTCGGCTTGCCCAGCACGAATCCGTTTCCTTCTTCGTCCTTGGCATACACGATGGTGTCAGCTGTGATGAGCAATTCATTGTCCGACATGGTTGGAAGATAGGCTTGTGCCTTCTTCATGGAGATGTGCTCTGGAATTTCCTCGCCTTTCAGTGAAGAAGGATAACTTTCGTCAATACCTTTCAGGGTCCGAACTTCGAACCGCAGTCCCAGACCTGCCAACAGCTCCTTTCTGCGAGGTGAATTGCTGGCAAGGACAATCTTATATTTTGATAAATTGCTTAACATTTGATGTTTGTGTTCTAATTACCACCCAAATGCAGTGGCATTGTGCATCCACAGGTTTTGGGCTTTCAGCACTTGTTCAAGTACGTCACGACCGCATCCTTCACCACCATTGTATGGGGAAATATATTTGGAGATAGCTTTGATTTCGGGAGCAGCATCTGCTGGACAACAAGCTAATCCGCATCGTTGCATCACTTCGTAATCAGGAATATCGTCACCCATGTAGAGCACTTCCTCGTCTTTCAGTCCATGTTTTTCACAAAGAGCATGATAAGCATGGATTTTCACGGCTGCACCCAAAACCACATCTTTCAGTCCCAATCCCTCAAAGCGTTTTCTCACGGATTCTGTCTTGGCTCCTGAAATAATGGCTACGATGAGTCCACATTTCACTGCGTGTTGAAGAGCATAGCCATCCTTGATATTGACAGTTCTCATCGGGCCATCAACTGGATGCAAGGAAATGGTTTGGCGACTAAGTACACCATCCACATCAAATACAACTGCACGTATGGTTTTGAGGTCGTAGTTAATCATGATTGAAGAGAATAAATTAGATAAGGTGAAGACCCCTCCAACTCCCTTGTGAGAGGAGAGAAATAACCATCCAGATGGTTGTCCCCAGGGTAGGGAGGGCCTTTTTTCTTTTTAAAGAATCCCTTTAAATCCTTAAAATCCCTGTTCCGTTTTTATTTATTAATTTCTTGAATGCTTTCGCTCATCATTTGGTAGATTTCTGCCATTCGTTCTTCGCCTTCTTCTTGGAGAATGGACACATGGCGATTCATCACATTCATGTCGTGACGGACGGCAGGTCCCGTTTGAGCCTGCTGGGGAGAAATGGTATGGATTTTGCGAGTCGTTTCATCAATAAGTGGAAGCATCACAGAAAAAGGAATGTTATGCTTCTCCAATATCTTGGCAGAGAGAGCCGAACAATGGTTAGCGAAATTGCAACAGAATACGGCAGCTACATGGAGGTATTTTCTGTCTTCCGAACTCATCTCATACACTGCACCAGTAATTGTATTCGCCAATTGGTGAAGTGTTTTCAAATCATCTTCCTCCGCAGCTTCGATGAAAAGGGGAATGTTGGAGAAATCCACGATTCTCTGTTTTGAGAAGGTCTGCATAGGGTAGAACACACCTCTGTGCGGACAGGTGAACGTGTCCATTGCCATGCTGCCCGCTGTATGCACAAAGAGTTTGTCCTCCTTCCCCTTAGTCAGTAGGGTTGCAATATCAGCCAAAGCAGTATCCTTGATGGAAACGATATAGAGGTCGGAATATGTGTTGATGTTGGCAATGGAATTAGTGATGTTCTTCACGTTGAGCGCATCAGCAAGTGTCTGTGCCGACTCCATCGTTCGACTATAGATTTGCACCAATTCATGCCCCGCCTTGTATAAGGCATGGCCTAAATTGGTTGCCAAATTGCCAGCTCCTATCAGAGTTATCCTCATTTGTCAAGCTCAAAACTGGTTTACATGCACCGATTCCCACTTCAGTCTGTCTTCATCCTGTGGCTTGCGTTCGATGGCAGAATGACCGAAAGCAATGACACATTCTGCCTCATATTCAGCAGGGAATCCGAGCAATTCGCGAAGCACCTCCGTAGCAGGTGTGCCGTCCTCTTGAGTACGGAAACGTATCTGAGCCCAGCAACTTCCCAATCCGAGGTCGGCTGCTTGGTACTGCATAGTCACTGCTGCAATGGAAGCGTCTTCCACCCACACGTCCGTTTGCTGAGTATCCATCAGGACAACCACAGCCAATGGTGCTCCTTTTACGAACTCTGATCCAGCAGACTTGCATTGTGAAATGCGTTCGATGAGCTCTTTGTCATCTACCACCACGAAATGCCATGCCCTGCTACTTTTCGATGTAGGCGACATGAGTCCTGCACGTAGAATGGCCTGAACCTCCTCGGGGGTCAATTCCTCTTCCGTGAACTTTCGTATGCTGCGGCGCTTCTGCACCAAATCCTTGAAATCCATCGTATAAATGAAGAATTAAGAATGAAGAATAATAAAATGAAGAATGAAGAATTAAGAATGTATTTTACTCTGCTCATTGGATGGGTAATTTTCATTCTTCATTCTTCATTTTTCATTCTTCATTTAATAAGATAAGCAATGCATATTGTTTACCTGATTCTATCAAGAGAGCGAACCAGCGCTTCATCCTTTCTGATGCCATGTATGGCAAGCATGTTGAGGATGATGCTCACAACAGGGAGCAGAGCCATGAATGAAAGGTGATAGCTCACGTCTTCCACCCCTGCAGCTTCGAGCTTACCTTGATAGAGCCATGCAAAGAAAGCGTATGTGGCAACGTATCCCACCAGCAGAATCGTGCTGAAAATCGTGAGGCGCAGTTGGCGCATACGGAAGTTGAATAGCATGATACTCACGATGTTCAGCAAGATGACCATCATGAGAATCACTCCCAACGCCCAAGGTCCAACTCTTGCCACCGACGTACCTTCAGCGTTGAATGCAAAATTGTTGAACCACGCCACCATCTTAGCTCCCACCATGTAAGTGCCCACCTTGGCAAATAGCACCGTTGCACTGAGGATTGCTACGATGGCAAGATAAACAGTTTGAATTCTTTGAATCATGGTTTATATCTTGTCAGCCCCAGCATCCTTCGAAGGATTGCGATAGTAAATCTTGTCTTCCAGAAATTCTTGCGTAGCTATGAGAGTAGGCTTTGGTAGGCGCTCATAGTAGCGCGAAATCTGAATCTGCTCATCATTTTCGAACACCTCTTCAAGGTTATCTTGATTAGAACCAAATTCCTGAAGCTTCTTCGAAAGCTCATCTTTCATCTGAGCTGCAATTTGATTAGCACGTTTGCTGATGATAACAACACTCTCATAAACATTACCCGTGTCCTTGCTGAAATCATTCAGGTTGCGAGTCACTGTGTTGGTTGGTGCATTTGTTTTTTTGAAATCCATCATATTTTGGTATCTGAGTTTTTGAGTTTTTAATCAGGGATTTAAAGGATTATTTAGGATTATTAGAGAGTTAAAAGTTAATAGTTAAAAGTTGAAAGACAAACTGGATAGCCAATTTTTAATTTTTAACTTTTAATTTTTAACTTACCAAGTTGTTCTTTGTCCTTAATTAAGGTTGTTCACTTACCACGACCGATTTTTTCGATAACTTATTGTTGGCATGTCGGAAAATGCGGTCAGCCTCCGCCATGTATTTGCTGTCAGGAAATTCGTTCTTGAATCCCCAGTATTCATCAATAGTCTGAGAGAATCGCTCGTTCGCCTTCTCCCTCACACTGTTGCTCGCCAAGTTGTAGCGGGCACGCAGAATCATCATGTACAAGTCCTCGCGCAGATTCGTGTAAGGGTAAGATTTGAGAGCATTTTCAGCAGTGATGATACACGCCTCGTAGTTGCTGCCACCATTCGTACAGTTGCCCACATAGCTACCAAGATTGTAGTACAGCTGAGCCGATTCAAACTCCTTCTGCACAAGACGGTCCTGCAATTGGAAAATCATGTCGTTCACCTCGGCACGGCGTTCAGAGAGAGGGTAGAACTCCAGGAAGTCTTGCAGCGAGTTGATGGCCGTGTAAGTAGGGGTCTGGTCCAAGCGAGGGTCAGGAGATTGCAGGAACGACGACTTGCCGCTGTAGAAGCGAGCCAGTTCCGTGTAAGTGCCCTTAGGGTAAGTCTTGAAATAGCGGTCGAAGTGCAGCGTAGCCGTCTCGTAGTCATGGATGTTGTAATAGCACATGGCATCCATGAACAAGCATTCCTCCGCGTTGGCAGTACCCTTCATAATGAGAATCAACTCATCCAGCAACTGGTAAGCGCGAGTGTAGTGTCCCGCAGCGTAAGCCTGCTTCGCCGCCTCATATTTATAGTCATAGTCCGTTGTCTTCTGCAAGGCGTTGAAACCCTTGCACGACGAAAACAGCATGGCAGTCAAAATCGTTAGGAAAAGAAATTTCTTCATTGTCGTTTCTTGAAAAACTTTGCAAAGATACAACAATTTGTTGAATAACGAGATAATTCCTCTTGCAAAACTTCCTTACTTATCATTAAAATACCTAAATTTGCAAAAAAAAGACCCTCCCCATCCCAAGACCCACCCCAACCCAAGACCCACCCCAACCCTCCCTGTGAGGGAGGGAGTAGTCACCTGGATGGTTATTTCTCTCCCCCTTGGGGGAGCTGGAGGGGGCTGGAGGGGTCCATACTCCCTCACAGGGAGGGTTGGGGAGGGTCTATAAAAATTCTCAACATGCTTTTCGATTTAACATCCCAATACGAACCCACTGGCGACCAGCCCGAAGCCATCCAGCAGCTCGTCCAAGGCGTAGAAGACGGATTGCCCGCGCAGGTGCTCCTCGGAGTGACAGGCTCAGGCAAGACCTTCACCGTTGCCAATGTCATCCAGCAAGTAGGCAAACCCACTCTCATCCTGAGTCATAACAAGACACTTGCCCATCAGCTCTACACCGAGATGAAAGGCTTCTTCCCCAACAATGCCGTCGAGTACTACGTCAGCTACTACGACTACTACCAGCCCGAAGCCTATCTGCCCGCCACCGACACCTATATAGAAAAAGACCTCGCCATCAACGAAGAAGTCGACCGTCTCCGACTCGCAGCCGCCTCTGCCTTGCTCTCAGGGCGCAGCGACGTCATCGTCGTCAGTTCCGTTTCCTGCATCTACGGCATGGGAGCCCCCATGGACTTCGACCAGAACATCATCCGATTCCATGTTGGCGATGCCATCGACCAGAGCGTCTTCCTCCGAAAGCTCGTCGATAGCCTCTATGTGCGCAATGACATCGAGCTTACCCGAGGGCACTTCCGAGTGAAAGGCGAGAACGTGGACATCCACCTGGCATACGACGAGAAAATCATACGCGTCAACTTCGCATGGGGAACCATCGACGCCATACAGGAAATCGACGCAACCACCCATCTGCCACTCGGCTCCATGTCCGAATACCAAATCTATCCTGCCAACCTCTTCATGACCTCCAAAGAGCGGCAGCAAGAAGCCATCCGAAAAATCGAAGACGACCTCCACCAGCGCCTCCAGTACTACGACCAGCTGGGCGACTACGCCAAGAAGAACCTCCTGGAGACACGCGTCACCAACGACCTCGAAATGATTCGCGAACTCGGACATTGCTCCGGCATCGAAAACTACTCCCGCTATTTCGACGGACGCGAGCCAGGACAGCGCCCTTACTGCCTGCTCGACTTCTTCCCCAGCGACTTCCTCCTCGTCATCGACGAAAGCCACGAGAGCGTACCGCAGATACGAGCCATGTACGGAGGCGACCGCAAGCGAAAGACCACCCTCGTGGAGTACGGCTACCGGCTGCCCGCAGCCCTCGACAACCGTCCACTCCGCTTCGACGAGTTCGAAGCACTCACCCCGCAGACCATCTACGTCAGTGCCACCCCCGCAGAATACGAACTGCAGAAGGCAGAAGGCATCGTCGTCGAACAAGTGATACGTCCCACAGGCCTGCTCGACCCCGTCATCCAGGTGCGACCCACCCAAAACCAGATTGACGACCTCATGGAAGAAGTGCAGCAGCGAGTGGAGCGTGACGAGCGCGTACTGGTCACCACCCTCACCAAGCGCATGGCAGAAGAACTCTGCGAGTACCTCCTTCGCCACGACGTGCGAGCCGACTACATCCACAGCGAAATCAAGACATTCGAGCGAGTCGATATCCTCGACCGCCTTCGCCGAGGCGAAATAGACGTGCTCGTCGGAGTGAACCTCCTCCGCGAAGGGCTCGACCTGCCCGAAGTGTCGCTCGTCGCCATCCTCGACGCAGACAAGGAAGGATTCCTCCGCAGCCATCGTTCACTCACACAGACCATCGGACGCGCAGCCCGAAACGTCAACGGCACTGCCATCCTCTATGCCGACAAAATTACCCAAAGCATGCAGCAGACCATCGACGAAACCAACCGCCGACGAGCCAAGCAAATGGCATACAACGCCGAGCACGGCATTACGCCTACCCAAATCCGAAAGGCAATCACCGAGAACCGCATCCCCGACTATGTGGGCAAGGCATACGTCGAACCGCTCGTCCACAAGGCAGCCGAAGACCCTGTTGTCCAGACCATGGACAAGGAGCAGCTCGCTGCATCCATCCAGCACACCCGTCAGCTCATGGCGAAGGCGGCTAAGGAACTCAATTTCGAACTCGCCATACAGTACCGCGAAGAACTCCTCCATCTGGAGGAACTGATGAAGGAAGACAACGAAAAATGAAATTCACACAGGAGGGCAGAACGAAAACCCTGCTTTAGTTTTCATTTTTCATATTTTTTTTCAAGTTTCCATGCAGTCTTTTTCCATGTTATAGGACTTAAGGGATAAAACAAGAAGTTCGCAATGGAGATAACACGACTGATCGAACGTTGCAAGCAGGGCGATGAAGATGCCCTTGCAGAGCTATACAAGGCATACGCCCAACGCATGAAGGGCGTGTGCCGACGTTATGTGAGGGATGAGCAAACAACAGAAGACTTATTGCATGATGCTTTTCTGATTATCTTGACTTCTTTCCATCGCCTACGCGACACAACGAAAGCTGAGGCATGGATGATGGCCATCACCCGAAATGTGGCTTCAAAATATAAGGAACACCTCAAGGCTATTTCCACGATGTCTATCGAAGATGCAAACGTGGCTGATTGGCTTGCGGAAGAATATGAGGAAAGAAATGTGAGAGGTGTGCCGCTCGATGAGATGATGAAAATGGTGGAACGACTTCCCAAAGGCTATGGTAAGGTGTTCCAACTGTCTGTTTTCGAAGGTATGTCGCACAGGGAAATTGCCGATGTGCTCAGTATTGAGCCGCATTCCTCGTCGTCTCAGCTGGCAAGGGCCAAACGGATGCTTCGCAGCATGATGCAAAGCCGTTGGTCTTTACTCTTACTGCTTCTCTTGTTGCCAGTAGCACTGTTGCTGTTCAGAAGAAGTTCCAATAACACATCACTTTCCTCAGGTGGTGTTACTCAACGAAAAGACAAGCAGCAGAAAATAAGCATTCCGTCTAACCGTGTCGAGTCTCCAATTCGAACGAACGTAGTTAATACCTCGGATTCTGTCAGACACAATCATCCATTCAACAACGCAGGCACGCAACAGCATCTCATTGCCTATACGTCTGATTCTGTTGTCCTTAACGATACAATCCCGCAACCGCCAACATTAACACAACAAACTGATACGATGAATAGTGTTGACCAACCACACATCCATCTTGATCAACAAATGGCGAATTCATTGACAGAAAAATCTGAGAAGAAGAATGGCGAAGCTAAGCAGTGGTCGTTCCAATTGGCATACGCAGGTGGCTTTGGCAAACAAAACATCTACAATCAACCATATATCTATACTCCTGCACCATCCAGTGCGCAATCTATTCCGTCTGATGGAACTGTAGCCCCAACCATACCAAGCAGCATCGATAACTGGAGCGACTATGCTCTTTATCTTGCTAACAATCCTGATGCTGCCAGTCCTGAGACACGTAGCTTCATCATGCGAATCGCACTGAGCAATGCCAACCTTCCTGGAGAAGACAAGATTTTGCGTTCCAGCCATCATGCCATGCCTATCACTTGGTCGTTGGCATTGAAGCGAAAATTCAACTTGCGCTGGGGAATTGAAACTGGATTGAACTACACAAAGCTTAGCTCTGATTTTGAAATGGGTGAGGATGGTAACAAGATTGTAGAAGAACAAAGCATCCACTATTTAGGCATACCTGTGAAAGGACTATTCACCATACACAACCATCAGCCTTGGAGTATTTATGGTGGCATTGGAATGAGCATAGAAGTTCCTGTCCATTCGTCATTGCGCTCCAGCTACTTTGTGGATGGTAGCTTCAAGGCGAGCGAAAACTCTGCGATACAGGCTCCATGGCAGTTCTCCACGAGTCTTGGAGTAGGTGTACAATACCAACTGACGCCATCCATCGGACTCTTTGTCGAGCCAAGTGTGCAATACTTCTTGCCTTCAGGCAACTCGATAGAGACCTACCGCACTGAGCATCCATTCATGTTCTCTTTGCCATTAGGCATCCGAATCACGTTGAATGAGAAATAATATCAGGCATGAACTTCATTATTCACCCCCAAATAAAATGACTATGTGTTTCAGAAATCATCATTTTCCGTTATCCGTTTCCGGTTTGATAGCCATTGCTGGTGTGTTGCTATCTGCATGTAGTCTCGATGGCTACGAACCTGAGAAACCTTTTACGACTTGTCCTCCATCACCTCCTGCACTTGTTGCATTAGATGCAAGTGGTACATCAAGCGTTCCGTCAATTCTTTTCACGGTAAATGATATTGATTGGTTTGATGTCAACACTCGTGAACTGAAATTCAAGGACATGCAGGAGCCGCTAAGTGAGAGGCTCCGAATCCTTGGCGAAATGGTATTCTGCTTAGGCAATGACACGCTTTTCGAGGGCATCACCGTCGTTTCGCCCATTTGCAGTCAGATATTCGATGACCTTGTGCTCTATTGCGAAAGAAAAGAAGGTGACTTTGCTCATGACACTCGCTACTACCTCAACGACTGCTATCCTCTTCAGTTTCTCAACGACGAACGTGTGCAAGCCAACCGCACACGCAGAACCGAACAATGGGCTGCCTTTACGAAGTACCTTGAGAGCATGGGAAGACTAAGAAAAAACCTAAAATAAGCGAAGCGCTCATTCTTCATGCAGTCATTCGTTGTTGTTTCGGACTTTAAAGGTAGAAACAGCAACGAATTTCTGTATGTATAGTTTTTACGATTACGCCTACAATGGGCTACTTTTTCTGAATAACATCATGCGACCACATCACAAACGCCTTTCGCAACTGATGATTTATTCCACAACATGCTGCCAGTCACGATGCAAGCATTGTAACATCTGGCAGAAACCCACTGAACATCTGTCTTTCGACACCATCCAACGGCTGATGCATAGTCGATGTGTCACTCCGCACACAACCGTTGGCTTGGAGGGTGGGGAGTTCATCCTTCATCCGCAATCGTATGAAATCATGGCTTGGTTTCAGCGCTATCATCCCAATTACACATTGCTTACCAATTGCCTTGCAAACCGACGTGTTATCGATGCCGTTCGCCGTTTTCAACCTCGTCATCTGTATGCTTCTCTCGACGGTGGACGTGAAACTTATCTGAGGATGAGAGGACGTGATGGTTACGACAAGGTGATAGAGGTGGTGCAAGCGTTGAAGGACCAAGTACCCATGTCGCTGATGTTTTGCTTATCTCCCTGGAACTCGTTCGATGATATGGCATTTGTCATCGACGTAGCCAAGCATTACGGTGTGGATGTGCGCATTGGCATCTATGGCACGATGGCATTTTTTGACACGACGAGTGAGTTGTTGATGGCATCCGATTTTGTAAAACAGATACCGAAGAACATTCATGAAACACAAGAAAACTATGATTTCGTGGCCCTATATGGTGAATGGAGAAACGGTCATCTCCGTCTTCGCTGCCAAAGCATCAATAGTAGCTTGGTGGTACATAGCAATGGTGATGTACCTTTATGCCAAAACTTGGATGTGGTGTTAGGCAATGTGTACCATCAATCGCTCGACGAGATTTTCAATGGTAGTGATGCATGTCGTACACAGTGCCATTATTCCCATCATTGCAATAACTGCTGGATAAACTTTCATCGCAAATACGACATCATCCTCTTGCGAAACATGGAACGATGGTTCCCCAAATGGCTCATTGAACGGTTCTATGGCTCATATCAATGGGATGCAGACTCTAAAAATACTTATCGTAACCACTTCAAGTCAATCGACATAAATCCCGAACCAATCATTTCTTTTGATTGAACTGAAGCAACGAGCCTTCGGCGTTGTGCAAGCGAGCCCTCGTTTGAACGACGACGAGGGCTCACCGTTTCGATAACGAGCCCTCGCCCATAAAGTTAATCCTTTAGCTCGGCGCAAACCAATCAAAGACGCGCTTCAGACAATCCCTTCAAGCTTTTGAGTTCTTAAGTTTTTGAATCAGGGATTTTAAGGATTTAGAAGGATTTTTTTCCTCCAGCCCCCTCCAGCTCCCCCAAAGGGGAGTGAATAACCATCCGGAAGGCTTCTCCTCCCCTTGGGGAGGTTGGGAGGGGCTGGGGGTGGGTGTGAGGCTTTTTCACTCTTCAGGTTAAATACTATGATGATAAATAAGATTATAGCTCGATACAAACAAATTCGCACAGAGCGATATTTGCACCAAACGTACCAATGTCAATATGCTTTTGTGGGCATGGGACAGCATTCTTTGACCAATCTTTATCCTGTGCTTCACTACCTTGGTGTGCCGCTGAAGTACATTTGTGTTACTTCAGAAAGGAAGGCGCGATTGATTGTACGAAAATTCCAAGGACAGAAAGCCACCATTTCTCTCGACCAGATTCTGCAAGATGAAACTGTCAAAGGTGTATTTGTAGCAGCAACGCCTTCAGCCCATTTCGATATTGCTTCTCAGGTGTTGCAAAGTGGCAAATCTCTTTTCATCGAGAAACCACCCTGTAAGTCCTTGGCTGAATTGGACACACTTATCGACCTTCAGCAGCGTTATCATTCTCCCGTTGCTATGGTCGGTTTGCAGAAATGCTATGCACCAGCAGTCCAACTTCTGAAAAAACGTCTTCACAAAGAACGACTTATCAATTACGATTACCATTATCTCACAGGTGCTTATCCCGAGGGAGATGCCAAGCTTGATTTGTTCATCCATCCTCTCCATCTTGTCTGTCATCTTTTTGGTGATGCTCGTATTCTTGCGTGTCATCGAGTGGAGGAACAATCATATATACTTCTGCTTCAGCATCCCCATGTTGTTGGCACATTGGAGCTATCCACGTCCTATACGTGGAAAAATGCAGAAGAATCTCTGAGACTCTGCACCAAGGCTGGGGTTTATCATCTGAATGGCATGGAAGAACTTACATTCAGTCACAAATCAAAAACTGTTTTCAGTGTTCCTTTGGAAAAATTACATACTTCCAAAAGCACTTCTGAATATCTATATAGTCAGAATCATTTCTCTTCGATTCTGTTTCATCATCAAGTATATACGGATGGTTACTTCAGCGAATTGTTGGCATTCGTTTCAGCGGTTGAGGGGAAGGGGGGAGACTTGCCGACGGACTTGTTGTCTTTGAGGAGGGTTTATCGTCTTCTTCTATTCCCAACGGATGGTGTTGGCAGGTCCTTTGATGCTGACGAGGAATGATGATGCGAAGATGACGATGGCTGAGATGCTGAGGACAGCGAGGTTGATGAGGAGGATGGGTAGCCAGTGGAGCTGGATGGGTACGGAGTCGATGTAGTAGGTGTCGGCATCGAGCTTGATGAGGTTGAGGTGTTTCTGTAGGAGGCAGAGGGCGAGTGCGACGATGTCGCCGATGAGGATGGCTTTGCCAACGAGCATGACGGCAAAGTGCTGGAAGATGCGCCGCACCTGCATGTTGGTGGCTCCGAGTGCCTTGAGGATGCCAATCATGCTGATGCGTTCGAGCATGACGATGAGGAGTCCTGAGACGACGGTGAAGCTGCCGATTGCCATCATGAGGATGAGTATCATCATGACGTTCATGTCGAGCACTTCGAGCCATGCGAAAATGTGTGGGGCGATGTCGCGGATGCTGAATGCGCCGCGCATGGCGCCGACGCGGTCGGGGGTGTGGTTGACTTGATCGACGAGGCGTGCAACTACGTCATCGACGAGGTCGAATCGGTGGGCGGTGATTTCGAGTCCTGACGACTCGTCGGGTTCCCATCCGTTGAGCTTGCGGACGGTGCGGATGTCGGTGAAGCACATCGCTTTGTCGTACTCGGCGAGGTGGGTTTCGTAGATGCCTGCGACGATGAATCGGCGTGCGCGTATGTTGCCGTTCACGAAGAAGTAGGCGAATACTTTGTCTTCGACTTTTAGTTGAAGCTCGTTTGCTATTCTTCTGGAAATGAGTATGTTGTTGGATGATTGTTTGGAGGAGAAGGTGGGTATGGTGCCTTCTGTGAGATATTGCTGGAGGAAATGGGTGTCGTAGTCTTCTCCGATGCCTTTCAGCTGGATGCCACGGAAGTCGTCGTTGGTCTTGAGCATGGAGGAGATGGTGGCAAATTGCTGAACGTGTTTCACGCCTGGTGTGTGGCTGACGATGCGGAGGAGGCTGTCGTTGGTGACGACGGGGTAGATGACGTAGTTCTGGTCTTGTGTGAGGCTGAGAATCTGTGCGTGTGAGCCGAACCCGATGACTTTTCCGCTTACTTCGCGCTTGAATCCCATCACTACTGCCACGCTAATGGTCATGACGATGAGTCCGATGGCGATGCCTGCCATGGCGATGCGCACGGCAGGACGGGAGAAGCGTTGTCCTTCCGTCTTGTCGCCATAGATGCGGCGTGCTATGAATAATTCTAAACTCACGGGGATGGAGTAAGTTAAAAGTGAAAAGTTAAAAGTGAAAAATGGCTATCCAGATGATTAACTTTTAACTATTAACTTTTAACTTATCGAAGTTTTTACTTTTAATTTTTAATTTACAAGCGTAGCGTCGGTTCTGCCTGGATAGGCTTCGAGGGCTTTGCGGAGGACGAAGAGTGCGCGGACGAGGTCGTCTTTCTTGAGGACGTAGGCAATGCGGACTTCGTTCTTGCCTGAGCCTGGGGTGGTGTAGAATCCTGCGGCTGGGGCCATCATCACGGTTTCGCCTTCGTAATTGAATTCACTGAGGCACCATGCGCAGAATTTCTCGCTGTCATCCACTGGCAACTTGGCTACGGTGTAGAATGCTCCCATCGGGATGGGGGAATAGACTCCTGGGATGCGGTTGAGCCCGTCGATGAGACATTTGCGTCGCTCCACGTATTCATCGTAGATGTCGCGCTCGTAGGATTCTGGCACGTCGAGGGATGCCTCGGCTGCAATTTGTCCGATGAGGGGTGGGGAGAGGCGCGCCTGGCAGAATTTCAGCACGGTCTTGCGCACGGCTTCGTTCTTGGTGATGAGAGCGCCGATGCGGATGCCGCATTCGCTGTATCGCTTGCTGACGGAGTCGATGAGGACTACGTTCTGCTCGATGCCTTCGAGATGGCAGGCGGATATGTAGGGTGAACCGGTGTAGATGAATTCACGATAGACTTCGTCGGAGAAAAGGTAGAGGTCGTATTTCTTCACGAGGTCGCGTATTTGGTTCATTTCCCTGCGGGTGTAGAGGTAGCCTGTTGGGTTGTTGGGGTTGCAGATGAGGATGGCGCGTGTGCGCTCGTTGATGAGTTCTTCAAATTTCTCTACCTTGGGCAGGGAGAAGCCTTCTTCGATGGTGGTGGCGATGGTGCGGATGACGGCTCCTGCGGAGATGGCGAATGCCATGTAGTTGGCGTAGGCTGGTTCGGGCACAATGATTTCGTCGCCAGGATTGAGGCATGAGAGGAATGCGAAGAGCACAGCTTCGGAACCGCCGCTGGTGATGATGATGTCGTCAGCGGTGAGGTTGATGTTGAATTTCTTGTAGTAGCCAACAAGTTTCTCGCGATAGCTGCGATAGCCCTGGCTTGGGCTGTATTCCAGTATCTTGCGGTTGATGTTCTTGATTGCGTCGATGGCGACTTGCGGTGTGGGCAGGTCGGGCTGTCCGATGTTGAGATGATAGACATGGATTCCTCTGCGCTTGGCGTCTTCTGCCAGAGGTGCTAACTTTCGGATGGGTGAACTGGGCATTTCTGTGCCTCGCACTGATATTCTTGGCATCGGGTTTGTTTTTTATGCTAAATACTTACAAATGGAAACGGCTTTTGCCGAATGAAGTTGCAAAGTTAAGGCAATTTCGGTTGAAATGCAAAAAATAGGGTCAAATCATTCGCTTTTTCGTTCAAATGAATTAATTTTGCACAAAAATTCGGGTCTATGAAAGTAGGTATCATACAGAAGAGCTGTTCGGACGACGTGAATGGCAATCGTCTGAGCTTGGCTGAAAGCATCCGTGAGGCTGCAGCTCGGGGTGCGGAACTGGTGGTTTTGCAAGAGTTGCACAACTCTCTTTATTTTTGTCAGGTGGAGAATACTGACTACTTCGACTTGGCTGAGCCTATCCCTGGTCCTTCCACGGATTTCTACGGTCGGTTGGCGAGGGAGTTGGGCATTGTGCTCGTCACATCGCTTTTTGAACGTCGAGCTGCGGGATTGTATCACAACACGGCTGTGGTATTCGAAAAGGATGGGACGATAGCTGGCAAATATCGCAAGATGCACATTCCTGATGACCCTGCTTATTACGAGAAGTTCTACTTCACGCCTGGCGACTTGGGCTTCCAGCCTATTGCTACTTCTGTGGGGCGATTGGGTGTGCAGGTGTGTTGGGACCAATGGTATCCAGAAGGGGCACGGCTGATGGCTTTGCGTGGTGCTGAATTGCTGATTTACCCTACAGCCATCGGTTACGAGTCGTCGGACACGAAGGAGGAGCAAGAACGCCAACGCGAGGCATGGACGACGGTGCAACGAGGTCATGCCGTGGCAAATGGTTTGCCTGTGATAGCCGTGAACCGAACGGGATTTGAACCCGACCCGTCGGGACAGACCAACGGCATACGGTTCTGGGGCAGCAGTTTTGTGGTTGGCCCTCAGGGAGAATTCCTTTATCGGGCATCCATCGACAAGGAGGAAGTGGCTGTGGTGGAAATCGACATGCAGCGTTGTGAGAATGTCCGCCGCTGGTGGCCTTTTCTCCGTGACCGTCGCATCGACGAATTTGCACCTCTCTCCCAAAGATACTTAGACAGTTAAAAAAAGACCCACCCCCAGCCCCTCTCTTCATAACCTTAACCCTAACCTTAACCTTAACTTTTCATCCGGATGGCAGTTATCGTTATGGTTATCGTTATCGTTGATATGGACGAGGGGAGTGGATAGAGAGGAAAAAATCCTTTTAAATCCTTAAAATCCCTGATTAAAGACTCATATTATTAATTACTATGAATTTATGAACAAAAGAATCATTCCCCTGCTGCTTCTGTGTGCCTCGACGATGGCGCAGGCGCAGCGACAAATGTCTGCCCCAAAGGGCGGAAAACCCATCAGTGATGAACTCATTGGCATTTTCTTCGAGGATATCAGCTCGTCTGCCGATGGCGGTTTGTATGCCGAACTCTTGCAGAACGGCTCTTTCGAATTCAGTCCTGCTGAGAAAGACGGTTGGGGACCAGGAACAGCATGGAGAACCATCCGTCCTGGTCATTCCTTGGGCTATATCCAGCCTGTCACAACGCCTAAAGTCGATAAGACTTTCACTTCGTCTTACAACTCTAACACGGTGATGCGTCTGCATGTGGAACGTGCGAGGGAATTCTATGACTACAAAGGATGGAGAGGTTTCGGCATCCAGAACGACGGTTTCGACGGCATTAGCATCAAGAATAATGCGAAGTACGATTTCTCCATGCGTCTTGCCAACGTAGGAGGTGCTAAGCAGGTGCGTGTGGCACTTGTTGAGCCACAAGGATGGGGCAAAGACCCTAAGTTGTTGTCGGAAGCTATCATCGACATTCCAGCTGGTACTCAGAGTGAGCCAATGGAGTACAAAGCCACTCTCACACCTAATGCCGACTGCCAGAAGGCAGCCCTTCAGCTTTTGGTACTCAACGAGGGCGACGTGTATGTTGACGATGTGTCGCTCATGCCACAGGATACTTACAAAGGACATGGTCTTCGCAAGGACCTTGCACAGGCATTAGCTGATTTGCATCCTCGTTTCATGCGTTTCCCTGGTGGTTGTGTTGTTCATGGCGGTGGCGACGGCTTCTGGAACACCTATCGCTGGAAGAACACCATCGGTCCACGCCATCAGCGTGTTCAGCAGAAGAACACATGGGGCTATCACCAGTCGATGGGCTTAGGCTATTTTGAGTATTTCCAGTTCTGCGAGGACCTCGGCATGGAGCCAATACCAATCCTTCCTTGCGGTGTCAGCTGTCAGGGTACCAATGGTGGATGGAACATGTGGCCTAAGCAGGCACAGGACGTAGTGCCTATGAGCGAGATGGACGAATGGGTGCAGGATGCCCTCGACCTCATCGAATGGGCTAATGGCGACCCAGCTACCTCCAAATGGGCAAAGATGCGTGCTGATGCAGGACATCCAAAGCCTTTCAATCTGAAGTATCTCGGAATAGGAAACGAAGAAAAGATTTCACCTGAGTTCAATGAGCGCTTCAAGTATATGTATAATAAAGTGACGAAGGCTCACCCTGAGATTGTCATTGTTGGTACTGCTGGTCCTGGTTCTCACCCAGACAATCCCGACTATGAAGCTGGTTGGAAACTGGCAGAGGAACTGGGAATGCCTATCATCGACGAGCACTATTATGAGCAGAACAATTATTTCCTCCACAGCCGTCAGTACGACAACTATTCTCGCGACAGAAAGACAAAAGTCTATCTCGGAGAGTATGCGGCTAAAGACAAGAAACTGATTGACGCATTGGCTGAAGGTCTGTATCTCCTCCATGTGGAGCGCAATGGCGATGTGGTCTGTATGACATCTTACGCACCGCTCTTTGCTCGCAAGAATGCCACCAACTGGAATCCCGACTTGATTTACTTCGACAACGAACGTCCTTATCTCACTTGCAGCTACTATGTGCAGCAAATGTTTGGACAGTCGGCGGGACAATACTATTATGGTGATTGTGTCCGTTTCGAAGGAGATGCAGCAGGCATCGAACAACCACAAGTGGATGTCCACTACGGACAGAGTGTGGTTCTAAATGTCAAGACACGTCGTCTCTTCGTCAAGCTTTGCAATGCTACAGCTGAGACTCGTCGCGCTGATGTCAACCTTAGCCGTTTCGGACTCAAAAAGAAAGCAACGAAAACCACCCTTACGGGAGAGCCTGAGGCTGAGAACAACTTCGACGCACAGCCTATCGCACCTCGCCGTGAGTCCATCCGTGCTCAGAAGCGCTTTACCCTCGAACTCCAGCCTTATTCCTTCGTGATGTTGGAATATGAGTTGTAAGGTTTAACGTGAAGAATGAAGAACAACGGAAAAAACGGAAAAACAGAAACTTCCGTTTTCCCGTTTTTTCCGTTGTTCTATTTGACGTGAAGCGTGAAGTGTGAAGCGATTGAGCCGGATGGCATTTTTCACTTTTCACTTTTCACTTTTACTTGGCTTCCCTGAAAAATGTCTTGATTCCCTTGATTTTTTGTCCTTCCAACCGTTGTAGCAGTTGGTGGATGAGGGAACGGGAAACGGCTGCGTATGAACAATGGTCACGCACATCGATACGTCCTACGTCGGTTCGTTCCAACCCGCCTATCTTGCAAAGGAATCCCATGACATCCATCTTGCTGATTTTGTCTTTCTTTCCTTTACCGATGTAGAGAGTCGCCATCTGTGGTTGGGCGATAGGTGGCAGCTTTTTGGGAATGTAGTATTCTCGAACAGCGTTTTCATTGAGGTATTTGGGTAGCGACTCGTCCTCATTGAGAATCATGAATGCCCGTCCTTCGGCTTCCCAACGAGCCGTTCTGCCGTTACGATGCGTATAGGCTTCTTGGTTGATGGGAAGATGGTAGTGGATGATGCAGTCGGTGTCGGGAATGTCGAGGCCACGAGAACCCAAATCGGTGGAAACGAGTACGTTGCTTGTTCCGTTTCCAAATTTATAGATGGCTCGTTCGCGTCGGTCTTGTTCCATGCCGCCATGATACATTTCGGCTGCCACACCTTGTGCTTTGAGAAAGTCATACACTCGTCCTACGGCATCGCGGTAGTTGAGAAAGACGATGATCTTGGATGAGCCAAGGCTGCGCAGGAGGTCGAGTAGGGTGTTGAGCTTGTCTTTCTGTGGGGAATGGACAATGCTGAATGCCACACGTTCTTCTGCTTTCAGATAGTCGATGCGCAGTGCTCCGCTCATGTTCACAAAATGGGGAATCTGTTCCGCATCTGTGGCACTGAGCAGCACTCTCTTCTTCACAAGTGGTAGCATCGAGATGGCTTCCTGCATTTCTTTCTGAAAACCAAATTCCAGACTCTTGTCGAATTCGTCGATGACAAGAGTGCGTATGTATGTTACTTCGAAATTCCGCTTGCTGAGATGGTCCACCAGTCGTCCTGGTGTAGCAATGATGATGTGGGGCTGAAGGACATTCATCTTCCTGTGTTCGTCCATAGCTGGGCGACCTCCATAGCAGCAGAGGCTCCTCACGTCGGTCTTCATCTTCTTGATGACATCGTCTGTCTGCATCGCCAATTCTCGGGATGGAACTATGACGACGGCTTGCACACAGTCGGCTGAAGTGTCGATACGCTCCATGAGGGGTAGGAGATAGGCGATGGTTTTGCCGCTGCCCGTTGGGGAAAGTAGCACAATGTCCTTATCGCTTTGCTCTTGCCACGCTTTCGACACACACTGCTGCATATCGCTCAATTCAGATATGCCCAGTGCTGACAAATCATTGATATTCATATTGATTTTTAATTATTTTCATGTCTAAGGTCTAAGGTCTGAGGTCTAAGGTATGTGGTTGCTTTTGCCTTAGACCTTAGACTTTTGACTTTCGACCTTAGACTTTCGACTTTCGACCTTAGACCTTAGACCTTAGACCTTAGACTTTCGACCTTAGACCTTCGACTCTTTTCACTCCTACTTAATACCAGCGGATGGAGCTGGAGTAAGAGCTTTTCTTGTCGTACTTGAGAGCATCGGTAAGAGTGCTGGCATTTGCTCGCATGGTGACATGATATGAGGTGAATGGACCGAAAGTCATGCCTCCCGAAATGTTAAAGCAGTGCATGTCGCGCGAAATATTGACAGTTGTCATGGAAATCGCCTTGTTGGTGAAGTCGTAACCAGACATGTAGGCAATGTTCCATCCTGATGACAGACGCACACTACCTGAGATATTCAGATTCTGAACGAATTTATATGGATAGCGCATCGACTTCACGTTGATAGGCTTGGAGCGGTCTTCAGACATGCTGATACCGTAGGAAATAGTGAGAGTCCACGGAATGGAGAATTTCATGTAGCCGTCAGCATCAGTGCCTACGCTTTCCTCCTGCTTTTTCTTGGATTTGTTCCTGCGGCCAACGTCTGGCTTGCCTTCGCTTTCCTCGCTGTTCTCGTCCTTTTTCTGTTCCTCCAATTCTTCTTCGTCGTCATGTCCGAAAAGTTTGCGAATGCTTTTCTTGATTTTTTTCAGCGACTGATTGTTGAAGGTATATGAAAGGTGTTTCGATGTGCCTTGATAGCGTCCCCAACGTCCGTATGACCATTCAGTCCTGTCACCGACAATTACGTTTCCTCTTTCATCGAATGCGTAGGCGTATGTCTGCCATGTGGTGTTCATGTTGAAGGTGAATTTTCCCCATTTCAGTCGCAGACGGGTGTTCAGGTTGCCCCAAGGCTGAGTCTTAGCAGCCATGTTGTAAGTGATGCTGGCACCGAGTTCATCAATCAGACTGATTTTCTTCACACCTGTAGAGTCTCGGTCGCTCTTCACTTTCATTTCGATGTTGTTGCCAATGTCGAGACTCACGCTTCCCACCTTTCCTTTTCCAGGGTAGCTATACAAGGAACCTTCGAATGGAGAGTAATCCACCTTTTGCGTCACATTGCCGTTGATGTCGGTCTGAACGTAAGTTTTGTGATACCCATAGCGCGTGGCACTGAAGTCGGGAGCATAGTTGAAGGACACACTCGGCGTGAACACATGTCGCACCATTTGCAGTTTCTGTCCCCACACCTTCGGGTTGAACTTATAGAAACCGTAGAGCTTGGTGTTTGCCTGAACGCTGAGGTTGTAGTCGTACACATTGTTGAAGCCGTAGATGGTGTCGCGCACCACGTGCTGGTTGAGCTGATCCCAGCTCTGCTCCACGCGGCGTGTGTACCAACGGGAATTGTAGGTGAACGATGGAACGACGTTGATGTATTTCAACACCTGAAAAGAAGCCGACACAGGGATGGTGTGCTTCATGCCGTTGGTCCAATCCTTGATAAGATTGCTTTTCAGCAACTTGTTCTCCTTTGTCCTGATGCTGTTTTCGATCAATCCTGTGTAGTATAGGTTGATTTTCTCATACCATCTTTCCTTGCCTACCATCTTCTTGCGGCGGAAAGGGTAGATGCGCTGGAGGCTAATGCTCAGGTTGGGAAGGGTAAGCGAAATGACAGAGTCGCGCATGTTCTGGGAAATGTTCATGCTCGACGTGATACTCAAGCCGATAGAAGGAATGTTGCGAGAGTATCTGATGGATGAAGTTCGGATGCTCTGAGAATAGGCGGTAGGGTTGTAGAGGCTTGTGAGGTTGTTCTTCTCAAAGCTCTGGGTGGCAAAGTTCACGCTGGCTGAGAAAGAACTGTTGGGATTGGCTTTTGCATCCTGCTTGTGGCTCCACTGAACCTTGAAGTTCTTCTCCTTGGAATAGCCAGGAATATTCTTTTCGCCCGTGACCGACACCTGGTAGTTGAAATAGAAATTGCCAGAATACTTGTAGCGTTTCTTATAGGTGGTCTGAGCCCCAATGCCCCAAGAACCTTTCGTGAAGATTTCTCCCGTTAGCTTCAAGTCCCAGTTGTCGTTGATGGCGAAATAGTAGCCACCATCGCGCAAGTAGAAGCCACGCGTACTCTCGTCGCCATAGCTCGGCATGATGAAGCCTGAACTATAAGAATCGGTGAATGGGAAATAGGCAAAGGGAACAGCTAACGGCAACGGCACATCCTCAACGACGAGCCAGGCGGGACCCGAAAACACACTCTTGCCTCGGTACACCTTGCCACGGCTCAAGGCGATGTAGAAGTGAGGATGCTCCTCGTCGCAGGTCGTGTAAGTACCCTTTCTCATGTTGAACACCTTGTCGTTCACCTTCTTCGCCTCGTAACTTCGGAGAAAGCCCTCTTGCTGTTCCGTGGAGACATTCGTGATGAACGCCTTCTGCGATTTGAAGTTGTAGGAAATAGCATCCAGCTCATACTCATCGCTTCCCTGCTTGAACACAGGTTTTCCTTCGATGTTTCCCAAGCTATCCACCACACCCACAGCATGGACGACAGAACTGTCCATGTTCATCGTAATCAAGTCGGAAGTCAACGTGATGTTCTGGTAGTCCACCTTACCGTCACCATACAGATGAGCATTCTTCGTGTCCATGTAGAACACCAGCGAGTCTTTTGATTCGAAAGCCACAGGGTCTTCCAGCGCACCTTTCTTCGACTCCGCGATGGAGTCCTCCACGGCTGCAATGGAATCGTTCCACTGGATGGCTTTGCTATTCCCCTGCTGAGTATCGGATTTTCGAGGAACAATACTGTCGTTGCTGATGCCGTGCTCACGGTCGAACGCCCTTTTCACGGAGTCCAGTTCCGCTAGAGCCTTTTGGTCTTCAGTGAGTGTGCTTTTCTTCAACGAATCTCGCTGAGCTGACCGTTGGGGTACAATGACGGAGTCGCGTACCACCTCGAAAGGCAAGCAATTCGTTTTCCCCGTGCTAAGGCTTCGCCCACTTTGGGCAATGGTAAACACAGCCGTCAGCATGAAGAAAAATATGTAGATTCGTTTTTTCAAAACCCTATTCGCATTATTGTTTCAGGTGAAAAGCTTCACCTTGCATCGCTACAAAAAATCATGCAAAGATACGCATATTTTCCTGCCCAACAAAAATTCTTGTATTTTTTAACGATATACCCGTTTTTAAACAGAAACAGTTAAGAAAAAGAAATGCTTTTTTCGTTTTTCTTTAAAATCTTTATAACTTTGCATAAAAGAAGCGATAAAAGTGAAAAGTGAAAAATGAAAAAGCCTCACCCCCGACCCCTCTCCAAAAGGCGAGGGGAGTGGATAGAGAGGAAAATAATCCCTTTAAATCCTTTAAATCCTTGATAAAACCTCAATTAAGTATAAAGGACAAAGAACAAGGAACAACG
>DGSN01000070.1:0-25029 GCA_002393575.1 Prevotellaceae bacterium UBA4361 | reverse complement strand
GAACAACGTAGTAAGCGAAAATCCTAAAAATCCTTTCAATCCTTGATTAAAAACTCAGAAACTTAAAATATGATAGTTTATAACACCACTTACACCGTAGCCCAAGCCGAGGCACGGAATTTTGTCATCTACGTACACGAAGTGATGGTACCAGCTGCTATTGCGTCGGGAGCCGTGTCGAACCCGCGACTTTTGCGCATCCTTTCCCATCATGAAGAAGGCACAGAGAGTTTTTCCCTGCAATTCGAAACCGAAGACACGAAGGCACTTCATCGCTGGTACACCGAAGTTGGAGCAAAACTTAACCAAGAGATGCTTAAGGTATTCACAGACAGAGTGGTAGGCTTTCCAACAATGATGGAAGTTGTTTTTTGACTCTCCCCTGAAAACTTGATAAGTTAAAAGCCCCCTCCAGCTCCCCCAAGGGGGAGTGAATAACCATCCAGACAGCTTCTCCTCCCCTTGGGGAGGTTGGGAGGGGCTACTTTTAATTATTAACTTACCTAAAACTTAAGTAGATGATGGACAGACGGACGACAGAGAAGATTCTCTTGGGCATCGACCCAGGCACAAACGTGATGGGGTATGGTGTGTTACGCATCGTTGGAAACAAGGCAGAGATGGTAGCGATGGGGGTTATCAACATGAAGAACACGCGCGACCCATACCTGCGCTTGGGAAAGATATTCGAACGAGTGACTGGAGTCATCGATGAATACAAGCCAGATGAACTTGCCATTGAAGCACCTTTCTTCGGCAAGAACGTGCAGTCGATGCTGAAGCTGGGACGAGCACAAGGCGTGGCGATTGCAGCTGCCATCGTGCGCGACATACCCATCCATGAATACGAACCGAGGAAAATCAAGGTGGCAATTACGGGAAACGGAGCAGCATCGAAGGAGCAAGTGGCTGGGATGCTCCAACGGATGCTCCACATCAGTGCCGAGGACATGGAAGTGCAGATGGATGCCACGGATGCGCTGGCTGCCGCCTATTGTCATTTCATTCAGATGGGAACCCCTCAGTCCGAAAAGAAATTCTCATCGTGGAAAGACTTCGTGAAGAAAAACGAAGACAAGGTGCATAAGAGTTAAAAGTGAAAAAGCCTCACCCTCAGCCCAGCCCCCTCCAGCTCCCCCGAGGGGAAGAGAAAGGCGAGGGGAGAGGATAGAGAGGAAAATAATCCCTTTAAATCCTTAAAATCCCTGATTTGTGTTTAGGGTTTAGTGTTTAACGTGAAGTGTGAAGCGTGAAGTGTGAAGCGATAGAGCCGGATGGCATTTTTAACTTTTAACTTTTAATTTTTAACTCACCAAAGAATCCCTTTAATCCTTTAAATCCCTGATTGTACTTTGTACTTCTCCTTACGCTTCACACTTCACGCTTCACGTTAACTTAAATGCTTAATCGTCATTTCGATTCTACTAAACGACCGAGGGCTCGTTATCGAATCAGCGAGCCCTCGTTATCGTTCAAACGAGGGCTCGCTTGAATAACGCTGAAGGCTCGTTGATTCAGTTCAATCAAAAGAAAACTTCAGTACAGGACCGACGGCGATTTTTAAAATGCACTAAATCGTCTTTAGTGTTACTAAAAGAGGTGTGTACGATTTTGAAGGATATGCACACGTTTTTCCATCTGGATGGAGGGGGAATGTCGTATTTTTGCATTGTCCTAACAAATAAGGTGGAGCGATAAGAGTTAAATGTGAAAAAACCTCTATTATGTACAAAGAACAAAGAACATGTTTTTGTGTTTAGGGTTAAGTGTAAAGTAAAGAATCCCTTTAATCCTTTAAATCCCTGATTGTTTTTTGTACTTCTCTTCGCGCTTCACGTTCATAAAATAATCGAAATAATCATAGCATGAAGGTTTCCAAGTATTTTTCTCTGTTTTCATTGGTTTTCTTTTTGTCCCAATCCTTGCAGGTTGTTGCCAAGGATGTGATATGGTTTGATGGTGTTCATCCTGTCTTCTATTCTTATCAGACGGATGTGGCTCCTGTGGTGAAGGTGGCAACTGAGATGTTCGTATCGGACATGGAACTGTCAACGGGAGTTGCTGCTGAGCAAATGGCGAGTGGCAAGGCGCGAGTTCTTGTCTTCCAACTGGATAGGGCAAAGAAGTCTGTGGTGAAGAAACTTCGCAAATTGGGGATTGACACTGAGAAGCTGATGGCAAGTATGGATGCTTTCTGTGTGGCTGAGAGGACTGGAAAAATTTATGCCATCGGAAACAACGGTCGTGGTACTGCTTACGCACTGCTGGAACTGTCGCGATGGGCTGGTGTGTCGCCCTGGGTGTGGTGGGGTGACAATTTGCCAGCAAAAAAGGAACGGCTGAGCGTGGAGGAAGGTTTCACGTCGTTGCAGTGTCCGTCGGTGGAGCGTCGTGGCATTTTCATCAACGACGAGGACTGGAGCACGATGGTGTGGAGTCACAGGACGTTTGAGCCGTCGGAGTACAGGACTGGTGCTGTGAAGGGTAGGCGACTGATGCGGATTGGTGCTCAGACTTACAAGAAAATCTTCCAGTTGCTCCTTCGTCTTCGTGCGAACATGATTTGGCCTGCCATGCATGAGGGCACAGTGCCGTTCTATCAGGTGGAGGGTGCCAAGGAGATTGCTGACAGCTGTGGTATCATCGTGGGTACGAGCCATTGCGAGCCTATGATGCGGAACAACACGACGGAGTGGGATGTTGACGGCAGGGGCCGTTTCAATTATCTCTCTAACAGGGAACAGGTGCGGGACTATTGGATTTCAAGGCTGAAGGAGGTGAGGCAGTTTGAGAATGTCTATACCATCGGTATGCGTGGCATCCACGATGGCAACATGGAGGGACCGAAGAACTTGGAAGAACAAACGTATTGGTTGCAGAAGGTGATTGACGACCAGCGGGAGATGCTCGGTACGTATGTGAGTGCTGATGTGGAAAGGGTTCCTCAGGTGTTTGTGCCTTACAAGGAGGTGCTGGAGGTGTATGAGAATGGGCTGCGTGTGCCAGATGATGTGACTTTGATTTGGTGTGATGACAATTATGGATATCTGACACGTCTGCCTGATGCTGAACAGCAGGCTCGCAAGGGTGGTTCGGGTGTGTATTATCACATGAGCTATTGGGGGCGTCCTCATGATTATCTTTGGCTCACTACCACCCAGCCTGGTCTTATTTACCAAGAGATGAGTGAGGCTTATCGGCATGGAGCGAGGAGGCAATGGATTGTGAATGTTCACGATGTGAAGGTGGCGAGCTATGACCTCGAATTGTTCCTTGACATGGCTTGGAATTATCCTGCTTTTGCTCCTTCTCTTCTGCAAGACCATCTGCACGGGTGGTTGTGTCGTGAGTTTGGCAAGGAGGCTGGTGATGCGCTCCTGCCTGTGATGAGGGAATTCTATCGGCTCACCGCCATGCGCAAACCTGAGTTCATGGGCTGGAACCAAGTGGAGCTTGATAAGAGGAAATATGAACGAGGCATGTCGCCTGTGCAGGACTCGGAGTTCAGTTTTTCTGCCTTTGGCAGTGAAGCGGACAGGTATCTTGAACGGTATGATGCATTGCTGCAAGAGGTGAATCGCATTGGTGAGATGATGAGTCCTTCGCAACAGGATGCTTATTTCGGTGCGATTCAATATCGAGTGGAAGGGGCTGCGATGATGGCTCGAAAGCATTTGGAGGCTCAACGGGCAAGGCAGTTGAAAGAACAAGAAACTATGGACAGGGTTCGCACTCCACGCTCAACTTACGCTCGTGCTGATTCTTTCAAGCGCGCCATTTATATGGCTGAAGCACTCAGTCAGGATGCGTATGCTCGCATTTTGCAGAATGATAAGCGTTACGACGAAATGAATCATGGCAAGTGGCATCATCTGATGATGTCTCACCCTCGCAACCTGCTTGTGTTCCAAGCTCCGTCTTTGCCTGACACGCTGTCGGACAAGCGTGTTGAGGAATTGGTTCAGTTCCATGCTCGTCAGAAACGCACTGTGCATCCTCTCCGTCTGGATGGTGCGATTGCCAAGAATGCCGACCAATACGATGAGTCGATAGCTGAACTTGCTCCTGTGCAGCTGCTGGGACACTCGCTGAATGCTGTGCCTCTGCCAAAGGATGAATGGGTGAGCTATGGCTTCAATGTGGAAACAGATGGTGAATATGCTCTTCGCATTGCCTTGATTCCTACGCAGCCTTTTGACAAGGGTGACATCCGTTTCTCGGTTTCCGTGGATGGTGGCGATGAGCGTGTGTTCAGCTTGAAGGAACCTTACCGCTCTGAAAGATGGAAGCAGAATGTGCTGCGTGGACAGGCGGTGCGAACGATGACGGTGATTCTTTCTGTGGGAAAGCACCAAGTGGTGGTGAAAGCACTCGATGAACACATTGTTCTCGACCAGTTAATGCTCGACCCTGATGTGAACCGCCAATTCTACTTGTTTCCTACTGCGGATTAGTGGTGATTTTTTATTAAACCACAGATTTCACAGATGCACACGGATTGTATTAACTACAAAGAACAAGGTACATCGTAGATTATTATGTTACAAAAGCTTTTAGCTATTTATTTTCACTTAAGATAACAGCCTCTAATGACGATAAAAAATAACTTGGGATTATTCTCAACCACGAATTGCACGAATTAAACGAATTTTTAGTATTTAATTTTATCGAATTTCTCTAATTTTAAAAATGCCAGCATTTTTTGTTCGCGTAATTTGATTATATAATTCTTAAATAATTCGTTTAATTCGAGTAATTCGTGGTTTAAAATCGTACTAACTTATTTATTAACGATTACCTAATAATAGAAGAAATGAAGAAAATTGCTATTTTGTTTACTTTGTTGAGTGCTATTGGCACACAACATGTTTCTGCACAGAAGTTGAGTGCACATTCTATCGATAGTGCAGCAGTGGTTCACACGATTCTCTCTCGACGTTCCGTGAGAAAGTACAAGGACGCGCCTGTTCGCCGCGACCAAATGGACATGATTCTCAAATGTGGTATTAATGCCCCAAGCGGAATGAACGCACAGCCTTGGGAAGTGCGTGTGGTGGATAATCAGCAGATGCTGAAAGATATTACCGAAGCGCAGATGAGTGGCATGAATGAGGAGCAGAGAAAACGAATGACAGGTAACGGTTTCCGTAACATGTTTCGTAATGCTCCTTCAGTTGTGTTCGTAGCGGTGCCAGAGGGTAGAGGTGAACTGGATGCAGGTATCTTGGGGGAGAATATGGTGCTGGCTGCATGGTCTATGGGCATTGGTTCTTGTTTCTTGGGTGGTCCTGTTCGTTTTCTCAATAGCGATGAAAGAGGCAAGGCTTTTGTGAAGAAACTTGGCTTCCCGGATGGTTATCGTCTGGTCTATGCCATTGGCTTTGGCTATCCCGATGAATCTCCAGAAGCAAAACCTCGTGATGGGGAAAAGGTGAAGTATGTGGAGTGAGAAGATGCTGATCACAACGGTTGATTCTCCATTGGGATTACTCACATTGGCAAGCGATGGGGAGCGGTTGACGGGGCTGTGGATGGAAGGACAGAAGCATTTCGGTGCGAAACCCATTTGGAATGAGCAACACGATTTGCCATTGTTTGCAGACGCGAAACGATGGATGGATGTGTATTTCTCAGGCCGTCAACCATCGTTTTCTATTCCTGTCCGATTGATAGGAACGGATTTTCAAGTGGCGGTATGGACTCAGCTTTTGCATATTCCTTTCGGAACGACTACCACATATAGTGCCATTGCCAAGAGCATGGGCATGTCAGTTAAATCCTCGCGTGCCGTGGGTATGGCTGTGGGACGGAATCCTATCAGCATCATTGTTCCCTGTCACCGTGTGATTGGTGCCAATGGTAAGCTGACGGGGTTTGCAGCAGGATTGGAGCGAAAGCGTTTTCTTCTTCAATTGGAGAGAAGTACAAAGGACAGGGTTAAAGTGGAGCGTGCTCAATGAAGAATATGAACAGTGATACAAAAACTTCTTCTCAACTTGGTGTAGGGAAGGTTGGACTCGTCTTGGAAGGTGGTGCTATGCGTGGACTTTTCACCTGTGGCATAACGGATGTTTTTGAGAACTATGGCATTGCCTTCGACGGAGTGATAGGTGTGAGTGCTGGTGCTGCCTTTGGTTGCAACATCAAGAGCCATCAGCCAGGACGTGCCTTGCGCTACAACATGCGCTTTGCTCACGACTGGCGGATGTGTTCTTTGCGTTCTCTCATCTTCACGGGTGACCTCTTTGGAGCAGATTTCGCATATCACGAAATGCCCAAGCATCTCGACGTTTTCGATGTGGAAACTTACAATAAGAGTCCTATTGAGTTTTATTGTGTTTGCACCGATGTGGTGACAGGGAAAGCTGTTTATCAATTATTGCCTGAAGCCAACGACGTTACCTTTGATTGGATTCGTGCTTCTGCATCCATGCCTCTCTGCTCAAAGGTTGTGAAACTCGAAGACTATCACTTGTTGGACGGTGGAATTGCTGATAGTATTCCCTTGCAATACTTCCAAAGCATTGGGTATCAGAAGAATGTTGTCATTCTCACACGTCCAGATGGCTATGAGAAAAAGAAAAATCGTTTCACATCATTGATGCGCTTGCAGCTTCGCAAATATCCACGATTCATCGATGCCGTTGCTCACCGCCATGAAATGTATAATTCCCAACTCGCATACGTGAAAGAACAAGAACGGAAAGGACTTGCATACGTTATCCGTCCTTCTGAAGCGCTTCCCATTGGGCACATCTGTCACGATCCCGAACAAATGAGACTTGTATATGAGTTGGGACGACAAACCGCCTTACAGCACATCGATGAAGTTAAGATGTTCCTAAATCAATAAACAAACCACAGATGGCACAGATTCTACAGATGTTTTTCATCTGTGATCATCTGTGCCATCTGTGGTTGTAAGATTAATTAAAAGTGAACCACAGATGACACAGATTCTACAGATTTTTTTATCTGTGTTCATCCGTGTCATCTGTGGTTGTCAAATAGAAAATTATCCGTAACGCTTGAATTGTCTGCGGTTTCAAATACCCCTTTTAATCCTTAACAAGACAAGCATCGAGGTCTTTTGTGATTTTTTCCTGGTCCATCTTTTGGCCGATGAATACGAGTTTCACCATGCGGTCACCGTATTTCTCATCCCAATCGCGCATGATGATTGGGTTGCGCTCAACCATTGCTCGCAGTTCCTCTTCAGGAGCCGTTGCCCACCAGAGTCCAGCTTCACTGATTTTTTTCTGCACACCTGCTTGCTCAAAGATGAAACTCATGTCGCGCTGATGAGAGAAATAGCAAATGCCTTTGGCACGAATCACGCTCTTTGGCCATTTTGCCACAAACTGGTCGAATTCGTTGATGTCTAAAGGTTGACGTCGATAATAGACGAAAGTCCCAATTCCATATTCCTCTGCTTCACCTTCGTCGTGGTGGTGATGGTGGTGATGATGATGGTGGTGATGTTCCTCTTCCTCTTCATCGTCGTCATCATGTTCATCGTGGTGATGATGTTCCTCTTCTTCATCTTCATCGTCATCATCATCATGTTCATGATGGTGGTGATGTTCCTCTTCTTCGTCTTCATCCTCGTTCATTTCTCGTTCCAATTCGCTCACCCATGTAGCTGAGGTGGCAACACGCTCGAAATCAAATAAATTGGTATTGAGCAGAGCGTCCAACTCCACATTGCAATAGTCGCAATCAATGATGGTTGCTTTTGGTTGCAGTACGTGCAGAATTTCGCGAATGCGTCCAAGTTCCTTAGGTGACACTTCTGATGCTTTGTTCAGAAGAATGATGTTGCAGAATTCAATTTGTTGGATAATCAGGTTCTCTATGTCTTCTTCGTCAATGTGTTTGCGGGTAAGGTCATCACCACAAGCAAATTCGCTCTGCAAACGTAATGCATCCACCACAGTAGTGATGCAGTCGAGACGTGCCAGTCCATGCTGGGTGTATTGTGGACCAAGAGTTGGGATGGAGCAGATGGTCTGAGCGATAGGTTCTGGTTCACAGATACCGCTTGCTTCAATTACAATATAGTCGAAGCGTCCCATTTTCAGGATGTCGTTGATTTGCTCCACGAGGTCCATTTTCAGTGTGCAGCAGATGCAACCATTTTGCAATGCTACTAAGCTGTCGTCCTTCTGTCCCACGATACCGCCTTTCTGAATGAGGTCGGCATCAATGTTCACCTCACCAATGTCGTTGACAATGACAGCGAACTTGATATTTCGCTCGTTTGTAAGGATATGGTTTACCAATGTTGTTTTTCCGCTACCCAGGTAGCCTGTGAGTAGCAGAACGGGAGTGATGTCTTGTTTCATGATTTTTCTTTTCAATCTTTTTTCCTTTTCTGCGAGGAGTTGTCTTGCCTCTGTTCGAAATTTTCTGCAAAGATAGTGCAAAAAAACGAAAATAGTGAAGCTAAATAAAAAAAGAAATGATGAACGACTCTTCGCGAGCGGTTCATCATCATACTGTTCTAACTAAATAACACCTAATTGTATAAAAATATCACCTAACTAATATTAACTAACTTCTGCTTTAAAACGTCTTGGTTCATGTCTTTTTCTAACATTTCCCTTTTGACACTGCAAAGTTACGTCAGTTTCTGCTTTTAAGCGTTATCTCTTCAACACTTTTTTAAAAAATACCGCGTTTTATTGATAAATATCAACGCGTGTGTACGAACACAATGTGTTATTTGGCATAAAACGAGAAAAAGGCAATTTGAATCTTATGATTTCAAGAGCATACGTATTCGTCAAAAAAAAGAAACCAACTGCTTGTTCAGTTGGTCTCTCAATAATATATAATAAGGTGATAGAATCTATTAACGCACTTCAAACAATTGGATGAAACCAGTCATCATAAACACCTTTTTGATGTCGTCATTGATATGCTCGACTATCACCTTTCCACCCTTGGTAGAAACTTCCTTGCGGATGGCAAGAAATAAGCGAAGACCTGAACTACTGATGTATTCCAGTTTTTCACAGTCCAGGATGATTTCCTTGTCCGCATTGTTCAGAAGGGGGGTGATTTCGCTTTGTATTTTAATAGCGGAGGGAGTATCCAAACGACCGCTGAATACGGCTGTCATTCCTCCTTCGTGTTCTTTAATATCCAAAGTCATGGTTGTGGATGTATTACTTAACCAAAGCCTTACGAGCAGCTTCAATCTTCTCCTTAGCTTCAGCCATCTGCGACTTCAGCTCATCAACCGTTGTTGCGTTGAGCACATCAAGAGATGACAGAGCATCAGCAACAGGCTTGATTTCAGGATCGTAATCAACGAGATGCTTCAGAGCATCCTGAATCAGGATAAGACGGAATGTAACATTAGAAGCTGCGTTGTCGTCGAATACGCTGAGGAACTTGTCTGAATTCTGGTTTACAACATAGAGCTGTTCAACCATTGCAGCAGAAGCAAGCTGCCAGAAATAGTTGATGCGTCCATTCTCGCTCATGGCATCATAGAGAGCTGATGTAGTCTCAAAGATGTTGTTGGCATTGTCCATCACCTTGAATGAAGGGTCGTTGATGTCAGCACTCAACTTGGTGATAGCCTTGTCATAAGCATCTGTTGGCATTTCATAAAGCTCTGCGATTTTGCGGTCAACGCTGAGAGCACTCAGAATGCGGTATTTTTCTGTGAGTGTAACAGCCTCTTCTGAAACTGCAGGGTCAAGCAGATACTCTGGTTTCACTTGCTTTTCCTCCTGAGTCAAAGCAAAATCACTGTTTTCCTGAAGGAAAGGGAACTGCTGAAGTTTACCTAACTCAGCAGCAATGCTATCAACCTGAACTTTGATGTTTGCCTCGATTTGTTCCTGTTCGAAGCTCTTCTCAACTTCTGCTTGAGCTGTCTGATTAGCTTTCTTATTGTCGCAAGCTGCCAGAGCAATGACAACAAAAGCAATAGCCAAAATGGATAATTTCTTCATTGTTAATAAAATTTTGATGATTAATTAGGATTTATTTGTTTCTTTTTACGTTTATAAGATTTTGAGTTTTATAGACCCTCTCTAACCCTCCCTCACAGGAAGGGATGTGTTGGGTCTTTTTTTCACTTCTCACTTTTCACTTCTCACTTGTTTTGTCTTATTGGATGCCTTAACAATATGTTAAGTGCATATTCCGTTGCAAAAATAAGTAAAATTTTTAAGATAAGCATCATTGAGAATTAAAAATTGAAAAAGAAAAAAGAAAAAGACCAAAGAGAACTGTTTTTTTTACTTTGAACAATCGAGTTTTAGTTCAAAACCATTCTCTCTTCTTTTCCTTTCTTCTTTTTAGTTTCGTCTTCGGCAATTCTCCGCCGAATCTTCAAGCATTATTTCCTAATCAGTTGCTTTTCTCATATAGCGTCCTGGGCAATCCGTCAGTAGCATCAGAATCACGATGATACTCATGAAGAGCAGGACAGAAAGATTGAACCACAGCGTCTTGATATGCCATTCGCCAAGGATTTTCTCGCTGCTGTAAAAAGGCGCACGTCCATTATGGCTCAGAGGGGTGAGGAACACAGAACCTGTTCGAGCAACAATATGGTTGTCAACGACATCCAGCATACGCTGATTTTCAGCACCTATCACGCAGTCCTCCAACTGCAAGTTGTAGTTGTTCCTCTTCAGTTCCAGCAGAGCGTCCTTTCCGTTTGTTTGCAAGAAACGAGCTGTTTCCTTGTCTGCTTGCAGGGTGATTCGATTGCTTCGTTTCGACAAGATGCTTTCCGCTTCTTTCATGTAGTCGTGCAGTGATGAGTACGACCAGTCGCCTTGGTAAGCATCCATTTCGCAAAACGATGTAACGAGTGGAAGATTGGTTCTGATGATGCTTAAATGCTTAGGATTCACCTCCTTGCCTGCGTTTTTTTCGCTCTTCATCGTTTCTAATTGCGACTGCAACTCGTAAAGCACTCCTATATTATAATATTGTGTCTCATACTTTTCTTTGTCGGAAGCAAAGAAATGCTTTTCGTATTCGTTGTCTGTGAAAGATGTAACAGCCAATGCCTCAAACGACCACCTCGAAGGAATGATGTCGCCTATCAGTGGCACATTCCCAGTCGTGCTTTTCGGGGTGAGGTCGTTGAAACTCACCACCAGTCCGCAGAGCAAAATCTGTGGAATCAGCAACAGTGGAATGCAGATGTAGATGGCAACAACCGAGTTTAGGCATTGGGAGAGGAGTAATCCTGTCAGGCTCGCAAGCAAGGCAGTGGTGAACAAGATGAGCCACCATGTGAGGAAAAGCCCATGCAATCCCATGATGCTGTTGCCTACCAGAATGAACAAGAGAGTCTGGACAAGAGACACGCCTGCCATATACACGATTTTCGACCAGATGTAACTTCCGTATGACAGGTTGAGGAATCGTTCGCGTTTGAGCAAGGCTCGGTCTTTGATGATTTCCTCTGCACTGCCACTCATGCCAGTGAATGTTGCCACGATGACAGCCATGAAGAAGTAGCTCACCAAGTTCTTATTGTTCATCACCGTGTAACCTTCAGGCGGTGAGAAACGTGTCAGTAGGGCACAGATGACAGCCAACAGGGGAGCTATGCAGAGAGTGATGGAAAGATACTGCACATTGGTGACTTTCGTCTTGATGTTGCGCTGCAAGAAGATAAAAAACTGCTTGAATGCGCTCGGCTTCTTCTGGTCTGATGGAGGCATGTCGAAGACCTTTGGTTCAGGCATTTCCTCTCGGTTTTTCAGATAGAGCTCGTGCCAGTTCTGTGGAGTCATCTTTCTCTCATCAGAGACCTCTCCCGTGTTGCTCAGTGCCTTTTCATCAATGATGTTGAGCACAATCTCCGGATTGACATTACCACAAGTGGGGCAGGTACTGGTTTCTGCATCGGCATAATTAGCCGTTTCCTTGAAATAGGTGATGGCATCGATAGGATTGCCGTCGAACACGGGGTATCCACCCTTGTCGAGCAGCCACAAGCGGTCGAAGAGTTTATAGACATCGCTCGAAGGCTGATGGATATTCACCACGATGAGTTTGCCCTTGAGGGTTTGTTCTTTCAGCAGCAGGATTACCTTCTCTGTGTCAGCCGAAGACAGTCCCGACGTCGGTTCATCGAGGAAAAGTACCGAAGGCTCTCGTATCAACTCCAAGGCGATGTTCAGACGTTTGCGCTGTCCGCCCGAAATGAATTTGTTGATGGCAGAGCCCACCTTCAAGTCCTTGGCCGCATAAAGCCCCAAGTCTTTCAGCGTCTTCTCAACGCGCTTGTCGATTTCCTCCTCCGACAATCCCTCGAAGCACAGTCGAGCCGTGAACCAAAGGTTCTGATAGACTGTCAGTTCCTCGATGAGCAAGTCGTCTTGAGGCACGAAACCAATCAGGTTCTTGGCTTCGGGTTCGGAAATGTCGTGCCCATTGATGGTGATACTCCCTTCTTGGGGTCTCAGAGTTCCATTGAGCAGGGAGAGTAGGGTAGTCTTGCCAGTTCCCGAACCACCCATGATGGCGAGCATCTCCCCATTGCCGAGTGTGAAGCTCAGGTTGTGCATGCCGTTGTCGCTGTTCGGAAAGCGGAAGTTGATGTTGCGTCCGCAGAATTCCACCTTTGCCGCTTCGTGAACGTCCTTTTCGTATGCGCTGACGATGGAGGAATAATAGACGGGTTGTCCGTTAGCGTTTTTCAGCACACTGCTCTGTTGCCACACCTGGTACACACCTGCCAACACAGGCACATCGTTGAGTGTCACCGTGTCAGTACCGTTGTACGTGAAGATGAGCAAGCCTGTCTCACGGCCAAGCAATGTCTTGATGGTCCCTTCGAATCCTTCAATCTTGTGCAGAACCACCCGTTCCGTACTGCGGTTGGCAACGAAGTCGGTGAAGTCCTGGTACTGTTCTTTCGAAATGTGGAACAGCGATGCCATCGTCTGAAACATTGTGTTGTCAGTCGAGTCGTTACATCCACAGAACTCCATCACACGCAACAGCAACAGGGCTTCCTCACGAGCTTGAATCTTGCCATGCAGCGATGAGCAGATGACCCCCACGGTCTTCTCGCTGTCCAGGTTATCCGTCATTTCGTAGGCAAGACGCATGTCGCTGTACAAGTCCAAGTAGAGGTCTGTATTTCGGATTCCAAAGTGCCTGCGCAGGTAGTTGGCAAGCATCTTCTTAGCCCGTTCCTCGTCCACCTGCTCCACCTTTCCAAACAGTGCAAAAAGGCTGATGAAACTTGATAGTATAATGTCTGTCATTGTGCTTTTAGTAATCGTTAAAAAAAACGTTTAAAGTTTAGAGTTTAACGTTTAACGGAGTTACTCTTCTTTTTCGGAAAGAAATTAGAATAATTATCATAATTACTCCAAAAATTAGGTGTTGTTTAAAACAAAAAAACATATTATTTCTGAAAAAATTATTCTAATTATTTTAATATCTTTCCTAAAAAAACATACCAACTTAAAAGCGTTTAAAGTTTAGAGTTTAACGTTTAACGAAGTTACTCTTCTCAGCGAGAACCTATAAACTCAAAAACTAATCTTTATTCTTTACTTTTTTAATCAGGGTCAGCACATTCTTACCGTCTGTGCGCTCATAATTGATGCTGTCCATCGTCTGTCGCACGATGTGGATGCCCAGACCGCCGATGAGACGTTCCTCTGCAGGCAGCGTGATGTCGATGTCTTCTTTCACCGTAGGGTCGAAAGGCTTTCCCCAGTCAGAGATGATGAATTTCAGACATTCGTTGTTGGCTTTTGCCTCAATGAACACATCCCCATCCGTCCCCTTCGGATATGCATAGCTCATCACGTTCACCACAGCCTCCTCGATGGCAAGATTCATGCTCATCACCTCTCCCATGTCCATCCCCACTTCCTCGCACACTTCTTCCACGAACGCCGATAGCTCAGGCACCCTCTCCACGTCGTTCGGCAGAGTAATCTCTCTCGACAGCCATTCGTTCTGCTCCTGCTCTTTCGTGTACTGGATGGCAAGCATCGTCATGTCGTCGTTCTGCTCAGCCTCGCCCACAAACTCCTGAATGGCCTTCTTCATCCGCTCGATGAGAACCTTCGGCTTCCGTTCCGATTGTCTCGCCACGTCCAACATCCTTTCCTCTTGGAACTGCTCGAATCCCACGTTCTCAGCCTCGGTCACGCCATCCGTGTAAAGGAACAGCGTCGTGTCGGGACGCACCACAATCTCCTGAGTCGTGAAATGCCTACCCGCCATGATGCCCACAGGCAAGTTCGCGTCGCATGGCAGCAGCTCCACCTCCGAACCGTCTATCAGTACTGGAGCGTTGTGCCCACCGTTGCAATAGCGCAGACGGCCTGTAGGCAAGTCGAGGACACCCACGAACAGCGTGACAAACATGAAGGAGTCGTTGTCCTCCACCATCATGTCATTGATTTCCCCCACCATCCTGCCCGGGTTGCTCTCGTGAGCCGTAGCCGTGCGGAACAGAGCACGCGTCACCGCCATCACCATCGAGGCAGGAACACCCTTGCCCGATACGTCGCCTACACAGAAGTACAGCTTCTCATTGCGCACCAGGAAGTCGTAGAGGTCGCCGCCCACCTCCTTCGCTGGAGCCAGCAGCGCATAGATGTCGATGTCCTTCCTGTCGGGGAAGGCAGGAAATGTCTTCGGAATCATCGCCATCTGGATGTTGCGGGCAATGAGCAGTTCGCCCTCGATGCGACCCTTCTCCTCGTTTACTTTCTTGATTTGCTCAATCTGCGTGGCAAGCGAGTGCTGCATCGTTTCGAACGAGTCGTGCAGCACCAGCATCTCGTCTTTCGTCTTAATCACGGGCAGTGGTGTGTCAAGATGGCCGTTCGATATTTCCATCGCCGACTCCGCAAACAAGCGCAGTGGCTTCGTGATGCTGTGGATGTTCTTCCTTGCCACCAAGGAAATGATGATCATGCCAATCACCAGGATGATGATGACCAGCTTGATGAAGAAATACACAGGAGGCAGGATGTCGCCGAACGGTACAATCGTCACCGCCGTCCATCCCGTTCGTTCGATGGGAACATAGAATGCCAAGAAAAAGTTCCTGTCCTTGTCCGCAAAAACCTCATAGTCACGTTCGCCCGAGAAAAAGCTCTTCATCAACCTCTTAGCCATATCCTCCGACTTCGAAATCCTCTTGAAGTAGTCGCCTACCAGTTCATTGCTGTCCAGCTTGTGGTCGGGATGCACGATGAACGCACCCTTTGGCGTGACGATGAACGTGCGCGACCGTCCCACCTTGTTCTCCTCAAGGCTCAAGTCGAAATCCTCGTTGTTGATGCTGTCCAACTTCACCACCAGTTCCGTCAGCTTGTCCAACGACAAGTCGGCCGTCAGCACAGCGAACAAATCCCCCTTCTGGTTCAGCAGTGGCAGTGAGTAAGTCGTCATCCTGATGTTTCCGCCCCCCTCATCGACATACGGCTCCGTCCAGATGCCCTTGCCCATCTCCAGCGGCTTCGTGAACCATTCCTTGTGAACATAGTCGTATTCCTCCGTGTCCAGTCGCTTGCTGTGGATGCCCAGGCTGTCGTGGTAAGCGTATGGAGCGAACAGATGCCCTTTCCTTGGCTCCACCTCGGGGTTGAGCGCTATGGCAGCACCCACGATGTTCGGGTTCAGCTGCAGCAGCCGCTCAATGGCGAAATACTCCTTCCCGCTACTCTCGATACTCTCCTCCGCCTCGGGAATGTTGTTCGACGTGGCAATCTCAACCTCAGTGAAGATATTGTTCACCTTCTCCTCCGTCACGCTCATCTGCGTGTAGAACAGGCCTGACAGCATCACGAAACCCACGAAGAAGAGGATGACGAAAAACAGGATAGAGAGGATGAGGAAGATGATAAACAGCGTAATCAAGATGCGCCATGTCAGGCGCGTAGCGATAGAGCGCGAAGGACGGAAAAAATTCGGAGTCTTCATAAACGGTGTTGGCTTGCTACCTTTGGGGTGATTTTTTTACTAAAACCTAAGTAGAATAATATAATAAGGATGTGCAAAATTAAAAAAAAAATTCTGTTCAGTCAACAAATTATTTCTTTTTTTGTCATTAACCTTAGCTCGGCGTAGCTAAATCTTTCAGATTATCTAAAAATCTATAAAAACGTAATTTGTGGCTCCTGTGTGTCCTTTGACTATGCTAAGCCAAAGCTTGTTGGCTCTTTTTTTCATTTTTCGTATTTATTTTCTTATCTTTGCGGGGTCGTTTCATGAAGGAATGGCATATGGGATAGATGAAAGATTTTTTTCGAAAATATGGTTGCTTCTTGCTCGTTGGGCTGTGGGGCGTAGGTTGCTGGGCGTTCTTGGAGTTCTGTTATCCTTACCATTTTTTTTATAAGGAGCAGAACCAGTTGTTTGTATTCACCTGGGACGAGTGGCACCGATACAGGATGGAGGGTGCCGGCTGGCTGGCTCGCTGGGTGGGTGACTTCCTCACGCAGTTCTATTATTACCTCTATGCTGGTTCGCTTTTGCTGACGCTTAGCCTGCTGCTGTTGGGCGACGTGGTGCGTCGCGCTCTGGAGGGCGAGGGTGTGTGCCGCGTGGGTGCGGTGGCGACGGGGATGGTGGTGATGACATTGGAGGGTTGGCGGCATCTGTGGTATGCTTATCCGTTGTGGTGTACGGTGTCGCTGCTGGGCTATGCGCTTGTGTGGTGGCTGATGACGCTGTTGCCGCTGCGCAAGCGTTGGCTGCGGCGGTGCCTGCTGCCTGTTGCATTTGTCTTGGCGTATGCGTGGCTGGGTTTGCCGGAGAGGGGACGGTGGCGTATGCCAGAGATGGAGGTGGAACGCTACTTGGCTTTGGACAATGAGTTCTACTTCGGGCACGACGAGCGCGTGGTGGAACTGGCAACAGGGGATGGCGCGGACTTGGCTGTGTCGGGTTTCTATTACAACTTGGCGAATGCGCGGATGGGTCGCTTGCCTGAGGGCTTGCTGCTGAAGCGCCCTGTGGAGTTGGGCACGCTGTGGCGGATTGGTCCTGAAACGCCTGTTACAATCATCCGCGTGATGAACGAGCTTTACTATGAGTTGGGGGACATGACATACGCTGAACGTGCTGCGATGATGGGCTGTGTGTTCACGCGGGCGAACCGCAATGTGCGAATGGTGAAGCGGCTGGCTGAGTGCAACTTGGTGAGTGGTGATTCTGCTGCGGCTGAGAAATACTTGCGTCTGCTGGACCATACGCTCGCTTACAGGGAGTGGGCGAGGGAGGCGCGCAGGAATCCTCTCTATGCGCGGAAGAGGGCGTTTGTGAACAGAGCTGACACCCTGCGCGTAGGCGACGATGCACGTACCATACTGACTGAGTTGTTAGACAGCAACGCTGAGAATGAAGTAGCACTGGATTATTTGCTTTGCCATGAGCTTGTGCAGGGGAATGTGGCGATGTTCAAGTTGTTCTACGACAGGTATTGCATGAATCGTGGACGTCCTCGCGTCTGTCCGCTCTATCAGCAGGCTCTCTTGGCATGGCTGGCGAGTAACCGTGCGTCGCGGGTGGAGATGCTGAGCTATATCGTGGATGAGCAGCAGCTGGTGGACTTCAATGCTTACAATGCTGTGCGCGGTACTCCTGCTGCTGCCAAATGGAAGAACACGTATTGGTACTATTTTGATAATATAGACCCTCCCCAGAAGACCCAAGACCCACCCCAACTATAGACCCTCCCCCACAGGGAGGGTTGGGTGGATCTAATTATTTACTGTAATTTATCATGATGAAAAAATATATTTGTTTTATCATATTCTGTGCAATCCTTTGTGTGGCTTGTACGCCCCATCCAGAGGATGTAAAGAAGTCAGAGGTGTTGGCTCCTGTTTATCCTGACTATGCGGACGTGACGATTCCTCGGAACATTGCTCCTCTCAATTTCTTAGTGAGGGGCGATGTGGATGCTGTGGAGGCACGGGTGGAATGTGAGGACTATGAGATGGTGGCAGGGGGACGTGGCAACGAAATCTGTTTCCCATTAGATGAATGGAGGGCATTCATGCAGGTGGCGACAGGGAAGAAGGCGAATGTGACTGTGACGGCTCGTGATGCGAATACGGGTGTTTGGACGGAATACTTGCCTTTTTCTTGGCATGTGGTGGCAGACGAGGTGGATGCTTACTTGAGTTATCGCCTGATTGAGCCTGACTATGAGGTGTTCAGCCATTTGGAGATACGTGAGCGTTGCGTGGAGAATTTCGAGGAGCGCAATCTGTGTTCTTATAAGGTGGTGGGGAATCGCTGCATGAACTGCCATACTCATTCGGTGGAGCATCCTGAACGCTCGATGATGTACGTGAGGGGTGAAGGTGGCGGTGCGATTCTCAACGAGAGTGGTGTGTTGCGCAAATTGGATATCCAGAGCCCGACGGGTAGTAGTGTTTATTTCACTTTCTCGCCTTCGGGTCGGTATGTCTGTTTCTCCACGAATGTCATAATTCCAGCTTTCCATGCTCGGAGTGAGAAACGTTTGGAAGTGTTCGACGCGGTGTCGGATGTGTATGTATATGACTTGCAGGAGGAGCGAGTCATCAGTTCGACCTTGTTGGCTGACAGCATGGCGTTCGAGACGTTCCCTGCGTTTTCTCCTGATGGGAAGTCTATTTATTTCTGTTCGGCTCCACGTGTGGAACTACCGTCTCAAATCAAGTCGTTGCAGTACAGCCTCTGTCGCATCGGTTTCGACGAGGGTACGGGTTCTTTTATCGAGCGGGTTGACACGATTGTCAAGGCAGAGGGTGAGAAGGGGAGTGTGTGCCATCCGAGGGTGAGTCCTGACGGTCGCTATCTGCTTTATACGGTGGCTGCATACGGCACTTTCCCCATCTGGCATCGTGAGTCGGACCAGCGTCTGCTTGATTTGCAGACGGGGCGTGTTGATTCGCTTGCTGTTGTGAACAGTGACATGAGCGACACGTATCATTCTTGGAGCAGCAATAGTCGCTGGTTTGTGTTTGCGTCGAAGCGTGATGACGGTTTGTACGGTAAACCTTATTTTTGCTATATTGACAAGCATGGCAAGGCTCACAAACCTTTCTGCTTGCCTCAGAAATATCCAAGTTTCTACGACCACTGCCTGAAGAGCTTTAATGTGCCCGACCTGGGTTCGAAAAGGATGAACTTCACGGCTGAGGATGTGGCCGCTGCGCTGAAGTAAAATTATGAATTAAGAATGAAGAATTAAGAATGAAGAATGAAGTTAAATGAAGAATGATAATTACATTTCCAATGAGCAGAGTAAAATCCATTCTTTATTCTTCATTTTTCATTCTTCATTCTTCATTTTAATTTCGTCACCTTACTTTGGTTTCCACTCTGTGTGGTGAAAGGATTTCTTGTGCAGCGAGATGGCTGTCGAAAGAGACGCGTGTGGATGTGAAGTCGGGGGTGTTGAAGGAATAGAGGGTTTCGCTGTAGTATTCCTTCGGATTCTTTTGTGGTAGTAGGAAAGGTTTGGAGAAACGCCCGTTTTTGTCAATCGAACTGAGATAGAGGCGAGTGTAAAGTCCATCGTCTCGGCGACTGGTGAAGACTATCCAATGGCTGTTGGCACTCCAGTTGTGGTAGCTGTCGGCAGCATCGCTGTTGATTTCTGATAGGTTTCGTGATTCCCCTGTGCTGAGGTCCATCAGCCATTGTTCGCTTTCCTGGTGCCAGATGGAGAAGTAGCCGTAGTCCATGAGGGTGAACAACAGGTATTTGCCATCGTAGGAAGGACGCGGCCAGGTGAGGCTCTTCCCCATGCTGATGGCGTTGAAAACGGTGTCAACGTGGTTGCCGAATTGCCCTGTGGCTGGGTCGAAACTGATTTTGCAGAGGTTGTATTTCTCGTCCTTGAAATGCTGTGGGTAGTCTTGCTGCTTGCAAGTCATGAAATAAAGTGTTTTCCCATCTGGGGAGAAGACAGGGGTGTTCTCGCTCCAGTCCGGGCGTGAAATGAGTGTGTCGGAAAGGATGGCGTGGGTCTTGGGATGATAGACGAGGATGTCGCTGGCAAGGTCGAACACTTCGATTCGCTCGTCGGGCACTACATGAAAACTCTGTCGGGTGGTGTTGGTGGAAAAAGCGCAGTATTCGCCCGATGGGTGCCAATAGGGATAGACCATCGAACCGCCCAGCGTTTCGTTCGATGCCTTGAGGATTTCGCGCTTGCCGTTGATTTGCATGACAGTAGCTCCGTTTTCTCCACGCACATGGAACACCATCTGTTCGGGGTTTGTGCGATTGGCAGTGTGGCAGTTGTAGCAGGCTCCAGGCACTTGCGTGTTGTCGATGATGGTGTGTTCGTTGAAGTTGGACAGGTCGCGCTGGTAGAGGCCAATGTGGCTATACACTTCGTAGCCTGGTGCGATACGGCGATAGGTGAGTCCCCATTCGTCGAGTGGCAGGGAACTGACGGAAATGGTGAAGTCCTTATATTGTTTCCATTTACCATTTTCCTTGGCGCTGACCGTCACATTTAGTTTGCTTCCTTTGTTTTGTTCCAGCAACTGGTGCCAATCATCGATGTCGAACTGTGCCGTTTTTCCGTTTGTATGCAGGGGCTCACCGTTGCTTCCCGTTACCGTAACATCCACTCTTTCCACGTCGTTCCCTTCCACAGAGAAGTTGAGCGGAGCTATGCCTACGGGGATAGTTACGCCGATATAATCGGGAAAGATGTGTGGCACATCATCCATCTTCTGCACGTTTTCTGGTGCATTTGAGCAACTAATGCACAAGATTGTGGATATGGCTAAAATATATAGTTTCATTTTAAAGTTTAACGTTAAAAATTTTACGTTTAAAGTTTAATGTTTAACGTTTAACGAGGATACTCTAAACTCTAAACCCTAAACACTAAACTTTTTTCGTTTCACTTTACTTTACAAGGTAATACCACAGCGTTCCTTTGAATCTATCCAGTGTAGGAGAGTCCTTGCTTCCCAGTGAGAGAGTCTGTGAGAAATCGTTGCATTGCTGAAGGATGATGTCGCTGAGCAGTCCTTGAGGAGGCTGTTGACGTTGTTGCATGTAAGCGATGGCAACACCCTGCTGTGCTAAGGTAGGCATGTAAGTTTGCTTCTGTTGAATGACATTCATGTATTGCATGAATTTGTGTATGTCCTTGTCCAACAATGGATAGAGCATCAGATATTGCATCGCTAAAGAGTTTTCAGGATTTTGTAGGAAGAGTTTCCCCATCATCTTGTCAAGCTCCGTCTCGCTGAAGAGGAAATCCTCCTGAAGGTGTGAGCGTCGTTTCTCACCATAGAGTGGGTGGTTGTTGATGGCTTGCTCGTTGCCAATCAGCGTTTCCGTCTGCTTTGCCCATTTGCTGTAGAAAGTGGTTTTCTTGAGGATGTCAAGATATTTCTGTGCCACGGCATACTGTCCGTTGATGAGGTTCGTTTCCGCCAGTCGTTTCATGGCGCGCACACTTTTATTATAATTAGGTATCGCCTCCATACATTCAAACGTCAGTCGCTGAGCCGAGTTTACAAGTCCCAAATGGAAGTAAGCCTCTGAGGTGATGAGCGGCGACATGAAACTACGCTCGAAGTGAGGAAGTAGTCCTTCGCTGCCTTTCTGGAAGAATTGGAAGGCACGTTCGCCCAATTGGTTCGTTTGTGCGAGAGCCAAGTTGGTAGCACATACACTCATGGGCAGGTCGGGATGGTGCTTTTCCGCCCATTCAATCACTTTTCCCCATTGCTGTGTGCGCACGAGGTAGTCGTATCGAATCAGCTCGTAGGTTTTTGTGTCGTATGCTTTGGGACTGAGTACCAAGGCACAGAGTATGAGTAAAGTGGCACTGGCTAAAGAAAAGCGTTGCGATGCCTTTGCGGACCAATGGCGTAGTGCAGTAGGAAGCAACGGAACAAACACGCACAAAGCCATCACAGCCATCATCAGATAGGGCATGAGCAACGGATAGCGATAGTAGTCAATGCCACGGAAGAGGCGAGCTGTGGTGAACGGGAGAATGCGTGCAGAGAAGAGAATGAGAACGATGCCCAAGGCGATGCAAAAGAGGGCATGGAGCAGGAAGCGTGAAGAGTAAAAAGTTAAAGGTGAAAAATTGAACGTGGAGCGTGAAGTGTGGAACGTGAAGCGATTGAGTCGGATGGCATTTTTCACTTTTCGTTTTTCACTTTTCACTCTTATCGCTTCACGCTCCACGCTCCACGCTTCACTTTCAGACTTTTGACCTTCGACTCTCAACCATTGTTTCCCGAGGGGGAAGATCGACATGAAGACGGAAAGCATCAGTACCACGGGACCTGCTATCCAATAGAGTGCTACGGACATGATGATGGGAAAGACAAAGCGTTGGTTCCACCATGCACGTGTGTAGGTGTATGCCCACATCGCGACTAAAGCCATGAGAAGCGAAACGGGAAAAGTGAGCATGGTGTTTTCGTCTCCCATCAGATACCCAAGTGCTAATACAGGTAGAAAACTCCAAACGAGGAATGTTGTCCATTGGCAGGAGGAAGGGAGAGTTGCAACATTCCGCTTGATGAGTAATGCGACGAAAATCTGAATGAGCAGATATAGCAATGCAATGATGATGGCACCGACCGTTACGTTGTTGTAGAACTGCACCAAGCATTCTGCCACCCAACGTGCCAATCCTCCTGGCTCTGCCATCCTTCCCATGAAGTAGTCATCATCCCAGAGGAACAGTTGGAATTGTTCGTGATAGGTGAGTGCATGGGGATAGAGGAGTCGCCAGAAGAGGAATGTGCCGATGGTAAGAATACATGATGGAATCCACAACCAGCGTCTGGTGCTATCGTTTGTTTTTGCTGATGTCATAGTGTTCATTCTTCAATGGGTTGGTTGGTGTCAGCATCAAACACCACTTCTTTGCCATCAGGATATTTGCGGGTGTAGGTCAGTGGGAAGAGTTCTTTCAGAAAATCGTGAAGAATACCTTCCTTCAGACTGCTGGCAAGTTCGCGAGTGTATTGCTTGTGCTTGAGGTGAACGCTGTCGGCTTTCGCCTTGAATGTCTTGTAGGTGATGCTGTCTCCAGCTTTTTCTGCTTCTCTTGCCGTTCTGTTCATACGCGTGTATTGCGTATTGTGTTGCTCCGTGCGAATTTTCCAGCTCTGAAGGATGTCGTTTTGCTCAGTTCCAGATGCAGAACTGTCAAGCCCAATCTTCACCTTCACATCTCCTGGTTCAGTCACAACGAGCAGCGGCTGTGTGTTCATGCGATTGTGGTAATCCACCAAAATCTGAGCTAACATGAGCGTGTCGGTGCTAAACTCGAATTTTCCGTCTTTGATTTCGATGGAATCCACGTGGGCTGCATCCTTAGGTCCAAAATATGGTACCAAGAAGATTCTCACGCCTTCTAAAGCGGTGTCGTTTACTTCGCCTGTGATGTGGCATGCATGAGTTGGTTGCATGTTCTTTTGACAACTATTGATGGATAGTGCCAAAGCCACTATCGAACTGAAAAACAGTATTTTCTTCATATTTGTTTTATTGAATTTTCACTTGAATGCGTTTGTCTGAAAACACTTCTTGCCTTATCTCACGTATGTTGAAATCCACTTTCGTCTTCGTGAAATCAGGACAATTATAGGCATCAAACATTTCCATATAGTATTTCCTTGGATTTTTTTGTGGTAGAAGAAAAGGTTTGCCCACCTTGCCGTTCTCATCGATACACGACAGGTAGAGCTGAGTGTACATGCCATCGCCTCGACGACTCGTGAACACGAACCAATGCGAATTGCTGCTCCAACTGTGGTAGCTTTCTGCATCGTCGGAATTCACTTCATGCAAGCATCTTGTGTGTCCTGTTTGCAAATCCATTAGCCAAAGGTCGCCTTCGTGATGATCCACTGGAAACATGCCGAAATCCGTTTGACAGTACATCAGCCATTTGCCATCGTAGGAGGCACGAGGAAACGTGAAGCTCTTTCCCGCTTCTTGCGCATTGAGCAAAGTGTCAATCTGTGTGCCCCAAGTTCCTGTATTGGTGTCAAAATCAATTGTGCAAATGCTGTAGCGAATGCTATCGACGGAAGCTGGTACTTTGTAATATTTGGCAGAGCAGAAAAATATTTTTTTACCATCGGCAGAGAAGTTGGGGAAAGTTTCGTAATCCTCCGTTTCCAACAGGGGAGTGCGAATGAGTTCGTTGGTTTTCACATCCAGCATCAGCATGTCCGACTTCAAGTCGAACGGTTCTATCAATCGCTCCGTGCCAACATAGAACGCCTGTGCAACAGGGCTGAGAGAAAAAGCGATGTAACGTCCATCGGGATGCCAGCATCCATGTGCTGTGGCACCAATGGTTTCGCTCGTTTTGGTTTCCAACCATCTGCGTTGCCCGTTTTGCTGAATGACCGTTCCTCCATGAGAGCCACGCAAATGCAAATAGAATTGCTTTGGGTCGGTACGGTTTGCCGTATGGCAGTTCATGCATTGTCCTGGCACAGCTGATTCTTTCAATATAGCAGTTTCCTTGAACGAATGTAAATCCCTTTGGTAGATGCCAATGTTTCCACCCACTTCATAGCCAGGTGGAATGCGTCGGTATGTTATACCGTAGTCATCCAATGGACAAGAACTGACATACATGACAAATGTCTGATATTCTGTCCATTGTCCGTTTTTCAACATGCAAACCTTGAAACGAATCTCGCCACCAACATTCTTCCGTGTGAGTTCTCGCCATTCATCAAGGTCGAAAGCAGCCCATTTGCCATTTGCATGAATCTCGCCTCCTTTGCTTCCCTTAACTATCACATCCATGCGTTCCACTTCTTCATCTGCCGCATTAAAATTCATGGGAGCGATGTTCGCAGGAATGGTCACACCGATATAGTCGGGATAAATCTCGGGCATAGCATCAGAATGCTTCACATTCTGAGGATGCGGAGTACATGCCATGCAGAGTATTGCACAGAGGACGATATCAAAAATTATCTTTTTCATTCTTTATTCTTTCATCTCACATAGAAAACTTAGAAATAAAGGGTATAATTTTCTGCGTATTTCACG
>DGSN01000040.1:16451-23664 GCA_002393575.1 Prevotellaceae bacterium UBA4361 | reverse complement strand
ACAGCTGCGATGCAGCACCGCTGACACATTCGCCATTCGACGAGGAATTCCTCGCACGCGCCATAAAAGCCGTGCAGAACCATTTGTCAGACAAAGCCTACGGTGTCAACCAGTTCAGCGATGACATGTGCGCAAGCCGGATGACCCTCTACCGCAAGATACACGCCATCACCGGGCAGTCGCCTAGCGAATTTATCACCACCATACGCCTCAAACATGCCGCCCATCTGCTGGAAACCTCCACGCTGAGCATTGCCCTCGTGTCGGAGCACACAGGTTTTTCATCCCCCAGTTTCTTTGCCAAGCAGTTTGCCAAGATGTTCGGCTGCCTGCCCAAAGACTACCGCGGGCATTCTCTATAATTTTATTCCCTTGTAATAACATGCTCGTCGGCGAGAAACTGACGCCAAAACTCAGCGGTATTGCCATGGTCGAAGGCGGCGCCACCGCACCACGGTCGCCCGAGAAACGGTAGCGATAGCAGGTGCTACGCGGACGCACGTAGTTCATCGTGGAGAACTGGAAGGCCAGCGAGTTCTGATCGTGACTGAAGGTGAGCTGTTCCACGTAGGGCGGAGCCACTGTGAGCAGCGCATGACCGTCGTACTCATGACCTACTTGCAAAGGTTGTCCATGCAGATAGATGGCGGTGAGAATGGGATAGACGTCGATGTCGATGGGGCGCGTGTCGAAGAGTCCGGAGAGGGGCGAGGTATAGAGCAGCCCGCTGTCGTAGGTGCCCAGCCAGATGCCACCCTCGCGGTCCAACCACACGGTGTTGATGCCCGTGGTCAGCGTGGAGCCGTCGGGCAAGTGTAGTTCGCTGAACGCGCGCTGCTCGCCCGTGGCGGTGTTGATGCTGAGGTAGCCCTCGGGGGTGGTCAGGTAGAGCATACCTGTGGGGGTGGGCGTCAGCGTGTGCATCCAGGTGTCGCTGGTCAGCATCTGCTGCCAGCGATGGGTGCGGGGGTTGAAGCTAAGGAGTATGGAACTGCCTGAGCCTGTACGCACCTGATAGAAACAACCATCAGAACCGCGCACAACCAACGACGTTACGGCATAGCGCTCACGCTCGGGCTCGCCGTAAGCCGATGACAAATAAGCCATCTGCCCAGCAGGCCCGTAGACGGCCATCTGTCCGGTACTGAAGAAGGCATACGTGCTATCAGCCGCCGACACCAAATCCTGTAAATCCCCAACTGCGGAAGGCAAGGGCAAAGCTCGCCCAGACACCGTATCCCGCAACTCGCGACCATGCAGCAGCCACGCCGAGCCATTGTCGGTGATGAAGAAATCGCTGGCAGTCCACTTTTCCTCGCGCTGCCAACTCATCTTACGCAAGTCGAGACAGTAGAGCCGTCCCCACTGCTTCATCCACAGCCGATCCTGCCTGTCGGCGAAGAGGTGCGTAGCACCATTGTAGGCTGGCACTGCCGTGTACAACGTCGTATCAATGGCCACTGAGAGGAAGCGCTGACCATCATAAACATCTACAGCCTTGTCAGTTACCACCACCATACGCCCGTCGCGTAGCTGCAGCATCTGCAACACGCAGTTGCTGCTCAGTCCGTTCTGGCGGTTCAGCGCATAATAACTTTTACCCTCCTCTGCCCCAAGGCCAAGAACGGACAAGAACAGAGCCGAGAGCAACACCACGAACAATCGCTTATTCCACATGCAAAGCATCGTTATTTATACGAATTGAAGCTGCAAAAATACATAAAAAACGAAATAGACATGGAGAAATCACACGAAAAAGCACAAATGCTATGTAAATTTACTCAACTTTCTGGAGTTTTAAGATAAAAACAATAATAACACCTCCATTGGTCATCCATTATTTCTTATCAAAAAAATTCCATGGAGTTCGACCCAGCTTCCACTATTTGAGCAAAAATATAGGCTAAAGTATTGTTGTTGTGGCGATTGCAAAAGTGGAAGCTATTCGCATAGCCTCCACTTTGCTTCCACTCATTTGAAAACACAGAGGCACAGCGTTTTTATGTTTTCTCCGTGCCTCCGTGTCCACAAATAGAGTATCATTTAATTTAACTTTCGCAAACTCCGCTTGCTTAGGAGTTAAGACGAAACCATAATGACCATGTTATTTTTATCAGATTTCTGTGAACAAAGCATTCGTCTTCGCTCTACCTTTGGTCGCTTGATACATCAAGCGCTCGGCCCTATGGGACGCTTCGCTCTGCGAAGAACTTCTTCATAACAACCGAAACTTGAATTATGGAGAATATGTGCTGACTAAGCTACAATAGAAAAGTTAGGATAACAACTCAGCGCAATCTGCTTTTTAAAAACCACGAATTACACGAACCTTTTAGCTCGGCGTTAGCCAATTCAACGAACATTCAGTTTCAGCATTAGCATATTTTTTTAAATTGAATCGAATTACTCTAATTTGAAAAATGCCTGCATTTTTGTTCGTGAAATTCGATTTAATAATAAAAAATAAATTCGTTTAATTGGCTAACGCCGAGCTAAAAGGTTCGTGAAATTCGTGGTTTAATAAATAAAAATTAAAGTATTAGGAAGGAATCGTTTTGGTAGCAGAAGGCTCGGCGACAGTCTAAGCAGGCGAAACTCTGCTGGATGATAGGCGAGTCCAGTTGAAGCGTGTGACCGAACACTTGGTAGATGTCTGGGAAATCGACGGAGGAACCAAACTCGGTCACGTCGTTCCATACGATGCTCCCTACAGGCGAGAAGCCACCACGCTTGCTGCTCACTTCTGCCAGGAAATTGATGCCGTCACGAGAGCGAAGAAGACGGTTGAGGTTGTCGGCAGTCAAATTGCCAATGACGGAACGATGAGCTTCGTACCAAAGGGAATGGACTCCCGCATGAGTGAAGAGAACGTGCTGGCCCGTGATTTCTGCTTCGTATGCCAACTGGAACAATTCTTGGTAGATGTCGAAAAAATCTTCTGCCCAGGCTGCATACTGGATGTCGTAACGCCAGCACGCCGCTTGGTCGCGATAGAGGGGATTGAAATAGTGTAAGTCGTGATTTCCCAACAGGAGAACCACCTTGTCGTGGTTGTCCATTTTGAGCTGAACGATATTCAGGAGCACTTCCATAGCTTGGGCAAACTCAATGCCTTCGTCGGGATAAGGGTCGAGGTAGTCGCCCAGGAAGATTACCTTGTCGTAGTCGTCAATGTCCTCCACCGCTTGTTTCCAGAATGTACGTCCATGCACATCGGGAATGATGAGAATGTCGCTCAGTTGTTCCATATTGAGTGTGTTAGTGCTCCTAATCAAAAAACTCTGCAAAAGTAAGGAAATATATTTGAACAGCCAATTATTTTGTTCGGAAGGATTGCAGCACTTTTGAGCAATCCACAAAATATATGGAAAAAAGAAAGAAAATGATAAGAGTTTGGAGTTTTTTCACTAATTTTGCTGCACAATTAAGGTGGGTTCTATAAATTATGTCGGATTGATTTTTGATTTTATGTGAGTATATTTTTAGATGCCACAGAAAACAAAAAGCAAGCGAAATAGAATTCTACCAATATAGAGAAAATAAAAACAGAATTTATAGAACACACCTTAAAATATAACAAAAATGATAGACCAGATTATTGCTTTCAACAAGACTTTCGTAGAACAGAAAGGATATGAGAAGTTTCTCACAAGCAAGTACCCAGATAAGAAACTGGCGGTGCTCTCCTGCATGGACACGCGCTTGACGGAACTGCTGCCTGCTGCGCTCGGACTGAAGAATGGAGACGCAAAAATCATCAAGAACGCTGGAGGATTGGTGATTTCCGCTTTCGACTCCGCCATGCGCAGTCTGATTGTTGCCATCTACGAACTGGGCGTGAAGGAAATCATGGTGGTGGCACATTCCCACTGCGGTGCTTGCCACATGAGTTACGACCATTTCCATCACGAAATGATTGCACGAGGTGTGGCGGAAGATACGCTTAACACGATTCGCAAATGCGGCATCGACTTGAACCAGTGGTTGGAAGGATTCAAGGACACGCCCGAATCCGTGAGAAAGACCGTGGAAACCATCAAAACCCATCCGCTCGTTCCCAAGGACATCGTCGTGAGAGGTTTCATCATCGACTCCGAAACAGGAGAGCTGGAGGAAATTGAATGAAGAATTCCAACCATAACGATAACCATAACCATAACTTTCCATCCGGATGGCGGTTAAGGTTAGGGTTAGGGTTAAGGTTAAATAAAGAAGGAAGAATTGAACATGAAGAAGATTCTTTTTGCTGCTGCCCTGCTGCTTGGAGTTGCATCGCACAGCGTGAAGGCACAGACGGTGCTTGCTGCCGAAGAAGATGACTCTGCTGTGTCGTCAGCCACCGATGATGGCGACGACTGGATGCGACGTTTGCCCGACGACACCTTTGTGGCGAAAGTCAGCATCCCTGGTTCTCACGACTCAGCCACAGGCGACGGCTTCAGCTCTGATTATGAGGAATTGGGGAAATCGTTCGCACAAACACAGGAACTGAGCATCGACCAGCAATGGGCACTCGGCATCCGCGCTTTCGACTTGCGCCCAGCTTCCCACGACGGCTACCTGCACATCCATCATGGCATCGTTGCCACGGCTCGACGCTTCGACGATGTTCTCTACCAGTTGCGTGACTCACTGATTGCTCACCCCACTGAGTTTGTGGTGATTCACCTGCTCCACGAAGATGATGGCGACCAGAACAACAACTACAACCAGCAATTGACAAGTTTGCTCAAAAGCGATGAGTTGAAAGACTATCTTGTCAAGTTCAAGAGAGACCTGCGCGTGTCGAACATGCGAGGCAAGATGTTGATTCTGAGCCGAAACAAATATGCCACCACTCCCATCGGCGGGTTCTTCGAAAACTGGACGGGCTCGGCAGATTGGGGCAGCATGACGAACGTGAAGATTGTTGCACCAGGCGGTGTGAAAACGCCATGCTACGTGCAGGATTTCTCTTCGACCTACGCTAATGGTGCCTTGCAAACCAAAATGGATGCCATCAAGCAACTGCTGAAATACAGCATGGCTTACAAGAACGACAAGGCTACGAGCATCACTTGGTTCTTGAATTTTGCATCCGCCTACTCCCAAGTGCTTTCGCTTTTCGGTTCGGACATCTCAACCAGTGACGGCTATCGCGACAATGCCACCTACACCCACTCCACCATCATCGACTACCTGAACACAAGCACCAAAGCAGGACCAACGGGCATTGTGCTGATGGACTACGTGGGGGTGGACCAAACAGGCGAATTCAACACGAAAGGACGTGAAGTGGTGAAAACCATCATTGCCAACAACTTCCGCTACTTGAACGACGAAGTGGAAAACCCGTCTTCAGCCATCAACACCCCAAAGGCTGATACCCAAATCCTCGACATTCACAACTTATCTGGTCTCCGACTGACAGAGCCTCAGCGCGGAGCTTTGAATATCATTCGATATACGGACGGTACAAGCCTAAAAATGAAAAACTGACATGATGAACAGAAAAATTGCCGCATTCGCATTGATGCTGACTTGTGGATGTCCCATCTCACAAGCGCAGTCGCTCACATGGGGAGACCAGGGAAACGGAACCTTCGTGAACCCCGTCCTCAATGTGGATTATAGCGACCCCGACGTGATTCGCGTTGGCGAAAAATACTACATGGTGGCTTCCGACTTCAACTACATGGGAATGCAAGTGCTGGAGTCGGACGACATGGTGAACTGGAAGTACATCAGTCAGGTGTACGACCATTTCGACATGCAGGGATGGGACGAAATGCGGCACTACGCTCATGGTTGCTGGGCACCAGCACTGATGGAGCACGACGGCACGTTCTATGTTTATTTCTGCACCCCCGACGAAGGACTCTTCATGAGTTCTGCCACCAATCCGAGAGGTCCGTGGACACCGCTGCACTGCGTGAAGAACATCAAGGGATGGGAAGACCCCTGCCCTTTCTGGGACGAGGACGGACAAGCCTACTTGGGGCATTCGCGCGTGGGTGCTGGCCCCATCATCATCCACAAAATGTCAGCCGACGGAAAACAGTTGCTCGACGACGGATTGACAGTCTATACGGGTCCCGTGGCTGAAGGAACGAAGTTTTTGAAACACGAAGGCAATTACTTTCTCATCATCCCCGAAGGCGGTGTGGGAACAGGATGGCAGACGGCACTCCGTTCCAAGAACATCTACGGTCCTTACGAGAAGAAAGTGATTCTGGAACAGGGCGTGACAACGGTGAATGGTCCTCATCAGGGAAATCTGGTTACCACACCCGAAGGCGAATGGTGGCTTTACCACTTCCAGGACACACCAACACAGGGACGCGTGGTACACCTTCAGCCCGTTCGCTGGTTGGAGGGTTGGCCAATGGCTGGCGTTGACCAGAACATGAATGGAATCGGAGAGCCAGTGTATGTGTGGAAGAAACCAGCTACAGGCAAAGAAGTACAGCCATCCTTACCAGCACACAGTGACGAATTCAGCGGTGAGGAACTGACATACAAAGGAGAGAGAAAAGACGGATTGGGATTGCAATGGCAGTGGAACCACAATCCTGTGCATGAGAAATGGAGTTTGAATGAACGCAAAGGATGGCTCACACTCGAAGCCCTGCAAGCACCGCAATTGGCGTTGGCTCGCAACACGCTTTCGCAGAAAGTGATGGGCTATGCTGGCGAAGCTACCACACAAATAGATGCCAGCGACTTCACAGAATCCACACGAGCAGGACTGTGCGTCATCGGCAGTCAGTTTGCTGGCATTGGCGTTTGCAAGAAAGACGGAAAACTTCAGTTCTACACAGAGTTGAACGGCACGACGAAAACACTGGGCAATGCCAGTAAGACAGCCTATCTGCTTGTAAACGTAGATGGCACTCATTTCCAACTGGAATACAGCACCGATGGCAAGCACTTCAGAAAAGCAGGTTCTCCCATCGACATCCATGCAAAAAATTGGAAAGGTCCACGCTTAGGACTTTTCTGCTACAACGAATCTGCTGCCCAAGGCAAGGCACGATTCAATTATTTCCACTATCAAGTAGAGAAACGTACAAACCTGAAGTGAAAAATGAAAAGTGAAAAAAAGACCCACCCCATCCCTCCCTGTGAGGGAGGGAGTAGTCACCCTGATGATTATTTCTATCCCCTCACAGGGGAGTTGGAGGGGTCTTGAGAACTTAAAAAGGACAGAGGACAAGGAACAACGTAGTAATCG
>DGSN01000040.1:0-16396 GCA_002393575.1 Prevotellaceae bacterium UBA4361 | reverse complement strand
GTAATCGAAAATCCTTTAAATCCTTGATTAAAAAGTCAAAGGTCAAAAGCGACCTTAGACCTTAGACCTCAGACCTTAGACCTTAGACATAAAAGGGACAAAGAACAATGTACACGCTTCGGAATTGGTACTTTGTAAGTTGTACTTTGTACTTAACCAAGGCTTTTCACTTAAACACCGGATGGAATCATTAACTTTTAACTTACCTATAAAGAACAAAGTTTTTGCAACATGAAAACAAAAATCTTATTGATTTCTGCCTTGCTGTTGATGACAGGAGGCATAGCAATGGCTCAGAAAAAGAGCCGTGTGGAAGGGAGTTTGAAAGCAGACTTCGTCAGTAGCTATATCTGGCGTGGTCTCCAGTTAGGACGCGTATCTTTTCGACCCGAAATGTCGGTGGGTTGGAAAGGACTGAGCCTCACAGCATGGGGCAGCGTGGGGCTGACCAACCACAAAGATGACAAGACGGAGATTGATATGACTTTGTCGTACCAGACAGGTGGACTCTCCCTGGGTGTCATCGACTATTGGACGGACGAGAACGACAAGCGCTACTTCTTTTACAAGAAGGACAAAACAGGCCATGCCTTCGAAGGTTTCGTGGAGTACGATTTCGGACCACTCACCGCTTCCTGGCAGACATTCTTCGCTGGAGCCGACTATCAGGAAGAAGATGACAAACGCGCCTTCAGTTCCTACTTCCAGTTGGAAGCTCCGTTCCGTCTCGCCACTTGCGACTGGGAGGCAACTTTTGGACTCGTTCCTTGGAAGTCGGATTATTACGACACCTCTGGTTTCAGCGTAACCTATCTGTCTTTACGCGCCACGAAGGACATCAAAATCACAAATTCGTTCTCACTGCCATTGTTTGGCCAGCTGGTTGCCAACCCTGAGAGTCAGAGCTTCTATTTTGTAGCAGGTTTCACCTTAAAAGCATTCTAAGCAAATATGGAACTATTCAGCAAGGAAGAAGTCAATACAGGGCGACAGTGGGCTTTCGACTTCACAAAGGCTTTAGCCATCCTATTCATGGTGGCTGTCCACACATTCATCTACGAATATGGCGAAGAGAACATGAACGAGGGATTCCAATATCGCCTCAACAACATCTACGGCGGAGTGCTGGCGGCTCCAGCCTTCATGCTGTCAATGGGTGTGGGCATCGCCTACAGTCGCAACCATGACCCACGCACCATGTTCAAACGCGGCATCAAACTCATTCTCGCAGGCTACTTGCTCAACGTGGTGCGATGCATTCCGCAGCTGCTGCTTTGGAAAGGAGGCTTCGGAGAGGATCATTTCGGCTTATTCATCGAAGAGCTGAACCTCTTCGACATACTCCAATTTGCAGGATTCGCCTTCCTTCTGTTCGCACTGCTCCGAAGCCTACACGCTTCAGCCAACATCATTCTGCTCGTCGGTCTGGCTCTGTCAGTCTTTGGCACCTTCGTGCGCTCTATCGACATGGGCAGCACAGGCCTCAACCTGCTATGCTATCCCTTCGTAGGAATTCACGTGGGGGAAATCTGGACCAGTTTCCCATTGGCAAACTGGTTCATCTTCGTTGCCGCTGGCTACTGGATAGGCCAGCTCATCCGACGCTGCAACGACCTGAACCGTCTCTATGCCGTAGTCACACCCGTAGCCGCATTCATCTTCACGGTTTGCATGATTTACATGACTCGGCACGACGTTGGCATGTTTGGTGAAGAAAACGACGACTATTTCTACTACCTCACACCCTTCGACTCCTTTGTTTGCATCTTGGGAGCCATCACCGTGTCTGGCATCGGACATTTCTTCATGCCTCACGAGCCAAAGCTGATTTACGACGAGGTGAAGCAAATAGCCAACGACGTGACACGCATCTATCTCATCCATTGGTTCTTTGTCTCTTACGTGATGGGAGGCTTGATTAGCGGAATGCTCGGCCTGCCTCTTCCTGAAATCGTCACAATGTTGATAGCACTGGTGTTCTTGTTCGTATCAGCTTGGATGGCTCGCAGAAAGCCTTTCTCAAACATCAAGATATAAACTTCAACACCGAGGGAAAGAACCGCAACCGACAAGCCTTGCAGAGAATGTCTGAGGTCTGAGGTCTAAGGTCTAAAGTCTAAGGTTAAAGGTCTAACGTCAAAGGTCTGGGGTCTAAGGTTAAAAGCAGCCTTAGACCCCAGACCTTTTCTGATTTCTCTGAGATTGATTATTGATTGAGGATGAGGTTGACCAAACTCACCACATCGCTGATGTCGATGCACTCGTCATCGTCCATGTCGGCAAGCTCCAAGTGTATATTGTTGGCATCGTCAGTCAGGATGTAGTTCACCAGCGCAACCACGTCGCTGATGTCGATTTGTCCGTCTGCATTCACATCGCCTTTCAGCAGTTTCACGGTGTAGGTCAGTTCGCCCGTGATGACAATGCTGCCCAAACCCAGGCACTTGTCTTTCAACGCATAGATATTATAGACAAACTTGTGTTCCGTGGAGAAGGAGGACGACAGCTGCTTGTTGTAGCTGGAATAGAAACCATCGGTGTCCCTGTTTCGGTTCGGCTCCACGGCTGAATAAAGTTTAGTGCCATCAAGACTGAGGTTGAACTTTCCTCCATCGGTACCGATTTTACAGGCATTGAAGGATATGCTGCTTGGCTTGAACTGCACATCGTCAGCCGAGGTCGCAAGGGTGATGGTCAGGGCATTGGCTGACGTGGCACCCGATGCCTTATTCTCCGTCGTACTAATTTCATCGAAGGGTGCATTGTTGACGATGCGTTTGGCAGAGCAACCCAAAGCAGAACCAAGATTCACACTGGCGGTCATCATGCCTTCCACTTCGCTGGAGTAAAGCACGGCAAAGTCGGTGCTTCCCTCATAGAAAGGCAAGGTGATTGTTCCCGTCACGGTTTTGGTCACCACATCCGAGGCAGGTTCTTCCTCTGCCTTCTCTGTATGAAGCACCAGCATCCACCCCACTTGTCCATCGCCACTCGGCGTGAACGTGAGCACACCTGTGGCAGGCGTTTCCAACGTAATCGTATAACTTCGGTCGTCATTGGCAAGACGATTTGGGAACACATAGTCGGTTGCCGAGTAGGTCTTGCCGTTCAGTTCCTTCAGATAGGCTGTTCCTGCGTCCACATTCAGATTACCCGTGATGGTCACACGCTCAATCGTCACACCATCGGGTAGCTCGACAGTGTATTGGTGGTTGCGGGAGAACTTCAGATAGTTGGTTTTAGAAACCACAGCTGGTTCGCCTAATTCCCGAATACTGAGTCCATGCTGGAAAGTCCAATCGCCATTGCTGGTCAGAGCGGAAATCTCATAGTCTGTCACCTGTTGCACCGTTTCCTTGTCGCCCGTCATCGTGCCACCAGCATTCTGATTCGTGGTGATGGTCTCCACCAGCGAATTGATGTAGTTCTCCACGTTCGTATATCCGTTTTCAGCCACAAGCGCACCATCAGCAGCATCGTTCGGATTCAGTCCGTTGGCGGTTTCCCATGCGTCGGGCATTCCGTCACCGTCGCTATCCGTTGGGGCAATTCCACTGTTCAGCGTAGGCCATGCACTCCATGAAGACGATGCTCCTGCCGGCTTGTTGTCGTCTTGCGAATTGATGAAACCACGGCTCAGTCCGTCACCTGTATAGGTGGCAACACCATTGCGCGTATCGCTCACCATCAAGTCGTCGAAAGAGTCACGACAGAGCGAGGCACCAGCATAGTCCAGCACTCGTTCGTAAGCCTGTGCAGCCGTGTGCGTTGTGGTCACGACGTATGGAATAGGCACACCGAGGCGGATGGTGTCCTTCGTGGTCTGCGTGTATGTGCCGTCGCAGTCGCTGGCGTTAATCTGATTGTAGATGCCGTATGTCCAGTTGTCGTTGGTCACATCCGCATACTTGCTGTTGACATTTCCCTCCACAAAGTATTTTCCCCACAAGTGCAGTGTTGGTGCATAGTCAGGATATTCCTCAATATACTTGTTGTTACGAATGCCCAGTCCAGCAATGCGTCTGCCTTTCTTATCGGTTGGTGTGCCAGGACCAGGCTTGTAGTAGTTGTTGACAATGTTCACCTTCATGCCCTCACCACCATAGCAGCCATTGCCGCCAAAGTTGTAGATGACATTGTTGCGCATGTCCATGCGCTCGTCGAGTTGCGTGGTGAAACGTGGACCGAGGCGTGGCGTGCGGGAAGTGTGATGAACAAGCAGGTTGTGATGGAACGAAGCACCGCTTCCTCCCCAGTTGCCGCCATAGCCATGCGCACCTTTCGTATGTCCACTTTCCACCAAACTCTGCGCCACCAAGCACCACTGCACGGTGGTGTTCTTGTTGCCCAGCACCGACAGACATTCGTCGATGGACCAACTTACGGAGCAGTGGTCGATGATGATGTCCTGCTGGTCCAACGCACCAAAGCCGTCCCATCCGTCAGCACCGTTCAGCAGCACATTCTTGTTGCCCAATCGGAAGCGCATATAACGCACAATCACATTGTTGCCCTTGATGGCACAAGGATAGTCAGCCACACAGATGCCATCGCCAGGAGCCGTCTGTCCAGCAATGGTGACATTGCCACCGATGCTGAGAGCCGACTCCAGATGAATCGTACCCGACACATCAAACACAATCGTCTTCGCCCCTGCCTGTCCTAATGCCCAGCGCAACGAACCCGTGCCCGAGTCATTCAGATTGCTCACATGATACACTTTTCCTCCCCTGCCTCCTGTGACATATCGCCCGAATCCCTCTGCTCCAGGGAAGGCAGGCTGTTTCTCCACCGCCTGTGTAGTATCGTCCTTTGTAGCGCCCAGCATCGTAGGCATGATGCTCATCAAGAGACAAAGCATCATCAGATGTTTCAACAAATTGCAATTTCTCATCATGTTGAAAGATGTTAGTATTAGCTGTTGAGTTCTTATATGTAATGATAAAAAGGAACAGTTCGTTTATGTTTTGAAGATATTTAGTTCGTTTTGAGAAGCACCTCGCCAAGCACTCGCAGTTCATTTTTTTCTATTGTAAAACTTCATATCTTCAAATAGTATCTGTCATTACCGTAACAAGCGTTACCTTTGCAAATATACAATAATAATGATGATACTTCCAAACAAAAGCATTGAAAAATAAAGTATAGAGTTTAACGTGAAGCGTGAAGAGAAGAACAAAGTACAATATACAATCAAGGATTTTAAAGGGATTCTTTGATTAAACGCTAAACACAAAATCGTGTTCATTGTCCTTTGTTCTTTGTACTTTCTTTGTACTTAATAGTACTCATTCTCCCTCATAAACTCGTCTGCCACGTATGGGTCGCCATAAAGATAAAGACCTGTCGATTTGTCATGCAAATCGGCACACGTCTTGCTTTCATAGAACAGTTTGAGTGCCCTCAGTGGTTCTATGTCAAGTCGCTTGGAGAGCAGCATAGCAATGGCTCCAATGCGGTTACTCATCAAAATCTCCTGAACAATGGGAGTTTTAACTGGGTCATCCTTAAAGTTCTTCGGTTCCATCGAATTTCAGATATTTATCCGTCAGTTGCTGATTGAGCAAACAAATCTGGTTATTGGGCTGATGCTCTGATAGTCGGGACAGTGCCGTTTCCATTGTCATCAAGCCCTGCATGAATAAATTCACAGTGTCCACAACGCGGTCATTAGCCACACCACCCTCTATGTAATCATAATCCTTGGCAGGATTCTGCTCCGTTCTACTCGCCACAATAAATCGCAACCACTCTTCATCGTATGCTTTGAAAATCAAAACGTGACCTTCCGAGAGAAATCCATCACGATTCAACTTATATCGATTCAGTATAGGTGTTTCCATCTTACTACGAGCCATTCTGATGGCCCAATCAACAGCTTGCTGCCTAATATCTGTCACATAGAATCCCTGTCCAAAGTCCAGATTTTGCCTGCCAAACTTACAAATCGGATGCTTCACCATCAACGTCGTTCCATGATAAACAATCAAATCCCTCATGCCTTTGCCTCCCAATTCTTTAAGCAAGTGATTAGGTCGTTCACTATGTTTTCTCGGCTCTCGGTGTGCAGAGTCTCATAGCAGGGATAGATGTAGTTGTCTATCATGTTCACCTTATTCATTCTGTCATATACCTCCTTGTAGCTTACCCCCAGCGTGCGAGCTGTTGCCTCAATACAGGTGGACACGAATGCCATCATGACCTGCATCTTTGGTATTTCTATGATTGTTTCCATGATTCATCGCAACTTGATTGCGCCAAAGATAGTGAATTCTTTTCATATTTCATTTCTTTTTGCAAAAGAATCAACGACTTTGGCTGCTTTTACGCATGATGTGAATCCTTAGCACTTACATATCGACTCACAAAACAAAGGAGCCTGCACGAAGATGGTGGTGCAGGCTCCTTTGTAGTTATGCCAAGATGGAAGGGTCACTTGATGACAACCTTCTTGCCATTATAGATATAGACTCCCTTGGTAGAAGGGTAACCGTCGAGATGACATCCCTGAAGAGAGTACCAGCCGCTGGTATTCTCCTGCTTCTCTTCTTTCACTTCGCTGATGTCAACAGTCGATGGAGTGCTGGTGTCCTCAGTCAGCCAACTCGTGCCGAGTGGGAAAGTGATGAGATTCTTGTCCATCGGCTCTGTGCTGAAGTCGAACATATCATCATCGTAAGCCTTGTCGTTAGTCAGGGTGAAGTTGTACAAAGAGCCGTATGTTGCACAGAACGGCTTAGTGATAGTCTTACCATTATTCGAGGTGGCTTTGATGTAATATTCAACAGGGATGCCATCGGCAAGCGACTGTCCCTCCGTGAAAACATCAAGGTCGATGGCAGTGCTCCAGCGATTGCCGTTAGCTGTCAAGCTGACGGTTTGCCATTTGCCGTCATTCACACGAAACACCAGTTCGGCAGTTTGAATGCCACTCTTGTTGGTGATGATGGCACTAAACGGAATGGATTCAAGAGTTCCAGGATTGACATCGCCGTAGATGTTCTTATGCAGAATGCGGACAGGATTATCTGCTGGTATCTGCTTGGTGACGCAATGAATCGAACCACCCGATTGGTCAAACTGACGCATGTCGATGCAGTAGAAAGAATAGCCAGGATAGCGTTTCTGGAGTGTCATGATATTGGCGCGGTCCCAAGCTTCTGTTGGCATACCATCGTTACCCACTGGTGAGAAACAAGGCTGCACGATGACATTGTTCACAATGAGGTGGTTGGCGTATGTTCGAGTGTAATTTGCATAGTCCTCCTCGCTGGTAAAATAGCTTCCATCGTCAAGTGCAGGGAAAGGAAGCCGCCCCATGTCATAGTATTTGCGTCCCCAAAAAGTAGGCCGAGTGAACAGGTATGACACATTCTGCTCAACGATGTCGTAATCAGACCAAAGGCTATAGTCCTCGGGCATAGCGGCAAAGAGGAACGAGTTTTCGTCAATGGCATCAGCATAGAGGTCCATGTGGCCTGTACCTCCGTCGTAGTTCAAATGAGGTACGACCGTCGTCTGCCGTTGTCCCAACATTTCGCTCAAGGCAGTCTTCACCTGTGCAGCCGTGAGTGCTTCCCTCGGCATGAGACGAATGGTGTTAAAGTCTTTTCCGTCCCAGATATAATATCCCTCCGTGGTTAAATTATTGTAGTAAACAGCTGTTGAGGTGACCAATCCTCCAACGCCATCTACAAGGCAGTTTCCTCCCTCCCACAGCACATCAGTCTTATAGTTAGGAATGCCCATCTCCCTGTGAAGCACCGATGGTAGCAGGTCGTCAAGAGAACGGGGCGTTCCATAGTTGAAGTCGAGCATGGCAAGTTCGTCTTCATCTCCATAGTAGAAGCAGATAGGGCCGCAGTCACGAAACCAAAAACTGTTGCCCGAAGCTACAAAGAAGCGTAGGTTGTCATGACGAAGTCCCAGGTCTTGCAGGATATTGCGCACCTTCTCCTCATCCTCTGCCGCTTCAATGCGTACCCAGGCTTCAGCTCCTCCCTGCTGGATGGCATCGATGATGTAATAGAATATCTTGGAAAACTGATGCTGAAAATCAAGTACAGATTTGTAGGGACCAGTACCTACCGTCTCTTTTTTGGCAAGCTTCCCATTTTTGAAAATGTAGTTGGCCCATCCCTTGACAATAGGTTCCGCGTAGTATCTCTCGTCCTCTTCATATCCCGGAACCAGGTGTGAGTATGGAAGCGTGACAACAATAGCCTTCACCTCTTCCCATTCGCCAGGAAACCACACACGTTCAGGAAAATTCAAGGGTTCACCCAAAGCATCATGTGCCACACGTCGCATCTTCTCTGTTGCCATCGGAATCTTAGGTTTAGGATAATCGTCAGGAACAGCGCGCTGGTTCATCATCTGGTACAAAGTTCTCTCCTTCGGCAGAGGCTTTGTGAACAACTCCTGGGCTTGAGCCACAGAGCTCATTGCCAAGAACGACATCGGGAGAAACATTGATTTGCAAAGGGGCACAACATTTCTCACGAAAGATTTAAGAGTAAAAGTTTTCATCATAATTTTAAGTTTTTGAGTTCTTTAGTTCTTTAGTTTTTGAGTTCTCGCTGAATAGTAATTTTCAGTCAACAAATTATCACAAATTATTTCAAAAACACAATCTAAATTTGTGCCTTATTGGTGTTCATTTGTTGACAAAAAAGGATATTCGTAGATTCACTTTTCACTTGCATGTGCGATTTTAGAATTACATGCAAATATAGATAAAAAATTTTGCATAATCAGTCAATCGATAAAAAAATATAAACACACTGCTCCGAATTCACACCTTTCACACATGAAATCAAGGCGCACATATATCCAATCCCGAATCTCCCCGAACGTCAAGTCTCGTTATTACCTATATAAGGAATTATCGGCTTCAGCGAAATAATCAGCCCCTCATACGACATAAACTTAACCATGAATGACTGTATCATCGGTGGTACAAAGTTCTATGATGATATCAAAAACCATTTGAAAGCCTCTCCAACAATGCAGGAGAAACCAAGATAAAACCAGCAATACGGGGACTTGTAGCTGCATAAATACTAATTTTTCATTCCTTTTGCGACAGGAACCGAGTGACTTTTCATGGTTTGACGCAAAACAAAGGAGGTTGTCGCAACAAAATGGGAAGAAAATCATGGAATAATTATGGTTCAGTGAAAATCCGCCATAACTTTGCATCGTCAAAAGAAGCAAAAGTAAGTTTTTTTCATAAGGTTAGTTTAGTAAGTAAAAAGGGAAGGGATAGGAGTAGAATCTTATCCCTTATTTCTTGTTTGTGAGGATTGAAGACGATGGCCAGAATAATCTTCTATAGGGTTCAATTCCATATCCATGAAAATATCATTTTCGAATACTATGATTAGCTATTATTTTGAGTCAACTTAATTATTCCAGTTACCCATTGCCTGTGGTTGGCAAATTATCAAAACATCCATGAAATCAGACTGATTTGTCCTCTCTCTTGCTTCCAGAATAACCCACCTGAAATCTACGGCTGATGTCGAAGTATATGCAATCTATTTCAAACGGATTCTCCTAAAAATGCAGACAATCTTTACCATTGCAGACACTTTGTTTCGTCATTTTAAGGCAACAGAATGGATACTTTCTTTCTATGTATTCATATTCTTGGTGAACGTCAATGACGCAAAAAGCTGTTTCTGGAGACTTGCCATCACCTGTTCTTTCTATTGTTTGCATCAGAAGACGTTCTTGTGGAGTATCTACCATATAGTCGTCTTCCATCACGTTATTCAAGGCTTCTTCAAACAGATCATCAATAACATCAGATGAATCAGGTTCCATATCGAATTCAGAAGAATTATCCCTCCAATAATCCATGAAAAAAGAATCCTCCAGATTTCCTTCTGCATAGTCATTGGTGAAGGTAAATCCATACATCATGGCTCGAAGAGTCTCTACATCCAGCTCCAGTTCCCTACTCTTCCATGCTTGAATGACATCCTGGTCATAAGCATTCTTGTATTGGTTGAAGTCAACCTTTGTGAAAGAATCGTTCAATTCCATAGTCTGTGTTTCTTTTTACTTTTTAACAAACAAATATAGTCGTTTTTCGGAATATTCAAATACAGAGTATTGCAATTCACTAAATATCAAACTGTTGCTATTAATTAGCAAACCTTATTAAATGGTCAGTCCATGACAATAACGAACATAGCCGTGAAGTAGCACCGTTAGCCTCTCCACGTACCTAAGTCTCGTATTTTCAATGTTTTTTTCATCATCTTGTTTGTAATTAGTTGCACGTAAACTTATGCCTTACTAATTCGCATCCTTTTTCCCACCGTGGCCATGATGCAAGCTCGGTTGGAGCGGTATTGTTCCGTCTCTTGATGCTTCGAAAGAGTAATGCAATGATAGGGAAAAGAAACGAGAACAGCCGCAGATAATGACAATTATTTTTGACAGAATGAAAAAAGCGATGGCAGAGCCGTGCCAATGACAAGAATCATGACGCAACACTTGCGATGCCAAACGATGATGTATCAAAATGCAATTTTCTAACTTTGCAACTATATAGAACATGGCACAAAAAAAAGGGAAACCCCATCCCTGAGATTCCCCGTTTCCTATTACCAGCCATATATTAGAGCAAATGGAATTATCTGCGTCCAAAATACCCAACGCCGTTACCACGACCCTTGTTCTGAGCAACCTGGTTGTTGTAGCGGTCACGGGACTTGCCAGCAGTGTTCCGATTATTCTTATTCGTATTCCTCCAGGTCGAAGCATTACCATGACCGTTGTTACCCTTTGGCTTCATGGAAGCATAGTGGTTGGCTGGTTTCCTGTTGTTTCCACCCTTATAGCTTGCATATTCCTTTGGATGTGCCATATAGAAGTGGCTCTTGTTGCCATAGTGAGTATAGACATTGAAAGTCCAATAACCGTTATGCCATGTGAGCGGACGATAGAAGTAGGACAGGCCGATGTACTTGTTGTACTGATAGGCGGTCAGGACATACTGTAGGTCTGTATTGCGGCGATTCCACCATACACCGTACACGTCGTTGCGTCCGTTGACACTCATCATGTAGTCCAGATTGATTTCATAGACTGCATCATACTGGGCATTTGTCAGGGAAAGCTCCCAAGCCATCTTGTCGGAGAGATACAGGGCTTCTTTCTTAGCCTCCATATAGCTCATAGCGTTGGCAGTGATAGTCATTACCATCAACATTGCCATAAACATCATTTTCTTCATAATCAGTTCTCCTATCTTTTAGAGTTAGACAATTTGTTTCTTGTTTTCACTACTATGACTAAATAAAGGAGGCGAAAAGTCGGAGATTATTCCTATAAATGATGGTGGATTTCCCTATATCTCAGGGGTGGATTTTCCATCAGAGATGCAAAATACAACGCTGAAGGAGACAAAAAATTTTCATTAAGGACCGGTTTGACCAAGTTACCTGAAGGACTTGGATTCGCTACAAAGATAACAAGTCTTTTTGGCATCGATATTTTTTAGTGCTATTTACACCCTAAAAGAACTCGAAATTTTTTTGCTAAAAAAGTAAATAGTATCAAATTGACGAAAACTACCAAGGGTTTAATTCATGAGTATGTCGATGAATAATGATGGCATTTCGTTTTGAAGAAAATTGATAATTATATTTGTGCTTGAATTCGTCGAAATAACTATTAATAATGAAAAAGAGAGTAACCTGATAGAAAAAAAACTCATTATTTTTGTCATGTAATGGATTCTTACTACCTTTACAACAGATAATTTCCATTTGAAGGTTATCTAATGAGAATTCAATGAATACAACATGCAAAAAAATGTTTATGAGAAAAGTATCTTTAGGTTTAGTTGCAGGACTAACCTTGTTTTTGACAGTAAACTGCAACAATGGTGCAAATGCGAATGCAAACAATACATCCGACAACCTCTTCAACGACAACATTGCCACCAATGAAACCAAAGCCAACACTGAACAAATTCAAGATACGATGGTGCTCGGCAAACTCTATTTCGTCAATCTCAAAGAGGGAGAACAACCCGTCATGACAGGTTTGAGTTTATTTGGCAACCGTTGCGGCAGTGAGGATTTCAACCATAAGCCTTACGCAACGGAAGGCATCCGTTCTGTTTTTGAACTAGATGAATGGATTGAGTTTCATCCACAAACAAACGCAACGACTGGTATCAAAGTGATGGTTTTCAAGCACAAGGTCGATCAGGGCTTTTACATGAAAAACACCTTAAACGACGAAACACCTGACTATGTTCTGGGGTGTGATCTGAATAAAGATCCAGATGCGGAAGAAACCGAACATTGGGGGTCTTTCTACCTCCATCCTGAAGAAGTCGCTCCTGGCTACTATGACTTTGTTTTCATCTACAAAAATAAGGTTTTTGCCACCATGCTCACCCAATTCTATAAGGTTTCAGAAATATACGAAAAATCTGATTCGGAGTTGGAGAAGTTAATGGCAAAAAGTATCAATCAATAAAGGAAAAAACTTTTAGAACGCCCTTTTTTTGTTCAAACATTGCAATTTGTAGAAAGGACTTCAAGAGAATCCACCAACATCATATTGTTTGTATCATCAATAGTACAAAGTGTTTGAAATTAATACTATCGATTTCCAGTAAAGACAATCAACAGACAAAGAAGATTTGTAAAAATCCAAGATGATTGTCACGTTTGGTAATTCAAGATATGATGTGAATGGTCACGGCAATGTTGATATTAGCGACGTGGTGACGCTTGTCAATTATATCTTAGGACAATAACAACAAATGATAATCCCAGGTGGCTTCACTTGGGATTTTTTTCGGCTCTTACCTTATATATTTATAGGATAGCAGCCCACCGAGAAATAATCACGACTGGAATTGTGAAAATCATTGGAAAGAACTACGGATGGTTTTAGTCATGATAATAATTTGGAAAGGTGGATTTATGTTTATAAGTTTTTTCCTTTGGTTCATAAAAATTTGTAAGAAAGAGAATGTAAATACATATTATTTTGTATTTTTGCAAAATAAATTGTGATGAGATGAAAGTCATGCTTTTCTGTCTCATAGTGCTGATGATGTGGAAACTAACTAACGCCACTTTTTAATAAGTGGAATTAAAAGAATATATTTATGAAAACTATGATGAAGAATTCAAACTTAATGACACGGGTGGCACTGACGCTGCTCGTGATGATGCTCACTGCCACGACTGCATGGGCAGACGACAGCGGCTCGTGCGGTAACAACGTTACCTACAAGTACAGTGAGTCCACTCATACCCTCACCATCAGCGGTTCTGGAGCAATGCAGAACTATGGTACACCTCCTTGGTACTCATACCGTAATGACATCAAGGCTGTAGTCATTGATAATGGCGTGTCGAGCATCGGACACTATGCCTTCCAATCATGTACCAACATGACATCGGTCAGCATCCCTAATACTGTGACGAGCATAGGCTTCGATGCCTTCGTAAATTGCTCTTCCCTGATGTCGGTCAGCATCCCAAACAGCGTGACGAGCATTGGTCATGATGCCTTCGCATTATGCTCCTCCTTGACATCGGTCAGCATCCCCAGCAGTGTGACGAGCATCAACTCATGTCTCTTTAGGCAATGTTCCAGCCTGACGTCGGTCTTCATCCCCAGCAGCGTGACGAGGATCGAAGAGCGTGCCTTCGAAAATTGCTCTTCCCTGATGTCGGTCATCATCAATGCAGAAACTCCACCCACGCTCGGTTCTAATATTTTTTACCCCGATGTCTCTGGCAAGACAGTCTATGTGCCCAGTAGCAGTGTCGCAACCTATAAAGACAATTGGAGTAGCTATGCTAACAACATCGTCGATGTCTCCTCCCTTTTCTCGCAAGACGGCGACACCTACACCATCCACAACAATCTGGGCTGGGAAGTGTTCTGTTATGACCTTCAGGACAACGCAACCTACAACCGCTTCAGTGGCAAGACCGTGAAGCTCGGTGAGAACATTACCATCACCCGTATTGCGGGTAGCGAGGGGCATGAGTTCTGCGGCATCTTCGATGGCAACCAAAAGACGCTCACCGTGAACATCAACGAGACCTCTACGCAGGGCACTGCCCTTTTCCGCGAAATCAGCGGCGCAACGATAAAGAATCTTAGTGTGAAGGGTAGCGTGACAGGTACGACTCACGCTGCCGCACTGGTGGGCTTCTCGCGCAGCGGCACGAACACCATCGAGGACTGCAACGTCAGTACCAACGTGACTGTCAACACGGGCAATAACAAGCACTGCGGCGGACTCGTTGGCCACGCCGTCAAATCGGAGCTGACCATACGAAACTGCATCTACAGCGGCACCATCAACAACGGTGGCAACTATGCAGGAGGCATGCAGGGCTGGTGCGACGGCGGCTCGAAACTGACCATTGAAAACAGTCTCTTCTCGGGCAGCTACACGGGTAGCGGCTTATTCCATCCTATCGCCGTGCGCAACAGGAACGCTTCCATGACGAGCAACATCGACGGTGCCTACTACACCGCTGCTCCTACTCTTACCGATGCAGCCTTCATCGTTACGCCTGGCACCCAAGCCTACACCTCACAACAGTCGTTCCTATGCAAGAAAGCGACCATCCTTGGCACCACCATCTATTACGCCGCCGACCTCACGCCTTTCGGCAAGACCGACAGCTACTCGCCCGACGGCAGTGCCGAGCGTCCTTTCATCATCAGCAATACGGATGGCTGGGATTACTTCTGTGATGCCCTTCAGGACAACGACACATGGAACCGCTTCAGCGGCATGACTGTGAAGCTGGGCGAGAACATCACCGTCACTCGCATGGCAGGTAGCGAAGGCCATGAGTTCTGCGGCACCTTCGATGGCAACCAAAAGACACTCACCGTTAGCTTCAACAACAGCGAAGGCAATGCTGCGCCTTTCCGCGAAATCAGGGGTGCCACAATTAAGAATCTCATCGTCTGCGGCACCATTATCGGCAAGAAGCACAGCTCAGGGCTCGTCGGCTATGCCCGTGGCGAGGATGCCAGTGTGGAGAACACCATTGAGAATTGCCTCGTCAATACCGACGTCAGCATCGCCAATAGCGAAACCACAGGCTATCTCGGTGGCATCGTGGGCCACGGCCTCAAGAGCAAGCTCACCATCCGCGGTTGCGCCTTCATCGGTTCGCTCACCAGTTCAAGCAACTACACTGGCGGCTTGCAGGGCTGGAGTGACGGCAACACATTGATACTTAAGGACGACTTTTTCGCTCCTACGAGGGTCAGCGCCGCTAACGTTGGCTTCCACCCTGTAGCCATTCATGTTAACGGTTCGACGACCATAGCCACCGTCAGCAATGTTTATTATACCATTGCGCCTACCTGCACTTCCGCAGGTCGTATTGCCGCCCAAGGCAAGCAAGTCCGCAGCATCGTGGCTGGGGAGAACGTGACCATCAATCATATCGAGCCTACTGGCTCCTCCACAAATTATACCACCAGCGGCATCACCGCCTATAGTGGCGGAGGCATCAAGTACGATGACAAGTTCTACTACGGCAAGGACGACGTGGTAAGCCTCACACTCAGCCATGAAGACCAAGAGGGCTATGCGCTCACAGGCTATGAGGCAAAGGACAGCCATCAGAACGCTTTCACTACTTTGACTCCTGCTGGTGACAACTACACGCTGACCATGCCTGATGACAACGTGACAGTTACAGCGAAAGTTGCGATGCTTTATTCACTGACCTTGCCTGATGGAATGGAGGTCGTGAGTGCAGACCCAGCAGCTATCGGTGGCAAATATCAAGAAGGGACAACAATCCAATTCAAGCTCAATTCTGATTATGTGCTTGACGGCGATGTGAAGAACGGGGACACTGTGCTGACGGCTGACGCTGACGGCAACTATACCGTGACGGTCGAGAAAGCAGATATCGTGATTACGGCTACGGTGAAAATGATTGTGACGCTTTCGGACGACATGTCCTACACGGCGCAAGACGGCGACGTGCTGACAGGCTCGACCTCCGGCACGGTGACGATTGCCCCTGATGCAAGCATCACGCTTAGCGATGTTACAATCAATGGCGGCATCGTCTGCGAAGGTACGGCAACGATTATCCTTGTCGGTGAAAACACCGTGACGGGACTCTATAACAAGGCTGGCATTCAGGTTGGCGATAAAGGAACAACGCTTACCATCAAGGGTAACGGCGCACTGACGGCAAACGGAGGCGATTACGGCGCAGGCATCGGTACGGGTTATGTTGGCAGTGGCAGAAATGTAACATCCGGCGACATCATCATCGAGGGCGGAAGCATCACGGCAACCGGAGGCGATAGCGGCGCAGGCATCGGTACGGGTTTTGTCTATGATGGAACCGCAAAACTC
>DGSN01000059.1 GCA_002393575.1 Prevotellaceae bacterium UBA4361 | reverse complement strand
CCCGTTGCGAGTTCGCTGGCATTCTCAGTTCCGTCCACGAACCAATGTCCTGCGCTTTCGTCGAAGTGGGCGAGTGTGTCGAGACGGATGGTCTGTGCATTGAGCGTAGAGATTGCCACATAGCGGGAAGCGAGTTCGGAGTTGAGCTTCTCGTCGGCAGCGGTGAATGCATAGACGTAGGTAGGCTCAGCGAGTGTGAAAGGCTCGGTGTAAGCCTGGCTCTTGGCAGTGTCGTTGTTGCCCGAGAAGTTGTAGTAGATGTTGAGTCCTTCTTCAGCTGTGATGGTGACGGTGCTCTCTGCGCCGTTCTGGGCTACCTCGATGGTAGGTTCAGCAGCCTGGGTGAAGATGGCGATGTCGGCTGAAACGATTGCGCTTGGGTTGTAGCCATCGGCTGTGGCAAATGCCTTGACGGTGGTTGGTTGGTTGAGCGTGAATGGCTCGGTGTAGATGCTGCTCTCGGTGGTTGGTTCGGTACCGTCGGTTGTGTAGTAGATGACTGCGTTCTTGTTGGATGCGCTAATGCTGACGGTGGTCTGTCCGTTTTCGTTGAGCTGAGAGATAGAAGGTCCACCAAGCTGTGTAACGTCCTTCTTCGTGTCAGCGAGGAATGGAACGGCGTTGGTGAGAAGTTGTGCGAGGTTCTCCTGTGAAGCAATGAGGAGGTCGGAGGATGTGTATGGCAGGAGCATGTAGGCATTGCGTGCAGAGTTGTGAATGTGGATGGCTACGATGTCGCCTGCTGTGGCGATGGTGTCGTCTGCTGCAAAGTAATCGCCAAGTTTGACACCGGTGATGTTGCCACCATCGAGCATTTGGAGTCCTTCGGAGAGGTCGATGTTTTCGAAGAGTGGATGTCCGGTGTTGCTGACGTTGGCGATGCCTGTTTCGCTTTCAACTGCTGAGCCGAGTCCCCAAGCTTCGTAGAGGGATGCGTTGAGGTTGAGCATAGGCTCGTAGGCAATGGCTGATTTGAGCACTGGCACGATGGCATCTGTTGGCTGAACTGTAGGAGAGACAACGACGAGGTCGTATGCCTGTAGGTCGGCCAATGTGACTGCATCGGAACCGTTGATGATGGTTGGTGACACTCCGTCGAGGCTGGAAACGTAGATGTAAGCGTAGTCGTCGGTGTATGCATCCTCACCTGTATATACGTATGCGACTTTCTTGGCTTCTTCTACTGCTGGTGCATCGCCTTCGTCGATTTGGAAGAGGCTGAAGTCGATTCCTGCATCAGGTGTGAGCTGGAACTGTACATCGACGGAATCGGTGCTCTCTGTCACGACTTGATAGACGAAGGTGTAGGTGCCGAGAGAACCTTCTACTCCTCCTCCAATGAAGATGCTGGCTCCATCGGTCTGTTCGCCTTCTACGAATTTTATGTAGTCCTGAACGGGTGCGATGCCACGGTTTGTTGCTGTGCTGTTTGCTGAACGTCCGGTGATGGTGATTTTTTGTCCGTTGGCAAGCTTAGGGAAGGTGATTTTTGTTCCTTTGCGTGTGAGACGGAGCTTGGTGGTGGCAATGTGGATGGAATTGTCCTTGTTGCTACCGATGTCGAAGTAGAGTCCTTCAAGCTCGGGGATGACTTGTCCGTTGGCTGTGAGGTAGGAATCGGTGGCAGGCTTGCCGACGTTCTTCCAGTTGTTGACATTGCCGTCGGCATCGTTTCCGTTTGCTGCCCAATGGGAGCCGTCGGCATTGAGGTTGGCGATGGTTTCATCGCTCAGTCCTTTGGTGAAGTCCCAGGACTTCTTGAATTGCGCATTGGCAGTGAGGCAAGTCAGTGCCAAGGCAAGGAGTGATAGTGTAATTTTTTTCATTGTTGTTAAAGATTTTGAGGATTGATAGAAATAGACCTCTCCAGCTCCCCTGTGAGGGGAGAGAATAGCCATCCGGATGGTTACTCCCTTCCTTTCGGGGAGGGTTGGGGAGGGTCTTGGGTCTATTGTTGAGGTTTTCCTTTTATTTGAGACTGTATGGAACCCAGTTTCCACCACTCATGATGCGTGAACGTATTTCGGTATCTTTGCCTGTCTCCACATACTTAGGGCAGACGCGGTCGGCAATGATAGAGAGGTCGTTGTAGCGCACTGCGAAGCGGTTCATAGCTGGGTAGGTTTTTCCTTCGCAGGCGAACTCAAGAAGATATTCGTTGAGAATGCTCATGTCGTTATATCGCCATGTGCCTTGCTGTCCGAGTTCGACGATGTTGGTCTTGACAGGTGCTGCATTGAGACTGAAGCATCCGCGGATGCCCATGCCTGGATAGCGGCGCGTGCCCCACGATGCAGAGGATGTCCAGTCGATGGAGAATCCTTCCCACTCAGGAAGGGTGGCATCCATGACGTAGCCCGAGAAGCCAATGTTGAATACTCGATTCATGGCTTCGAAGCGGTTGAGGTGGTTGAGTGCCTCGGCAAGCATGATATGGTAATGCATGGAGCGATAGAGGAAGATGTGGACATCATCTTGATAAGCGTTGGCGCGAACACGGCTTCCGACAGGTCGGAACTTGGCGATGTAACGTTGTCCACTGCTGGTGCCGAAATTGGTCTTATAGCGAGTGTCGTTGGTGGATGTGCCAGGATTGAAGGATGTGTCGAGGAAGCGCTCTTCTCCTGCTGTTGAAGGTCGCAGCCAATACTTGTTAGGGTACTCGTTGGAGAAGTGCTTGAGGAGCGTGTTGGTCTGATTGTTTGTGTAGTCATAAATCAGTGCCGAGATGCTCTCGTAAGGGTAAGGCTGTGCGTAGTTCCAAATAGGACTGTAATGACCTGGTGTGGCAGCGGATGGCAACCAATATACGTTGGAACCAGGGTCGGAACCACATTCAATCTGGGTGCTGAGTGCTGAAAGAAGTTGGTCGGCAGCCTGCTTGTAGTAGAACTTGGCATCGGAACCTGCTGCATCGAGGTATGCACCTTTCCACAGACAGAGTTCGGCATAGATGCCTTCGAATGGTGGTACCATGTAGTTCCACTTGCGATAGGAAGAACTTGCAATACTGGTGACATTGGATGGGTCGAGCCATTCAATCCAGTTGATGGTACGATTGAGAGGTATGCCGTTGAATCCATCGTTCATGAGGCTGAGACATTTGTCTGTGAGCTGCTCCATGTTGAGAAGCTTGAAAGTGCTCTCGTCGTTGAGGTCCTTTGCTTGTGTGATAGGGTCGTCGAACCAAACTGCTTGTCCATAGATTTCTCCGAGGGTTTTGTATGTCCACACCTTGATACGTGCAGCCGAACTGATGAGGTCGTTGGCAATGTCTTGGTCCACATCGACATTTTGCTTGTATTTCAGCATCTTGGTAAGGTAATCGTTGCAGGCAATGACTACTTCGTAGTAAGGAGCTGGATTGGCATAGCTGTTACCTTGAAGGTCGGAGTCGTAGTTGTAGAGAGCAATCAGCTCGGCGTTGGAGTCATCGCTTGGTTCGAGGAGCTCGGCGCGGGTGTCGGTCAGGAGAATTTCTTTGTCTCCTACGGCTTGGAGTTTGGTCATGATGCCGAGAAAGCCTGTGTACATTTCTGTATTGGAGGAAATGTAGTCGCTCCCGTTCAACTCATCGTCTGTGCTTGGATCATAGAAATCGGAACAGGAGGAAAGCATGAAGAATGAAGAATAAAGAACGAAGAATGCAGGTAGCATCTTCAAGAGGGATTCTATTCTCTGTTTTATGATGTAATTTTTCATTTTATTTCTATTATTTAGAGTTTTTAAATGAAAATCTTTTTTGTATTAGAATCGGAGATTGACACCGATTTTCACACTGCGTGGCGATGCTACTTTTCCATAGTCGATGCCCTGCATCAAAGAGCTGTAGCTAAAGGATGTTTCAGGGTCGAGGCCAAGATACTTGGAGAAGGTGAGAAGATTCTGTCCTGTAACAAAAGCTGTACCTCCCTGGATGAAGTTGAGGAAAGGTTTGTCCCAGGTGTAGGAGAATGTGATGTCGCTCAACTTGATGTAGGAACCATCCTCAATCCAACGGTCGGAGAATACGTTGTTGCCCACTTTGTCACCCCAGCTTGCCCGAGGAATGTCGGTCATTTGTCCTTCCATAGACCAACGGCGTGTGAGCGATGTGCTCTGGTTGGAGAAATCGGAACCAGACTCTGTCACACGGCGTACTGCATTGTAGATGTCATTGCCGTGACTGTAGGTGAAGTTTAGGTCGAGGGCAAAGTGCTTGTACTCGAAACGGGTGAAGAGAGAACCATAGAAATCGGGAGTAGCAGAACCAATGATTTGTTTGTCGGCATCGTTGATAATGCCATCGCCATTGACATCAACGTAATGTACATCGCCTGCTTCATACTTCACTCCGCTGCGGTTGGTAAGGTTGGCAGCTTCAGCTTCTGCTGTTGTGGAGAATACTCCTGCCGTCTTGTAGCCATAGAATGCGTATGGATTCTTACCTACACGGGTAATGATTTGTGAATCGTCGCTTAGTGTGGTGAGTATTTCAGAAATCGTACCGAGTGATTCTACCTCGTTCTTGAGTGTTGTGAAGTTGCCGCCGATAGTCCACTTGAAATCCTTCGTGCTGATAGGTGTAACAGAAAGAGATACTTCTACGCCTCTTGAAGAAATTTCGCCATCGTTATTGAAATAGGTACTGGTGCCTAAGACAGAGGAACGAACACCTGTGATGAGGACATCCTTAGCGCGTACATCATAGTAACCTACGGCAAGCTGGAGGCGATTCTTCCAGAAGGAAGACTCTATGCCAAGGTTGATAGTGTGGTCCTTTTCTGCTTTCAGATGTGTATTTGGTACGTTTGCACGGATGATACCTGCAATGGTTTGATATGGCTGAGATGTGTAGTAGTATTTTCCGTACTTGCTGGAGAAGCGACTATTGCCTGTGATACTATAGTTGGCATAGACATTAAGTTTGTTGACGAAGTCGTCGGCAATAAAACGTTTCAGCATAAGTACAACATCGGCAGCTGGATAGAGCGTGAAACGAGTGGCATCTTCACCGATGCTGGATGCTGCATCGTAAGATGCTGTGACACCAAACTTAACGAAGTTGTCGAGGGTGTAGTTGGCATGAGCATAGAAGTCGAGCCAGTTCCACTTGTTGTTGTAACCAGAGAAGTTCTTTCCAAGTGTCTGTGCATCGCCCAAAGTCTGGTAGAAGTCATTGTTAGAGTTGCGTGCAAAGGCTGCATCGTATTCATAATTTGTCAAAATAGACTGGAATCCGATGTTTGCAGCAAGTTTGTGCTTCTCTGTGAAATGTTTGTTCCACGCAGCATTGAGGTTGTAGAACATATTGAAGGTGTGATTTGTGCCGACACGAATTGTGTTTTCTGCCTTTCCGTACTGGTCGAAGAGCGGCACGATGTCGCTATTGTTGATGCCAGGGATGAATGCCTCTTCCTGGTTGTAGTTATAATACATGCCAACGAGTCCATTGAAGGATAGGTTGTTTGTTGGCTTGTAGTTCAACTGAATCTTAGCATTGATGTCGTACTGGCGGTTTTTACCAGTGAGCGTGTTGACAATGGCAAGTGGATTCGATACGATAAAGTCTTCATTTTGGATGGCTCCGTACCAATAGCTGGCATAGGTGTTGATGAGATTACCATACATATCGCTCTTCCAAGGAGAAAGAAGTGGAGAGTGTCGATAAGCACTGAGGAGAGGGGATGTTTCGTAACTCATGCCCTGCTCCTGATATTGTCCGCGAAGGTATGCTGTGTTAATGGCAGCTTGGATTTCGACCTTCTTGCTGACGAGTACAGATGCATTGATTTGTGCGTTATAACGGTCTGAATAGGTCTTCTTAAGAGTTCCCTTATCGCCCATATATCCGAGAGAAATGTTGTATTTGGCGATATTGTCACCACCTTCGACACGGAAAAGATAGTCCATCGTGGTAGAATTGCGATAGATTTGCTTTTGCCAATCGGTGTCGTACTCATAGAGATAGTGCTGGTTGGCATTAGGGTCGGTGAGGAACGTGAAATCATTGAAGAAAGCCTCCATGTTGTCGTAATAGGTGAGACCCACATCGCTCAAATAGTTCTTGTACTGCTGAGAATTCATAAGAGGAATGCGACGGTTATTCCAATTGGTGCCGACGATAGCTGAGAATCCGATGCGTGTGTTCATGTTGTCGGAGGTTGCTTGGTCGGTTTCGATGAGGATGACACCATTGGAACCCATTGAACCATAGATGGCCGCTTCAGCGCCCTTGAGGACGGTGATGTTGCGGATGTCGAGGTTGTTGAGAGCCTGGAAAGCAGAACGAGAATAGCCTCCTATTATTTGACTTTCGTTCAAGTCGGGCATGTAAGGTACTCCGTTGATGACGATAAGTGGAGAGTTTTCTGCCACAAGGCTCTTGATGCCTCGTAACTGAAGATATGCTCCTTCACCCGTCATGCCACTCTTGTTGGGGGCTTGCAAACCAGTGAAAGCTCCTTCAAGCACACGGTCGATGGTGAGAGACCCTGAAGCAAAGTCCTTGCGATTGATGTTGGCAATGCCTGCAATCGACGGGTCACTTTCCACCGTTTGGTAGGGAAGGAGTGTGGTTTCGTTGTAACGTGTTTTGCTGGTGGAAACAAGATAGATGTTGACATCATGCTTGAGTGGCTTCTTCACGTAGCGTTGCTGAGTGTAATAGCCATCATGCCAAAAACTGATGGATGAACCTTCTTTCACTCCTTCGATGAGATAGCGTCCTTCAGCGTCGGTGCGAACGGTGCTACAACCTGGACATGAAATCACTACATCAGCAATGGGTTGATTGTCGGAATTGAGCACTCTACCACTAATCGACTGCTGTGCCTGAGCTTGTAGGGTAAATGCTGTTAAGATTCCGATGCTTAGTAATATTTTCTTATATGTTGACATTCTAAGTATCATGTTTAGAGTTGATGGATTAATAGTTGTTTGTGGTAGGACGCAAACACCAGTGACAGAGTGTGAAGCTGGTCTGTGCATTCCATGTTTCAGCAGTAATACGGAGAACAATAGGAAGCGGAGTGCCATCACCCTTCAAGTCTGGGATTTTAACTTCTTCGATGGCAATACCGCCGTCGGTGTCGTAGTTGCCTGCCTTGCTGCTGCCGCCCATTTCGCTCACGTAAGTGGCATCATAACCCTCTGGGTAGCGATTGGAGAGGGTAGTGCCACGGTCGTAGTGGTATGTGGTGGCAGAACCGAGTGCAATGTTTTCACTCACGGCAACAGCTTGTCCTTCAACAAGTACCGTGATGATGATGTTGAGGTTCTGATTTTGTTTAGAACCGAATGCCAAACGATAGGTACCAGGAGGAATGACCCAAGGAACGGCTTGTGTTCCGCCAGTCTCGTTTGCTTCAATTTTTAGCGGAGTGAAGTCGAGTTGGAATCCATTTTCGTCGGCAAGGTCGGATGGGTCTTTCTTTAAGACAAGCACACGGTCCTCTATCTCAGGCCATACACCTGCCCATGGAGTCCATGCTGCCACATCGGTGCTGCACTTGGAGAATGCCAAATTGCTCATCTTGAAGTAATCTGCCTTCTGCTCGTCAGTGCAGTATTCGTAGTAGTAGAACCAATCCTTCAATCTATACATGAGCACATTGTTAGGAATGTGGAGTTTCTTGACGTGATAGACTAAGCCATTTGAAAGTTCTTCAGGATTCTGTGTTTCCACCTCCTGCATGTTGGTTCGCCATTGGCGAGAAAAGATGCTTCGGAGGTCGGTCTCTTCGTCAGCTGCTGTTTGAATTTCGTTAGCAGCATATCGCTTATTGAAGAAGGAAACTTCAAGAATCCATTTGAGCAGGACTGAGTCTGCACGTTGCATGTTCCAAGACGCAAGACGCTGATGAGCATCTTCGAGTGCAGCTCTGATGACATCGTTAGAACAGAGAAGCATCGTAGCTGTGAGGGATTCGGAATTCATGTCGAATCCTACATTCTCAAAATATGTATTCTTGTAGATGAATACTGAGTCATAAACAGTGTTTCCCTCATCGTTCACACCAATGGCCTTTGAATTGATTCGGTCGAATTCTTTTCCACCTGATGCAAGTACCATTTCTCGGAACATGGAATAATCATCGCCTAAGGAGTTGATATAGTCGTAGAGGGAAGTAGGGGTGTCTATCATATTGTTGATTACATAGATGTACCCCGTGTTGGTTTTCACAACTTCCTGCACAATTCCATTGTTGAACGAAATGTGGTTGACGATAAGTCCTTGCTTCTCTCCTTGCTCGTCGATGCTGATGTTCACATATTTGTTATGCCACATCATAATTCGGCTACCATTCTCAAGGTTGGCAGGGGAGATGGAAATATCGCTTACATGAGAGCGAGTGATGAACTCTACATTCTCTGTAGGCTGCACAAAGTTGTCGTTACGCACAACGAGAATCGTGGAGAGCTGTCCTTTCTTGTTCAATTCGGTGTAGATGCCATTGTCGATGAAGAGTTGGTTCATCTTGGAAAGGCTTGACTCGCTCTTGATGTATTCCTCACTCGACTGGTCCACAATCTTCAGTTCCTGATTTTGAATTTGGGTCTGCTGATTGCTGTAGTGGTCGTCGTCCTTCAAGTCGGAGCAAGCAACGACGAGGGAGAATGAAAGAAGCAAAAGCGGCAACTTTGCCAATGCTTGTGTGGAGATATGATGATTCTTTTTCATAATGTTCATGTTTTTATATGGTTTCATCATTCTTCAATAGGAATAAAGGTAATAGTGTCGAACTGGAGAGAGAAATTGCCGTTGGTAGAAGCAGCAGGGTCGAGCACTACGAATTTGAAGTTGTGAGAGGCAGTTTCTGGGAAGTTTACTTCCTCGAAAATGGTGGAAGTGTAAACGCCAGGCAGTGGACTGCTCACTTGAGTGTAAGGAGAAACGTAGGTAGTGAGTTCGTCATCATCATCAAACACCATGCGCAGTAATCCTCCGTTTCCATCGCTTTGCTGGCGCATGAAGTTGTGGTTGGTGAGATAAATGATGCTCAGCTCAACGCGATACTTTCCCTTCACAATGGTTGGCGTTGGCATGGATACAGAACCCATATAACCAACATTGTAAACCATACGGTCGTTGTTGTTGGCATCCTTCAGGTTGGTACGACAAGTGACATAGCTGATGTCACTATATGACTTGTTCTTCGTACCTGATTCTCCCATCTCGAACTCAAAGCAAGATGCCGTAGCCACACGTGTGTTCTGTTCTGTACTTGTAGGCTCAGATGGCTGGAAATTGCTTGCGCCGACGATGTTCTTAATTTCGGTAAAGTCTGCCAAATCCCAAACAATGGTAGTTTGCTTAGGTTCCCAAACAGGAAGCCAAGAACTGAGTTGATGAACGTAGCCATTCTTGGCGAGGATATTAGACGAATTGAGGAATAAAGCACTTGTTCCCGATGCGTTGAGAACGAGACGGCCTTCTTCTGTCGTTGCTAATGTGTCGTTTGTAATTGTGAGTACTTGGCTGGTGGCAGATGTTCCCCAAATGCGAGTCATGTTGCTACCGTTCACAGCACCAAGGTCGGTGGTGGTATAAGAATTGCCCATGACATGGTACGCAACATATTTACGGAGAAGTGAATCTTCCGTAAGTCCCAGTTCGTCGTTAGCCTTGAGTTTGTTCTTCAAGTCTGCGAAGCTATTGATACCATTGGCTTTGAACACCTCGTCAGTCACGTTGAGGAAAGTGTAGTAGCGTTTGTTGATGATGCGCTGATGAGATTCGTTGTAAGTAGTGTCTTGAATCGTGTTCAGGTCTTTCATCCATCTACTCTCATTGATAGCTTCAACCATGATAGTACTATTGCCTGATTCGACCAGACGCTGATAGATGGTTTCTACGAGGGGAGTCATCGCTTTGGAAAGAACATAGATTTTTCCGTTGTACGCGCTGAGACCCATTTGAGTGACTTGTCCTTCGTCGTTAAGTGTTGCTTGTCCAGCATTCACCGAGTCGATTTCGATAGAGATGTTGTCTCCGCTCAAGTTAGTGACATGGTCTTTCAACACGAATGCCTCTGGCAAGATTGAATCCTTGACAGTGTGGAAGAGTACGAACTGGCGCAAATAGTCGTTTCCCAATTCTTGGAAGGAACTTACTCCACGACGTTGGTAGAATTCCCGCATGGCAGCATTAGTTGGTGCAAAAGCAGTGAAACTTGTGCCGTTTGATGATTGGTTGAGCGCATTGAACATATCGCAAGTGTTCAGAATGCCTACGTATTCCGAGAAATCCTCTTCTTCTGACAGATAAGTAGAGATTGGCGAATTGAGTATGTTTGTATATGTCTGACCCTTGAATGGATCGGCATTTACATTGAATACATCGCCATCGCAACTCGTCGTGAGAAGAAGCGAACAGGACAGAGCAAGGGTGGCAAGGAACATGCCCATGCTCTCCTTCTTTATATGAATGATTTGTAGTTTCATATTTCTATTCTGTTTTTTATCTCTCCCTGAAAGGAGAGAAGCATTAGGGACTAATTTTAGTTGGTTGATGTGTAATAAGGATTCTGAACGAGCAGAGAGTTGTGGTCTATGTCGGCTTGTGGCAGAGGCATATACCATGCGTTCTTATCTTGAAGTACAGATTGAATCCATGCCTGATTTGTGGTCTGATTACCTTCAACCACTGTGTCTATGAATTGTTTGCGATACTTGTTGTTGGCAATACGTCCGAACCACAGTAGGTCATACCAACGCTTGCCTTCGCCCACAAATTCCATTTCCTTCTGGTTGAGCACTTCCTCTAAGAGGGTGTATTCATCAAGTTGCGAAATCTGAATGTCCGCATCTTCTGCTTGCGTGTTGATACCGTTGAAATTGCCAAGGCCTGCACGGTTGCGGATGCGGTTGATGAGTTCAACAGCTTCCTTGTAATTACCCTTCATGATTTCAGCCTGTGCCTTCATCAGGATAATCTCAGCCACACGATAGATGATGAAATTGGCATCTTGATAAGCACGTACACCACCCGTGATGTCCTGCACGTCTGTGCCATTGTATTTCCACATGTATGGTGTGTTCGAAGCACTCCAGCTGGCGAGTGTACCTGATTCTGGTACATAAGTGGAAAGGAGCATACGTCCCATGCGTCCATCTGCTGCCATTCCGTTGTCAATCAGTTCCTGAGTTTCAGCCTTCATCTTTTCTGTAGCAACATTGGTGAAACGCAAACGGCTACCAGACGATTGCGACCAAAGCGAAGCAAAGTTGTTGGTTTCCTGATTTAACGTGTAGCTCCAATTAAGTTCAAAAATACTTTCATTGGTGTTGCCATTTGAGAAAATGTTGTACCAATCAGATGTGTTCGTCATGAAGGCAGGGCGGAAGTTGTCCTTAGCATTGAGAATGAGGTCGCAATACTGGATGCATTGGTCGTAATCCTCGCTCCAAAGGCAGGCATCTGCCAACAGCGCATAGAGTGCCCACTTAGTGACACGGCCTTTGGTCTGCCAATCCACTTCGTAAGTACCTTTGGCTGCACCTGTACCGATGGCAGTCAAACAGTCCTGTTTCACTTGGTTGACAATAGTGTCTTCTGTCGTTTTGGCAATGTCGAAAGATTCGTTGTCGTCAACGTATGCCTGAAGTATCAGGGGCACTTCCTTGTAGTTCTTTGCCAAAATCAGGTAGCTGTAAGCACGCTGGAAATAGGCCTCGCACAAGTGTGAATTCATCACGGCTGGATAATAGGTGTCATCTTTAGCCTGTACTCCTGAAGCATAGTTGATAACAGAATTCGCCATGTTGATAACCTTGTAGATGGAGGAATAGTCACAGAGAGCATAGCTCGGTGTGAGGTTGAAGTCCTGCAATTTGTTGTCGGCAACATTGTTGGAATAGAACGTACCACCTCGGAGTTCCCCCCATTTAATATAATAAGGTACGCATGTGCGCATGTAATAATATCCTGAAGAAATGACTGCTTCCACGTCTTCCTTCGACTGCCAATAGTCGTCAGTTACCTGCTCGTTATTAGGTTTCACATCAAGCCAGTCATTGCATGAAGATAAAGAAAGTAATGCAAAACTAAGAATGAAGCATGAAATAATCCATGGGTTCGTCATTCCTGTTCCTTTCCGTATGTGATTGAATAATTTGTTCATAGTGTTCATGATGCTTAAAAGTTGACAGTCAATGCAGCAGTCAGACGCTTAGACACAGGAGTTGTTGCGCTGTCCATGTAAAGCGTTGTCGCTGTAGGGAGTTTCACTTCAGGATCCTGTCCTTTGTAGTTGGTCCAAGTGAAAAGGTCGTATGCTGTGATGAGGATATTAGCACGTGTGATACCCCAATTCAGTTTCTTAAGCCAGTTCTTTGGTATGTTCCATCCCAAAGAGAGGGTCTTCAGACGAATGAACGAAGCACTTTCCACGTAGCGGTCTGAACCCAAATAGTTGTAGCCCATGCCATAGAGTGCCCGAGGAATATCAGTCTGGTCGCCTTCTGTACGCCAGCGATGGAGTACGGCGGTAGATTGATTGGAAGTTCCATACATGTTTTCGAGGTTCATACGAGCGGAGTTGATGACTTTCTGGCCAAATCGTCCGAAGAAGAACGTTGTGAGGGTGAAATCACGATACTTCAGCTGGAATCCGCCACCGCCTGTCAACTTAGGGTTGGCATTGCCCAAATACACAATATCGTTTTCATTAATCACACCGTCGTGGTTGATGTCGTCGTACTGTGCATCGCCTGGATATACGAGGGTAGTTCCGTTGCGCATGACAATTGGGTTTCCATTGTAATCGTGCATCACACCGCCTTTATCATCCCGAGCATAAGTGGATTCTGTGTTCTGATACACACCCTTGTATCGATAGCCGAAGAAAGCGCCGATAGGAGCTCCTTCCACAATACGCAACGCATAGTTGCCATTGCCGAACGTGTAGTTTTCATACGAATAAGTGGCAGGGAGTTTTTCTACCTTATTGATATTACGGCTAATGTTTGCATTCAATGTCAAGGTCCATCCTTTGGTTTGCAGCACCTTGTAGTCGAAACGAAGCTCAGCACCTTTGTTACTCAGTTCGCCAGAGTTTAGCCATGCAATTGTGCTATAACCCGTGGTGACAGGCAGAGCCGTACTCTTCAGCAAGAGGTCGGTGGTTTTCTTGTCGTAGTAGTCGAAAGTGATGCCGAGTTTGTCCCAAAGGCGTATGTCTATACCTACGTCGAACTCACGTGTCGTTTCCCATTTCAGCTTGTCGAGCTGCATTCGCACTGGATAGATGGCACTCATGTCAACGTATTGGCCGAGGCTCTGATAAGCACCGAAGTAATAGGCAGAACCCGTTGGCGCTTTACCTACCCAACCCAAGCCTACACGAATCTTACCTTCCGTGAGCCAGTTTTTCACGCTCTTGCTCCAGAAGTGCTCGCGGTCGAAGTTCCATGCCAAACCAAAAGCAGGGTAGGTGCCGAAACGGTTTTTCGAGCCCATTGCCGAGTTTCCTTCATGGTTGATGGTTGCTTTTGCTACGTAGCGATTGTCGTAGGTGTAAACCAACTGAAGGAGCCCTGCAACGGAGCGTCTTTCAGAATTACCAGAGCCAGCACTTGCCACCACACTGCCGACAACTGGGTCGGACAAATTGGTAGATGCATTGCCGTATGTGATACTTGTTTCACTGAACGACTGACTTTGATAAGTGCGCACGAGAGCTGTACCAATCAGATTATGCTTTTCTGCAAATGTGTTGTTGTATATCAGTTTCAACTCGCTTTGGAGAGAAAAAGCATCTGTTGTGGCATCTGTTGAACGGTTGGCATTCGCACTTGTCCAAAGCACTCCCGTTGCCTCTTGAGGTAGGAATTGCTTGTTTTTGGTGGTACGCATATTCATGCTCACCCAACCATTGAAACGGAGATGGAATGGAAAGTCATATTCCAGTGTGACAGTCATCTTCTCCTCTCGCTGAGTGGTCTTGTTGTAGCCTAAGTCAACCAGGGCTACAGGGTTGTAGTTGCTCGAATATGCTCCTTGGAAATCAGTTTGCTGCGTAAAATAGCGGTCGGTGGGTTGTCCTGTTACATCATCAATCCAGTATGGACTCAAGTTTGGCATTTTCTTCATGGCCATAGAACGAGCACTTGACAGTACGTTCGCATCCTTGTTGGTGTTTGTGAAGCTAAAGTCTGTGTGTACTCGTAAACGGTCGGAGAAATTGTAGGTAATCTTCATCTGGGTTGACAGACGTTTCATGCCCGTTCCTTTTGTTGTACCCTGCTCATTGTAATAACCAAGTGCCAAACGGTAGCGAGCCTTCTCACCACCACCGCTCATGGAGAAGTTGTTATCAGTGACAAGCGCATTCTGCTTCACCTTGTCGAGCCAATCGGTATTGACATTGTATTCGTCGAAATACTGATAGTTAGGGTCGTAGTTGATTTCCGAAGTATTGAACAGGTTGTTCATTTCTGTTGCCGCATTCGTCACACCTTTGGCATTAGCGGCATTCCAAAGCTCATCCTGCATCAAAGCCTTGTACTGCGAACCATTCAGCAAAGGAATGCTTTCGGGCTCGAACTTCGCTGTGAACTTGGTTTGGAAAGAAAATTGTGTCTTGCCCATCGCACCTCTCTTCGTATTGATGAGAAGCACACCATTCGCGCCACGGCTACCATAGATGGCTGTTGCACTGGCATCTTTCAGTACCTCAATGCTTTCGATGTTCGATGGAGCAATGTTGAGCAATGCACCGAAATCCTCTTCATCAGCAGTCTGGAAATTGAAATCGTCTGATATTTCTGTGTCGTATGGCACACCATCCACTACGATGAGCGGTTCTGCATCGCCATAGAGTGTGTTTGTACCACGGATGCGGATGGAACTCCTGGCTCCTGGGTCACCACCCATCGTGATGTCCAAACCTGCAATCTGTCCTTGCAGTGCTTCTTCGACAGAAGCAACAGGAGTCTGCTCCACGATTTCAGCCATTTGAAGCGTTTGCACTGCACTGGTTTGCTCAATGCGGCTCACACCCATCTGGTCCACCTTCCTACCCGAAACAACCACTTCTTGCAGTCGTTGAGCATCGTCTTCCTTCAGTGTCACGTTCAGATGCTTCTGCCCTGTATATTTCAGGGTTTGAGTCTTCATACCTATGTAGGAGATGCGGATGCTGAGATTCTTGTTTTCGGCTGGCACCTGCAGACGGAAATTACCTTCCAAGTCCGTCACAGCACCATTCAGATAGCGGTTCTGGGAATTGACGAATACTACGTTCGCTCCCACAACAGGTTCTTGTTCTCCTGCAAAATATTCCGTTACCTTACCCGTCAACACGTTCTGCTGCGACCAAGCTGCCGACGACAGCAAAAGCGTCAGTAGTAATAACGCTATTCTTTTCGAGAGCGAAGCTCCTCTTCCTCTCCCTTGGTGGGATGGAGCATTAATTCTCGCAAATATATTTATAGAATGTATCATATATGTTCTGTTATATTTTCGCATTTACGTTTGATGAACTATTTCAATATCCCATCAATTAGATGGAAGCATCCATCGCTAAAGGCAAATGGAAGATAGTGATACGTATTGTTCACAGGCACAGAGGTTGACCCATCCGAAGCATAGCATACGCTCAGGGACGAGCCATTGTCCTCGATTTGCATCTTCTCGTTGCCTGTCGTGTAGAATTCTCCCTTACATGAGCTGCCCACGTATGGATAGCTTGTGAACGAGTTCATGGTCGATGTCACGAAGTATGAACGCAGATAAGCAGCCAGAAGGTTCTTGTTCGTACCCGTCACGCTTCCCTCCAGCACTCCGTTCGCCACAGTGAGTTTGCTGCATCCAGGAATGCTTTGCAGATTGTCGATGATTGCCTGGTTGGTAGGAATAAAGCAGATGAATCGAGTGTCCTCGGTAGGCAGAATACTGTTGCTGAGTGCGTTTCCATCGACAAGTCCTGCCTTTTGCATGAGTTGTGCAAACATGTAGTAGCAGAAGTTCTTGTCGTTACACACAGCCAGTCTCCGTGCCAGCCCATCGCCCGTTGCCGCTTCGAAGATGGATGGAGCATCGTAGGAGTAGGAGGCACCGTTATCCCAACCATTGCCATTGTTCTGAATAGGATGGAAGGCAAAGAACGGACTGCCCGAATACGTTGGCTCAAGCTGCTCGTTGAAGAGCGCATTTGTCGTAATCTTGCCATTGTCGATGAACCAGTAGTTGTATGCAGTATTGGTTTCGATAACGGCGGTTCCATGACTTGGCAGGGAAACCACATTGGTGGCTGTGTGGATGTTCACGATGTCGCGCATGGCACTGGAACCCAACGCTACGAAATCGCCAGCGTCGCTGCTATATTGCTGCAATTCTTTTCCGCTCGTCGTCGTGTAGAGACGCATGGCTGGGTCGGTGGCGGCAAATTGCGCATTGCTTGGCATGAGCGTCACAAACTTGCTCTTGTTGCTTGCCAACGAAAGCACCAACTCCGAACCGTCGAGTGCATAGAGATAGTCCATGTAGGTAGTGTCCTTGAATGCAGGTCCCACCACCGACGAGAAGATGGCTGGAGCATCCATGTGGTCCATGCCGTAGAGCACACCGTTGGCACACATCCTGCGGTCGGTCACTTCGTCGGGATTCACATTCACTTCCGTACCATACACCGTCAGCACCTTCCCGTTCTTGATTTCCTCTGGGAAAGCGATGAAGTTATCTTGTGAGAAGCTCTGCATGATGAAGTATTCCAGAATCTTTCCGTCCAAGTCCTCCAGCGACTTGTAGCCCCCCTCTTTCGTCCAATAAGTCTTGAAGAAGTCCTGAATCGCCTGGTTCGATGGCACGAAGAGGTTATAACCGTCTTTCTCCAACTGATTTACTTGAAGATAGCTCGTTGATGGCCATTCGCAGGCGATGGCAGGGAGCGAACCATGAAGATGGATGTAGGCAAGATAACCCAGATTGTTGTTGGTCTCGTCATCAGCCAGCTCGTAAGTGCTGTATTTGTCGTAGATGCCCAAGAACTGCGAATAGTCGGCATCCTTCTTCAGTTCGTCATAGATGGTGTTGAGCGGTTCAATCACCTGATCCACATGATACAGATATCCATTGTCCGTCACAACAGCCTTTTCATCTGTCACACGTCCGTTGGCAATGTTGAAATAGCCCAGCGAACCACCCGAGTTCCAAGTGCTGTTAGGAAAGAAATACTTGTAGTTGTATTCTGCGTCAATACCCTTGGTCTCAAAGAGCTTGTTGCTGAAAACAGGCAAGTAGCGCTCGTAATGATACAGGTGGAGGAGCGTGTCGCTCGTGGCGTTGGCTGTGAACCTCACACGTGCCTCCTCAATCGGGTCTTGCGAGTAAGTGCGGTGCTTGTAGTAGTAGCCCGCATTCACACCCTTTTGCTCATCAGTGGCACCATCGCCTTCCGACGGACGGAAATTCACCATCTTGTTCCAGTCGAAGGCATAATACATCACATGGTAGTTGATGAGCTTGGTTAAATACTGAGGGTCCTTGTCATGCAAATCGTCGATACTTGCATAGCCCTTTTTCTGCAAGAAACTTGCAAATGCTTCATCATTTGGTGCAGCCACTGTCACAATGCTGTTGCCATCCACTACACGTTTGTAGCCCGACAAATCCACACCACGCAAGAACGTGCTGTAGTTACCGTCTTTCTGCAACACCTCGTAGGCATTTCCTTTCAACCAGTCAGGCGACTTGTAATGGTCGTCATCAGCAATGTCGGAGCATGACACGAAGATGAAGAATGATGAAGGAACCATGAGGAGAGACAATTTCCTCATGTTCCTTCTGCTCATTAGTTGAATTTTTTGAATCATAAAATATAGTTAGTCAGTTGTAATAATCAATATCAAGACCCTCCCCAGCCCTCCTTGTTAGGAAGAGGCTTCGTCGCTGGGGACTTCCTTTATTTCACAAGAATCTTCTTCCCATTTTGGATGAAGATACCCTTTTCCTCCTTCGTTGGCATACCGTTCAACTTCCATTTCGTAGCTTCCTTCCCATCGGTTCTGATTTCATGGATGGCATCGCTCGAAAGCTTCACGGCAAGCACACCGTCGGTCATCAACCTACTGGTATCCCATTCCTGACCTACGCCAGGAGTGGCAGGAATGATTTCAGCGAAACCAGTGCCACTGACCGAACCGGCAGAGAAAATCTTGAATTCGGCACTGTCGTCCACACCTTCCGTTGCATCGATGTCGAGCTGAAGCACAGCATCGTTCACAGTCATTTTTCCTGTCACCGCAATGCTGTTCGTACTACCGTCGTTCCTACCCATCACCTCTAGGATAGCACCCTTCTGCAGCGTCAGACTGCTCGTGATGCTCAGCTTGTTGCCATTCACGATGGTGTCACCACCCATGATCGTTCCATCCTTGGCTACCGTCACCGCACTGGCAATCGTACCTCTTCCCGCTAATGTGGCTTGAGCATTCACACTCACGTTTCCTGTACCGTTGTTCCTGCCGTTTACCACCAGTTTACCACCGCTCACCGTGGTTGTACCACTATACGTGTTGGTGCCGGCCAGTCGCCACACACCGCTACCTTCCTTCACGATGGACGTTTTCCCGTTGTATTTCGTATTGCTTGAACTTGCGCGGTCGTCAATCACACCGTAGAAAGTCTCGTCGGTGTTCGCACCGCCCACGCGCCAAGTCATCGTGTGTCCCGCCGTCTGCTTGCTCGAACCACTCAGGCACGTGCCGCTCGAACCGCTCAGACCGCCTAACTTCAAGTCGCCATTCGTCTCCCAATACACCACGCGGATGCTTCCCTTCAGCTCCACCACACCATTCGGAATGCCCTTGTTCTGCAACAGCAGCTGGCAGTCGGCACTCGAAGTCGTGCCGTTGGCAATCAGTCGTCCATAGAATTTCGAGAAGTCGTTCTGCCAGTATTCTCGCAGCCAGTTCGTGCGGAATTCCACCGTTCCCGAACCCGAGAACGCACTCTTGATATAGCAGTTCCTATAAGGCTGGAAAACGCTGCTCGTGCCTTCCTCCACCTCGATAGGGAACATATACGTGCAATAATTGTCGTTGCCATCCTTCGTGGCAAAAGTGCCACCAGCAAGCACCAGCTTGTCTGACACGTTTTTGCCCTCACCCAGATACACCAGTTTGTTCTCAATCTTGCTGAGGTAATTCAGGTTCATCGTCGCACCGCTCAGCACCGTTGCACCATCATAGTTGAAGAACGAAGGCGAACCCACCGTCACGGCACCCTCGCCGCCGAAGCTCACACTGCCAGTTCCGTCGATACTTCCGTTCATCGTCACGGTCGTGCCCTTGTTGCTGATGTCGAACGCCGTGTCGCGATAGAGCTGCGCATGGCGATTGGTCGAGGCTGAACCACCCGTATATTCCCAAGTGCCGCCGTTCCAAATCCAGTTCTGCGCATAGTCCTCGCTTGCACCGATGGCACTCGCCACACCGCCATTTCCAATCGAGTTGAAGCTCCACGTTCCCTCGTGAAGCACACTCGCACCCTTGTAATCCAGCGGAGTGGTGACAGACAGCGTTCCTGCACCCGTCTTGTTCAGCGACCCGTCGCCCGCAATCGTACCCTTAGCTGTGCCCAGAACCTTGATGCTCACCGTGCCCTCGGCATTGTTCACCACTACGCTCGCAGGGCTTACCGTCTCGTTTAGCAGCACGTTGGTCGTCTTGTCCGTCTCAATCAGCACCTTGCCGCCGTCGGCATACAGACCCTCCTCCCAGCAGTCCTGAGTTGTGTTCCAATAGCCCATCGTGTTGCCACTCCAGCGGTAGTCGGCTTCGTAATGATCCACGTCCACCATTTCCACATACTTCGGCTGAGTCTTGGCTGTCAACCTGCTATAAGCGGACGCCATCTCGCCCTTCACGGCCTTCACCGCAAACTGGTAGCTCGTACCAGCCTCAAGGCCCGTCACCACGCAGCTCTCCTTGCCAGCAGCCATGCGCGCAATCTCCCTGCCGTCCTGCTCCACCACAAAAGCCTCCTCGCCCTCCGTGAAGTCCATCCACTCAATCGTGATGCTCGTGTCAGTAGAAGAAGCAGCCGCCAGCTGCTCAGGCTTGCGGAGAAAGACAGGGACGCTCTCGCGCGTGATACCATTGATATAGTTCTCTATGTTCGTATAGCCATTCGTCGCCACTTTCATCGCATCGTCCTTCCCGGCATCCGTCCCGTTGGCAGCCTCCCACTCGTCGGGCATACCGTCGCCATCCGAGTCAGCAGGCTTTGCGAACGTCGCCATTTCCCACGACGTAGGCACACCGACCGACAGCTGGCTTTCCGATGAAATAATAGCACCTTCTTTTCCGAACGAGCGCACCTGGTGAACCATCATGTAGTCGGCAGGGTCGCGGTAAGGCAGCGACGCACCCACCTCAGGCAACAGCTTCTCCACCAACTCCGTAGCCTTCCACATCGCTAGGGCAGGGTAGCCGAACGGCGAGTCGTGGAACGTAGGACCACCGCCATATTCACCGCGAGGAATCTCGTAAGGATTCAGCACACCGTCCTTGTTCCTGTCCTGCCAGTTGTCCGTGGCATACACGTGGAAGTCAGCATTGCCGCTCGTGATGGCATTGCCGCCCCCTGAAGGGCCATTGATAAAGAGATTCCCGTTGATGTGAACACGGCTTGTGCCCTGCGAGTCGCCCCCCATCAGGTAGCACCCGTCCTTCCAGTTATACACAATGTTGTTCACGTACTGGTTCGTGCCCTTCACCTTGTTGTTTCTCGTCGAGTTGTCAACATACAAGTTCCTGTAGAGCGTTATGCTGTCAGCCTGCATCAGACCGCCAGCCGAGTGAGAGAGAAGGCCCTGCCCGATGATGCAGTTCTGCAAGGTAATCAGCTGCGGAGCCGTGCCCTTCGAGTCCCAGTTGATGGAAAACGTCTCGTCGAGGCCCCAGGCAAAAGAGCAATGGTCGAAAATCATGTTCTTCCCGTTGGCGATGCCCGCAGCGTCCTTGCCGCTCGTGCCGCCCTTGCCCATGCGGAACTTCATGTAGCGCACGATGATATTGTCAGAACCCGTGAACGACACGCCGTCGCCATACACGACCACACCCTCGCCAGGAGCCGTTTGCCCAGCCACATAAAGGTTTTTGGCAAAACTCATTCTTCCCGAAATCTGTATCACCCCCGACACGTCGAACACGACAATGCGGTTGGGCTGGCTGACAGCATCCCGCAGCGAGCCCGAGCCCGAGTCGTTCAGGTTCGTCACATGATACACCGAACCGCCACGGCCGCCCGTGGCAAAGCGTCCCCAGCCCTGAGCCTCGGGGAAAGCAAGCTGCTGGGCCATGGCCGCACCAGAAAAGCACAACAACCCTGCAAGCAGTAGATTCTTTCTCATATTCATATCGTTGTCATTTAGTTTCAAAAATACCTATATAGAGCGTCTAAGGTCTGAACGTGAAGCGATAAACGTGAAGCGTGAAGAGATAAGATGAAAAGAGAGCCAACACATTATTTTTTGTCAACGAGCTTTGGCTCGGCATAGCCAAACCTGTCAAATCCCTCAAATCCTTCACTCACCGTGCAAAGATAGTGAAAATTATTTTTCCCCAATGAAAAATACCCACAATTTATGCCTCCCATCACTTTCATTCGTACTAATTAACTCGAAATGAGCCAATGACTATCTGACAGTAGACCTGCCTGCTGGCTGGCAATCGACTGGAGAAGAAGAATAGCCCGTCAGTTTTTCGTTTGTTGAGTTGCTCGAATGGAATTTATTCTGTATTTTTGTCGGAGTTTTATGGATTGCCTGAATAACACGAAGTAATTGTCTAAAAAAATGAATGGTATGATGAGAAAATGGATTTGCACCGCTATTTGCTTGGTGTGCGCTTTGCTGCCTGCTGCTGCGCAGGGCAGGATGGATGGAAGTGTGCAGTACTTGATGAACGGGGTGTGGGACGTGTCGGCAGACTTCCACGATTTGGGAAACACTTATTTCGTGGCAGACAGCCTGGTGGACTTCGACTTGGAGAAGGGCGAGGGGAGGGTGAAATGGAAACGCTACCGCCTGTCGCCCCGCCAGGCGTTCAACACGAACGGGCGTTGGCCGGTGGGCATGGACATGCTGGACTTCCCGAGCACGGAGTATGACAACCACCCTGTTTTGCGCATGAGGCTGGGGTTCGTGTCGCCGCGTACGCTACGCATTACGATGTTCTCTTCGCCTGTGGAACCGCGCGCAGAGGAGGGGAGCAACGTGATGCTGGCGCATCCTGTCGCCTCGAACAGGGGGGCTTGGAAGGGTAGCGCGTCGGGCGACGCGGTGGTCTATCGGAGTGCGTATGGCTGCGTGGAGGTGCATCGCTATCCGTGGCGTATCGTGGTGAAGGATGCGGAGGGGAGGATTCTCACGCAGACGCGGCACATCCGCGACAACGACTCCACGCAGGTCAAGTTGCTCCCGTTTTCGTTCGTCAAGCGTGGGTCGGACAACAGCCGGAGTGTCAACCCCGTCTTCTCGTTGGCTCCGGGTGAACGAATCTATGGCTGCGGGGAGTCGTTCACGAGGCTGGACAAGGTGGGGCAGAAGGTTCACTTGTTCGTGACGGACCCTCAGGGCCCTGAGTGTGACGGGATGTACAAGCCGATTCCGTTCTTCTTCAGTAACCGGGGCTACGGTGTCTTCATGCACACGTCTGCTCCTGTGACTTGCGACTTCGGTGCGAGCTATATCGGTGCGAACCGCCTGTTCATGGCTGATGAGACGGTGGACTTCTTCGTGTTCTTCGGTGAACCGAAGGATATCTTGTATGAATATACGGGAGTGACGGGCAGATCTCCGATGCTTCCCCTCTGGACGTTCGGCACGTGGATGAGCCGCATCACTTATTTCTCGGAGGAAGAGGGCATGGAGGTGGCTCGACGCTTGCGCAAGGAGAGGATTCCGAGCGACGTGATTCACTTCGACACGGGCTGGTTCGACGTGGACTGGCAGTGCGACTATGAGTTTTCGAAGCGCCGTTTCAAGGACCCTGCGGGGATGCTTAGGCGCATGAGGGGGATGGGCTTCCACGCCTGTTTGTGGCAGTTGCCTTACTTCACGCCGAAGAACAGGTATTTCAGAGAACTTGTGGATGGCGGGATGTGCGTGCGCAATGGGAATGGCTCTCTGCCATACGAGGATGCTGTTCTCGACTTCTCGAATGTGAAGACGGTGGGTTGGTACCAGGAGAAGATTGGTGGTCTCATCGATCAGGGGGTGGATGCTATCAAGTGCGACTTTGGCGAGGCTGCTCCGCTGAATGGGTGGTATGCGAGCGGGAAGGGTGGTCTTTATGAGCACAATCTCTATCCTGTGCGCTACAACAAGGCTCTCTTCGAAGGGATTGCCCGCTATAAGCAGCGGAGGGAGGGCAGGAATGATGCTGCTGAAGATGCGGTGATTTGGGCGCGGTCGGCATGGGCTGGTTCTCAGCGCTATCCGCTTCACTGGGGTGGCGATGCTGCTACGACGAATGTGGGTATGCTGGGCGACTTGCGTGGTGGCTTGTCTTTAGGACTGAGTGGATTCTCGTTTTGGAGCCACGACATGGGGGGATTCGTGACGGCTTCGCCTGAGGACATTTACCGCAGGTGGCTGCCGTTTGGTTTCTTAAGTTCGCACACGCGTGCTCATGGAGCTCCGCCTACTGAGCCGTGGCTCATCAGCGAGTCGTTCACGGATGCGTTCAGAGCGTGTGCGGAAATGAAATACAAACTGATGCCTTACGTGTATGCGCAGGCTAAGGATTGCTGCGAGCGGGGGTTGCCGATGGTGCGTGCGCTACTGGTGGAGTTTCCGAAGGACGAGGGTGCCTGGCTTGTGGAGGATGAGTATATGTTCGGTTCTCAGATGCTGGTGGCTCCGTTGCTGGAAAGCGGAAATGGCAGGACGGTGTATCTGCCCCAGGGAAAATGGATTGACTACCAGAGTGGCGAGGTGTACGAGGGTGGTTACCGAAGGCTGACGGCTGGCAAGATTCCTGCTATCATCTTGGTGCGCGACGGTTCGATGATTCCTCATGTGCCTGTGGCTCAGTGTACAAGCGAAATCGACTGGGAGCAGGTGGAGTGGAAGTGCTATCAGGTGGACGAGCCTCGATGCAAGGGTCTGCTTTATCGTCCTGGCGACAAGGGCATCACTGTCGTGGAGTATCCTGATAGTAAATAAATGAAGAATGGAAAAATAAATGAAGAGTGAAGAATGTAGAATGAAGAATGAAAGTAACTTGTTTCATGTGCAGAGTAAAATACATTCTTCATTTTTTATTCTTCATTCTTCATTTAAACGTAGCGCTCATTCTTCATTCTTAAAAAGAGCCTGTTTTCTTTGTTTTCCTGAAAAAAGTTTTGTGGCACAAAAATTATTTAATATATTTGTAGCAATTTTCAAGAATGTGTTTGGCTACTGTTTGCATGGAGAGAGAGGAACTGGAGCCAAATGGTGTGGTTTGACAGGCGCAAATCATCAATATATTTAGATTAGTAATGACTCAAAATATGTAAAATGGAAAGCAAGATTCAAGAACTGACTAACAAACTCCTTCAGGAAGGAGTGGAGAAGGGTAATGCCCAGGCTGAAGCTATCGTTGCGAAGGCGAACGAGCAAGCAAAGGAAATCATCGAGGCAGCTCAGACTAAATGCGCTGAAATGGAGGCTCAGGCGAAGAAGGATGCTCAGGCTTTGAAAGAGCATACGTGGAGCGAACTGAAGATGGGACATGCGCAGGCTCTCAATGCGTTGAAGACTGAGATTGCGAACGTGGTGAACGATAAGGTGGTGAAGGAGGTTGTGAAGGAAATCACGGACGACAAGGGTTTTATGAATGAGTTTATCCTGAAGCTGGCTGAGCAGTGGGGCGCTCATGAGGACATCAAGATTTCTGCTGCTGACGCCAGCGGTCTGAAGGCGCTGTTTGCAAAAAAAGCCAAGGCTTTGCTCGACAAAGGCGTGAAGATTGAACAGGTGAACGGTCAAAAGACTGCTTTCTCGATTCAGCCTGAGGATGGTTCCTACAAGGTAAACTTTGGCGAGGCTGAGTTTGAGGACTATTTCAAGAGTTTCCTTAGACCACAACTCGTGGAGATGTTGTTTGGTAAATAAAAGTTGGTGGAATTAAAACGTGGAGCGTGAAGCGAGAAAATTAAGAATTAAGAATGTAGAATAATAAAATGAAGAATTAAGAATGTATTTTACTCTGCACATGAGATAAGTTTCTTTCATTCTTCATTTTTATTCTTCATTCGGAGCGAAGCGACTATTCTTCATTCTTAATTCCTCATTTCTCATTCCTCATTTTATTCATGAATATTTATGTCGAATTATTATTGTTTGATGGCGGGTGTGCCTGACATCGCGATAGATGACGGCGGAAAGAGTCCTATCAGTTTTGCCGAATTCAGAGAGCAGTGTGAGGAGACGTTAACGGTGAAGGACAAGAAGCTGCTGTTTTTCTTCTATTTGAAGCAGGACTGCCTGAACTTGGTGAGGTTGCTGAAGAACCCTGATGCGGAGATTTCTGACTGGGGCAACTATTCGATGGATCAGTATGTGGACTTGATTACTTCGGCTCGGACGATGAACTTCAATGTCCATCGCTATCCGTCGTTTATGTCTGTTTATGCCCGCGAGTTTGACTTCAACAAGGACAAGGAAGGCTGGTTTGCTGAAGACCAGATGCTGTTAGAGTATTATAGGTATGCCACCAAGTGCCCTGACAAGATGATTTCGAAGTGGTACAAAATGAATTTTGACATCACTAACATCCTGACGGCTCTGCTTGCAAGGCGCTATGGATGGAATGTGTCGAAATACATTCTCGGCAATAACGAGGTGACTGAAATGATTCTCACTAATAACACGAAGGATTTCAATCTGGTGAACGAATATGATTATGTGGTGGAGCTGATGAAGATTGTGGATGTGGAGGACCCCGTGGAAAAGGAAAAGAGAATCGATGCTTTCAAATGGAACTGGCTTGACGAGCAAACTTTCTTTGAGCCATTCGACTTGGATGCTGTCTTTGCTTATCTGTGCAAACTAGAAATGCTCAATCGATGGGAGATGTTGGACCCAGAGAAGGGTAAAGAAACGTTCCGCTCCATAATTGAGAATTTGAGAAGTGAGGCGCAGGTGCCAGCTGAATTTGTGAGGAAATAAGTAACTATTATGCGAATCATTTTTTTGAGTAGTCTGCGGCTAGAAATCTTTAAATCTTAACAAATCAAACAAATCCTTATGGCAAAAATTTTAAAGATTTGACAGATTTTGAATAGATATGTCGGATTTGGCTACGCCGAGCTGAAGGTTCTGCCCGATAGGGTACTCCTGAATATTATTCGCTGAATAGTTACATTACTTCGAAGGTTCGTTAAAGAAAAATAAATAAAAATACAATTCATATCACACACATGACTAAAGGTACAGTAAGTGGCGTTATATCAAACATGGTGACGCTAAAGGTTGATGGACCAGTGATGCAGGGCGAAATCTGCTATATAGAGACTGGTGGCGACCGCTTGATGTCGGAGGTTATTAAGGTTATTGGTGAAGACACTTACGTGCAGGTGTTTGAATCCACTCGTGGACTGAAAGTGGGTGCTACGGCAGAATTCACTGGTCACATGCTTGAGGTGCAGCTTGCTCCAGGTATGCTTTCGAAGAATTTCGACGGCTTGCAGAACGACCTCGACAAGATGGAGGGTGTTTTCTTGAAGCGTGGACAATACACCGACCCACTCGACCGCGAACGTCTCTGGGACTTCGAGCCTCTCGTAAAGGTGGGCGATGAAGTGGTTGCTTCCGACTGGTTGGGTAAGGTGGAGGAAAACCATCAGCCTCTGAAGATTATGGCTCCATTCCAAATGGAAGGAACTGCCAAGGTAAAAAAAATTGTTCAGAAAGGGCAATATAAGGTGGATGACGTGATAGCCGTTCTGGAAGGTGCTGACGGCAAGGACATCGAAGTGACGATGGTTCAGCATTGGCCAGTGAAGTTTGCTATGACGAACTACAAGAGCAAACCACGTCCGTTCAAGCTGCTGGAAACAGGTGTGCGCACCATCGATACTTTTAATCCGATTGTTGAGGGTGGTACTGGCTTTATTCCTGGTCCGTTTGGAACGGGTAAGACGGTGCTTCAACATGCTATCTCGAAGCAGGCGGAGGCTGATATCGTCATTATCGCTGCCTGTGGCGAGCGTGCCAACGAGGTTGTGGAAATCTTTACTGAGTTCCCTGAGTTGGTGGACCCTCACACTGGTCGCAAGCTGATGGAGCGTACTATCATCATCGCGAATACTTCGAACATGCCTGTTGCTGCCCGTGAAGCTTCTGTCTATACGGCGATGACGATGGCTGAATATTACCGTTCGATGGGCTTACGTGTGCTGCTCATGGCTGACTCTACGTCTCGCTGGGCACAGGCATTGCGTGAGATGTCGAACCGAATGGAGGAATTGCCTGGTCCTGATGCTTTCCCAATGGACTTGTCTGCGCTGATTTCCAATTTTTATGGACGTGCAGGATATGTTTATTTGAACAATGGTGAAGTGGGTTCCATTACTTTCATCGGAACTGTTTCTCCTGCTGGTGGTAACTTGAAAGAGCCTGTAACGGAAAGTACGAAAAAGGTGGCTCGTTGCTTCTATGGACTGGAGCAGGAGCGTGCCGACAAGAAGCGTTACCCTGCTGTGAACCCGATTGATTCTTACTCGAAGTACCTGGAATATCCTGAATTCGCTGAATATATAAAAGGTGTCATCAACGACGAGTGGATTCCAAAGGTGCTGGCTCTGAAGACTCGTATGCAACGCGGTAAGGAAATTGCCGAGCAGATTAACATCCTCGGTGATGATGGTGTGCCTGTGGATTACCATATCACTTTCTGGAAGTCGGAAGTGATTGACTTTGTGGTTCTGCAGCAGGATGCATTCGACGAGGTGGATGCTGTTACATCGCTGGAGCGCCAGGAGGAAATCTTGAACCTTGTGACAGAGATTTGTAATCATGAATTTGAATTCGACAACTTCCTCGATGTTGTGGATTACTTCAAGAAGATGATTAACCTGTGCAAGCAGATGAACTACTCGATTTACAAGTCGGAACAGTATTACGACTATGTTAAACAAATTAAGGCAATGCTCAAATAGGTTTGTGAGTTGACCAGTTTTTAAGTCTATGAGTTTTCGATGAAAGTATTTCTTGATTTGAAAATATGCATTAGAGCTTAAGAACTAAAAACTAAAACTAAAATACTTAAGATACAATGGCAACAGCATTTCAAAAAATATACACAAAGATGAGTCAAATCACCAAGGCCACTTGCAGCCTCAAGGCTACAGGCGTGGGATATGACGAACTTGCCACGGTTGACGGCAAACTGGCACAGGTGGTGAAGATTGTTGGCGACAATGTAACGCTTCAGGTCTTTGAAGGTACTGGTGGCATCCCTACTAATGCGGAAGTCGTTTTCCTTGGCAAGGCTCCATCTCTGAAGGTAAGCGACCAATTGGCAGGACGCTTCTTCAATGCATACGGCCATCCTATTGATGGCGGTCCTGAAATCGAAGGCAAGGAGGTGGAAATCGGTGGACCATCGGTGAACCCAGTACGTCGTAAGCAGCCAAGCGAATTGATTGCAACGGGTATTGCTGGTATCGACTTGAACAACACGCTTGTGTCAGGACAGAAAATTCCATTCTTTGCCGACCCTGACCAACCATTCAACGAGGTAATGGCTCTCGTTGCCATGCGTGCCAAGGCTGACAAGATTATCCTGGGTGGCATGGGTATGACGAACGATGACTACTATTTCTTCCGTAACACCTTTTCGAATGCCGGTGCTATGGACCGCATTGTGTCGTTCATGAATACTACGGAGGATCCAGCCGTAGAACGTCTGCTGGTTCCTGATATGGCACTGACGGCTGCTGAGTATTTCGCTGTGGAGAAGCATGAGAAAGTACTTGTGCTGCTCACCGACCTTACTTCCTATGCCGACTCACTTTCGATTGTGTCGAACCGTATGGACCAGATTCCATCGAAGGACTCTATGCCTGGCTCTCTCTATTCCGACCTCGCAAAGATTTATGAGAAGGCTGTGCAGTTCCCAGAGGAAGCAGGAGGCGGTTCCATCACCATCATTGCCGTGACAACACTTTCGGGTGGCGACATCACTCATGCCGTTCCTGACAATACGGGTTATATCACAGAAGGTCAGCTCTTCCTTCGCCGTGATTCGGACATTGGTAAGGTTATCGTTGACCCATTCCGTTCACTGTCGCGTCTGAAGCAGCTCGTTGCTGGTAAGAAGACTCGCAAGGACCACTCTCAGGTGATGAACGCAGCCATCCGTCTGTATTCCGATGCTGCTAATGCAAAGACCAAACTGGAAAACGGTTTCGACCTGACGGACTATGACAACCGCTGCCTCGACTTCGCCAAGGAATATGCCGACAAACTGCTTGCTATTGACGTGAACTTAGATACAACTGAAATGCTTGACGTGACATGGGGACTCTTCCGCAAATACTTCAAGCTTGAGGAGGTGAACATCAAGAAGGAATTTACCGATATTTATTGGAATTGAATTTGTTGATTTGTTCTATCTTTATTTCAATGAAGTAGAACTGAAAACTCAAAACATTTACGATAAATGGCAATAAAGTTTCAATATAATAAAACGTCGCTTCAACAAATTGAAAAACAGTTGAAGATGCGCCAACGAACACTTCCTATCATCAAGAACAAGGAAACAGCCTTGCGTCTTGAGGTGAAGAAGTGTAAGAAGGAGGCTGATGACTTGGACAAGAAACTGGAAAGCCAGATTGCAGGTTACGAATCCATGTATGCGCTTTGGGGCGAATTCGATACGTCGTTGGTTGCCCTCAAGGATGTGGAGCTGGACGTGAAGAAGGTGGCAGGTGTGCGTGTTCCTGTCCTCAACAACATCCAGTTGGACGTGAAGCCATTCGGACTTTTCAGTGCGCCCAAATGGTACTTCGATGGCATCAATCTTCTCCAAGGACTTGCAAAAACAGCTGTTGAGCGTGAATTTGTGATGGCAAAATTGGGATTACTCGACCATGCACGACGTAAAACGACTCAGAAAGTGAATCTTTTTGAGAAAGTGCAGATACCCGGTTTCCAAGAAGCCATTCGCAAAATTAAGCGTTTTATGGAAGACGAAGAAAATCTTTCCAAGTCGAGTCAGAAGATTCTCAAATCGCTTCAGGAAAAGCGTGCTGCTGAAGAAGCCCTATTGAAGAAAAAAGACGATGACGAAGAAAACGAAGAAGGAAAGGAGGCAAACGTATGATTACCCAAATGAAGAAATTCACTTTCCTTGTTACGAATAAGGAATATGAACACTTTCTCGCTGACATTCGGAAAATTGGCGTTGTCCATGTCGAGGAATTGCAAAGCGGAAGCACAAGTGCTGAGTTTGAAGCTGGCAAAGCCTTGGCAGAACGCTATAAGAATGCTTTGAATGCACTCGACTTTGCCCAAGAAACTTATACTGCGAAAGCGACATACAAGAACGTAAATCTCCAGAGCGGAACAGATGTGAAGGCAGCTGGCTTGAAACTTGTGGAGGAAGTTGAAGGACTTCTGTCAGAGGAAAATTCCTTGAAGCACAAGATTGAATCCGTGGAAAAGAGCATTCAGTCGCTCCGTCCTTGGGGTGAATTCGACGCATCGAAGTTGGAAGAACTTGCGCAAAATGGCTATCAAGTCAATTTTTATGCGTGTCCCAATAAGTTGTTCAAGCAGGAATGGGCTGACGAGTATTTTGCAACTCCAATAGATGAGATAGACAAGAGAATCTATTTCGTCACCTTCTCGCCAGAACGCCCTGACATCACAGCTGAGAACTTAGAGATTCCTCAACGTCCTCTTTCATATTATCTCAACGAAAAAGCAGAACTTCAAGCAAAGCTGGAACAAGTTCATGAGAATCTCCTGAGAATCAATACGGAAGGAAGAAAAACGATTCTTGCTTCACAAGTTGAAAACGACAACGACATTTCTCTCTCGAAAGTGCATCTTTGCGCAGAGTCTATTGCAGACGATGCTGTGAAACTGATGGTCGGATGGATTCCTGTCGAGAAAGAAAATGAGGTTGAGGACTACTTAGACAAGAACAAGATTTATTACGAAGCAGAAGATCCTTCATTGGACGATGATGTGCCTATCGAAATCAAGAACGGCAGCTACACATCCTTGTTCGAGCCTATTCTGAGAATGTATTCATTGCCAAATTATCACGATTTGGACATCACTCAGTTCTTGGCACCATTCTTCATGCTTTTCTTTGGTCTTTGCCTCGGAGATGCGGGCTATGGCTTGCTGGTACTTGTGGCAAGTATCATCTTGCTGAAGAAACTCGATGCAGAATCCAAGCCATACGCCAAGTTGGGTATCTATCTGGGTGCTATGACAATTGTTTGTGGACTTCTTACAGGCACGTTCTTCGGCATCGACCTTTCCCAACAAGACTGGGCGTTCCTTGCCCCTGTTAAGAAACTCTTCGTCAATGAGAACAACTACACCATCTTTGGCTATTCACCAATGATGGTTGTGTCTGTCATCATCGGCCTTATTCAGGTTCTACTCGGCATGGTACTTTCAGCGGTGAAAGCAAGTAGATTGTACGGATGGAAGTATGGCATAGGAAAGACATCGTGGGTGGTTGCTATCATCTCAGCCATCATCTGCTTCGGATTACCAGCTTGTGGAGTTGCTCTCCCAACAGTTGTTACCTACATACTCTATGCACTAATGGGCATCTGCGTCCTTGGCATCTTCTTCTTGAATAGTCCAGACAAGAACATCTTCCTCAATTTCGGAACAGGACTATGGGACACTTATGGGATGGCGACAGGATTGCTTGGCGACCTCTTGAGCTATATCCGACTCTTCGCCCTCGGTCTCACCGGTGGTGTACTTGGTGGTGTCTTCAACCAGTTGGCTATCGACCTGACAAGCAGTATGCCTTGGGCAGTACGTTGGCTTCCAATGTTGCTCATCCTCCTTTTCGGACATGGCATCAACTTTGGCCTTTGCATGATTTCCTCTTTTGTACACCCAATGCGATTGACATTCGTAGAGTTCTTCAAGAATGCCAATTTCGAAGGCGGTGGCAAAGAATATGAACCATTCAGGGTGAAAAGCTAAAAAAGCCTCATCCTTGCTCCTCTCCAAAAAGAGAGGGGAGTAGAATGAGACTTTGCTTTATACTCAAAAACTTTAAAACTCAAAAACTTTAAAAACTCAAAAATTTAAAACAAACATTATGGAATTAATTTTGGCTTATTTGGGAATTGCCCTTTGTGTGGGTCTTTCCGGTGTAGGTTCAGCCTACGGAGTAACTATTTGTGGTAATGCAGCAATTGGCGCATATAAGAAGAATCCAAGTGCAAGTGGTTCTTACATCGCTCTTTCCGCACTTCCTTCATCGCAGGGACTTTACGGATTCGTGGGATTCTTCATGCTGAATGGTCACATGACAGCCAACCTCGACATGTTCTCTGCTTCTGCAATCTTTGGCGCAGGTCTTGCCCTCGGACTCGTTGCCCTTTTCTCAGCTATCCGTCAGGCAAAAGTGTGTGCTAATGGTATCTCAGCAATTGGCGGTGGTCACAACGCTTTCGGTACCACAATGGTGCTCGCCGTATTCCCTGAACTTTATGCCATCTTGGGACTCCTCGTTTTGATTCTCATCGCAGGTACCCTTCCAGCATAATTAGAGTTTAGTGTTTAGTGTTTAGTGTTTAGAGTCTAACGATAAGTTTGAAGCGTGAAACGATGGCCAGATGGCATTTTCCATTCAACGAATTATCACAAATTATCTCAAAAAACAATCTAAATTTGTGCTTTATTTGTGTCCATTTGTTGACAAAAAATCGTTGATTCACTTTTCACTTTAAACTTCTCGTTAGACTCTAAACACTAAACTCTAAACATTAAACACTAAACATTTCCCTATGGTAGTTTGCATCGCAGAAAAGCCAAGTGTAGCAAAGGACATCGCACGAATCATTGGAGCAACAAAAACTCAGTCAGGATATATCGAGGGAAACGGCTATCAAGTGACATGGACCTTCGGACACTTGTGCGAGTTGAAAGAGCCCCATGAATACGCGCCTCAGTGGAAACGTTGGGACATCTATTCCTTGCCCATCATCCCACCTCGTTTTGGCATCAAATTGAAAGACGATGATGGTATCAAAAAACAGTTTGCCATTATCCAGAAGTTGATGCAAAATGCCGATGCTATCATTAACTGTGGCGATGCAGGCCAAGAGGGAGAACTGATACAGAGATGGGTGATGCAAAAGGCAGGAGCCACATGCCCTGTCAAGCGCCTTTGGATTTCCTCCATGACCGACGATGCCATTCGCGAGGGATTCCAAAACCTCAAAGATCAAGCTGCATACCAAAAGCTCTATATTGCAGGACTCAGCCGAGCCATTGGCGACTGGCTTCTTGGCATCAACTGCACCCGTCTCTACACATTGAAATATGGACAGAACCGTCAGGTGCTATCCATTGGTCGCGTACAAACCCCAACTCTTGCACTCATCGTTCGTCGCCAGCAAGAAATCGAAAATTTCAAACCCGAGCCTTATTGGATTCTTTCCACTATCTATCGTGAAACCACCTTCCAGGCCACAAAAGGAAAATTCCTTACAAAAGAAGAGGGAGAAGCATTTCTCGAAAAAGTGAAGAACTCCATTTTCACCATCACCGATATCAGTTCGAAGAAAGGAACAGAAGCACCACCGCGCCTCTACGACTTGACGTCGCTCCAAGTCGATTGCAACAAGAAGTTTGGCTATTCAGCAGACCTCACCCTTTCCCTGATTCAGAGTCTTTACGAAAAGAAATACACCACCTATCCGCGAGTTGATACCACATTCCTTAGCGACGACATCTATCCCAAATGTTCCAGCATCCTGCAAGGAATCCGTGGATACGAGACTTTCACCGCACCCCTCTATGCTAAGAAACTGCCCAAGTCGAAGAAAGTGTTCGACACATCAAAAGTGACCGACCACCATGCCATTATCCCTATTGGGCAACCAGCCCAAAATCTCACAGACATGGAGCGCACGGTTTACGACCTCGTCACCCGTTCCTTCATCGCCGTTTTCTACCCCGATTGCAAATTCCTTACAACTACAGTCTTAGGCCAAGCTGAGAACGTGGAATTCAAGACCACCGGCAAACAAATCACCGAACCAGGCTGGCGAGTCCTTTATCCAAAAACAGTTTCCCAACAACAGCCCGATGTACATGAACGCGAGAACAAGGCAAACATTGACGAGGAACGCGTTTTGCCAGCATTTACGAAAGGCGAAACAGGTCCACACACACCGATGCTGACAGAAAAACAGACCCAACCCCCTGCCTATTACACTGAGGCTACGCTTCTTCGAGCCATGGAAACAGCAGGAAAGTTTGTAGAAGACGACACCCTTCGCGATGCACTGAAAGAAAACGGAATAGGCCGACCTTCCACTCGTGCCGCCATCATCGAGACACTCTTCAAGAGACGATACATACGCCGTGAGCGCAAGCGCATACTCGCCACACCAACGGGAGTGGAACTCATAGGATTCATCCACGAAGAACTTCTCAAAAGTGCAGAGCTGACAGGACGATGGGAAAAGAAACTTCGCGAAATAGAACGAGGTACCTACGAGGCGCAGGACTTCATGGCAGAACTCAAGGACATGGTGACCCACATTGTCAATGCCGTCCGAAACGACCATTCCAACCGTCGCATCACCATCACTACCGAGGAAGACCTGAAGAAACAGACAGCTCGAAAAAAGGCTGAAAAGAAGGTGGAAAACCAACCAGACCATACGACCTCTAAGCAGACAAGCAATCAGACTGGTAATCCTGTCAGTCGCACAGACCAACAGACACCATCACAGTATGTTGCGGGATTTCAACCAAAAGCCAAGCCTGTACATACCTCTTCTGCGTCACAATCACAAATAAAACCCAATTCCTCCACGCCCAACCAAGACGAATGGATTGGGCTGCCATGTCCAAAATGCAAACAAGGACACATTATCAAGGGAAAGACCGCATACGGATGCAGCCGATGGAAAGATGGATGCCCATGGCGCATGCCATTGACTCAATTGTAAACGAAGAATGTATTCCATCTTTATATTTACAAGGAGTTACTTACATTCTTCATTCGGAACGAAACAAGCATATTCCATTTTACATCAAGGCGAAGCGAACATTCCTCCTTTTTAAATAATTGTAAGCATTTCATTATGATTGAAAAAGGAATGAAATAGTTAAAATTGTAGTCCTTTTTTATTTAATGCAAAAAAAATGTTGTAAATTTGCAAACTGTTATGCTTATTTTTGATTTTTCGAATATTTAGAAAAATGGAACAAACTACAAATAAAACAGAAGATAAAGGTAAGAAACCCAGCATTGCCAGAGGGCTGAGAATGGTTTGGGGCACAACGATTGCATTGCTTCTTGCAGGTGTGATAGGCATCTTTGCTATTTCGCAGGGATGGGTGGGCGAGTTGCCACCTATTTCCGATTTGCAGAATCCCATCAGCAAATACGCTTCGCGCGTCTATTCTGCCGACGGCAAGTTGATGGGCACATGGAGCTATGCTTCGGAAAACCGTGTTATTGTACCCTACGACTCTCTTCCACAACATCTGGTGAAGGCATTGGTTGCCACTGAAGATGAGCGGTTTTTCGAGCATTCGGGCATCGACCTCCGCGCATTAGGACGTGCCATCGTGAAGCGCGGATTCATGCGCCAGAAATCGGCTGGCGGTGGTTCCACCATCACCCAGCAGCTTGCCAAGCAATTGTATTCGAACGTGACGAAGGAGACGACTGCGCTTGACCGTATCACTCGCAAGCCTGTAGAATGGTATATTGCTGTTCAGTTGGAGCGTAACTACACGAAGGAGGAAATCATTGCGATGTACCTGAACTACTTCGACTTCCTCAACAATGCCGTGGGCATCAAGAATGCTGCCAAGACATATTTCAACAAGGCTCCCATCGACTTGACCTTGGAGGAGAGTGCCACGCTGGTAGGTATGTGTAAGAACCCTTCCATGTATAACCCGATTCGTTTCCATGAGCGCAGTTTGGAACGCCGCAACTTGGTGTTCTCGCAAATGGAGAAATGTGGTTATCTCACGAGGGCGGAGAAGGAGTTGGCTCAGGCAAAACCGCTCGATGTGAGCCAGTTTCATGTCACAAGCCACCGCGAAGGCATTGCTCCATACTTCCGTGAGTACCTTCGTCGCATCATGATGGCAGAACGCCCTGAGCGCGACAAATACGCTTCGTGGCAGTACCAGCAGTATTATGATGATTCGCTTGCCTGGGAAACCGATCCTCTCTATGGTTGGTGCAACAAGCACACGAAGAAGGATGGTTCGCATTATAATATCTACACCGACGGCTTGAAGATTTACACAACGCTTGATAGCCGTATGCAAGAATATGCAGAGGATGCTGCGTACCAGCATGTAGCAAAAACTTTGCAACCTCGTTTCGATGCGGAAAAACGAGGAAACCCTCGTGCTCCTTATTCGGGGCTTTCGGCTGCTAAGGTGGAGGAAATCGTACAGCGTTACATTCGTCAGAGCGAACGCTACAGGGTGCTGAAATCGCAAAAAATGAGTGAGGATGAGATTCAGAAGAATTTCAACAAGAAAGTACCGATGACGCTTTTCTCCTATTCTGGGGAATATGACACGCAGATGAGTCCGCACGACTCTATTCTCTATTATAAGAAATTCCTCCGCACTGCCATGATGGCGATGGAAGCGTCCACGGGTGAGGTACGTGCTTACGTTGGCGGTCTCGACTTCAACCATTTCCAATACGACAATGTGTTGGGAGGTGGCCGTCGTCAGGTGGGTTCCACCATCAAGCCTTACCTCTATTCTTTGGCAATGATGAACGGTTTCACACCATGCGATGTGGCTCCTAATGTGCAGCGCACTTACGGAAACTGGACTCCACGCAACGGCTCACACGCTCGCTATGGTCAGATGGTGACGCTGAAGTGGGGTCTTTCTCAATCGAACAACTGGATTGCTGCATGGGTGATGTCGCAGCTGAATCCTCGCAATCTCATCAACCTCATGCGCCAGTTGGGCATCAATTCGCAGAACATCGACCCAACCATGTCGTTGTGCCTCGGACCATGCGACATTAGTGTGGGTGAGATGGTCAGTGCTTACACTACGTTCTCGAACTACGGAGTGCGTTGTGCCCCTATCCTCGTCACTCAGATTGAGGATGCAGATGGTAGCATCATCGACAATTTTGCTCCCCGCATGACTGACATCATGAAGAAGGAGGATGCCTACAAGATGATTGCGATGCTTCGTGGTGTCATCGATGAAGGTACGGGTCAGCGTATTCGCCGTGTGTATAACATTACGGCTGATATGGGCGGAAAGACGGGTACGACCAATTCCAATGCCGACGGTTGGTTCATGGGTTTCACTCCTAAGATGGTAGTGGGATGCTGGGTCGGTGGTGAGGACCGAGACATTCACTTCAACAGCATGGCCAATGGCCAGGGTGCTGCCGCTGCTCTTCCTATCTATGGTTTATTTATGAACAAGGTGTATAAAGACCGAATTCTCATCAACCGCTATGGTATCACGCAGGCTGACACTTTTGCCATTCCGAAAGATTTCGATCTTTGTCAAGGTGAGCTGAGCGACATCGACCCTGTTTATCATCATACGGTTCAGGACACTAATACAGGTAAGATTGATGAAAGTTTCCAATAAATTCATAGGAATTATCCCTGCACGTTATGCATCCACTCGTTTTCCAGCCAAACCTCTTGCCATGTTGGGCGGAAAGACTGTTATCGAAAGAGTCTATCAACAGGTGGTAGGCGAGATGGATGATGTTGTGGTTGCTACTGATGATGTGCGAATTGAACAAGCTGTAAAGTCGTTTGGAGGAAATGTCGTCATGACAAGTGACAAGCATCGCAGCGGAACCGACCGATGCTATGAGGCATTGACAAAGACTTCGGGCGAGTATGATGTTGTTGTCAATATCCAAGGTGACGAGCCTTTCATTCAGCATCAGCAGTTGCAAGCTATCAAGGAGTGCTTCTTAGATGAAACCGTAGATATTGCCACGCTTGTCAGACCGTTCACGGTGGAGGATGGTTTTGATGCGCTTGAAAACGCAAACTCTCCAAAGGTTGTTGTGAACAACCGAATGGAAGCTCTGTATTTTTCTCGCTCTATCATTCCTTTTTTTCGTGGAAAGGACAAAGGGGAAATGTGGCTTAAAGGGCACATTTACTATAAGCACATAGGTCTTTATGCGTATCGCACAAATGTGTTGAAGGAAATCACACGTTTGCCTCAATCGAGTCTTGAATTGGCGGAGTCTCTTGAACAATTGCGCTGGTTAGAAAACGGATATAAAATCAAAGTGGGTATTTCTGAAATCGAAACCATCGGAATAGACACACCCGAGGATTTGGCAAAAGCGGAAGAGTTCTTGAAATCCCATTCTTTTTAATCTCTTTTTTTTCTTTCTGTCTCCATATTGAAATGGTGAGAATTCCTATTGGGGAATCACGGTTACTCGATTGGGGAAGCATCATTACGCGATTGGGGAAATACTGCTACGCGATTGGGGATTTACTTTTCCCGATACAAAGCATTTGAAAAATCGTTATCTATTAGTTGTTTTTTACTTCCATGTATAAGCTGGAAAGAAGTATCGCTCCTGCCACTCATCAGCTCCAATTGAGCATTTCGAAAGAGCCTGAAGTCATTCTCTTGAACAACAAAATTGAAGTGCAACTCCTTCATCTGGATGAGACTCAATTGCTGAGGATTGATTTCATGTTTAAGGGAGGACAATGGCTTGAGAAGCATCCACAACAAGCTCGCTTTGCCTTCTCCCAGCTTAAGGTGGGAACAAGGACTTATTCTGCTGACAGCATTTCTGAAAAGTTAGACTTCTTAGGAGCTACGATAAGTTCATCAACAAATCTTTCCTATTCCTGTGTTACAGTCCAGTGCTTGCGTAAGCATCTGCATGAAGTGTTGCAAATCGTATGTAGCATGTTTAATGAACCGCTCTATGATGAAGCAAAATTTCAAATTGCCCTGAACCAAGCCAGAACTGCTTTTCTCATCAATCAGAAAAAGGTGGCGACTGTTTGCCGTAATCAATTCTATGCAGAGTTATTGGGACCGTCGCATCCTATGGGGCGTTATAAGCAAGTGGAGGATTATGATAGTTTGACAACGCAACTCTTGCAAGACTATCACACAGAAAATATCACTTCAAACAATTGTTCTCTCTTCATCACGGGAGGTTATAAGAGCGAGGACATCGATTTGATTTCCAAATTGTTCGGAGAAGGACATTGGGGAGGAGGAAACAGACAGCCTCTGAAGATAGAACCTATTCCGACTGTTCCTATCAAAGAACGCCATTTCAGCACTACAATGCCAGAGCAAACGGTCCAAGCAGCTGTTAACGTGGGTTGTCTGCTCCCCATGCAAGATGATGCTGATATGCCTTATATCCGCTTGCTTTCTGTGTTGTTAAGTGGCTATTTCGGAAGCCGTTTGATGAATAGTATTCGTGAGACAAAAGGACTTACTTACGATATTAGCGGTTCACTTCTCAGTATTCCTTTTCAGACTGTATATGTGATTCAAACTGAGACGCCCAGCTTGTGTGTGCAGCAAGTTGTTGATGATATTTATGTGGAATTACAGAAGCTATGCCAAGAGCCCATTCCTGATGACGAACTGAAACAAGTGAAAAACTATATCATCGGGAATGTCTTACGTCGTTGTGAACTCACTTTCAATTTGCCATCGCTGCTGATGGGGCTTTCGTTCCGTGGAAAAACTTTGCATGATTTTGTAGAATCTAATCGGAAAATCAACCAAGCGGATTCCTCATTATTATTAAATATAGCAAACATGTATTTTTCTCCAGAGCGATTTATCGATTGTTGCGCGTTGGGGTAGAACCCGAAAAGAATGCAGCATCGAAATTTGCGCTCTAAGGCGTTTTGATGTCAAATTCGCCCTGATTATTAAAACGTCGATTATGAAACTCAAACGCGAAAAACAGGCTGAAAAGTGGCAAATTTGGCTTCTTTTAGTTTTTCTACCCTTGTTTTTGAGCGAAATTTATTTAAATGTTTGTGTAGCAAAAAAAATCTTCGTAAATTTACACAAAATTAAGAACGCTATTAACACAAATCATTTAAATGTTAGATCAAGACAGAATTATTAAAGTTGACATCAATGAGAGCATGAAGAAGTCGTATATCGACTATTCCATGTCGGTGATTGTCAGCCGTGCGCTCCCTGATGTAAGAGATGGTTTTAAGCCTGTGCATCGACGTATTCTTTACGGAATGATGGAATTGGGCAACACATACGATAAGCCATACAAGAAGTGCGCCCGTATTGTCGGTGAAGTCCTTGGTAAGTATCACCCACATGGTGACTCTTCAGTGTATGGTGCTTTGGTTCGTTTGGCTCAGGATTGGGCGATGCGCTATTGTTTGGTGGATGGACAAGGCAACTTCGGCTCTGTGGATGGTGATGGTGCAGCTGCCATGCGTTACACTGAGGCTCGCCTCACTCGTCTGGGTGAAGCGATGATGGACGACCTGTACAAAGAAACTGTTGATTTTGATGACAACTTCGATGGTTCGCTCAAAGAGCCAAAGGTGCTACCAACTCGCATTCCCAACCTTCTTGTGAATGGTGCAACGGGTATTGCTGTTGGTATGGCTACCAATATCCCTACACATAACTTGGGCGAAGTGATAGATGGATGCGTTGCCATGATTGACAACCCAGAAATCACCACTGAGGGATTGATGAGATTCATCAAGGCTCCAGACTTCCCAACAGGTGGTATTATTTGTGGATTGGATGGCGTGAAAGAAGCGTATGAAACAGGACGCGGACGTATCATCATTCGCTCGAAGACTGAGATTGAGACTGAAGCTACTCATGACAAGATAGTTGTTCACGAGATTCCTTACAATGTCAACAAGTCGGAACTTATCAAAAAGATAGCTGAACTTGTTACGGAAAAGAAGGTCGATGGCATTGCAAATGTAAACGACGAATCGGACCGTGAAGGTATGCGCATTGTGATTGACTTGAAGCGCGATGCAAATGCAAATGTGGTTCTGAACAAGCTCTACAAGATGACAGACCTTCAGTCGAGTTTCAGTGTCAATTGTATTGCTCTGATTGGCGCTGGTGCCAACAACTCCGGTCGTCCTAAATTGCTTTCGCTTCAAGAGTGCATCAAATACTTTGTAGAGCATCGCCATGACGTGACGATACGTCGCACAAAATACGATAAGCGCAAAGCTGAGGAACGAGCACACATCCTCGAAGGTCTGATTATCGCCAGCGACAACATCGATGAAGTTGTTCATATCATTCGTGCAGCCAAGAGTCCTCAAGAGGCCATCGAGAACCTGAAGGCCCGTTTCAATCTCGACGATATTCAGGCTAAAGCGATTGTTGAAATGCGACTTCGTCAACTCACTGGACTGGAGCAGGATAAGCTCCATGCAGAGTACGAGGAACTGGAAAAATTGATTGCATACTTGCAGTCTATTCTTGACGACCCAGAACTTTGCAAGAAGGTGATGAAAGACGAACTGCTCGAAGTGAAAAACAAATGGGGTGATGAACGCAAGACTGTTATCGACTATTCAGCCAGCAATAATTTCAACCCAGAAGACTTCTATCCAAACGAACCTGTTGTTGTTACTGTAAGTCACCTTGGATACATCAAGCGTACACCACTGACGGAGTTCCGTGCTCAGGGAAGAGGCGGTGTTGGCTCAAAGGGCGGTTCAGCTCGCGACCAGGATTTCATCGAATACATCTATCCAGCCACAACTCACAACACGATGATGTTCTTCACCAAGAAAGGACGTTGCTTCTGGATGAAGGTCTATGACATACCTGAAGGACCAAAGACATTCAAGGGTCGTGCTGTTCAGAATTTGCTCAATATCGATTCCGACGACAAGGCAACAGCATTTATCACTATCGAAAACATCAATGATGCAGACTTCGTGAAGAAGCATAACTTGATGTTCTGTACGAAGTTCGGTACAGTTAAAAAGACTCGATTCGAGAATTATGCTCATCCACGTTCCAATGGACTCATTGCCATCAATTTGGCTGAAGGCGACGAAGTGATTGAAGTGAAACTCACTACAGGCAATGACGACATTATCATTGCCAATCATGGAGGTCGTGCCATCCGTTTCAACGAACAAGGAGTTCGTGTGATGGGACGTACTGCTACCGGAGTCCGTGGCATTCGTCTTGATGGCAAGGATGACGAAGCCGTTGGTATGCTTGTGTTTAATTGCAACGAAGCATTAACCGATGAACAGTGGGCTGCTCTCGATGCACAAGAATCTAATGAAACAGAATCTCCTGAAACAGATGTTGTGGAAACCACAGAGGAAGTGGAGGATGCTGTAGAAGTATCTGCTGACGAATGGCCTGAGAACATACTTGTTGTCAGTGAAAAGGGATTTGGAAAACGCTCTGTTTTGTCAGACTATCGCATCACGAAACGTGGTGGAAAGGGTGTGAAGACGCTGAATGTGACGGAAAAGACAGGCAAACTCATTGCTATCAAGGCTGTGACGGACGATGACGACCTGATGATTATCAATAAGAGCGGTGTTGCTATTCGTCTGGCAGTAAGCGAAATTCGAGTTCAAGGCAGAAACACTCAAGGCGTGAGCCTGATTAACTTGAAAAAACGCAACGATGTCATTGCCAGTGTGTGCAAAGTGGAGCATGTTGACCCTGAGGATGAAATTTCTGAACAGAATCAGGATGGAACAGAGAATGTGGAAAACGAAGGGACAACAAATGAATAACAATCGTTAAAAAAAGGTAGGGGTGTGTTAAATTTCACTCCTACTTTTATTTTTTCAGTCTTAAATTGATAGGATTTAAAAGAATTATTTATCTTTGCAACGCATTCTATATCTATTTTAAAGAAAACAAATTATTAATCTAATAAATCTTATAGACAATGAAAAAGATTATTTTGATGTGTGCTGCCTTAGCCTTAACGGGTTCTGTATATGCACAAAAGAAAAACGTAAATAAGGTGAAGAACATGATTGAATATGCTTCTACACCTGTCAACATGGACCTTAGCAATTTGGATGCAGAAAAGCTTGCAGAAATGCGCGAGCTTCTTGCAAATGCTGACAAGGACCCTGAATCCGCAGACATGCCTGAAACCTATAAATACAAAGGTCGTCTTCTGCTTCATGATATGAACGAAATGATTAAGCAGCGTACAGCCAACAATAATGAATTTGTTGACAAAAAAGCTTTCTTCAAGAACCAATCGGACATTGTGAAAAATTACGAACGGTATGAGAAGGCGATGAAAACTCCAAACGCTAAGGGTAAGCTTCCTGTGAAAGAAGATGAATACAAGAAGGAGCATGCTTTAATACAGCAGTTGGCTCAGAACCCTCGCAACAACTTGTTCATCGGAGCAAGTAACTTGGTTTACGATGACCCTGCAGCCACTGTTGAACTGCTTGACGCATATTACGAGTCGTTTGACAATCCTCTTTTTGCAGAACTTGACTTAAAAAACAAAGACCCTTACTACAAGGAAGGTGCATATATTTATGCTACAGCCATCAAGGGAGCAAAGGGCGATGAAGCAAAAATGGTGGAATACCTGAACAAGGCTCTTGATTCTCAAAACGGCGCTTTGGCTTGCCAGGACCTCATTACATATTATAAGGAAAAGGGCGATAAGGCTAAGGAAACAGAAATGTATGAGTTGGCAACTCAGAAATTTCCAGAGCAGCTGATTTTTGTTGTGAATCTCATTCAGAACAATATCATCGATAAGAATTTCACCAAAGCTGTTGAACTGAGCGACCAGGCAATTGCTAATATGGCAAATGGTACTATTAAGACTGTTGATAATGATGGTAATGCCATTGAAGCAGCTCGCTATCCTTACTATTTCCGTGCTGTAGCACTCTACAATCTTGAAAAGTATGAAGATGCATTCGCTGCATTCGAAAAAGGCGTTGAGTTCAAGCAGGACTATCTTGATTGCATCATTGGTGCTGGTAATACAGCAACTCGCATTGCAAGTATGAACAAGGATAAGAAAGCTGTTGCTGACGGCTGGTATAAGAAGGCTATCAGTTATTATGAGAAGGCTAAGGAATTAGCTCCAGACCAGCCAGATCAGTGGGGCTATCCTCTTTATGCAAGCTACTACAATTCTGGTAACATGGCTAAAGCCAAGGAATATCAGAAGTATTCTAAATAACAAGATAAGATTCAAGATAAACGACTCTCAATAAGAGAGAATTTGCGAAATTATATACTGATTTTATCCGTCGTGGGGAGTGATTCTTCGCGACGGTTTTTATTGTTAAAACAAACACTCTTGAACAAACAATAATATCTGAAATAATACGTTATTTCTTTTGTGTGCATATATCTGAATGGTTGAATAAATGTTTGAACGAATACGCAACATAAAGATTATTCTGATAGTTATGGCTATTCTCATTGCCATAGCATCTTTGTTGATTTCTAATTATCTCACCCATGATTTGCAGGTGGAGGAGAAGAACCGCATGGAGGTGTGGGCTGAAGCTATGCGTTCGCTCAATGCTGCTGATGAAAACACGGACTTAAACCTTGTGCTGAAAGTCATCAACGGCAATAATACGATTCCCGTCATTGTGTTAGACCGCTATGGCAATGTGCAGACACATCGAAATTTAGGCCTGACATTCAAGGAAGACGAAGACTCTATTTCGATTCTGAAGGAGAAAGCCAGAAAAATGCAGGATGAAGATAACTCCATTCGCATTTTCATCACGCAACCCTCTGACGAAATCATGTTTGATGAGACGGAGGAGTTTTCCAATCAATACATAGATTCAGCTCAGAAGAATTCGGACTCTTTCACGGTTATTCAACCGCAAACGGAACAAGCTAACGCGGATTATATCGAAATCTGTTATGGAGAATCTTTGATGCTCAAGCGTTTGGCTGTTTATCCTTATATTCAGTTGAGCGTTGTTGTCATCTTTGTGCTGATTGCTATTTTTGCGCTCTTCTCATCCATGAAAGCAGAGCAAAACAAAGTGTGGGTGGGATTATCCAAAGAAACAGCACACCAATTGGGTACTCCTATTTCTTCCCTCATGGCTTGGTCTGAAGTACTGAAAGAGACATACCCAGACGATGTGCTATTGCCTGAAATGGAAAAAGATGTCAAGCGTCTGGAACGCATTGCCGAGCGTTTCTCAAAAATCGGTTCTATTCCAGAGCCAAAACCAGAAGATTTATGCGCCGTCATCAATCGTGTTGTGGAATATATGGATAAGCGCACATCCAACAAAGTGAAAATAACGAGCCATCTTCCTTCAGAACCTGTAATTGTCAACCTTGTTGCTTCGCTCTTTGAATGGGTAGCGGAAAACCTGTGCAAGAATGCTGTAGATGCCATGTCTGGCAATGGCTCCATTGATATTTATTTTGAAGAAACGGATCATCACATTGCTTTGGATTTTAAAGATACTGGAAAGGGCATTGCAAAGTCGAATTTCGGTTCGGTATTCAAACCTGGATTCACAACAAAGAAAAGAGGGTGGGGACTTGGTCTTTCGTTGGCAAAGCGAATTGTGGAAGAATATCATAAGGGACGCATTTTTGTGAAATCGTCCGAAATAGGGAAGGGAACTACTTTTAGGGTTGAACTTCCAAAGTGATAAAAGCACAATGAGTCGATGAAATCGAGTCTTTTGAAAAGACATTTCAGTCGAAAAAGAGACAAAAACATTGGTCAGATACAAGAAATTTGCATAATTATAACTTGTAATTAGGTTTTTCTTTGTATCTTTGCACGTTGAAATGCAAATGTGCATGTTCGATATGGAAAAAAGAGACGATTACAATATAGACTTGCTTGATAGCAATTTAGCGGGAAAGACATTTGAATTTCAGGTTAACGATGCTGTCTTCGAGGCAATAGACGGACTTATAGACCGTGGCAACGTCAAGAGCGTTGTGAAATGCACTTCTGCTTCGCAAGGCTTATTTCGTTTCTGTATCCATTCTGAAGGAGTTGTTACTACTCCATGCAATCGTTGTTTGGCGGACTTAGAATTGCGGATAGACACGACAAACGAATTAATGGCAAAACTTGGTGACGACGATTCAGACGACGGCAACATCATTACAGTGAATCATGAGAGTGGTTTTCTGAATGTGTTGCAGCCTATTTATGAGTTCATTGCGCTCAGCATGCCAATCAGCTTGGTCCACGAACCTGGGATGTGCGACAAAGCCATGATGGAGGAACTTTCCAAACATCAAGCTACCCGAAGTAGCGGAGAGGATGCAAAAGACGATGAAATGCCCAACGATGAGACGGCGGATTCTGATGAGGTTTCTGATGACGCAAACCGTTCCGAACGGAATCCTGTTGACCCACGATGGGAAGTATTAAAAAAATTAGTTGATAACAATAAAAATTAGTGTAAGAAAATGGCACATCCTAAAAGAAGACAGTCAAAGACACGTGGACGTAAGAGAAGAACACACGACGTAGCAGTAGCTCCAACATTGGCAGTTTGCCCAAATTGTGGTGAATTCTATGTATATCACACAGTATGCGCTGCATGTGGATACTATCGTGGTAAGGTAGCTATTGTTAAGGAAGCTGCAATCTAATTATTAGATATGGAAAAAATTAATGCTGTAGTAACAGGAGTTGGTGGATACGTTCCAAAGTATATCCTCGATAACGACGAAATGTCGAGAATTGTGGATACTACTGATGAATGGATTATGGAGCGCATTGGCGTGAAGTCACGTCATATCTTGAGGGATGATGAGCGTCAAGGAGCTGGTACATCTTATTTGTTTACCAAAGCTGTGCAGGAGCTCATGCAGAAAACCCAAGCAGACCCAGACACCATCGAAGCTGTTATTTGTGCAACCACAACTCCCGACTATCATTTCCCATCCACAGCATCTCTTGTCATCGGAAATCTTGGTTTCAAGAATGCTTTTGGCTTTGATATGGAGGCAGCCTGTGCGGGATTCCTTTATGCCATGGAGGTTGGAGCCAGCATGATACAAAGCGGACGTCATAAGCGCATCATTGTTTGCGGCGGAGATATGGTTTCGTCGATGACAAACTATATGGATCGCACCACATGCCCAATTTTTGGAGATGGAGCAGGATGCGTGATGATGGAAGCTACCACTGAAGATTACGGCCTGATTGACAGCTATCTCCGCACAGATAGCCATTACGAGCCTCTCCACATGGCTGCCGGTGGCTCTGCTCAGATGCCATCGCATGAGTCTGTGGATAAGCGACTTCACTTCATCTATCAAGAAGGTAGAACAGTGTTTAAATATGCTGTCACCAACATGTCGGATGCTGTTGAAATCATTGCTAAGCGCAACAATCTCACGAAGGAAAATATCGCTTGGATTGTTCCACATCAGGCAAATGTTCGAATTGAAACCGCTGTAGCTCGCCGCATTGGTGTTCCTGAAGACAAAGTTATGATTAACATTGAGCACATGGCAAACACCTCGGGAGGTACGCTGCCACTTTGCCTTTGGGAATATGAATCGAAATTGAAACGAGGCGATAACCTCATCTTTACAGCTTTTGGTGCTGGTTTCACATGGGGCGCTTCCTACATGAAGTGGGCTTACGACGGCTCTAAGTTCAGCAAGTAATCAAGAATCCATTCTTACTCATACCTACCACGGATTTTACGGATTTACGGATGACAAACATCTGCGAATCTGCAAAATCCGCGGTTTTTTAATTCAAAACATACTCAAACAATAATATCACTTTGCACAAATCAGGTTTTGTAAATATAGTGGGCAATCCGAATGTTGGTAAGTCCACGCTGATGAATCTCTTCGTAGGAGAACGCATCAGCATTGCCACTTTCAAGGCACAGACGACGCGTCATCGTATCATGGGAATCATCAACGATGATGATGCCCAAATTGTGTTTTCCGACACTCCGGGAGTGCTGAAGCCAAATTACAAGCTCCAAGAATCCATGTTGGCATTTTCGGAAAGTGCTCTTGTTGATGCTGATGTCTTGCTTTATGTTACAGATCCTATTGAGAAAATCGACAAGAATTCTGATTTCCTCACGAAGGTGGCAACAATGGAAATCCCTGTCATTGTATTGATTAACAAGATTGATTTGATTGATGAGAAAAAACTCATTCAACTTGTTGAGCAATGGCATGAGATTCTTCCAAAAGCAGAAATCATACCAGTTTCTGCTATAGCCAAATTCAATATTGATCCCATTTTGAAACGCATTCGTGAATTACTTCCAGAGAGTCCTCCGTATTTCGATAAGGACCAACTGACAGATAAGCCTGCACGTTTCTTTGTGAGCGAAATCATTCGTGAAAAGATTCTCCTTTATTATGATAAAGAAATTCCTTACTCGGTGGAAGTGGGAGTGGAAAGTTTCAAAGAGGACGAGCATCACATCCATATCAATGCTGTCATTTATGTTGAGCGTGATTCCCAAAAAGGAATTATCATAGGGCATCAAGGTAAGGCGCTCAAGAAAGTGGCAACAGAAGCACGCAAGTCGCTTGAGAAATTCTTTGGAAAATCCATCTATCTTGAAACATTTGTGAAAGTGGACAAGGATTGGCGAAATTCCGACAAAGAACTCAATCTCTTCGGATACAATCCTGATTAATTTATTTGATGAAGTACCCCGTAATCAAAACAAACTTATAGACTATGGGAAATTTAGTTGCAATTGTAGGTCGCCCCAATGTGGGTAAATCTACGCTTTTCAATAGATTGACTAAGACCCGCCACGCCATCGTAAGCGAAGAAGCGGGCACAACCCGCGACCGTCAGTATGGCAAATGCGAGTGGGGAAATAAGGAATTCTCCGTTGTAGATACGGGTGGCTGGGTTGTTAATTCCGATGATATATTCGAAGAAGAAATTCGCAAGCAAGTTCTCATTGCCATTGAGGAATGCGATGTGATTCTTTTTCTTGTTGATATAAAAACAGGTGTCACAGACCTTGACATGGAGGTAGCTGAAATCCTCCGTCGTTCAAAGATTCCTACACTCGTTGTGTGCAACAAGGTGGATTCCAACGAATTGCGCTATGAAGCTCCAGAGTTTTACAAACTTGGCCTGGGCGACCCTTACTGCATTTCTTCACTGACAGGTAGTGGCACTGGCGATTTGCTCGATGATTTGGTGAAGACTTTCACAAAGACAATGGACGAAGTCATAGAGGAAGACATTCCACGCATAGCTATTGTTGGTCGTCCAAATGCGGGCAAATCATCTCTTATCAATGCCTTCCTTGGAGATGAGCGAAACGTGGTAACAGATATTGCAGGCACAACCCGCGACTCTATTTATACTAAATATGAGAAGTATGGATTCAACTATTATCTTGTTGACACGGCTGGTATCCGTAAGAAAAACAAGGTGAGTGAGGATCTTGAATACTATTCCGTGATGCGTTCCATCCGTGCCATCGAAAATTCAGATTTATGCGTTTTGATGGTCGATGCAACCCGTGGCATTGAAGGACAGGACATCAATATTTTTCAGATTATTCAGAAGAATCAGAAAGGATTAGTTGTCGTTGTCAATAAATGGGATTTGGTGGAAAACAAGAGCAACGAGGCCATTCAATTTTTTGAAAAGGCCATCCGAAATCGTTTTGCGCCGTTTACCGATTTCAATATCATTTTTGCTTCTGCCCTGACAAAACAACGCATATTCCGTGTTCTTGAAGAATGCCAGAAGGTGTATAACAACCGAACTACAAAAATCAGTACGGCAAAGTTCAATGAAACGATGCTTCCTATTATCGAAGCTACGCCACCACCATCTATTAAAGGCAAATATATTAAAATCAAGTATTGTATGCAGATTCCGAACACACGTGTTCCTTCCTTTGTGTTCTACGCCAATCTGCCACAATATGTTCGCGAACCATATAAGCGTTTCCTTGAGAACCAGATTAGAGACCATTGGAACCTAACGGGTACTCCTATCAACGTGTATATTCGTCAAAAATAAATTGCTGAAAAAATAGTTCTTTTTTCCATTGGGACGCGACGCTTGTAACAATGGGACACGACTCATGCAGCAATGGGGCGTGACTCACGCAACAATGGGGAAGTACTTTCATGATACAGGGGATTTATAAAAGTTCCATTGGGTATTTGCTGAAGTTAATCTCCAATACAGTTTCAGTCAGTTCCCGATTGCAATTTCTTGTCATCATATTGGCGATGGAGTAATACCAATTTCTAAGTAAAATGGTTCCTCCTCAAAACGATTTTGAAAAAAGATGAAAAAACTTTTCTTTATATTGTCTATTTTGCTTATCTTTGGCATTAGTTCTTGCGATAGGGACAATGACCCTGGTGCTATTCCTAAGAAAGAACTTCAAAAGGCACTCGACCTTTTGGCACAGGGCAAAAAGGAAGAATTCATGTCGAAATTGGACTTTGGAGAGGAACTTGATTCCATACGCACCCATTACTTCACAGAAGCTATTGTTCAGCGACAAAAAATGACGGAACGCACAATGGGAACGGTGAATGGCTACAAGGTGAAAGATGCCAAGATGTATGGTGACACAGTTGCCACTGTTTACTACACACAGTATTTTTCAAATGGAGATTCCATTCTTTGTTCTCAGAAGATGGTTTGCATCAATGGGACGTGGCGTCTTCGCATGAGAAACTGATTTCTGATTAATAACCACTTAAAATAAAATACAACCATGGCTGAAGTAAAAACAATTGCAATCATAACATCAGGAAATGATGCGCCAGGCATGAATAGTGCCATTCGTGCCGTCACTCGTTCTGCCATTTACAATGGTCTTCGTGTGAAAGCAGTCTATCGTGGATACAAAGGCTTGATTGATGGAGAAATCGTTGAGTTCAAGACTCAGAATGTAAGTAACATCATTCAGCAGGGTGGTACTATCCTCAAGTCCTCCCCAAGCAAAGATTTCCGTTCTGAGGAAGGACGAAAGAAGGCTTTCGAGAATATCCAAAAAGAAGAAATCGATGCGCTTGTTGTTATTGGAGGTGATGGAACTATTCATGGTGCTCGCATATTTGCTCAAGAATATGATATACCTTGCATCGCTATCCCTGCAACGATCGATAACAACTTATGCGGTACGGATACCACTATCGGTTATGACACAGCTCTCAACACCATCATGCAGTGTGTAGATAAGATCCGTGATACTGCCACGAGCCATGAGCGCTTGTTCTTTGTTGAGGTGATGGGTGACGACGCGGGCTTCCTTGCCTTGAATTGTGCCATTGCTTCTGGTTGCGAAGATGCTATCATACCATCCGTTTCAACAGATGTCAACGAGTTGGCTCAGTCGATTGAAACTGGTTTCCGTAAAACAAAATCCAGTAGTATTGTACTTGTAGCAGCCAGCGAAAACTCAGGTGGTGCCTTGCAATACGCTGACGAAGTGAAAAAGGCTCATCCAAATATCGATGTACGCATCTCCATCCTTGGACACTTGCAGCGTGGTGGACATCCAACTGCTCACGACCGAATCATTGCCAGCCGAATGGGTTCTGCCAGTATCGAAGCATTGATGAAAGGTTTGCGTAATGTGATGATTGGAATTGACAATGATGCTATTGTCTATGTGCCGTTCTCTCGTGCTGTGCGCGAAAACCGCAAGATAGATCACAACCTTCTCGACATACTTCACAACTCAGCAATTTGATACAAAATCTGTTAAATTAAAACTAATATTCAGTCTTTTATTCAAAATTGCTACATGAGTGTTGGCTAAAAAAGGAAAATTGTGTAAATTTGCAGTGTCTTATCACTTTTAAGGTAAAAAGTAGTTATACTTGCAGTTTTACATTTGTTCCCAACTTAGCGTGAGGTATGAAAATTGCGTGTATAAAATTCGTTTAAACAATAATAATAAACAATGAAAAAGTACAATTTCAATGCCGGTCCTTCAATCCTTCCTCGCGAGGTGATTGAGGCAACAGCAAATGCATGTTTGGATTTCAACGGCTCTGGTCTTTCCCTCATGGAAATCAGTCACCGTGCTAAAGACTTTCAGCCAGTAATGGACGAAGCTATGGCTCTTTTCAAGGAACTGCTCGATGTTCCTCAGGGCTATGAAGTGATTTTCCTTGGTGGTGGTGCAAGTCTTCAGTTCTGCCAGGTGCCTTACAACTTCCTTGAGAAGAAGGCTGCATATCTTAACACGGGTGTTTGGGCAAAGAAAGCTATTAAGGAAGCAAAGCTCTTTGGTGAAGTAGTTGAGGTTGCATCTTCTGCTGAATCCACTTATACATATATTCCAAAGGATTTCACTGTTCCTGCTGATGCAGATTATTTCCACATTACAACCAACAACACAATCTATGGTACTGAAATACGTAAGGAGCTTGACAGTCCTGTTCCATTGATTGCCGACATGAGTTCTGATATTTTCTCTCGTCCTGTTGATGTAAGCAAGTACAACTGTATTTATGGTGGAGCACAGAAGAATCTTTCCATGGCAGGTGTTACTTTCATCCTTGTGAAAGAAGATGCGTTGGGCAAGGTGTCCCGTCAGATTCCTACCATGCTCGACTATCGCACTCACATCGAGAAGGGTTCTATGTTCAATACTCCTCCTGTAGTTCCTGTTTACTGCGCGCTTCAGAACCTCAAATGGATTAAGGCTCAAGGCGGTGTGAAAGAAATGGATCGCCGTGCAAACGAACGTGCGAAAATCCTCTATGACGAAATCGACCGCAACAAGATATTCCGTGGAACTGCAAATGAAGAAGACCGTTCTGTGATGAACATTTGCTTTGTTCTCAACGATGAATACAAGGAACTCGAAGCAGACTTCATGGCATTTGCCACTTCTAAGGGCATGGTCGGCGTGAAGGGTCATCGTTCTGTCGGTGGTTTCCGTGCAAGTTGCTACAACGCAATGCCTCTCGAAGGTGTGAAAGCTCTTGTAGCCACAATGCAGGAATTTGAAAAAGCTCACTAATCAAAACTTTAAAGCTCACGGATTTACGATTTACGATTCCTGTTGCAAGCATCGCAAGTTGTAAATCCGTTTTCATTTTAATCAAATAAAATCAATTCAAAAATCGTTACACAACATGACGAAAGTACTTATTGCAACAGAGAAACCTTTTGCACCAGTGGCTGTAGAAGGTATAAAGAAAGAAGTTGATGCAGCAGGTTTCGAACTTGCTATTCTTGAAAAATATACTGAAAAGCAGCAGTTGCTCGATGCTGTAGCTGATGCAGATGCCATTATCATTCGTTCTGACAAAATCGATGCAGAAGTGCTGGATGCAGCAAAGCAACTCAAGATTGTAGTGCGTGCTGGTGCAGGATATGACAATGTTGATCTTGATGCTGCCACTGCTCACAATGTAGTGGTGATGAATACACCTGGACAGAATGCAAATGCAGTGGCAGAACTTGTGTTTGGTTTACTTGTCTTTGCTGTTCGTAATTTCTTCAACGGCAAAGCTGGTACAGAACTTTTGGGTAAGAAACTTGGCATCCTTGCATTTGGTAATGTTGGTCGCAACGTAGCTCGCATTGCAAAAGGCTTTGGAATGGAAGTTTATGCTTACGATGCTTATTGTCCTGCTGAAGTGATTGAAGCAGCTGGCGTTCATGCAGCAAAGAATCAGGATGAATTGTTCGAAACTTGTGACGTTGTCAGTCTTCATATCCCTGCTACTGCTGAAACAAAACAGAGCATCAACAAGGCACTTGTCAGCAAGATGAAGAAAGGCGGTATCGTAGTGAACACTGCACGTAAGGAAGTCATCAACGAACCAGAACTCATCGAATTGCTTGCAGAACGCACCGACCTCAAGTACATTACCGACATCAAGCCAGATGCTGATGCAGAATTTGCCCAGTTCGAAGGACGTTACTTCTCAACTCCTAAGAAGATGGGTGCACAGACAGCTGAAGCTAACATCAATGCTGGTATTGCAGCAGCAAAGCAGATTGTAGGTTTCATCAAGGATGGTATCACAAAGTTCCAAGTAAATAAGTAATACATTGATTTACCGACTTTTAGATTTGTGATGTACGGATTTTTAGGACTGTTACTACAGTTATAAGATTTGCACTCCACAATTCTCTAAGTCGGTAAATTGTCTTTCATTCATATATTCCTAATTTATATTATATCACATGGCTACAATTAAACCTTTCAAAGGTGTCCGACCTCCAAAGAATTTGGTTGAGAAAGTGGAATCGCGTCCTTACGACGTACTCGATTCTGAAGAAGCACGTGCAGAGGCTGGAAATAATGAAATGTCGCTGTACCATATCATAAAACCAGAAATCAATTTTCCTGTTGGAACAAGTGAATATGACCCACGCGTTTACGAATCTGCTGCTCAAACATTCCAAAAGTTCCAAGATAACGGATGGCTTGTTCAAGATGAGAAAGAGCAATACTACATCTATGCACAGACCATGAATGGCAAGACCCAGTATGGACTTGTTGTAGGTGCATACGTAGAAGACTATCTGAATGGAGTCATTAAGAAACACGAACTCACTCGTGCCGACAAAGAAGAAGACCGCATGAAGCATGTTCGCATCAACAATGCAAACATCGAACCAGTATTCTTTGCATACCCTGATAATGAAGTACTTGCAAAGATTATCTCACGTTATGCTTCAACCACTCCAGAATACGATTTCATAGCACCAGTTGATGGGTTTGGACATAAGCTCTGGATTGTTTCTGATGATGAAGATATCCGTACCATCACAGCAGAATTTGCCAAGATGCCAAGTCTTTACATTGCAGATGGACATCATCGTTCTGCTGCTGCTGCACTCGTCGGTGCTGAGAAGGCTAAGCAGAATCCTAACCATCGAGGCGATGAAGAGTACAATTATTTCATGGCTGTTTGCTTCCCTGCCAGCCAACTCACTATCCTCGACTACAATCGTGTGGTTCGCGACCTCAATGGCATGACCCCTGCTGAGTTTCTTTCCGCACTCAAGAAGAATTTCATCGTGGAAAAGAAGGGAAAAGAAGACTATCGTCCGCAGCAACTCCATGAGTTTTCCCTTTATCTTGAAGGAGAATGGTATTCACTCAAGGCTAAAGAAGGAACCTACGATGACGCAGACCCAATCGGTGTACTTGACGTTAGCATTTCTTCACGCCTTATCCTTGATGAAATACTGAACATCAAGGACTTACGTCGAGATAAGCGTATCGACTTCGTTGGAGGACTTCGTGGATTAGGCGAACTGAAACGTCGTGTGGATTCAGGAGAGATGAAAATGGCTTTGGCACTTTATCCTGTCACCATGCAGCAAATTATGGACATTGCCGATTCTGGTAAAATCATGCCACCAAAAGCCACTTGGTTTGAACCAAAACTCCGTTCAGGTCTCGTTATCCATAAGCTCTCATAGGAATAGTAAATGTAGAATTAAGAATGTAGAATTAAGAATTAAGAATGAAGAATGAAGAATGTATTTTACCTCCTTCCGGATGGCATTATTCTTCATTCTTCATTCTTAATTCTTCATTAAAAAAAGATGGACACATACAAAACCATAAAAGCACCATCCGATGGTATATACACAGAGAAGCGAAGCAAATTTCTTGCCTTCGCTTTTCCTGTATCTTCAGTCGAGGAAGTGAAAGAGCGAGTAGGGGAGTATCAGAAAAAATACTACGATGCACGCCATGTGTGTTATGCCTATATGCTTGGTGCTGAACGGACTGAATTTCGTGCCAACGACAATGGAGAGCCTTCGGGTACGGCTGGTAAGCCCATTCTCGGACAAATCAATTCCAACGAACTTACCAACATTCTCATCATCGTTGTCCGCTATTTCGGAGGCATCAAACTCGGCACAAGCGGACTTATTGTTGCTTACCGATTGGCAGCAGCAGAAGCCATCGGTGCAGCGGAAATCATTCAGAAAACCATCGATGACACCATTCATATCGCGTTCAATTATCCCGACATGAATAGTGTGATGCGCATTGTGAAAGAAGAAAACCCAACTATCCTTTCCCAAGGCTACGAGAACGAACTCTGCACCATGTCGTTGAGCATTCGTCGTGATTGCATGCCACGTCTCCGCTCTCGATTAGAATCCATCCTCGCTCTTCGTATCATAGACGAAAGCTTTTAAATGAAGAAAGGTATTAAATGAAGAATGAAGAATGTAGAATTAAGAATATATTTTACTCTGCTCATCGAATGAGTAATTTTCATTCTTCATTTTTAACTCTTCATTCTTCATTTAAGCGAAGCACACATTCTTCATTTTTTATTCTTCACACTTCATTTCATTTCCCAAGCATCGAATCTGAACATATCCTTCTTCACCTTCTTTCCTTTGAAAACGAAAGTGAGGTTGCAGATTCCAGCATTGTTTTTCAACTTGCAGGTTGATGTAGCATACTTTTCTGTGCTTCCAGTCTGAGGCACTTTCAGTTTCCCAATGCGTATGCCATTCGCAAGTATTTCAATCGTGCCACCTTTATACATGGAAGCTGTGGTAGCAGTAAAGGAATTGGCACCAGCACCCAAATTCACATTCTTCAGCAAAAGCGTCTCACCATCATCAATGTCTCTCAGAGCAATGAAAGTCTTTCCGTCTTTGTGCTCCTCAAATGTTTTTAATCCGTAACCCCAAGCCATCGTTTCTGCCTCTACCTTTTGGTATGGGTTGAATACATCTACAGCTTCCAACTTCGTATCTTTGAAATACGGAACCTCCTGAATCGTTCCGTCTATATTGTAGTGCATAGGGGCAACACTCACCGAGCGTCTTTCATGATGCTTAGGTGTAGAAATCCTCAAGATGTCATAATTCAATCCAAACACCCAACTCTGTCCCTTGTAATCGATAATACCTGGGTGATTGCCACGAGTGCGGTCGGTGTGGTTCATGATGTGTCCTTTATACTTCCAAGGACCCGTTGGCGAATCACTCATGGCATAGCCAATGCCTTCAGGACAACAGGTCGATGCAAATGCCAAGTAGTAATGCCCATTGCGCTTATAGAACCAAGGACCTTCCTGATAATCAATGATTTTGTAATCCAGTTTTGTGATTTTGCCAGAATAGGAAATCATGTCCTTGTTCAACTTCACATAATACACATTTGGGTTTCCCCAATACATATATGCCTGTCCGTCAGTGTCTATCCACACCGTTGGGTCGATGTCGTCCCAGTGCTCACGTTGCCAGACGAGCGGTTTGCCGATAGGGTCAACAAACGGACCGTATGGCGAATCTGCAACAAGCACACCGATGCCATGCCCATGAATTGGGCAGTACATATAGAACTTTCCATCTCGCTCAACGACCTGCTCAGCCCAAGCACCATTGTCACCATCATACCACTTGAAATCCTTCAGAGAAGCTACGGCACCACAATCCTTCCAGTTCACCATGTCGGTCGAAGTGTAGAGCAGCCAATCCTTCATCTTGAACCCATCGGCATCGTCCTCATCGTGAGTCGTATAAAGGAAAACCGTGTCGTTATACACCATCGGTGCAGGGTCGGCAGTAAATTTCGTCTGAATAATAGGATCCTGAGCCTGCATATTCAGAGCAAACATACCCATGAGAAACGCAGGGCAAAGATGTAAGAAGTTTCTTTTCATAATCAAGTATTTATTCATTTCTTAAATATAATATAATCAATTTCCGCATCACCCTTATCCAGTACCACTTTCAAGTCTTTCACACCCTTCACAGCCTTTTTCACCTTGCACGAAAAATCTCCGAAAGCCTTTCCTGCCTTCACCTTCACGCTGGCAATCTTCTCACCATCGGCGTAGATGCTCACTTTAGCACCTCCTTGCGATTGGGCTCTGCACACCAGACCTTTTGCGCCGTTTGAAAAATCAACCTGATTATACTGCACGAAAGCATTCCTCTCTGTCATCACCGTTTTCCATCCATCAAACCTGTTCAGCGTGTCAAGATACGCAAACTCCACACCTCGATTAGAAATCGATGAATACCTGTCAATCTGTATCTCCTTGAAAGCATCGCTCACACCCACACCTCTTAATGTTTGTTTCACCAACTGAATCGTTCCATCCGCATTGAAGGACAACTTCTCGATGCAGGCAGAACGGCGTTTGTCATCGTTAGGCGAGTAGTAGTTATGATGATAGAAGAGATACCACTGTCCCTTGTAATTGATAATGCTGTGATGATTCGTCCAGCAACCGTTGGGCTGTTCCTCCATAATCAGACCCTTATATTCGTATGGACCCATCGGGTTCTTGCTCATGGCGTATGCAAGCACTTCAGTCTTTTCCCTCACGTAAGGGTATGTCAGATAATAGTTGCCATTATATTCAAAGGCAAATGGACCTTCAGCCTGACGGTTAGGCAGACCCTGCAAGCAATTCACACCCACCATTTCCATCTCGCGGTTGCCCCATCTCACCATCTCCCTCGGATTGTCGTCAGCCAGTTCCTTCATGTTCTCCTTCAGCTTCGCGCAACGCCCATTGCCCCAGAAGATGTAGGCATTCCCATCCGAAGCCTGAAGCACACAAGGGTCGATGCCGTTGATACCCTTGATAGGTTCAGGCTCAGGAACGAACGGACCTTCAGGATTGTCAGCAATGGCAACACCCACAGCAAATCCGCCACCAGCCTTAGGAGCCGAAGGGAAGTAGAAATAATACTTTCCGTTTCTATAAACACAATCAGGTGCCCACATCGAATACGAATTTGGTCTCACCCAAGGCACCTTGTTCTGAGTCACAATCATGCCGTGGTCCGTCCAGTCCGTCAGATTCTCAGATGAAAACACATGATAGTCCGCCATGCAAAACCAATCCTTCCTGTCGTAGTCCTCAGGAGGAAGTATGTCGTGTGAAGGATACAGATACACCTTACCATTAAATACGCGAGCCGTAGGGTCAGCCGTAAACTGATTTCTGACAATAGGGTTCTGAGCCATAGCCACGTTCATCATAGATATGGCAAAAAGCAGAAGAAATGCAATTCTTTTCATCTTTTGATAATTTTATTTGCAAAGATAACCTCTTTCTTCCCATCATGCAATGGAAAATGTTACAAAAACTATCATTTTTGAAACCAAAGCCACCTATTCAAACCCTTATTTACAAACCATAAACTTTATGTTACAATTCTTTTATTCCATTCAGAAATGATTCCCTACATTTGCATCGAAAAAGAAATACTAAGTTGATTGTTACAACATCCAAATAAAAATATCACGTAAAAGAAATTCATTTATTATAATATGAATCATCAGTTTCATCGTCTTTGCACAACCATTGCAGCAAGTTTCATCATGCTCACTATCCATGCACAAGACCCGAATTTTTACATCTATCTTTGCTTCGGACAGTCGAACATGGAAGGCAATGCCAGCATAGAAGCTGAAGACCTCAAGGACATAGACCCTCGATTCAAGATGATGCCAGCAGTGCCATTCAATAACGCCAACCCTGTGAGGCAAGCCTATCGATGGTACACAGCCACGCCACCTCTCTGTCGTTCTTACACAGGACTCACCCCAGCCGACTACTTCGGACGGACGATGGTTGCCAACCTGCCTGATTCCATCACTGTGGGCATCATCAACGTGGCAATAGGCGGATGCCGCATCGAGCACCTGATGAAGGACTTCGACCCTGCTTCCCTCAGTGGCGAAGCACAGTGGTTCCAGAACTATATGCAAGAATATGGGAATCAACCCTACAAGCGTCTCCTCACTTGTGCCAAACTCGCAGCCCGTTCGGGAGTCATCAAAGGATTCCTTCTCCATCAGGGATGCAGCAACAATGGCGACCAGAACTGGCCTACCAAAGTCAAGACACTCTACAACGACTTGCTCGACGACCTCAACCTCCATGCAGAAGATATTCCCTTGCTCGTAGGACAACTGCTCGACAGAGAACAAGGAGGTGCTTGCTGGGGACACAACTCCATCATCAACAACATCCAGAAAACCATTCCTACAGCCCATGTCATTTCCTCGCAGAACTGCCCAGGCAGAGACGACCATCTCCATTTCCTTGCCGAAGGCTATCGCATCATTGGAACCCGCTATGCAGAGAAAATGCTGCAACTCATGGGCATCACGGATATCCAGATGGAACACACGGCGAACTACTCACCCATCTATGATGCCATCCCGGAAATCACTGCTGATTCCTACCATCAAGACAATAACATTTACAATCTTCAAGGCGTTCGTGTCGGAACGTACAACCGTCCTACCGACTTTCAGTCCCTGCCAACAGGTCTTTACGTCGTCCGTGGCAAGTTGATTGGAAAATAGTAGCTCTAAAAATCTATTGCAACCCAATTGCATGAACACAACCTACATGGAATACATTTACTAAACTAAACACATTAAATCAATTAACAACCCAGCCCTTTGAGAAAAGGGCAAAGTATGCCGCCAGAAAAGTTCTATCAAAGCATAGGCTTTTTGGCGGCTTTCCTTTTCCACCCATATTCATGGGCTGGGACTCCCATTTTGCGCCATTGAAACTTATCTCGAAATCGAGTAAGGATTTGCAATCATGCGACTGGGGATTAACGATTACGCGACTGGGGATTAACGATTACGCGACTGGGGATTGACGATTACGCGACTGGGGATTAACAATTACGCGACTGGGGATTAACTGAAATCAGTCCCCATTGGAAAAAGAGAAGCGAAAAACTCTCTTTTTAAATGACAACTGCCAGCTCTTTTTTGAGCCAGCAGCAGTCATAACAAATTTATGGTTACGTAATTCTAAAATGGTGGAGTGTGTCTCTCGACTTGTCCCTATGTTTTATTGATGAGTAAAGATCTAAACGAATGGTTCAGTTTGGTTTTGCATCCATGTTTTTGAAAGGTTGTAACAATGAGTGTTCATACCTTTATTTTCACGGTGCAAAGTTACGATGAAATATCTGTTGTGGCAATACCCTTAAATGATGATTTATGAGTGAAATGACAGTCGGAAGTGGGTATTTGAAAGTTTTTTTCCATCAATCCGACACCATTGGAAGTACAATCAGGGATTTAAAGGGTTAAAAGGGATTCTTTGGTAATTTAAAAATTAAAAATAAAAAAATGCCATCCGGCTCAATCGCTTCACGCTCCACGCTTCACACTAAACTTTTATTATTTCTTTAGAATTCGAATGACACTAAACGAGTAGGCTGGCAGCTGGAATGGGAAGTCGGAGGAAACGGTGATGGTGCTTTCCGTTGGAACTATGTCCTTGTCAGTAGGCTTGCCCGATAGTTGGGATAGGTGCGCCTGTGGAAGATAGCCTTTCAAATCGCCCATACGAATCTGCATGTCGGTAGGGAGTGGGGTGATGTTCACCAGTTTCACGATGAGGTCGCCTGTCGTTTCGTCTTTCACGACGGAAGAGCTGATTCTCTTGGTGGCTGCTTCGTTGTGGACTGTAAGTTCACGGTCGCGCTGCATGGTGATGGCTTCTACCTGGAGTTGTGAGTGCAGATAGAGTGAGCCAGCGTTGTTGCCACAGAGTTTCTGCACGTGGTAGTTGACGGTTGGCATCACTTGTGTGTTGGTGAAATAGATGAGGTCGGGGTTCCACTGGGTGTGTCCTTGCTTGGCGAGGAGCGGTGCATAGCTCGACATGACGACTACGTCGGCATTGCGCTCAAGGTTAGTGATGTGGAGTGCTTCAGCGAGTGCGTTTTCCATACGGTTGCCTCGGGATGCCCATTCGCCCAAATAGACTTTTGTGCCGTTGCGGTCGTATTTGTCGTAGTAGTTCTGGGAATGGATGTACCAGCCGGGGTTGACGTAGTAGTGTTCATCGACGATGTCGATGTTTTCGCGTCGTGCCAACTGCCATCCTGCTTCGTAGTCGGAGCCTTCGAAGAAAGGACCGACGGTTCCCACCACTTGTATGTCGGGATATTTCTGCTTGACTATCTTGTTGAGATAGACGAATCGTTCTTCAAACACGTCGCTGATGAGGTCTTCGTTGCCTATGCCAATCATCTTGAGATTGAAAGGTTTGGGGTGTCCTGCTTCGGCTCGTTTCTTTGCCCAAGGGGAGGTCTTGGGGTCGTCATTTGCCCATTCGATGAGGTGGAGGAGTTCCTGTGCGTATTCGTCCATCTGCTCCCAAGGCAAACCGCCTTGCTGTCCGTATCCGCCTCGGGAGGAGTTTTGGCATGGCACTCCTGCTGGCAGCACGGGGAGGGGCTCGGCTCCGATGTCTTCGCAGAACTGGAAATACTCGTAGAATCCGATGCCAAGTGACTGGTGGTAGCCCCAGAGATTGCTTTGCCCTTTGCGCTCCCAGAGTGGTCCTATGGTGTTGTTCCATCGGTACATGTTGTCGAGTCCGTTGCCGTGGCTAACGCATCCTCCTGGGAATCGTACGAAGCGCGGATGGAGGTCTGCAAGGGTTTGTGCCAGGTCGGCACGCATTCCGTTTTTCCTGCCCTTGAATGTTTTCTGAGGGAAGAGGCTGACGAAGTCGATAGCTAATTGTCCTGGCGTGAGTGGCTGGATGGAGAGTGTTGCTTTCTCTGCGGGTGCTGTGGCGGTGAAGGTGGCGGTAAGGCGTTTCCAAGAGTTGGAAGCGGTGAGTGTGGTTTGTGCGACCACTTTGTTGCCATCCAATAGTTGCACTCTGACTTTCTGTGTGGTTCCGTTCAGACTCTTGAGGAAGAGTGATAAATCGTATTTGTCCTTTTCTTTTAGAACGATGCCATCGAAGCCGTTGTTCTGGAGTGCGGCACCTGGTTGCGATGTGGTGAGGACTGCGTAGTGTGGGTTGTTGGGGTGGATGGGTTGCTGTGTGGCGATGGAGAACTGGCTGCCATCTCCCTTGAGTTCCCAAAAGCTCTTTGCGTTCCATTCTCCTCGGTCGAGTGAGGAATACTCGAAGTCGCGGTTCTGAATGAGTTCGGCATAGAGTCCACCGTCAGCACTATAGTTGATGTCTTCGAAGAAGATTCCGATGAGATTTGGAGAAATGGGTTTGGTGTCGTTAAGATTGACGGTGAGGGATGCTTTGAGTGCTTTCACTTGTTCGAAGCGACGTGCATCGTCGCGGGTGCTTTCGTCATAGAGCTGGTTGCGCAGTGTTGCATCGTGTACTTTCTGTTCTAGTTCTTTGACGAATGTGAAAGGGACTCGGTGGAGTTCGCCCTGTGTGGCAGTGCCATTGATAGTAAGGGTGACGGCCTTCTGTCTCTTTGCGTATGTTGCAGGGGTGATAGGGGTGGGGGTGCTCCAATGCTTGAAGTCGGTGCTTCGTGTTTCGTAGTGCTTGTCGTTGTTTGTAAGATATGACACGATGAACTCGCCTGCCTGCTTGCTGAGAATGGAATTCTGTAGGTTCTCACCCTCGTTCGTGTAAGGGTAGTCTTGCGGTTTCCATGTCCAGAAATCGGAACTGCATGTAGTTGCGAACTGATTCACATTGGGGTTTACAGTCCATACGGCATACCATCTTCCCAGTTCGAAAACGAGAGAAGGGGAATACATTTTCTTGTTGGCTCCCCAGTTGCCGTAGTCGCTTTTTACGAAACTGTAGTTGGAAATGGGAGTCCAATACTTCTGGTCGAAACTATATGCCACTTTGATGCCATCGGTGGCAGGACCATTGTGATAGGTGAAAAGAAAGACTGAGTCTGTTCGGTTGGGTGTACTTGCAACTGTGGTTGCAATACTGATGGCAAAGGATGCCAAAAGGAGTGATAGGTGTTTTGTTTGCACGGGAAAGGGATATGGGTTTAAAATGAAGAATGTAGAATGAAAAATGTAGAATGAGGAATGAAGAATGAAAGTAACTTATCTCATGTGCAGAGTAAAATACATTCTTAATGCTTCACTAAATTATTCTTCATTCTTCATTTTTCATTCTTCATTTAATATTATTTTTTTATTTGAAGCATTTTGCTTGCTTCGTTACCTGCTGCGTAGATGGTACCATTTTCGGCATCAGCGGTTAGGCTGACATTTCCGCATTTGAGCGTGAGGGTGTAGGTGCCCACTTCAAGGGAGTCGGGAACACCCACCTTGATGAAATCGGGAAGGGTGCCGCTGTTGAATTTTTCGGAGAAAATGGCAACCGACAAGGTGTTGCGCGTCAGTTTAATGGAGAAAGGGGCTTTGATGAAGTATTCGCCACGGTCGGCGTATGAGATATTCACGGTGAGTGAATCGCCTGGAGATACTGTGCTGGGCGACAGCTCGATGCCGGCAAACTTGGGAGCACGCCCGTGCTTTTCCTCACTACTGCACGATGTGAAAAATGCTGTTACTACAACGAGAATGAACAGAAGAAAATGTTTGAGTTTCATGATTATAATTAAATAAGGATTTACTTGAGCATTACGCCCGTAATGATACGTCCCGACTTGATTCCCAACTTGCGTGCTGAGAAGAACTGATCGGAATGTTTGTATGTGCAAATGCCTGAAATGTGGATGTTCTCTTCTTGCACTCCTTGGCTGAGGAGCTGAAGACGATTACATTCCCATAGGTCGATGTGCCATCGCAGCTGCTCTTCGGAAGCAAGATAATGGCGTGCGATTTTGTCGATGTCGAACCCTGCCTCTTGGAAAAAGTTGAACACTTCGTCACCCACTTCAAAACTTTCGAGCGAGATGCTGGGACCCAGCACGGCTTTGAGATTTTCGGGTTGGCAAGCATAGTTTTTTGCCATCAGCTCAACTGCCGTTTCTGCTATGCGCTGCAATGTGCCACGCCATCCTGCATGAACACATGCTGCCACGTGCAGCTTCGTGTCGTAGAGAATGATGGGTACACAGTCGGCTGTGCTGATACACAGGCAAACGCCAGGCTTGTCGGTTATCAGTGCATCCACTCCTTCCAGCATGTTGGAGCGCTCGGCATTGTTCATCTTGAGGAAATTGTCGTTCACAAGACGAATGGATGTGGAATGGATTTGGTGTGTGAAAATGAGGTTTTCCTTGCTGATTCCGAGTTCGTCAGCTAAAAGTTGACGATTTTTTCTGACAGCTTCGATGTTGTCACCACAATAAGAATTAGCATTGAATGAACCGTAGTTTCCTTCGCTGAATCCACCTTCGCGTGTGGTGGAAAAGGCACGTACTTCGGGGGCTATGTCATATTCAAGCAGTTTCATAAGCATCATTTATTTCTCATCGTCATCAATGTATTCAAACTCATCCATGTCTGCCACGTCCTCCACGTCTTCGTCATCCATCCATACGAAGTCGTCCTCATCGTTTTCTCCTTCTGCTTCGAGTTCTGCGTGGAGGTGTGAGAAGTCCTTCGATTGGTGGACAATACTTTCGTTCATTTGAATAGCTGCAATTTTGTTGCTTTCGCTATTCATCTCCTGCCACAGCTTGTCCTTCAGCTCTTGAAGGCCAAAACCGGTGACTGATGAAATGAACACAGTCGGTACTCCTTCGGGGAGAGAAGGCTTGAGCATGTCCATCAGTTCGTCATCGAGCAGGTCGCACTTTGTGATGGCAAGAACACGTCCCTTGTCGAGAAGTTCAGGATTGAAATTTGCCAATTCGTTGAGCAGGATATCATACTCGCGTTTGATGTCGTCGGTGTCGCCTGGCACCATGAAGAGTAGGAGCGTGTTTCGCTCAATGTGGCGCAGAAAGCGTGTGCCCAATCCCTTTCCCTCGCTGGCTCCTTCGATGATACCTGGTATGTCGGCAATGACAAACGACTTGTTGTCGCGATAGGAAACAATGCCGAGAGAAGGTTCAAGCGTGGTGAAAGGATAATTGCCAATCTTGGGTTTGGCAGATGAGAGAGAGGACACAAGGGTGGATTTACCAGCATTTGGAAAACCAACAAGCCCTACGTCGGCAAGGAGTTTCAGTTCGAGGATAACAGTCATTTCCTGCATGGGCTCGCCTGGTTGGGCATAACGTGGTGCTTGGTTGGTGGGAGTGCAGAAGTTCACATTACCCAATCCACCTCTTCCACCTTTCAGCAACACCACTTCCTGTCCGTGTTCAGTGACATCGCACAAGTATTCACCCGTTTCTGCATTGTATGCCACGGTTCCGAGAGGCACTTCGATGTAGGCATCGGCACCCTGCTTCCCCGTGGATTTGTCCTTTGAGCCGTTTCCTCCATGCTCGGCATGAACATGTCGGTCGTATCGCAAGTGTAACAATGTCCAATAATTGCGATTGCCACGAAGGATGACATGACCACCACGCCCACCATTGCCTCCATCGGGACCGCCTTTCGGCATATATTTAGCCCGATGCATGTGTGCACTGCCACGTCCTCCTTTACCTGAACGGCAGTAGATTTTCACATAATCAACAAAATTCGATTCCTGTGCCATGCTTAATCCTAAGCTGAAAGAAATGATGAATGAAGATTTGGCGAAGAAACGCCGAAAACGAGATGGAAGGATATTACTTCAAACCGTCCAAGAAATCAAAGATTTCACCAAGCATCACGTCCTTAGAACCCTTCCATGTGAAGGAATAGCGGATGCCCTCATCTTCGAACCACTTTGAGAGAGGTTCCGTTTGCGAGTGATAAACAGCAAAACGCTTCTTGATAGTTTCTTCGTTGTCGTCGGCACGACCTTGTTCGATAGCACGATTGAGCAGACGAGCCAAGAGCGTTTCTTCGTCAACAATCAACTCTATCATCACACCCATGTCGTGGCCTCGTTTAGCAAGCATGGCTTTCAGTGCTTCAGCCTGAGCAATGGTGCGAGGGAAGCCGTCAAAGATGACACCCTTGCCTGGTTCCTGAGCATCGTAGGTGTTGGCCAAGATGTCAATCATCAGTTCGTCTGGAATCAACTGGCCATTGTCGATGTAGCCCTTTGCCAACTTACCCAGTTCCGTACCGTTTTTGATTTCACCGCGCAGCACATCGCCTGTGGAAATGTGCCCCATGTCGTAGCGCTTAACGATTTCATCGCTATAGGTGCCTTTACCAGAACCTGGAGCACCAAAAATAATGATATTCTTCATGTTTTATGAGTTTTTAAGTTTTTGAGTTATCGCTCCACGCTACACACTTCACGCTTCACGTTATGTTTTTTCACTTATTAAGGAATCCCTTTTATATCCTTAAAATCCCTGATTCATTCTTCGACAACCGTATAAATGTCCTTCAGGTTTCTGCCCATGTCATTGTAGTCGAGACCATATCCCACCACGAAGTCATTCGGTATCTTCATGGCAGCGTAGTCCACATTCAGAGGCACTTTCAAACTATCAGGCTTCTGAAGAAATGTGACAATCTTGACAGTCTTTGCACCTTTGTCATGAAACATAGGTAGAATACTGTACATTGTTGTTCCTGTGTCAACAATGTCTTCCACAACTATCACATCGCGAGCCAAGAGATTTGCATTCACCCCCATCACTTCCTTCACAACCCCTGTGGAAGAAAGACCTTCGTAGGACGAATAACGAGCAAAGACAATTTCTGGTTGGAAATCAAGATACCGAACGAGGTCGGCCATGAACATGAAGGCACCATTCAGAATGCACACCATGACGGGATACTTGCCTGCATAGTCTTTGTTGAGTTGCTCAGCCACCGCCTTCACTTTTTCCTGTATCGTCTCGTGAGGAATCGACAATTCAAAATGTCGGTCTAAAATTTTAATCATCGTGTTGAGAAAATAAATACATAGTCCTTTGCAAAAGTACGGATTTTTGCATAAACTAAACAATGTTTTCATCAACTTTTCATTTTTTTCCATAGACTTTCATCATATTTTTAGAAAAAATATCGAAAATAAACACTTAAATCGCTATTTTTGCAAGCAAAAAGAAAATTCGGTAAGTTAAAAGTTAATAGTTAAAAGTTAAAAGACCAACTCATTGCCATTTTTAATTTTTAACTTTTAATTTTTAATTTAACAAGAACTTATAGACCATCGTCCTTAAAAAATGAAAATACTTTCCTCTTCACAGTTGCGACAATGGGACAAATACACCATAGAGCATGAACCCATTTCGTCCATTGACCTCATGGAGCGGGCATCCTCAGCATTTTGCACTGCATTCATGAGCAAATGGCCAACCAACATCCCAGTCATCGTCTTCGCAGGCTATGGCAACAACGGAGGAGACGCTTTGGCCATATCGAGAATCTTGGCTCAGCATGAATATCAGGTGGAAACCTATCTGTTCAATACAGGCAGCAAGGGACTCACAAACGATTGCGAAACCAACCGTAGAAAACTGACGGAACAAGGAAAAGCCAGATTCATTGAAGTCACAGCGCAGTTCGTTCCACCCAAGATTACCGAAAACACCGTCGTCATCGACGGACTCTTCGGCACCGGCATATCGCGTCCACTTACAGGAGGATTCGCAGCAGTCGTGAAATACCTCAATGCAGCCGCCAAGCAAATCGTCGCTATCGATGTGCCATCAGGACTGATGACCGAAAACAATGACGGCAATACCCAAGACACCATTGTCCGAGCCACCTACACCTTCACTTTCCAATGCCAAAAGTTAGCATTCCTCTTTCCCGAGAACCAACAGTTTGTGGGAAAAGTGGAAGTACTCGACATTGGTCTCTCCGACACCCATCAGCCCTTCACAAGCTCACCATACACCATCCTACAGCAAGACGAAGTGAAAGCCCTGCTGAAGACACGTCCACGCTTTGCACACAAAGGCACCTGTGGACACGCATACCTCGTGGCAGGAAAGAAAAACATGGCAGGATGCGCAGTTCTCTCCGCACGAGCTTGTATGCGCACAGGAGTGGGAAAGCTTACCATCCACACACAAGAAGCCAATCGCACCATCCTCCAGTTGGCCATACCCGAAGCCATCCTCGATGTGGAACCCGAAACACGAGACAAACGCCCAACTATCGCAAAGAGCCTGTCCCTTGTCAACACCTGCACAGCTGTAGGAATCGGTCCAGGCATAGGAACCGATGAAAACGCCTTCGACACCCTCAGCCATCTGTTCAGCGAGACCGAAGTGCCCATCGTACTCGATGCCGACGCACTCAACATCATCGCCGCACATCCTGGCTTGAAAACACTCATCCCCCCTGGCACCATCCTCACCCCTCACAAGGGCGAGTTGGCACGGCTACTCGGTAGCAACGACAATTCCTACGAGCAATTGCAACAGGCCATGCAATTCGCCTACCAGCAAGGCATCTATATCGTTGCCAAAGACGCCTACACAGCCATCATCACCCCCGAAGGAATCGTTCATTTTAACACCATAGGCAACCCCGGCATGGCAACAGCAGGGAGCGGAGACGTACTCACAGGCATCATCCTCTCCCTCTTGGCACAAGGCTATACGCCTGCCGAAGCCTCCATCATAGGAGTCCACCTGCATGCATCCGCAGGCGACATCGCAGCAGAACAGCTATGCGAAGAATCACTCATCGCTTCTGACATCATCGATGCCCTCCCGAAAGCATTCAGAAAAATAAAATAGACCCACCCCAACCCTCCCTGTGAGGGAGGGAGTAGTCACCCAGCCCCCTCCAGCTCCCCCAAGGGGAGTGAATAACCATCCGGCTCTATCGCTTCACTCTTCACTCTTCACGATAAACTAAAAACCTCAATTAAGGACAAAGAACAAGGAACAACTTGGTATGTTAAAAATTAAAAGTTAAAAATTAAAAATTGGCTATCCAGTTTGTCTTTCAACTTTTAACTATTAACTTTTAACTCTCTAATAATCCTTCTAAATCCTTTAAATCCCTGATTAAAAACTTAAAAACTCAAATATCACACCCATGAGCAAACATCGCATTATCCTTTATTTTTCACTTTTCACTCTCCACTTTTCACCTCTCACCTCCTTCTCGCTTCACGCACAAACAAAAGTCGCAGCCTTCCAGCCAGGGCAGAAAGCCGATGGAGTCACCTACTGCTTGCCACGCACCGTCATTCGCACACAGCTCCAAGCCATCAAAACCGTTTACACCCCAGGCCAATTCGCACGCTATGCAGAACGCTACCTGTCCATGCAGAATGTGAGCACACAAGCAGAAACACGCTACCAAATCCAGAAAGCCACTCTCACAACAGCGGGAGTCCCCGACACCACAAAAATCTACACCGTGAAACTCAAGGACAAGACCCTCGCACCCATCATGCAACTCACAGAAACGGGAATCGTGCAGGCCATCAACAGCAGCGAAAACTACACAAAAAACCCTCAACAGACCGACAGCCCCATCGCCACCCATCACCAACTCAACCCCCGGCAATACTTCACCGAGGAAATCCTTGCAGCCACATCCTCCGCACGCATGGCAGAACTCGTCGCACAGGAAATCTACGACATCCGAGAAAGCAAGAACGAAATCATGAGAGGACAAGTCGAGACCATGCCAAAAGACGGAGCATCCCTCAAAATCGTCCTCGACCAGCTCAACCAGCAGGAAGAAGCACTCACGCAATGCTTCGTGGGACATGTCGATACCACGTACCTCACGCATACCTACGAATTCGACCCGCAGGGAGATGCTGACCAAGCGCTGCTCTTCCGCTTCAGCAGGAAACTGGGATTCGTCGATGCCGACGACCTCGCAGGAGAACCCTACTACCTGAGCGTCAAGGACCAGCACACCGCTCCACAGCGCGACGAGAAGGAAGCAGGAAAACTGAAAATAGAAGGAGTCGTTTACAACATACCATCCACAGCACAAGTCACCCTTTCCGACGGCAAACGAAATATCGTTACGCGGAAAATGCCCATTGCACAGTTCGGCACCATCGAACAACTCGCACCTGCACTCTTCAATAAGAACATCACAACACAAGTCTTTTTCGACACAGCAACGGGAGCGCTCCTACAACTGAAACAATGATTTGATTAGCCCCTTTTTTCCAAGCCCCCATCAAGTAGATGATAAGCGTGAAGAGCGTCATGGAAGCAGATTGTGTTTCGCTCTTCACGCTGTTTTTTCCGTTTGTGTTATTTACCTTCAGCGAAGAGTTGGTCGAGATATTCGTAGAAGGCAGGGTCTTCACCGATAAACACTTTGGCAATGTTTCCGTCGGGGTCGATGACTATCTTGGTGGGGTAGCCTTGGATGGCGTAGTCGTCGGTGAGCTGGCTTTCCTTGGGGTTATAGACGTGCTTCCACGGCAACTGGTTTTCTGCCACGGCTGCTTTCCAGGCGTCTTCTTCGTCGCCACAGTCGATGCCGAGGATTTCGAGTTTGTTTTTGTACTTGGCGTAGTATTCTTTCATCTTTGGGAATCCCTTGATGCACCATCCGCACCATGAGCCCCAGAAGTCGAGGACGAGATGCTTTCCGCGCAAGCTCTTCAGCGCGAGTGTCTTGCCTTTTATGTCTTTCAGTGCGAATGCTGGTGCTTCCTTTCCTTCGCCCACGCTCTCCATCCGCTCCATCTGTTGGATGATGGGCTGGAGGATGACGCTCATGCGTCCTGTCTTGACGCTTGGGTCGAGTGCCTGGAGTGCTTCTTTTTGCTCTTCGCCGTCGAGGTTGGGAATCAGTGTGGCGCAAGCCTCGTTCTTGGGGTTCTGGCGAATGAAGTCAATCATTGCCTTGTTGGCTGCTTCCATCAGTGCGGGGCTTTCCTGCTGGTAGAGTGCTGACACTTCTTCTTCGTCCTTTCCGTTGTCTATCATGTCCATGCACTTGTCGAGTAGGTTCCTCAGCTTCTTGATGGCTGGGTCGATGGCTTGGCTCATCTGGTTGTAGTCTGCATAGAACTGTGAGCCGTTCAGGGTGTATTCGTCCCATGTGCCTCTCAGTTCGCATGTTTCGCCTGGTACTCCTGTGATAAGGACAATGGGGGCTTCGGGGTCGGATATTTTGGTAAGCATCACGTTGGCTACCTGGTCTAAGGGGATGAGTGCATCGAGGTTGCCACGGACTGCCACGATGGTGTCGTTGACGGGTGTGTTGCCATCGGACTGGATGACGGAGGCAATGAGTGTGTCGCCCATGCCTTCGAGCGAACCTGTGAGATGTAGTTTGTTTGGGTCGGTTTGCTCTGTGCAGCTTGCCGCCAAGAGTGCTCCTACTATGAGGGCGAGAAATGTTTTCTTCATCATTGTTAAGTTTTTGAGTTTTTAAGTTTAACGTGAAGCGTGAAGAACAACGGAAAAAACGGAAAAGAACGGAAAAACGGAAAATGTGGTTTTTCGTTTCATCTGATGATTTCATAGAAAAAAACAAAAATTTCCGTTTTTCTGAAAAATTTCCGTTTTTTCCGTTGTTATATTTAACGTGAAGCGATAGAGCCGGATGGCACTTTTCACTTTTCATTTTTAATTTTCAATATTTCATACACTTTGTCCATGTCCACGTTTTGGCGTACCAGTGTGGCGAGATGGTTGTATTGCGTTTGTTTGTAGCTTGGGTAGTCGAACGGTTCGGAGAGGGTTGGCTGCGATGGGGCGAAGGGTGACAATATGTCTTCGATGACTGCGGGGTTGTCTAAGATGCCATGAATGTATGTGCCCCAGCATTTTGGGGAACGATGGTAGGTTCTGTGGGCTTTTCGGTCTTCTCTTCCGACGCTGGTGCCTGTGTGGATTTCATACCCCTTGCACAGTTCGTCCTTGTACTCAAACTCTACTTGTACGGTGCGCTTCTCTTGGCTCAGGGTGGTGATGATGGGGAGCAGTCCCAGTCCTGGCATACGTTCAATGGTGCTTTCTACGTGGTGGGGGTCGATGATTTCTTCGCCCATCATCTGGTATCCTCCGCAAATGCCTATCACTGTCTTTCCGTCGTGGTGGGCTTGTAGGATGGCTTGTGAGCAGCCATTGTTTCGTAGCTCCATCAGGTCGGGGATCGTACTCTTTGAGCCTGGTATGATGACGATGTCAGCTTTCTGGATTTCTTCGGTGTTGTTGGAATAATACAGATGGACGCGGGGGTCGCGCTCCAAGGAGTCGAAGTCGGTGAAGTTGGATATGTGCCGCAGCAGCACTACGACGATTTCGACTTTTCCGCTATGGGTTGCTGCTTGGCTTTGTTTCTTTTCGAGCGACAAGGAGTCTTCTTCCTCGATGTGAATATCGGTGAAGTAGGGAAGTACGCCTAAAACAGGGATGCCACAGAGCTGTTCGAGCATTTTTCGCCCTTCATCGAAAAGACTCATGTCTCCCCTGAACTTGTTGATGATAATGCCTTTCACGAGTTGCCTTTCTTCGGGAATGAGCAAGGAGAGGGTGCCGTAAACGGAAGCAAACACTCCTCCTCTTTCGATGTCGGCAACGAGTATCACGCTGGCTTGAGCGTGTTGTGCCATCGACATGTTGACGATGTCAACGTCTCTCAAGTTGATTTCGGCTATGCTTCCTGCGCCCTCCATGACGATGGGGTTGAAACGCTGGGAAAGCCTGTCGAATGCTGCATGAACGGCTTGCCGTAGCTCTTCGCGTCCCTGCTTCCTGAAATAGTCTCTTGCGCTCTGGTTGCCGATGGGCTTTCCGTTGAGTATCACTTGCGAACTATGGTCGGAATTGGGTTTCAGCAGCAGGGGGTTCATGTCTGTTTCGCAAGGAACTCCTGCTGCTTCTGCCTGCACGGCTTGTGCTCTGCCTATTTCCAATCCGTCGGAGGTGGCATAGCTGTTCAGAGCCATGTTCTGTGCCTTGAAAGGAGCGGGATGGTAGCCATCTTGCAGAAATATGCGACAGAAAGCCGTGGCGATAATGCTCTTTCCCACGTCGCTCCCCGTGCCAACAAGCATGAGAGGGGAGAGGGAAACGGTGCATGGCGGGTTCGTTGCTGGAGTTTTATTCATGTGCGGTGTAGAAGTCGGTTATCTGACGAATGGTACGATTGCAGACAGGGCAGAAATCTTCCACTTCATTGATTTTCATGCGGCATTCTTGTGCGGGGCGATAGACTCCTTTCGATTGATAGCCTCCTCCTTCGAACACACCCACCACCTGTGTGGCATCGTTGATTCTTTTCAGTTCTTTGGCTGTTTTTGCAGTTTTGAAGTTAGGTACTTTCGGATTTGGAGGAGTAGGTACAGGAGTTTTCTTCGGCACGAGGTCTGCCCATTTGCTCTGGAAATCGACGAGCGTCGTCAGGTTCTTTTCCCATGGCTCCGTGTCGGCAGGATACATGGTTGTGTATTGATCGTCGTAGAAGTATTCATCTGCCAATCCAGCATATCCATGTCCGAATTCATGGACGACTATTTCACGAAACGTGGAGTGGTCGGTGGTTGCCACTGTCACCTGGTTATAGATGCCTCCGCCTCCGTAGGTAGGTGAATTGACAAGAACGAAGACGTTCTCGAATGGCACTCCGCTGAGCAGGTCGTAGAGGCGGTGAATCTCGCTGGTCATTAGGTAGCGGTCGGAATAGAATGTGTCGTAATGCGTGTTCACTGCACTTCTCTTCCACTGCCCCATGCGTGGAATGCAAGGTCCTGCATCTGTGGAAGGCGATGCCACAGCAACGATGTTGAAACGGTTCTTCAGCGAAGTGAAAGGCTCGAACGAGAAGATGGCATCTGTAGCACGTTGCACGTCGTTGTAGAACTTGTCCATCTGGTCGGCAGTGTAGCCTTCTGCCACAAATGCAAGGTCGATGCAGGACGTGATGTCACCACCACGCCATATATATTTATAAGGTATGCAATTGTCACCCACAGGACGGATGAGAATGTCGCTTGGGTCGATAGTATGGCGAAGTTCCGCTGTCACTCGGTTATGGAAGTCGGTGAGCGTGATGCAAATATCGACAGGTTTCTTTGGGAATGGCACAAGGTAGGAACACTCGAAGCACTTTTTCACCCGTGTGGCTTCTTCAGTGGCTTGCCATTCCTGGAACAGCGTAGAGAAGGAATTGCAGTAAAGGACATGGTCCGTGCCTTTCTCATACACACGCACTTGTCCGTTACCGCGTTGATACATTTCAGAGAGGCGGCATTTCCTGCCAGCCCATTGCTTCTGCTTGAATGCTTGTTCGAAGAAAATCTCTGCTTGGGCACTATCGCCAGCAAACACATAGTCGAGTCGAAGTGTGTTATCTTCGAACCATTCCGAAAATTTCTGTGCCGAAGCACTTTGGCACAAGAAAACAATGACTAAAGAAATAATGATTCGTAACATAATGATAAAAGTGAATAGTGAAAAAACACCCCAACCCTCCCTGTGAGGGAGGAAGTAGTCACCCAGCCCCCTTCAGCTCCCCCAAGGGGGAGGAAATAACCATCCGAACGGCTTCTCCTCCCCTTGAGGGAGGTTGGGAGGGGCTGGAGAGGTATATACTCCCTCCCTCACAGGGAGGGTTGGGGTGGGTCTATAGTTGGTGAGGGTCTTTTAATTTTTCCTTCAAATACTGTCCCGTATAGCTGGCAGCTTCCTTTGCCACCACCTCGGGAGTGCCGCACACCATCAGATGGCCACCACCCGCACCACCTTCAGGACCAAGGTCGATGACGTAGTCAGCACATTTGATGATTTCCAAGTTGTGCTCAATAATGAGAACGGAGTGCCCACGGCTGATGAGCGCATCGAAGGCACTGAGCAGCCGCTTGATGTCGTGGAAATGCAAGCCCGTGGTCGGTTCGTCGAAGATGAAGAGCGTTGGCACCGTCTTTTCCTGACTCAAATAGTAAGCCAGCTTCACGCGTTGGTTCTCACCCCCAGACAGCGTAGAGGAAGGTTGTCCCAACTTCAGATAGCCCAGACCCACGTCCTGCAGCGGACGCAACTTCCCCACAATCTTGCGCTTCTTGTGAGCCGTGAAAAATTCCACAGCCTGGTTTACCGTCATGTTGAGAATGTCGTAAATGTTCATCCCCTCAAATTTTACTTCAAGGATGTCCCGCTTGAAACGCTTACCGTGGCAGGATTCACACTCCAGCACCAAGTCGTTCATAAACTGCATCTCGATAGTCACAGTCCCTTCACCCTTGCATTCCTCGCAACGTCCACCTTCAGCATTGAACGAAAAGAAAGCAGGAGTATAGTTCATCTGGTGCGACAGCTGTTGGTCCGCCATCAACTTGCGGATTTCATCGTAAGCACCGATATAAGTGACAGGATTACTCCGCGACGAAGTACCAATAGGATTCTGGTCAACGAAATCCACCTTCTTGATCATGTCCACATCGCCCTCCAGCTTCGAGAATTGACCTGGGCGGTCAGTCACCTCGTCGAAATGCTGCTTCAACGCACGGTACAGCACATCCCTCACCAGCGTACTCTTTCCGCTACCGCTCACACCCGTTACCACGGTCATCACATTCAGCGGGAATTTCACGTCAATCCCCTTCAGGTTATTCTCCCTCGCACCCTTCACCTCGATGTAGTTGTTCCAAGCACGACGAGAAGAAGGAACAGGAATCGTGTCCTGATGCGTAAGGAATTGCAGCGTGTAGGAAGAAGAGCCATTTCCATGATTCTCCATTCTGCTCCCCTCGCCCTTCTCTCCCCTCACAGGGGAGCTGGAGGGGTCTGGGTTGGGGGTGAGGCTTTCATTCTTCATTTCCATCAAGTTCCCTTGCCACACCACCTCTCCGCCTAATCGTCCCGCGTCGGGACCCATGTCGATGATGTAGTCGGCAGCGCGCATGATGTCCTCGTCATGCTCCACCACCACCACCGTGTTGCCCAATGCCTGCAGTTCCTTCAGCACACCGATGAGCTGGTGCGTGTCGCGCGAATGCAAGCCAATGCTCGGCTCGTCGAGGATGTAGAGCGAACCCACAAGACTGCTACCCAGGCTCGTAGCCAGATTGATGCGCTGGCTCTCACCGCCCGACAGTGTATTGCTTAGACGGTTTAGCGTGAGATAGCCTAAGCCCACATCCATCATGAACCGCAATCGGCTACGTATCTCCGTCAGTAGACGGCCAGCCACACGCTCGTCATGCTTCGGAAGTGTGAGCTTGCCAAACCATTTCCCCAAGTCGCTGACAGGCATTTCTACCAGTTCCTCAATCGTCATTCCTCCCACCTTTACATAGCTGGCCTCCTTCCTCAGGCGCGAACCATGACAAACGGGACAGACCGTCTTGCCACGGTAGCGAGCCAGCATCACGCGGTATTGTATCTTATATTGGTTCTGGCGAAGCATCTCGAAGAAAGCATCAATACACACGCTTTGCTCCATCGGGTACGAGCCGTCACCATGCCAGAGCAAGTCCCTCTGTTCCTGAGAAAGCTCGTAGTATGGAGCAAACACGGGAAAATCATATTTCGCCGCTCGGCGCATGAACTCCTTCTTCCATTCTCCCATCTTTTCGCCCCGCCAGCACATCACCGCACCGTCGTAAATGCTCAACTCCTGATTCGGAATCACCAAATGCTCGTCGATACCGATGATTCGGCCAAAGCCCTCACATTCGGGGCAAGCACCAGCTGGAGAATTGAACGAAAAGAGCTGGTCGGTCGGTTCCTCGAAAGCCATGCCGTCCGCTTCGAACTTCATCGAGAACACATGCACCTCAGGCTCAGCCACTTCGAACACACCAGGCGTAGGCACGAATTTCAGCATGCACGTCTCGTTGCCCTCATACAAGGCCGTCCGGGTGGAATCCATCAGGCGGCTCACCGTCGGCTTGTCGTCCTTCACCATCAGGCGGTCAACCACCAAGTTCACTTCCGCGTCAGCCCGAAGAGCCGTCCCGAGAGGCAGCGTCTGCAACACCCCGTCCACTTCCACACGGCTGAACCCCTCCTTCGCATAGATGTCCAACTGCTCTTCACGCGTCCTGCCCTCGACCACCCGCAGCGGACTCAGCAAGAGGAAGCGAGTGCCCTCCTTGTGCGACAACATGCAATCGACCACGTCCTCCACCGACTGCTTCTTCACCTCCATGCCGCTCACCGGCGAAAACGTGTGTCCCACCCGCGCAAAGAGCATACGCAGGTAGTCGTAGATTTCCGTCGAAGTGCCCACCGTGGAACGGGGATTGCGGGCAATCACCTTCTGCTCGATGGCGATGGAAGGGGGGATGCCCTCGATGAAGTCGCACTCAGGCTTGTTCATCCTGCCCAGAAACTGGCGCGCGTACGTGGATAGGCTCTCCACGTAGCGACGCTGCCCCTCCGCATAGAGCGTGTCGAAGGCAAGCGACGACTTACCGCTTCCGCTCACACCTGTCACCACAACAAACTTGTTGCGGGGAATCTCAAGGCTCACATTCTTCAGGTTGTTCACCCTCGCTCCCCTTATCTTGATGCTGTCATCCATGATTGGCTGTTACGTTTTTTCTATGATGATTTTGCAAAGATAGCAAGAAAATGTGAAATCGAATGCATGGGCAGGGGGGAATTCAGAGAAAAGTATCGGAAAAGGAATGTCCTGTTCTCAAAACCTCATGCTCAAGTTTTTTCCTGGTACTCATTCATCTGAGCATATTGGCCTTGGGAGGCTTTTTAGGGAAATTCCTATGCCGGAATAGGGAAAACCCATATTTCCTTTGTTGGATTCGTGGTAATTTTGCACCCGAAATGATGTGCAAGCTCTCGCTGCAAGCATCGTTTCGTGTGAAAGCAAGTGAAAAACGTTTAGCGTTTAGCGAAGTTACTCTTATCGCTTCACTCTTCACGCTTCACGCTTCACGTTTAGAGTTTAACAAGTTTGAACTATTAACTTAACAAGACAAAGGATATGAAAAGACTTCTTTTGATGGCGCTCGTTCTTTCTGCTCCCCTCTTCATGATGGCTCAGGACGACGACCTTTATTTCTCTCCTTCGCGTAAGGCAGCGAAAACCTCGGCTGGTGCTTCCTCGGTGCGTTCCAACGACATCGAGGTGTATAACACGAATGCTCGGGATGAGGATGAGTATAACCGCCGCAACATGTCGGCTGGCTATGCTGGCAGCTACTCGTCGGACAGCTACCAGACGGGTGGCGGATACGGCAGCAGGGATGGTGTGGTGGAAAGGGTTGACTCCATCGACGTTGATGACGAGGAGAACTACTATCGCTTCTCCCGCCGTCTGCTCCGCTTCCACACGCCTCGCATCTATGCATTGAGCAGTCCTTACTATTGGGACTTGGTGTATGGCTACGGCATTTACGACTATCTCTACGACCCTTACTATTATGACCCTTTCTTCTATGACCCTTACTTCTACTCGTGGGGTTACGGATGGGGCTGGTCGCCTTGGCGCGCATGGTATGGTCCTATGTGGGGATGGGGCGGCTACCGTTATGCATGGTCGTACTGGGGCTATGGTCCTGGTTGGCACGTGGGTTACTGCGTGGGCATTTCGTACCATCACGGACGTGGCTTCGACCGCGGTGGCAGTGTGTACCACGGTCGCACGATTCGCACGAGTGCTCTTGCCAACGGTGGCAACGCTGCTACGGGCAGGGGTTCATTCAGAGGTACTAACACGTCGCGCACTACGGCTGTGAACCGTGCGTTGGGACGAACGGACTATGCATCGAGGAGCAACGCGGGTGGTCGCACGTCGGCTTACCAAAGCAGAACGATGGGTGGCGATGGTCGCACGTCGGCATACAGCAGGGGTGCTTCCCGTTCGAACCAGAGGACGATGGTGAATGGCAACGGACGCACGTCGGCCATTTCACGCAGCAGTGCCGCATCGGCACGTAGCAGTGCTTCTTCACGTTACGACTCATCGCGCAGCAGTTCGCGCAGCAGTAGTCAGTCAGTGAACAGAACGACGGCTCCGTCCTCTTACGGCAGGTCGGGTTCTGTCGGTGGCAGTTATGGTGGCGGTTCCCGCTCGTATGGCGGTGGCTTCAGCGGTGGCGGCTTCGGTGGAGGCAGTCGTGGCGGTGGCGGCGGTGGTGCCGTTCGCGGCGGCGGAAGAAGGTAAGAGAAAAGGGGGACCCACCCCAACCCTCCCTGTGAGGGAGGGAGTGAAAAGTGAAAAAAAGCCTCACCCCCAGCCCCTCTCCAAAAGGCGAGGGGAGTGGATAGAGAGGAAAAAATCCTTCTAAATCCTTTACCCCCCTGACTTGTGTTTAGTGTTTAGGGTTTAGGGTAATCCCTTTAATCCTTTAAATCCCTGATTGTACTTTGTAAATTGTACTTTGTACTTCTCTTCACGCTTCACGTTAAACTTAAAAACTCAAAAACTCAAGAACTCAAAAACTTAACATAATAGATGAGAAGATTTTATTATTTGCTTGCCGCAGTGTTGTTTTCTGGCTCGGCAATGGCACAAGACCAATATGATGCTGCTAATTTTTCGAGCAGCGACTTGAACGGTACTGCTCGATTCGTGGGTATGGGCGGTGCGCTCGATGCTTTGGGAGGAGAAATCTCCACCATGAGTACGAACCCTGCTGGTATCGGTTTGTTCCGTCATCCTGAGGTGGCTCTCAGTTTCAGTGGCCTTTTCACGGACGAAAAAGGGCAAATGGGCCATGAAAGCAGTCGGGCTTCGTGGGACCAGGCTGGCGTTGTTTTCACAATGGATTATGAGAACAAAGGACGAAGGGGGTTGCAGTATTTGAATTTCGGTTTCAACTATGTGAAGCGCCACAATCGTTTTGGCAATGCCAACTTGGGTATTCAGAACCTTGCGAACACTTTTTCGCAGACGTTCCAAATTGCTGACATGGCGAATGCTGCTCACGAAGCTGATAGCTGGGGCTTCTTGCCTGATTTGGCTGCTCCTGCCTACGATGCCAAGACGGGTGAGCTTGTGCAGGAGGGTATTATATTGGATTTGTATGACAAGGATTCTGGAAAGTTTCTTCGTTATGATGGAGAACCTGCAAAGGAGGCGAATTACCGTCGTCACACTTACGGCTCTACTTCGCAGGCTGATTTCAACATCTCATTCAATGTGAGCGACCAGTATTTCTTTGGTTTGACGATTGGCAGTTACGACATGAACTCTAAACGTGAGTCGAATTATTACGAGATGGGTGCTGACAACCACTTTTATGACATCACCAACTGGTATGAAACGAAGGGTAATGGATTCAATGTGAAGTTGGGTACTATCATCCGACCTATCCAGGAATCGCCTTTCCGCATCGGTCTTTCGGTCCACACGCCAACGTGGTACAATCTGAAGGATGTGAATGGTGCCAGTTTGTATTACGAGAACAAGCTCCAGAAATCCTTATCTACGGATCCTTATCGTTACCATTTCCGTACGCCGTGGAGGTTTGGTGTGAGCATGGGACACACGGTGGGTAAGTCGTTTGCTATTGGTGTTTCATACGAGCTGGAGGACTTCAGCACTGCTCACTACAACTCGATGGACAGGACGAACGAGGCTTACTTCATGGGTGTCAACGAGAATATCAAACAGGACTTGAGAACGCAGCATACTATCCGTGTGGGTGCTGAATTTAAGCCTGTTGACCAGTTTGCCATCCGTCTGGGATATAATCACGTTTCATCTCCTTACAAGACTCAAGCTTACAAGCAGATTTCCTACAGCAGTCCTTTCACTGAAACGGATTACACAAACTGGAAGGGCATCAACCGTTTCACACTCGGAGTGGGTTATCGTTTCAAGGGAGGATACGTGGATGTTGCCTACCAACTCCATTCGCAGAAGGGTGACTTCTATGCCTTTGACGACGTTGATTTGAAACCAACTGAAATCAACAATAATCGTAGCCAGGTGATGGCAACACTGGGCTTGCGATTCTAAACATCTAAACTTTAACTATACGGTGGCATGATGGTGCATAAGTTGCTGTCATGCCCTGTTTTTATTTTTTTGTTGATTGTTTTACCATAAGGAACAATGAAATAATAACTTGGTATAAACGACATGTTTTATTTAGGAAAAAACCACGAATTACTCGAATTAAACGAATTTTCAGTCATAAATTTTATCTAATTTCTCTAATTTTAAAAATGCAAGCATTTTTGTTCGTGAAATTTGGTCGAATAATAGTTTAAGAATAATTAGTGATAATTCGTGCAATTCGTGGTTTCTTTCCTTAATAAAATCGCACCAACTTCTTTTTGACGATTACTCAGTAACTATATCAAAACATTCAAAAACTGTGCAAAAAATCATTTCCATCAAGAATGGCGTAGCACGTCATCCTTCTTATAGGCTTAAGAATCCCATCAATCTGGACATCATGGCTGGTGAGAGCATTGCTATCGTTGGTGAAAACGGTTCAGGAAAATCGATGTTGATAGATATTCTCACGGAGAAGCATCCCATCTTGATGACACACGTGGAGTACGACTTCAGTCCGAGCAAGGCGAAAATGGTGAGTGACAACATCAAGCACATCCAGTTTCGTGATTCTTACGGCACCAGCGACAGCACTTACTATTATCAGCAGCGATGGAACCAACACGATATTGATGATACGCCCACGGTGCAGGAACTTCTTGAGGATGCCATTGCTTTGGCTGAGAACGGTCTGAAGAACGAACTGATGCTGACGGATGAAGACCGACGTGCCATCAATGAGGAACGTGCAGCCCTGCAGGAAATGCTTTACAGATTGTTCCATCTTGACGAACTGCTCGACAAGCGCATAATCTTATTGTCGAGTGGCGAATTGAGAAAATTCCAGCTGACCAAGACGCTACTTACCAATCCGCGTGTGCTCATCATGGACAATCCGTTCATTGGACTTGATGTGAATGCCCGCCAACAGCTTTACGACTTGTTGAAATTGCTGACTTCGGACGTGCATCTGCAAGTGATTCTCGTTCTGTCAAAAACTGATGATATTCCTGATTTCATTACCCACGTTGTGGAAATGAAAGAGATGGAAATGCTCCCTAAAGTGAGTTTGTCGGAATGGCTCTCTCGACAGGAACCCATGCCTACTCAAGTGCTTTCTGATGAGAAGATGCAGCGTATTCTCCAACTCCCACTGAACCCAGAGACGAACACGCAAGCGGAACCTGGCACTCAGCATGTGATTGACTTCAAGAATGTCAACATCAAATATGGAGAGCGAACGATTCTGAAGGACTTGAATTTCACCGTGATGAACGGTGAGCATTGGGCTCTGAGCGGAGAGAACGGTGCAGGCAAATCCACCTTACTGAGCATTGTTTGTGCCGACAATCCACAGGCTTACGCCAACAACATCATTCTCTTCGGGCATCAACGTGGAACGGGTGAAAGCATCTGGGACATCAAGAAGTATATCGGGTCTATCTCTCCCGAAATGCACCGAGCCTACATGAAGGATATTCCAGCCATCGAAATTGTTGCATCTGGGCTGTCCGACTCCGTTGGGCTTTATATGCGGCCAAAGCCTGAGCAAATGAGCATTTGTGAGTTTTGGATGGACATCTTCGGCATTCTGAAATACCGCAACACCACCTTCCTGAAATTATCGAGTGGAGAGCAACGACTCGTTCTTCTTGCCCGTGCCTTCGTGAAAGACCCATCCTTGCTAATTCTCGACGAACCACTTCACGGGCTCGATTTGAAGAACCGACGCATGGTGAAGGACATCATAGAAACATTTTGCAAACGCACTAACAAGACACTCATCATGGTCACTCACTACGAGTCCGAACTTCCAAACAATATCGACCACCGAGTTTTTCTTCGTAAAATGAAGTAATGATAAAACAATAAGTTGGGATTATTCTCAACTGCAAACCTCAAAGCTCAGCGTAGCCAATTCATGGTTGAAAAGATATAAATGAGTGGATTACAATCGCACCAAATTATAGATAAAAGATTAGCATAACATGAAAAAACTATTTCTACTTTCCATCACTTTTCTTTGCGCTCTCAGTGTCAGTGCAAAGGGGAAACTGAAGCAACTTCCTCCGATTAAGTTCAGCAACGAAACAATAACAATCCACGGCATAGTCAAAAAAAGTGAGTCATCCATTTCCGATACCGTCGTTATTGCCTACCGACCACTTTTAGGTGAATTGGAAACCAAACACGCTATTCTCAATGCAAATGGTGAATTTGATTTGCAATTCAATCCAGGTAGCTCCATCATGGTAAACATTTCCGTTTCAAATCAACATGCCTCAGCCATTGTCATTCCCGGTGAAACTACTTCCGTTATCTTTGACGCATCTCTGCTCAACCATCCTAAGAAACGTGCATGGTTGTTCTCTGGAGCAGTCAGCGATTTCAACAACGACATTGCCAATGCTCCCGATTCCATTCAAGGTATAAGAACATTCCGCTTTCTCAATGGCCCCGGCCTGAACACATTCAAAGGAAAGAACCTCAACGATGTGAAGCAAATTCTCACCAATCATTACAATGCATACGCAGCACAGATAGATGCTCGTGACTATTGCGATGCCTACAAGGAGTACGAAAAGACCGTGGCCCGCATCTATTTGGGTATGATGTTGTCGAGCGGTACTGCCATCCTCAACTATGCCAACCAACAACAAGGGCAATGGGATATGCCCACAGACTACTTTTCCGACTATGTGAAAGAAGACCCTTTCGTGCGCAATGCGGCATTCTACAGTCCCTTCGGCAACATGCTCGCTCCTTATACCGAAGAGATGGGAAAAACCATGAAGCATCAGTTTGGATTGCCTGAAGGATACGAGAAATTGGTCTTGGCACAGAAGTTCTATTCCTCTATCAACCAAGAGTTTGTTCCTCTCACCGATGCACAAATAGACAGCGTGAAGACCCAAACACCTGAGTATGCACAAACCATTGTGAAAGCCAACGACGAACTGAAGGCAAAAATCGAAAGAAATAAAAATAGCACTGACTTTACCATCAAGTCCATCTCACCCGACCTGAAAGGGGAAGATGTCTTCAAGTCACTCGTCACACCATACAAGGGCAAACCCGTATTAGTGGATTTCTGGGCCACGTGGTGCGGTCCATGCCGTGCAGCCATGAAAACCATCCAGCCCGTAAAAGAGGAACTTTGGGGCAAAGTGGCTTTCATCTACATTACGGGCCCATCTTCACCTAAAGGCACATGGAACAATATGATTCCTGACATACACGGTGACCATTACTACGTGACGAAGGAGCAATGGGAAACACTTCTCAAGCAATTCGACTCGCAGGGCATTCCTACATACGTGATTGTCAACCAGGAAGGAAAGGTGCAAAACAAATTCATAGGGTATCCTGGTAATGACACCATGAAAGCCGAACTAACAAAGAAATGAAATTTTTTAATGAAAAACTCTGAGAGTTAAATAAACCACGAATTTCACGAATTAAACGAACCTTCAGTATTTATTTTTATCGAATTTCTCTAATTAAAAAAATACTTGCATTTTTTATTCGTGCAATTAGATTAAATAATTAAAATAAATTCGTTTAATTCGTGCAATTCGTGGTTTTTTTAAAACATCGCACTGTCGTGCTGGATTCATCTAATTGTTCTGATTATTCTGATGTCCAAAAATCATTTTAATCATTTCAATCAAGGCGCAGCCGATGTTTTCTATTATTATCTGTGTGCATCTGTGTCATTTGCGGTTTGATATCACTTTTGCTTTTGTGTCAATTCAAGTATCAGAGGAATCACCGTTTTCTTCAGTACCTTGTCATTCAAACGGTGCTCCCCATCGAATCGACTCACATGAGGGTAGTGCTTGTGGAACAAATCGTAGGTATTCACCGTTGTGTCATGAATGCCAAAAAGTCCGTAGCAATTAGCTTTGTCCTCCTCCGTAAGTCCTTTGAATTGCTGTCGCTCCATTTGGTTGAAGTGCTGGATAATTTCCTTTGTAATCCTGAATTCCTTTTGGTTGTCCTTGCGTCCATTCAGGAATTTATATGTACCAGTTTTCAGCACCTTGCTCATCGTGGACATATTAAGGGCTGGATTGACACAGATACGTACAAAGCCATGCATCTGGTGAGCATACATACCACCCATGCTGGTTCCGACAATGATGTCAGGCTGTTCGTCCTGCACAAACTGTTTCAAGAAAGGTAGAGCCTCAACAGGATCTACAGGTATGTCGGGAGCAATGATTTCAGCATCGGGTAGTTCGCGTCGTAAGTTTTCCACCGTTCCGCTTGCACCCGACGAAGCAAATCCATGAAAGTAAATTAGTTTCATATATTTTGTTTATTTGTAAATAGAACTATAGATGATTAAGAACCAAAAAGTGCCTCTCTTCACAGAGAAGCACTCCTTTTACTTTTTGATAGGTATTAGTTTTTAAGGTAAAAAGATTGTTTTCAGGATAACGAGTGCAAAGATAATCCCTTTTAGTACAATCTCCAACCCTAAAACTTATGTTAAATAACATATTTCAGAAAAAACATGTCTTTTTTAACTTTTTTGTGATAATGTTTAACGTTTAAAGTTTAACGTTTAACGACGTTACTCTTCACTCTTCACACTCAACACTCAACACTCAACACTCAACCTCTCTCTTAACCTTGCTGAACATGCTGATAAGCAGACTTCCAAGCACGCCAGCACTGAGAGAACCCGTGAGGACGGCAATCTTTCCCAAAGAGCGCAGATGGTGCGTCATTTCAGGAGCAAGTTCACCGAAAGACAAGGTATCGACAAATATACTCATTGTGAAGCCTATACCTCCAAGGCATGCCACAGCAAACAGCATCTTCCAACTCGAATTGGATGGCATTTCGCCCACCTTCATCTTGATAGCAATGAACGACGCCAAGGTGATGCCGATAGGCTTTCCAAGTAGCAATCCGAAGAACACACCCATGCTCGCAGAACCCATTTCTGGATTATACTGGAAAATGTTGAAGTAGCTCAAATCAGGAATCTCTACACCAGCATTGGCTATGGCAAAGATAGGCATGATGAGGAAATTCACCCACGGACTGAGACAGTGCTCAAGGCGATAACTCAAACCCACAGACTGGTTCGAAATGTTGCTGATGCGACGCAGGCAATGGCGTTGTGGGCCATTAGGGAAACCTTCCTCGTCATCAATCTCGTCATATTCCATGATTCTCCGCTCATATTCGTAAGATCGGCGATGGAAATAGGCATGAGAGAAGCGCGGTTTCATAGGAATGAGAAAAGCCATCACCACTCCCGACATCGTGCTGTGGATACCTGAATAGTAGAACAAAAACCAAATAGCAATGGCTGGGATGAGATAGAAAGCAGGGCGTTTCTCGCCAAGTTGCCCCATGAATACCAGCAGCACGATGAGCACCACGGCAATGGAGAGAAGTCCAAGATTGATGTTGCCTCCATAGAAGATGGCCACCACAAGGATGGCTCCGAGGTCGTCGGCAATTGCTAAAGCCGTAAGGAATATCTTGAGCGAAATCGGCACTTTGTCACCCAAAATCGACAAGATGCCGACAGCAAAGGCAATGTCCGTGGCAGTTGGAATTCCCCATCCGCTCACGGCAGCCGTACCATGATTGAAGAGAACATAGATGATGGCTGGCATCGCCATTCCTCCAGCAGCTGCTATCACAGGCAACATCGCCTTTTTCACACTCGACAGCTCGCCACACACCACCTCGCGCTTGATTTCCAATCCGACTGTGAAGAAGAAAATCACCATCAGGATGTCGTTGATGAATTTTTCAACCGTCATGTCCTTTGGGAACACCCAGTCGATAGCCCTCAAACCTGTTTCTGGGTCAAGAGGACTTTGAATCGACATCGACAGTGACGTTTCCAGAAAACCGCGATAGAGTTCTTTCGTGAAAGGAAGGTTGGCAAGGAGCATGGCTACGATGACGCAAGCCAAAAGTAGAACTCCAGACGCCCAAGGCTGTTCCATAAAACGCTTATTGCGCTGGTTGAAGGCACGGACACCTTTCGTCCATTTGTAAATAGGAATCAATTTCATGTCTAACTTATTATGTTTCAATTCTACAAAAATCGCGAAAATCTTTGCAAAGTTACGAAAACTTGACTTTTAAATGAAGAATGAGGGACGAAAAATGAAAAAAGCCTTTGGAAATGAATGATGAAAAATGAATAACTTTTGCTCAGTGCAAGCTATTTATATAATAAGGTATAGCCCTAAAAACAAGATGGGAACTGTACTCGAAAATCGATTGGGGATTGACGGTTACGCGATTGGGGACTGACGATTACGCGATTGGGGACTAACTGTTGCGCGATTGGGGAATTGAGCGAGTTGGTCCTCATTGTTTTTTTTTGTGAATCCCCTTTATTTTTTGCCAATGACGACGGGGAATGAAGTTTTTTTTGAGAAAACGTTGTTGATTTCCTTTTTTTTTGTAGTTTTGCATATTCATCGAGTCATGAGAACGAATTATCATCTATTTATTAACTAATACAACTGAAATATTATGAAAAAGAGAACTAACTTATGGCAGAGATTTCTGCTTGTGATGCTCGCCCTGAGTGCCAGCATCTATGCAAGTGCCTACGACTTTACGGCCACTTCAAATGGCAAGACTATCTATTACAATATCACTGGTACTAATACCTGCGAAGTGACAAGTCCTGTTAATAAAAATGATTATGAACTAACAGATACCGATGATACCTACGCAGGTGATGTTTATATTCCTTCTTCAGCTAATGGCTACAGAGTGACGGGCATTGGTAGTTTAGCTTTTAAGTGTTGTAAAAATTTGACCTCCGTGTCGATTCCAACTTCAGTCACTTCCATTGGATATGGTGCATTCGAATATTGCACAGGTTTGACCACCGTTACGATTCCAAACTCAGTTACAAGCATTGGAGGTTATGCATTCTATAGGTGCTCAGAGTTGACCAATGTGAAGATTCCAAATTACGTCACAAGCATTGGTTCTTATGCTTTCGCTCGTTGTAGAAAATTGACCTCCATTGCGATTCCTAACTCCATGTCAAAAATTGAATATAATACTTTCTATGAATGCAGTGGCTTAACTTCCGTCACGATTCCAAGCTCCGTCACAAGTATTGGTGGGTCTGCATTCCAAGGCTGCAGTGGCTTATACCATTTGACTTCTTGTATTACGAATGTTTTTCAAACTGGAAGCAATGCTTTCGATGGTTGTTCAAACACTACTCTGTATGTTCCCAAAGGCACGAAGAGCCAATACCAGTCGAAAACTGATTGGAATAGATTCACCAATATAAAGGAGATTTACGATTTCAGTGCCCCAAATGCTGATGGTGTTACCATCTACTACAATATCGTCAGTAAAGCCAACAAGACCTGCGAAGTGACATGCGGAATAGATAAAAGTGTTGTTTATAATCTCGGTGATCCAACTTATTTGTTTACTGACTACGAGGGTGTGGTCAACATACCTTCCTCAGCCAATGGCTACAGAGTGATAGGCATTGGAAAATATGCCTTTAAGAGTTGTGGCAACCTGACCTCCCTGACGATTCCAAATACCGTCACTTACATTGATGAATATGCATTCTCTAATTGCTGTGGCTT
>DGSN01000003.1:27779-32101 GCA_002393575.1 Prevotellaceae bacterium UBA4361 | reverse complement strand
AAGGTAAGTGTACCACTATAGACACAGAGCTGAGGACCATTCTTGGTGCTCCAGAAACGGTTTGGAGTGCTTGCGTCTTCCGTCTTAGGCGAAACCGTCAGCGTTACGTCGCCAGATGTCAACACGCGGTCTTCCACGATGTCGCCATCCTGACTGTCGGAAGAAGAGCATGGCTCATCGACCATCGCATTGAAGTCGAAGCCCGATTTGCCGTATTCTTTCAGTGTCAGCCAGAAGATTTCCGACTTGTTCTCCTCGTCGCCACCTGTATAGATGCTCTGGATACCGATTCTGTTCCAATTATCGAAATCAGGCTGGTTCAAGTAGATATAGGAAGGATAGAAGTCCCAATCCTCTGTGAAACCGTAAGGAATAGCGGTCATGCTCTCTGTCAGCTTCTCATAGTTTGCAGGGTCGAAAACGACATGGTTGATTTCCTCTTCCACATCATAGAAGAACTGGAAGCTGAGCTTAGAAGACAGCATAGGATTTCCGTCCACATCGAGAGCAGGCACACTGAACATGGCAACTGGACCATATTCAGAAGCATAAATCTCAGAGATGGTAGGCGTAGCAGGTGTTCCAGCCTTTTCAACCACCTTCATGATGACAGCTTCATTATAGATGTCACCACTCAGTCCATCAGCCGTTACAATTGTGATGGTCTCCGCAGCCGTCAGTTTGATGTCGTCTGCGCTATATGTCAACACAACATCTTCATCTTGCAGGAACATTTCATACCTGCTGTAAGGTCCGAAGTACTGACCGCCAGGGATAGTGACAGTCGTGCCGTCAAGCGTACCCTTCACCCATGCGTCAAGCAAGTATGAGCAGAGTCCTTGGATATACACATCATTGCCGTCGAAGCCAATATTCAGATAACCCGTAGCAGGTGCTTCCTCGTCGTCGATATAAGAAATGACAAATTCCTCAGTCACCAAACCCTCTGGAGCAACCACCACTTCAGGAGCAGGAGGAGCTTCCCTCGTGAAAGTAGGCTGGTACCAATAGCAATAAGGAGCAACCGTATTGGTCGTACTGTTCTCCAAGATGAACGATGTGGCAGCAGCAAGAATGCCACCCTCTGCATCGTAGTTGAAGACGATGCCGTCCGACACATTCTGACCATCATCACTGCCGACGATGTATTCAGGACCATATTCGTCCTCACCAATCAGCTGGCCATTTGGAAAGAGGACAGTGGTTCCATCGATTTTACCTTTAATCCAACCTTCCTTAAACCAGTAGCCCATACCCTGAAGGTAAAGGTCTTCGCCATCGATAGCCACATTGATGGTCTTCATGTCTGACGTGCCATCCTCCCAGTCAGAGGTACCAGCAATGAGGAAGTTGCCTTCAGTGGTGTACCATGTTTCCACGGTAGCCGTTTCTGGAGGAGTCACCATCCCGTCAGCAGTAGCTGGTGGTACATTGGCAGCAGGCTGCAAGCGGCGTGAGATGCCTTTCACCTTTGCCATCATCGTACTTGGGCTTTGAATCGAGCCTTGCAACTGACGCAGATTCTTGCCCTTTTGTGCGAAAGCCGTAACGCTCAAGAGAGCGAACAGCAGAGAAAGAAGAGTAAATCTTTTCATAAGCATTGTTGTTAATAATATAATAAATGTATGAGTCTAAGGTCCTCTCCGACTCCCCCAAGTGGGATAGAATCCATCCGGATGGCTTCTCCTCCCCCTCGGGGAGGCTGGGAGAGGCTATTGACTTCTATTATTTGCAATTGAAAGGCAAATATAGATATTTCTTACGAAACCGCCAAATAATCCGCATATTTGTTTTATTTTGATAGCAACAGAGGCGAAAACGAAACACGCAGCTTCACTCTTCGCAAACCATCCTTTTGACTTTACTGAACAGCCGAGTCTTCGTCGTAATTCAAGCGAGCCCTCGTTTGAGTCACAACGAGCCCTCGCTTGAACGATAACGAGCCCTCGGTCATTTAGTAGAACCCCAAAAACAATTCAGTCAAGGAGAAAGGAAAGAAGAATGAAGAATAAAGAACGAAGAATAAAGAATGAAGAATGAAGAATATAATGAAGAATTAAGAATGAAGAAACGACTTTGCCCGCGAACTCTGGCTCATCGACCGCCACACCAAGGAACGCATACTCCTGACGGCGGGGCACAAGACCACAGCTCGCGACCACGTTCACCCGACATTCAAGCCCGATGGCACAGAGATAGAAATCCAGTCGGCAATGCTTAGCGACGACGGACGCTCCATGAACATCTGCATCGTGCGACTGCCGCAACATCTTATTGATAAATATAAACGTGAAAAGTGAAAAAAGGAGACCCACCCCAACCCTCCCTGTGAGGGAGGGAGTGAAAAGTGAAAAACGAAAAGTGAAAAATTCACAAACAAACCGGACGGCATTTTTCAGTCAACAAATTATCACAAATTATCTCAAAAAACTTATTTGAATTTGTGCCTTATTTGTGTTCATTTGTTGACAAAGAAAATTCGTTGACTCACTTTTCACTTTCAAGCCCCAGCCCCTCCCAACCTCCCCAAGGGGAGGAGAAGCCGTCCGGATGGTTATTCACTCCCCTTAGGGGAGCTGGAGGGGGCTGAGTAGAGCAGCCGCCACGAGTCGAGCACCGTCCAGTCGGCATCAATCAGCACATCCTTTCTCACACCAATCTTCAGCGAGCCATTCTCCACAGCAATCATCACACTATTGTCGAGATAGTAGCCAGCCTCCTGCCACGTCACAAACTGAACCATTGAGTTAGGCACCTGCAAATCACCATCCACCGTCACCCCAGGAATCGTGTCCGTTGCACCCGAGGACAACGAAGGCAGACTACAGCTGAAGGACGAAGCACCCGAAGCAGCATAGAGCTTGGCATGGCGCACCGACACATCGTCTTTCGTAGCCCAGTCGTTAGCGAAACTGCCAGCGCGGTAAAGTCCGTTGACCAGCACCTTGTAGATGCCATTAGGCAGACCCTCAATCGTTTGGTAAGTGTAGTAAACCATGTTGAAACGCTCGGCACACTCAGCCGTAGCACCACCAGCACCAAAGCTAGAACCACCCCATCCACCGAATTGAATGCCATCGAAATTCGGATTCACAATCCTGCTGGTCATATCGACAGGATAATCAACCGACGGAGTTGTTGTATCAGCGTAAGAAGCCATGCTCACAAAAGCTGACACCAGTAAAAAAGATAATCTTTTCATTGTGATATTTTTTTAGAGTTTAGAGATAAGTTAAAAGTTAATAGTTAAAAGTTAAAAGACCATCTGGATAGCCAATTTCAACTATTAACTTTTAATTTTTAACTTACTTCGTCCTTCACATTCCCCTTGTAGAAGAAATGGTAAAGACCCCTGTCGTCGATGACAATGTCACCGTCGATAGCACCGTAGGCAGCACTGAACATCAGCCGCGGCTCCTGCTCAAAGCCCCTGAAGTCAGCCGTAGCGTAAGCACAATAGAAGTCGAGCGTAGAGCGTTGTGGGTTGATACTGTCGGGCTGCTGGGCATCCTTTCGGCAAACCGTGAAATAGACCAGATACTTCCCCACGTTGGGGTCGCAAATCGTTTGCGGAGCCCACACCCACTTCACATCGCCAAACGCCTCGGGATAAGCCTTCGGGAAGTCGATGGCAGAGTGAGACCAGTGAATCAAGTCGTCACTGTGCAGCATGACAATGCCAGGATTGAAACCCCATCCGTTCTTGCGCACATTCATGTCCGTTGCCACCATGAAGAAACCATCGTCCCCCTCCCCTCGCAGGATGTGCGGGTCGCGAATGCCACCCGTATTGCTAATCGTGTCGCTGGCAATGACAGGACTGTTCCCGTTCAACGCCTTCCAGTGCAGGGCATCCTCACTCACGGCAAAGCGCAGTTCCTCCTGCCGTTCGCCCCGTCCCTCGAAATAAGCAAAGAGATAAGCTGAAGTGTTCAGCCCGTCAGCCCCTGCCGCACCCTTCTCCTCAGCATCAGGAACAAAGTATTGCGAATCGTGACGAAGATTGCAAGGCAAGATGCAACCATCCTCATCATAGCGCAACTCTTCCACACCCACGCAGCTGCTCGCACCCGTATCCTCTCGGAGCGTGGCATCGTGCGTGAACAGCCATGTCTTACGTCAGTTCGGTATAAGGAGTCGCTTCGCGAGTTATCGAGTTTACTCGCTTTGCTCGCAAAGAACCTTTTAGCTCGGCGTAGCCAAATCTCACAAATCTTCTCAAATCTTACAAATATAAATGAGATTTTGAGAGACTTTGAATAGAGTTAGATTTGGCTACGCCGAGCTAAAGGTTCTGCCTCGTAGAGGCACTACAAAAGAAC
>DGSN01000003.1:0-27741 GCA_002393575.1 Prevotellaceae bacterium UBA4361 | reverse complement strand
AAAGAACATATTATGTTATATCGAACTCACGTATTCGTGAATTTGCTATAGCTCGTCCTGCTGCCAACGAAAGTGCTGATGGTTCCCACCACCGTCAGGTTCTTGCCACTGAACTGCAAGTTGCCGAGCGCATTCGTCTCCGTGATTCCGCTGTGCAAAGTCCCACCGCTCGAAATCGTCGTCGTGCTGTTCGTGAGCACACCCTTGCCGCTCAGCGTAGCACCCTTCGCCACCGTCAGCGCACCTGTGCCCAACATCCCCTCCGCGTCGTTGCTGTTCAGCAAAGCGGTTGAGCCACAGCCGACTGTTGCGGAGCGAGCCGTCGAAGTTGAGCACGCCAGCCCACACGTTGGTCTCGCCGGTATAGGTCATGTCGGCTTTCGGCAGCGTCAGGATGCCATCGCCCTGCTTCACCACGCGGGTGTTGCCAGTCAGGACACCGCCAGTGACCACACATTTATAATAGGTGGTCACGGGTTCAGGTCTCGCCGTCTGGTTGCTGCCAGCCTGTCCCTGCGTCCAGCTCGGAATGTTGAACGTCACCATGTTAGGCGATGCACCGTTGGCAATGCTCACGTAGCATCCTCGTCGGGAGCCACTAACAGATGGTCGTCGGTAGTAGTAATCTGACCGCCGTTGGCAACCATTGTCCTGTCCGTATTGATGAGTGGAGGCGGAGCCTGCGTGATGCCTTCCAGTTCTCCGAGGAAGAAACTCGTGTGCGCTGGCTGGTTGTAACCCATGCATTGCCACATCATGCCCTGATGGTACTGGTGGTCGTGCCACAGCGTAGGAATACGATACTCAGTGGGAATGGTTGTTGGATAAATGCGTAACTCAGTGTTGTCGCCAGCACGCAGCACCAGTTCCTCGCGCCAGTCGCCCATGATGTCGCCCGAGAAACAAGGCTGGTTCTTCGTCCAGTTGTTCATCTTGCAGCCGTAGCTGGTGAAGATGCGACCTCTGCCACTTTTCAAAACGATACACTCACGCTCAATGCCCGAAGGAGTATATTCAATGCCTGCCCAACGAGTGTCAACCGTCATGTTGCCAATCTCGTAGGTAGAGCCATCAGGATAATGAATAACCGTGCCGTCAGCAGCACGGAAGAGCACCTCAGCTTTTCCGTCCATGTCCCAGTCGAACGTCACCACATCCCATTGCTCGTCGGGACCACCTATCATATTAGGACCCATGTCAATCCACCACAGCTGATTGCCCTCCATGTCGTAGCAATCAACATGGTGGTACATGATTTTCTGCGCAGGGTCACCAGCCGCATCGCAAGGGCGCTTCACAATGAACTCCATCTTGCCGTCGCCCGTGAGGTCAGCCACCGACACGTCGTTCAGCGCATAGTGCGACGAGGCATCTTTCCCGTTCCTGTCGTATGCAGGTTTCACAGGGATGGACCAGTAAGGATTGTTGGCACCGTCGATGTGTTCCCACCTCTTCACTGGGGCGCACTTCTCCTGCTCCACACCGCGCACCACGGCTGCCACCTCATACACGCTGTTGGCATTGCCACTGGTGTGCGCATAATTGCTGGCAGTCAGTCCGCTTTGCAACAACGACCCGACGTAGCCACCAAGCCACGGTCCAGCTTGTCCATAAAACGCTGTGCATTCACACTGAGGCAGCTCACGCAGAGCAATAGCCAGAACAGTTTCATACGTTTCATAAGTCTAAGAATTTAGAGATTGTTCGATTAGTATGTATCATTTGAATCTTTTTCTTTTCCACACACCTTGTTGACCACGGGTTTCCTCCAAACTGTTGGATTCGTGCCGCAAAATTAAGAATAGGACAAGGAATCAAAAAATACCGCCGTTGACAACGAGGTCAACAGCGGTGTTTTGGGTTCAAAGTTACATTTGTACCCCTATCTTGTTACATTTATTCCCCTATTTATGGATATTTAAGATGCCTAATTCCAAAAATTCGCCTCAACAACAATCAAGAAAACGATAACGAAAACCGACACTCGGATGGAAAGACAAGGGGAAAATAATACATCAGTTCGGGGAAAGGGAATTGTCTGAAGCGCAAAGGGGAATTGACCGAAATGACCATTTGATGGGCTTGCTCCAAGATAAAGTTTCAACTGAATGACCGAGGGCTCGTTATCAAACAAGCGAGCCCTCGGCGTGGCTCAAACGAGGGCTCGCTTGAATCACGACGAGGGCTCGGCTGTTTAGTACAGTCGAAAGAACGGTTGGCTAAGGCTTAAAGAAACGTGGTGTTAGTTTTCGTTGTCTGCGCTGAGGTTTGCCAATGGGTTTTCCGCTGTGTATTCTTTTGGGGAAACTCCAAACTTGTCTCGGAACAGACGGGGAAAATACTTAGGCGTTGCAAATCCTACTTTTGTTGCAACGTCTGTGATGGAAGCGTCAGGTTGTGCAATGAGCAGTTGGTCGAGCACTTTCTTGTCTTCGCCTACGATGTCGTGGAGGGGGAAGGGTTGCAGGCTTGCGTCTGCTTCCACGCGGTAGGCGTAGAGGTTGTCCATGGTGGTTGCCCAAAGGAGTCCGTGCTTGCTGTCGCGCAGGAGGCTGAGTCCTCGCCTATGTGCTCCGTCACCGAGGGTGGCGGGTTGGAGGGTGGCTTGGCATGAATCGCCATTGATGGTCATCCGCACGATGCCTTCGTTGCTGGTCAGCACCCAGTAGCAGTGGTGTTCTCGGTCTTCGTAAGACCCTCCCCAACCCAAGACCCCTCCAGCTCCCCTGTGAGGGGAGAGAATCACCAACAGGGTGACTACCCCCTCCCTCACAGGGAGGGTTGGGGAGGGTCTATCGTTGGGAGGGTCTATCGTTGGAAGGTCTTCTGCTGGGTCTTTTCATTCCAAATAGGTATATCCGTAGAGTCCGGAGCGGTAGGTGGCAAGGAATTCCTTGCCTTCTTCGAGTGTGATTTTTCCTTCTTCGACGGATTGCTTTGCCCAGATTTCGAGGCTTCGCACCATCTTCTTTGGGTTGTACTGCACGTAGCTGAGCACATCGGCTACGGTTTCGCCATCGACGACTTTGTTGATGCGGTAGGAGTTGTTGTCAACGGTGATGTGTACGGCATTGACGTCGCCGAAGAGGTTGTGCATGTCGCCGAGGATTTCCTGGTAGGCTCCTACGAGGAATACGCCGATGTAGTATGGTTCTTTGTCTTTCTTGCGGTGGAGGGGTAGGATGTGGGAGACGGTCTGGTGGGTGACGAAGTTGGTGATTTTTCCGTCGGAGTCGCAGGTGATGTCTTGCAGGGTTCCGTTGTGGTCGGGTTTTTCGTCGAGCCGGTGGATGGGCATGATGGGGAAGAGCTGATCGATGGCCCAGGCATCGGGGAGGGAATGGAAGATGGAGAAGTTGCAGAAGTATTTGTCTGCCAGCAGCTTGTCGAGGGTTCGGAATTCTTCGGGTGCGTGCTTCATGGTGTGGGCGAGTGCGTTGATTTCGTGTGCCACTGCCCAGTACATACGTTCTACTTCGGCTCGTGTGCGGAGGTCGAGGAGTCCGTGTGCGAAGAGGTCGAGTGCTTCTTCTCGTATTTGCTGTGCGTCGTGCCAGTCTTCGAGCATGGAGCGTGTGGAGAGGTTGTCCCAGATGTCGTAGAGGTCTTTGGCGAGCTGGTGGTCTCCTTCTTTGATTTCGAATTCTTCGGGCATGACGGGCAGTTCGGCTGTGCCAAGGACTTCCATGATGAGGACGGCGTGGTGGGCTGCGAGTGATCGTCCTCCTTCGGTGATGAGGTTGGGCTGTGGGATGTTGTGGGCTTTTGCCACTTCTACGAAGGTATAGACGCAGTTGTTGACGTACTCTTGGATGGAGTAGTTGACGCTGCTCTCGGAGTTGGAGCTGCGGGAGCCGTCGTAGTCCACGCCGAGTCCGCCTCCACAGTCGATGAACTCGACGTTGTAGCCCATCTTGCAGAGCTGGACGTAGAATTGCGATGCTTCGCGGAGTGCGTTCTGTATGCGTCGTATCTTGGTGATTTGGCTGCCGATGTGGAAGTGTATGAGCTTGAGGCAGTCTTTCATTCCGTTCTGGTTGATGTAGTCGAGTGCTGTGAGGAATTCGCCGCAGGTGAGTCCGAACTTGCTGGCGTCGCCTCCGCTTTCTTCCCATTTTCCGCTGCCTGACGCTGCGAGCTTGATGCGTATGCCGATGTTGGGCCGCACGTTGAGGTGCTTGGCTATCTTGGTGATGGTTTCGAGCTCGTTGAGTTTTTCCACGACGATGAAGACGCGCTTTCCCATCTTCTGTGCGAGGAGTGCGAGCTCGATGTAGCTCTGGTCTTTGTAGCCGTTGCAGATGATGAGTGAGTCGCTCTCCATGTTCATGGCCAGGACGGCATGGAGTTCGGGCTTGGAGCCTGCTTCGAGTCCGAGGTTGTATTTCTTGCCGTGGCTGATGACTTCTTCTACGACGGGGCTGATTTGGTTGACCTTGATGGGGTAGATGATGAAGTTCTCGGCTGTGTAGCCGTATTCTTCGGATGCGTTCTTGAAGCAGGTTGCTGTCTTCTCGATGCGGTTGTCGATGATGTCGGGGAATCGTACGAGCACGGGTGCTGCTACGTCGCGGAGGGAGAGGTCGTCCATCACTTCTTTTAGGTCAACTTCGACTCCGTCTTTCCTTGGGGTGGCAACGACGTGCCCCTTGTCGTTGATGTGGAAATAGTTCACGCCCCAGCCGCCGATGCTGTAGAGTTCGCTGGAGTCTTCTATGCGCCATTTTCTCATAACAAACTTCGATAAATTAAAAATTAAAAAGTAAAAAGCTTGGTAAATTAAAAATTAAAAAGTAAAAATTGGCTATCCAGTTGCTCTTTTAATTTTTAACTTTTAATTTTTAATTTCCAAAGATTTTTCACTTACCAAATTTCTTGGCAAATCTGATTCACGTATTGGTTGATGAGTTCCTTGCGTTCGAGCACTTCTATCTGGATGGTGTGCTTGGCTTTCTGGTAGAAAGGCTCGCGTATGGCGAGGGTTTCCTTGATGTAGTCGCGAAGCTCGTCGGGTGTCTTGCCTTGTATGAGGGGACGTTGCGACTTTGCCATGAGCAGATGGGTGCGGAGCACTTCGGGGTCTGCTTTCAGATAGACTGTTTGGGCAAGTGAATTCATGTAGTCGATGTTGTCGAAGAAACAGGGTGTTCCTCCTCCGCAGGAAATGACGACGTCTTCAAACTCTGTCACTTCGTGGAGCATGTTGCGTTCGAGTTCTCGGAATCCGGCTTCGCCTTTTTCTGCGAATATCTGTGGTATCTTCATGCGGTAGCGATTCTCCACATACCAGTCGAGGTCGAAAAACTCAAGTCCTGTCTTCCGAGCCAGTGCCTTGCCAATTGTGGTCTTTCCGGCACCCATATATCCAATGAGTATGATTCTATGCAAGGGGAAAGGGGGGATTAGAAGTGAAGGACCCTCCCCCAGCCCAAGACCCCTCCAGCCCCTCCCAACCTCCCCAAGGGGAGGAGAAGCCATCCGGATGGTTATTCACTCCCCCTTGGGGGAGCTGGAGGGGGCTGGAGGGCTGGGGTGGGTCCTAATTTATTTTCTTTTCTTCTTGGTCAATTTAGGTTTGGCTGCCTCTTTCTCAACGATTTCGAGACATTGCTCATAGCTGAGTTCGGTCGGTTCCTTCACGGTCTTGGGCAGGCGGTAGTTGGAGCCTTTGTACACGATGTAAGGTCCGTAGCGGCCATTGAGGATTTGCATCTCGGCATCTTCTTCGAAGCTCTTCAGATGCTTGGCTGCTTCTGCCTTCTTGCGCTCTTCGATGAGCTCAATGGCATCTGCCAGCTGCATCGTCATAGGGTCGATGTCTTTGGGAATCGAAACGTATTGCTTGTTGTGCTGCACGTATGGACCAAAGCGCCCTGTTCCGATGCTCACGGACTCTCCTTCGTAGCTACCCAGTTCGCGAGGGAGCTTGAAGAGTTCGAGGGCTTCTTCGAGGGTGATGGTCTGAAGGCTCTGTCCCTGGCTCAACTGTGCGAAGCGAGGTTTCTCGTCGTCGCTTGCAGAACCTATCTGCACCACTGGGCCGAAGCGTCCAATCTTCACGCTCACTTCCTTTCCGCTCTTTGGGTCGTGACCCAACACGCGCTCTCCTGCCTTGTGCTCGCTGCGCTCCTGAAGCACTTTCTCGCACTGCGGCTCGAATTTCTCGTAGAAGTCTGCCATCGCCTGCTGCCAGTTCTCCTTGCCCTCGGCTATCTCGTCGAATTCTTTCTCCACGTCTGCCGTGAAGTTGATGTTGACAATGTTCTCGAAGTTGGCAACGAGGAAGTCGTTCACCACGGTACCCGTGTCGGTTGGCAGCAGCTTACCTTTTTCATTGCCTACCACTTCGCTCTTTTCGCTTTCCTTGATGTCCTTGCCTGCCTTCAGCGTGAGCAACTTGAAGACGCGCTTCTCTCCCTTCTTGTCTCCCTTCTGCACGTATTCGCGCTGCTGGATGGTGGAAATGGTTGGCGCGTAGGTGGAAGGACGACCAATGCCCAATTCTTCCAGTTTCTTCACAAGCGAAGCCTCCGTGTAGCGGAGAGGACACTGCGAGAAGCGTTCCGTGGCTTGGATTTCCTTGTAGTTCAACAGCTGGCCTTCTGTCAGCTTTTCGTCTATCGTCGTCGTTTCATTCTCCTCCACGTTTTCGTCATCGTGCGACTCGCGATACACACGGAGGAAACCGTCGAAGGTGACAATCTCTGCCGTTGCCACGAAGTTGGCATCCGACTTCTCCTTGCCGTCCGCAGGCTGTATCGTGATGATGGTCTTTTCCAGTTCGGCATCAGCCATCTGCGAGGCAATCGTGCGCTTCCAAATCAGGTCGTAGAGTCTGCGTTCAGGCATCGTGCCCTGAATCTCGTGCTGTTCCATGTCGGTAGGACGGATGGCTTCGTGAGCCTCCTGCGCACCTTTCGAGCGAGTCTGGTACTGGCGGCGCTTAGCATATTTCGAACCCAGTGTGCTCTCGATTTCCTTCTTGCAGGCATTGAGGCACAGCGTGGAGAGGTTCACGGAGTCGGTACGCATATAGGTGATGATACCCGCTTCGTACAGTCGCTGAGCCACCGACATGGTCTGAGCCACGGAGAAGCCCAACTTGCGAGCCGCTTCCTGTTGCAGAGTGGAAGTTGTGAACGGAGGTGCTGGCACGCGCTGCATCGGCTTCTTCGAGATGTCGCTTATCACGAACTGCCTTCCCTGGCACGACTCCAAGAAAGCTCTTGCTTCCTCCTGCGTGGCGAAACGCTGACTGAACTCTGCCTTCAGCTCTGCCTTGTCGGACACGAACACCGCCGTCACCTTGTACGACGATTCCGCCTTGAAGTTCTCCACTTCGCGCTCGCGCTCCACAATCAATCGCACTGCCACCGACTGCACACGTCCTGCCGACAACGCTGGCTTCACCTTGCGCCAAAGCACAGGCGAGAGCTTGAAACCGACGATACGGTCGAGCACACGGCGAGCCTGCTGCGCGTTCACCAAGTTGATGTCGATGTGCCGCGGATGCTTGATAGCCTCCAAGATGGCAGTCTTAGTGATTTCGTGAAACACGATTCGCTTCGTCTGCTCCACGTTCAGTCCCAGCACCTGAGCCAAGTGCCAGGAGATGGCTTCTCCCTCGCGGTCCTCATCGGATGCGAGCCACACAGTGTCTGCTTTGCTGGCTGCCGTTCTCAGCTGTTTCACCAGAACGGCCTTCTCCTCCGGTATCTCATATTGAGGAGTGAAATTGTTGAGGTCCACGCTGAATTCATTCTTCTTGAGGTCACGGATATGTCCATAACTCGAAAGCACCTTGTAGTCTTCACCTAAGAATTTCTCCAATGTCTTTGCTTTGGCGGGAGACTCGACAATAACTAAATTCGTTTGCATATATTTTCTTCCAAGTCAAAAAAAATCTATCTTCACAACATCGGGGATGGCACAAGCCGATGCCCGTCGAAACCCGACTTTTCCTAAAATCGGGCGCAAAGTTATAAAAAAAGCAGATTCAAACCTATTTAATAAGGTAAGAATCTGCATTTTTTTATTTTTTATAGGTTTTACTCGTAAAGCTGATGAAGATTTTGACACAGTTCAAACGCGAGTTCGGGACATGCGAACAGTACAAGAGTTTGTGAGTTTGTGAGTCTAAGGTCAATGGACTAAGGTCTAAGGTCGGAAGCAGCCTTTGACATTTGACTTTTAGCTTTTGACCTTTTGACATTTGACATTCTTCCACATTTCATTTTGATTTCACTTCATCACCGAGCCCTCGTCGTGATTCAAGCGAGCCCTCGTTTGAGCCACGCCGAGCCCTCGCTTGAACGACAACGAGCCCTCGCTTAACTAGTTGAATCGAAATAGCGATTCTGCCCATCCCCTCATGCACTGCACAAAAACCACATTCATTCTGTTTCAGAGTCCCAATCATCCCCATTTTCCAAGATTCATACAGAATGGAGGTGACACAATTCAAGGATTGAAATTCCTTTCGCAAGAGAATAATATTCAATATCAAGGTAGGAGCTTTGTCAAATATTTTTTATCTTTGCACATGTAAATAACCCTAATCATAATAAATGATAACAAACACTTTCTACAACCATCGCTTATGAAAAAAGAAGAAATACAGGCTCTGTTTAAGAGCTATGAAGATGCGGTTTGCATGATTGACGAAACCGAATGCTGGAGTGCGCGTGATTTGTGTACACTTTTTGGTTATCAGCAATGGCGTAATTTTTGTAACGTGATTGACAAAGCAAAAGAGGCTTGTAATAATGCTGGTCAACTTGTCTCCGATCATTTTGCTGACGTCAGCAAAATGATAGACTTAGCAAAAGGTGCTCAACGAGAAGTGGATGACATCATGCTCACCCGCTATGCCTGCTATCTGGTTGCACAGAATGGTGACCCAAGAAAACCACAGATTGCATTTGCTCAAACTTATTTCGCAGTTCAAACTCGTCGGGCAGAGTTGATAGAACAACGATTATTGGAGGTTGAGCGAGTGAAGGCACGTGCTAAGTTGCAAGAGACAGAGCGGAAACTTTCAGGCATCCTGTATGAGCGTGGAGTCAATGACCATACTTTTGCCGTTATTCGCTCCAAAGGAGATCAGGCACTCTTCCGTTTGAGCACAAACATGATGAAGCACAAGTTGGGAATGTCTCAAAGCCGTCCTCTTGCCGATTTTCTCCCCACCATCAGCATCAAAGCAAAGGACTTTGCAGCGGAAATGACCAGCGTCAATGTGCAAACCAAAGACCTTCATGGCGAAGCATCCATCACGCAGGAGCATATTGACAATAATGCCGCCGTTCGTAAGATGCTCACCGAGCGTGGCATTATCCCAGAGAATCTTCCACCTGCTGAAGATATTAAAAAGGTAGAACGCCGTTTGGCAAGCGAAGAGAAGAAGATGTTGAAGAATAAAAAGAAATGATGAACACCAAATCAACATCCATCTCATAAAAAAACTGCAACCGCGGCTTCCGTAGTTGCAGTATTTTTAAACCGCATCTTGACTCTGCCGTGAGAGTCGAGATGCGGTTTCTTAGTGATTGCTGTCCGTCGGAGGACGATGGGCAGCCATGAGGATGACAGGAGGATTATTCCTTGTTTTCAGCAGGCTTGATTGGGCTGGTCATACCAACGACGAGCTTGTTGCCACTCTTGAAAATCTGACGGGCAGTTTCCTGGATGTCGGCAGCGGTAATCTTGTCAACTGCTGCGTCGTAGCCATCGACGAAGTTCTTGCCCTGGCGACTGATGTTAATCATCTGGCTCATCCAGTAGCTGTTCTTCTTCAGGTTCTCGGCATGGCTGCGGTGCATGTATTCCTTCACCTTTTGCAGTTCTTCTGCCTTTGGACCGTTTGCAACCATATCGTCGATGCCCTTGTAGATGATTTCTGTCATCTTGACACGCTTATCTGGAGCAGTAGGCAACTGAATCTGAACCATTCCCATTTCTTCTGGATAGTCGGAAGTGACGCCGTTCACAGGGATGGTGTAAGCACCGCCTTCGTCTTCACGAACGGTCTCGGTGTAGAGTGCGGTCATGAGCTGACCAAGCATATCAACCTTGAGGACATTGTCGAGGTTCTCTTTCATGAGTGCATGATACAGGAATACACAAATGGCATTTGGCGTTTCGAGTTCCTTCTCGAACACGTTTTCCTTAACGCCCTTGTTGAGCAGCATGTCGCTTGGCTTATATTTCTCTGAGCCTTTCTTCGTAGGGAGTGAACCGAGGTACTTCTCGAAGAGAGGAGTAGCGGTTTCGAGGTCGATGTCGCCGATGAAGTAGAATTCGAAGTCGTCGCCATCGGCAAAGCGCTCTTTGTAGAACTTGAGCACGTTGTCGTAGTTGATGGCATCGATGTCCTTGGCTGTTGGGTGAATCTCCAAACGTGCCTTTTCGTTGTTGTTGTAGAGCACCTTCACGATGGTATCCTGCAAGGAAATCATTGGTGAGCGTTCTGCCATAGCAAGGGCAGACTTGCTGCGTTCCATCATAGACTTCACGGCTGCATCGTCACGGCGTGGAGAAGTGAAGCAGAGGTATGTGAGCTGGAGCATGGTTTCGAGGTCCTTTGTCACGCAAGAGCCTGTGACACCTTCTGTACGATCATCCACGGATGGGTCTGCACTGGCCTGGATGCCTGCGAGTTTCTTCTGCAAGTCGGTAGCGGAGAAGTTGCCCCATCCGCCTAATGCAACGAGGTCGGCATTGGAAGCATCGAGGTACTGGCTGTTGTCGTAGAGCGATGTACCACCCCAACTGGTTGCGCTCATGCTGATGGAGTTAGGGCTGAAGTCGGTCTTCTTCACGTGAATCTTCACGCCGTTCTTGAGGGTGAGTACCTTTGAGTCGAATTCTCCGTCAACAACCTTCTTCACCTTGCTGCCCTTGAGTTCGGTAGCGATGAGTGGGTCGGTGTTGATTTCCTCCTTGTAAGCTTCGATGTCTTCTGCGCGAACAGCGTGGAGGATGTCGAGGACTTCTTGCTTTGTTGGGTAGTTGAGACCTTCCTTGTCAGGACCGAACATGAGCACAACGAGGTTGGAGTCGTTCTCTGGCACAAGCTCGTGGATGGTCTGGTTCACCATTTCGAGACTGAACGAAGGCACGAGCATGTTCTTCATGGTCTGGTACTCCCATTCGATGCCAGGCATGGCGTCGTTGTCGAGGAAGTTGCGCACACATTCGTTCACGTACTGCGAAGAATACACCTTGTCCTTCTTGGCGTAGGTGTTCTCAAGGCGAGAAAGGTATTCGGTCTTGTAGCGCTCAAATTCCGTAGCGGTGAATCCATGACGGGAAGCACGGAGAATCTCACGGTAGAGGGCTGCGATACCTTCCTTGTATGCATTGTCCTTGAACACAACATCTCCCTCGAACGCATCCTTGGTCTTAGCGATGAAGAAATCTGCGTCGGTGGCATCAGCCGAGAGGAACGGAGCGTTCTCCTTCTGGAGGATTTCCTGGATGCGGCTGCTGAACATACCGTTGATGGCATCGTTGATGTAGTCCTGTGCATAGTATGCCATCGTGTTGCGCAACTGGCGAGGGAACGCCTCGTGCTTCATGTAGAGGATACAAATGTTGGATGTCTGCTCCTTGTCCTTCTGGATGGAAACAATTGGCTCGCTGTTGTCTGGCACAGGATAGTATTCGCGAACGGCACCGTCCTTCACAGCTGGAATGTCGGCAAAGGTCTTCTTGATTTTCTGCTCCATCTTGTCAACATCCACATCGCCCACGATGACGATTCCCTGAAGGTCAGGACGATACCACTTGTGGTAGTAGTCGCGGATGGCTTTGTATGGGAAGTTCATCACGATGTCCATCGTACCGATTGGCATACGCTCTGCATACTTGCTGCCAGGATAAATCTCTGGGAGAGCCTTCTCCTGCATACGCTGCATGGCAGAACTGCGCAAGCGCCATTCCTCGTTGATGACTCCGCGCTCCTTGTCGATTTCCTTGCCTTCGAGCAGGAGGTCGTGGCTCCAGTCGTGGAGGATGAGCAGACAGGAGTCGAGGGTTGACTCACGGTCGGTCTTCACATTATCTATATTATACACGGTTTCGTCGAAAGAAGTGTAGGCATTGAGATTCTCGCCAAACTTCACTCCGATGCTCTCCAGATAGGTCTTCAGCTTATTGCCTGGATAGTGGGTAGTTCCGTTGAAACACATGTGTTCGAGGAAATGGGCGAGTCCACGCTGCGATTCATCTTCCTGCATACTTCCCACCTTCTGGGCAATGTAGAAGTAAGCGCGGTTCTCTGGCCAGTTGTTGTGTCGGACGTAGTAAGTGAGTCCATTAGGCAGAACACCTTTGCGCACAGCTGGGTCGAGGTCGAGCTGAGGCATCTGCGAGAAGTCCTGAGCACTCAAACCCACGCTTGCCACGCATGCCAGAACTCCAAAAAACAGTCTTTTTAGATTCATGATTTCGTTTTGTTTTTTAGATTTGAAAATATAATGTATTTGTTTCTTCACTTCGGAAACATACTCTTTCTTCTACATACTCATAAAGAGATGTATAAAGGAAAAACCTAATAGTTCCCTCTAAAAAAAAGAACTATTAGGTTGCTTGCATTTCAAAGTGTTATGCCTTGAATGGGTCCTTATTCTTCTTGTCGTCGAGTGCGTGCTTTGGATAGTCCACGGTGTAGTGCAAGCCGCGGCTTTCCTTGCGTTCCAAAGCCTGACGAGTAATCAGATAGCCCACGTTAATCATGTTGCGAAGTTCGCAGATGTCCTTCGTTGCCTTCACACGCTTGAAGAGGTGTTCCGTCTCTTCGTAGAGTAAGTCGAGACGTTCCCAGGCACGATGCAAGCGGAGGTCGCTGCGCACGATACCCACGTAGGTGGACATCACCTGTCCCACTTCCTTCATGTCCTGATTGATGAGCACCTTCTCTTCGTTGCTCAGTGTGCCCTCGTCGTTCCATTCAGGTACTTTCTCGTTGAATTCGTATTGGTCAATTACACTCAGCGAGTGCTTGGCAGCTGCGTCGGCATAGACAACAGCCTCAATGAGCGAGTTGGAAGCCAAGCGGTTGCCGCCATGCAAACCTGTGCACGAGCATTCTCCCACGGCATAAAGGCGACGAATGCTGGATTGTGCGTCAAGGTTCACCTTGATGCCACCACACATATAGTGAGCACATGGAGCAACAGGAATGTATTGCTTCGTGATGTCGATACCGATGGAAAGGCACTTCGCATAGATGTTAGGGAAGTGGTGCTTGGTCTCCTCGGGGTCTTTGTGTGTCACGTCGAGGCAGACGTGGTCAATACCGTGAATCTTCATCTCGTTGTCGATGGCACGAGCCACAATGTCGCGAGGAGCCAGACTCAGTCGCTCGTCGTATTTCTGCATGAATTCCTCGCCTGTAGGCAAACGGAGAATGCCGCCGTAGCCTCGCATCGCCTCGGTGATGAGGTAAGCAGGGTGCGTCTCGCCTGGATGATAGAGAGCCGTTGGGTGGAACTGCACAAACTCCATGTCCTGCACCTTGCCTTTGGCACGATAGACCATGGCAATGCCGTCGCCCGTAGCAATGTTCGGATTGGTGGTCGTGGCATACACAGCCCCCGTTCCTCCTGTAGCCATGAGTGTCACCTTCGAGAGGTAGGTGTCAATCTTTCCCGTCTTGGGATTCAAGACGTAAGCACCGTAGCACTCAATGTCGGGAGTGCGACGAGTGACACGAACGCCAAGGTGGTGCTGGGTGATGATTTCCACGGCGAAGTGGTTTTCCAAAATCTCAATGTCGGGATTACTGCGGATGGCAGCCATCAGTCCACGCTGAATTTCAGCACCCGTGTCGTCAGCATGATGCAGGATGCGGAATTCAGAGTGACCGCCTTCGCGGTGAAGGTCGAACTGTCCGTCCTCCTTCTTGTCGAAATTCACACCCCACTCCACGAGTTCCTTAATGCCAGCTGGTGCGTTGCGAACCACCTGCTCCACAGCATCGCGGTCGCTGATATAGTCGCCCGCAATCATCGTGTCCTCGATGTGCTTCTCAAAATTATCCACAAGCAGGTTAGTCACTGAGGCAATGCCTCCCTGTGCCTTAGCGGTATTGGCTTCTTCAAGAGTTGTCTTGCAAATAATGGCAATCTTCCCTTTTTTAGCGCGAGCCACTTTCAAGGCATAACTCATTCCGGCTACGCCTGAGCCGATGATGAGAAAATCAAATTTACGTGTCATTGACGAGTATTTTGTGCATAAATCATGCAAAAATACTAAAAACCAACGATATGCACCCATCTTTTTACCATAATTTCTGGTTTTTTTCCTAAATTTGCATGGTTTTTCAGGAAATTTGTCCTTTCACTAAGCACGACACCCCTGATTTTCCCGCAAATAGCCTCCTAAAGAAAACAGCAGAATTTGCATCATTGCGCCCACAATGTCAAATGAACAAATTTCGTCTGTTCGACCCATTCCCTTGAATGGCATTATTTTCATTCTCAATTCTCAATTCTTAATTCTTAATTTTTTCATTCTTCATTCTTAATTTCCCATCCATGCCTCGTCTCTTTCACGCCAAAATACAGTTTCAGAGTTGGATTCTGCTCATAGCCGTTTTCATCGTCTTTGCCTATTCCGCATGGCACAAGCAGCCCATCATCCTCCTGCTGTCATTGATGCTCTTGATTGTGATGATTGACCGCATGATTCACACCACTTACACCATCACGTCCACCGACATCATCATCCACACAGGCAAGTTCTCGAAAGACAAGACCATTCCGCTCCAGGACCTCCTCCGCGTGGAGAAAATCAGCGGAATACGACTCTTTGGCAAGGCGTTCAACACCTTCCTCCTGCTCACCTACCAAGCGAATGGCGAAGAGAAATCCCAGGCTATCATTCCCCAAAACGAAGACGAATTTGTGAAATGCTTACAGAAAAGAAAACAAAAATGAACCGCAACCATATCCTCACCCTCCTCTTCCTCCTGTGCAGCGCATGGACCCTGCAAGCACAGGACATCGTTCCACAACGCTACCACATTGAGCAGCAATCGCAAGGTGCAGAAGAAATACGTGTTCGCACCGAGCACGCACTCATGTACGACAGCACAGCAGTGCCCACCGACTCGCTCCAGCTTCCCCCTGCCGACTCCATCCCCGTGGCACACGCACTCAGTTGGAGCGACATCATGCGTGAGCGACTGAGCAGCATGGCACGCGAAGCCGATGGTTACAACTTCAACACGGGGCTTTGTGTCTATGACCTTACAGGCGATTCCCTCCTCTTCACCTACAACCACAACAAGGTGATGCGTCCCGCCTCCACACAGAAGATTCTCACGGCAGTGGCAGCCCTCGAACTTCTGGGCAAAAACCACTTCTACCGCACACGCACTTACTACGACGGAACCATCCAGCAAATACAGCAAAAAGTGCCCAATCCATCGAAAGAAATCGACTCCACCCTACCCGACTCCATCGTCCAGCGCAAGCGAGTGCTACGTGGCAACATCTATGTGGTGGGCGACTTCGACCCACTCGTGTCCTATTCCGACCTGAAGGACATGGCTCGCGCCGTGCGTGAACTGGGAATCGACAGCATCGACGGACGCATCGTGGGCGACATCAGCATGAAGGATGCCGACCAGCTCGGCAACGGCTGGTGTTGGGACGACGTGCCTTCACGAATCGTTCCCTACCTCAGTCCGCTCATCTTCAACCACGAACAGAGCATCACCTCCAGCAACGGCAAGTGCATCCCTCACCCCGAGGAGTATTTCATGCAGATACTCGCCTCCGAGATTCGTGCCGCAGGTGTAGCACTTCCTCCTTTCCCCACCGCCATCACCTCTTCCCCTTGTCCTCGCACCCACGTCCTCCACACCGTCAGCAACACGCTCGAATCCGTGATGGAGCGCATGATGAAGCGCAGCGACAATCTCCATGCCGAGGCAGTATTTTACCAGCTGGCAAAGCGCAGCACATCCACAGGAGCCACGTGGAAAGACGGAGCCAAGCAAGTGGAGTCCGTACTCAGCAAAGCAGGCGTTTCCACCAACGACGTAAAAGTTGCCGACGGCAGCGGACTCTCTCTCTACAACTACGTCAGTGCATGGGGCGAAGTGAAAATGTTGCGCTACGCCTATCGCAACAAGCAAATCTTCACACCCTTGTACGAGTCCCTGCCCATTGCAGGAGTCGATGGCACCATCTCCGACCGAATGCGCACAGGCGCAGCATACCAGAACGTGAGAGCCAAGACAGGCACCGTCACAGGCGTGTCAGCACTGTCGGGCTATGTCCGCGCCTCCAACGGCCATCTGCTTGCCTTCGCCATCATCAACAACGGCAACCTGCGCACAGCCACAGGACACAACTTCCAAGACCGCATCTGCCAGATTTTAGCACGATAAACCCTTAATCCCTTATAAAACATTAACAGCAATGAAAAAGATTCTTATAGCAGCAACAACCCTATTATTCCTTCTCACATCATGCAACCAGCAGCCAACCCTCGAAGGAAGCGAGTTTAGCAACGACAACATCATCGTGGAAGGCGTTGACAGTATGTGGATGGACCTGAAGAGCCAGATTGATGCATCCATCGAAAGCTCAAAGGCAGAACTGATTGCCCAAATCGAGGAAGAAACAGGAGAAAAACTGACCGACGAACAGTTGGCAGAACTGGACAAGCAGCTCAGCGAACAAATCCAGGAGAAATACGACGAAGGTCGTCAAGAAGTCGATAGCATTCAGAACACGCTGAAAATCGCCGTTGCATTGACATTCATGGCAGACGGCAAGATGTCCATGAAGATTGACTCCGAAACAAATGGCGAAGCCGACACACAGCAGATGGACGGAACCTATCAGTTCGATGGCAAGAAAGTGATTCTCTCTTACGACAACCAGCAAGACACACTCGTCCTCCAAGCCGACGGCAACGAACTCTTCGGACGCATCGACGAGAACACCTTCAGCTCCACATTAAAGAGAACAAAATAGTTCTCATCCACAACAAGCAGGACTACACCCACAAAGAACTGTGAGTAAGCCCTAAAAAGCCCGAATCCATCGAAAGAAATCACCGTCTTTCGTCCATCACATCACCCATAAAAAAGCGAAGGCATCTACCTTGAATTTCATCATTCAAAGCAGATGCCTTCGTTTTCTTTACCCAAGAGCCGCCTATTTGCGCTTCCAAGTCTGAGTCTCGTAGAAAACGCCAAGATAGCCTCTCACTTTCAGCACCTTGCCGTCCAACCAAATCGAGCACTTGTAGCTCTTACCGTTCTTAGGATTGTAAATCCTTCCACCTTCCCACTTGTCCTTCTTCTTGGTCAGACCGCTCAAGATGTTCACACCCATCAGCTTACGCCCACGCAACTTCGCATCAGAGTTGTGAATGTCCTTAGTTTCAGGGCCTTTCTCCAGCCAAACAATCTTACCATTGAACTGGTCGCCCGACTGATAGATTTCCACCTGTGCATCGCCAGCCTCAGTCAGCCACGTACCCACAATGTCCTGTGCAAAGCCACTTGCCGACACCAGCATCATGGCAATACTTAATAAAAGTGTTTTCATACAGTTACTCTTTTTTTAAATTTTTCCGCTGCAAAGGTACAATTTTTTTAAACACAAACCCATCAAGACAAGCACAAAATCACTTTTTCACCATTCGGTTCACACCATTTCACTTTAGACGAATTCCAAAAACGAGAAAACCATACCAAAGCAACCCTTTTAATCCACCACAATAAGATACCTTCTTCAACCCACAAAAGGATTCACCCAACCGCCCCTTTGATTCCACTAAACAAACGAGCCCTCGTTATCGTTCAAGCGAGCCCTCGTCGCAACTCAAACGAGCCCTCGCTTGAAAAACACCGAAGGCTCAACATTTCAGTACAATCAAATGAATGGTTCAGTACAGATAAAGGAGCGTTTCAGTACAAGCAAAGGGAAGAGGACAGAAAATGCAAAACGAGATAATATCCAACATGAAGTTGTGAAGTTTAACAAATTATGTTTATCTTTGCACATAAATAACTAAAATCAAGATAGATGGAGAAATACGATTGTCAAAACAGAATCAGAGCGGTGTTGGCCGACAAGCAGATTACTAACCGATGATTTGCTGAGTAGCATAAAAGCAATACGTTTTTAACATGATATTCAAATTAGAAACCCCAGAACATCAGCGAACTGCCATAAGAAGTGTGGTGGAGGTCTTTCGCGGGATGGAACGAAATACATACGACAATGCAACGGATGAGGACATTCGGGCTAACTACTGCTCGCTATCCTTGGAGAAGTTGACGGCTAACATAAACAAGATTGCAGCAGAAAACGGAGTAGATCCTTTACAATCCAATCTTCAAGAAACAAGGGACGCATGCATTGAAATGGAGACAGGCACTGGCAAGACCTTGACCTACATTCAGTCTGCATATGAATTGTACAAAGAATATGGTCTTACCAAGTTCATCGTTCTTGTGCCATCTATCCCTATCCGTCAAGGAGCCATAGATACATTTGAGAATTTCAAAGTCCAGTTGGAAGACAAGTATGGCTTTACCCCCAATGCTTTCGTGTACGATAGTTCCAAGTTGAGTGATCTTCGTGACTTCATTACTGCTGAAACTCCTCAGATAATGATTATGACAATGGCTTCGTTCAATTCTGAAGATAAGATTCTGAACCAGGAAGTGCGCGAAGATCTATTCAATAACAAACCTTTCATCGAGGCTATTGCCCGCACACACCCTATCGTATTCATGGATGAGCCGCAGGAAGGAATGGACACAGATAACTCCAAATTATGGCTTGCTAAGCTTTCTCCGTTGTTCAAGTTCCGCTATTCTGCTACCCATGCCGTTAAGGTGAATATGCTCTATCAGCTGACTCCAAGTGAGAGTTATCGTTTAGGATTGGTGAAGAAGATAGAAGTGCTCACCGTTACTGAGAAAAACGATGAAGCAACATTGAAGATAGAAATCAGCGAGGTGCAGGAAACCAAAACTGAGCCAAAGGTAAGGTTGAAATTCTGGAAATACAACAGGACTAAAGAGAATTTCGTCTTCAAAGACTCCAACCTCTTGAAGAAAGGCGACAACCTTGCGGACAAATCGGGAAATGACACCTATTCTGACTTTACTATCAGCCGCATCTACAAGAAAATGAGTACCCGTAAATGGGTGGTAGAGTTCACTAACGGCACCAGTATCGAAGAGGGTGCTTCATCAGCTAACAAAGAACAGATATGGGCATTACAGCTAGAATGGCTCATACGCCGTCATTTTGAGAATCAGCAGCGTTTAAAGCCTAAAGGCATCAAGAATCTTTCTCTTATCTTCATAGACAAGGTCGCTAACTATATGAGCCCTGACAACCCTGTCATCAAGAGAATCTTTGAGCAACAGTACAAGAAGGTTTATGCAGAATGCCACAATGGGCAAATCCCTTCGGATGAACAAGTATCAGCCGTCCAAGGATTCTATTTTGCAAAGACCTCTACAGGAGAATTCACCGACAATGAGAAGACCAACAAGAGCAATAAGGAAATCTATGACGAAATTCTGCATAATAAACAAAAACTCTTGTCATTTGGTAGCACAATAGAATTCGTATTCTCTCATTCTGCTCTTGGTGTAGGATGGGATAATCCCAACGTGTTCTGTATTGCCACACTCAATGAAAGTTATTCAGAGAACAAAAAGCGTCAGGAAATAGGTAGAGGACTTCGTATCTGCGTGAACCAACAGGGTGAGCGTGTTTATGACGCAGAGGATACGCCTGACGATGAAGTAATCAATCAACTCACAGTTGTTCCTAATGAGACTTACGAAACTTTTGCTCGTAGTTATCAGAACGAAAACGAGAAGGCATTTGGCAAGTCTTGCACAAGTGCTAAGCTCAAGCATACACATAAAGGTAAGCACCAGAACCGTGTGACGTTCAAACTGAATAAGGACAAGGGCATTCAAAGTGTATTTCGTAGGTTCTGGAATACAATTGCTAAGAAAACTACCTATCGTGTGAGTTTCGATGAGGATGCCATCATACGTCGTAGCATAGAGGAATTGAACACTATCTCTATAGCCGAATACAAAGCTGAAGTTTCCAGCTATCGTGTAAGTGACATTGAGGATTTATCACAACGGGAATATATCGGTTCGGAAGACCGCAATCTAAAAGGACATTATTCGGCACAGGACTTAGTAGAAGACCTAAGTGAAAAAACGGGTCTCTGCTATAACTCTGTCATGCGTATTATTCAGGAAATTGAGACCAAGAAAGAATATCTTAAGAATCCCCCCGTCTTTCTAGAGCAGGCAGCTTTCAAAATCAAACAGGTTCAGCTTGAAGAATTGGTAAGATTTGTTGAGTACAATCCTACTAATGAAGTCTATCCCTTTGACTTTGCCGACTTCACGAAAGATGCCTGCGACAATTATGTCTCAACGCCTAATCATGGTGTATGGGACAAAACGCTCTATGACAGTGGGCTCGAACGCAAATTCGCCGCCGACGCAGAAAAAAATGAAGACCAAAAGGTGCTTTGTTTCTTGAAATTTCCATCATGGTACAAGATTCCGACACCTATAGGCAATTACGAACCAGACTTTGGTGTAGTACTGAAACAAGTGTCATTACGGCATAATCAAGACCAACAAGAATACTATTTCGTTGTTGAGATTAAGGGGACCAATGATATTAACGACAAGAAAGCTCTCACTCCACATGAAATAGCCCGCATCAAATGTGCTATCAAGCATTTCCGCTCTCTCGGCATCGAGGCAGTATATAAAGCCCCAATACGTGAATTCTCAACTTTCAAAACGCAAGCAGAACAAACAATAAATACCCATACAAATGGAAACATATAAAGACCACATAACGCTAACTCCCGACATGAACGAGGAGCGTCTGAATACTCTCCGAGAACTATTCCCTGACTGGTTCACGCAGGAAGGACATCTTGATATCAATGAAGTGAAGAAAGCTGTTAATCCAGACAGCGTAGAAGAGACTGAACGATACGAGTTCCGTTGGTTTGGCAAATCAGCAGCAAAGCGTAATGCTTTTACACCTACACGAGCTACACTACATTACGATGCGGGGCGTAGCGTTAATGCCGATACGACAGAGAACGTTATTATAGAAGGAGAAAATCTCGAAGTCCTGAAGATTCTATCCTCCAGTTACAGAGGAAAGGTTAAATGCATCTATATTGATCCGCCATACAATACAGGAGAAGATTTTTTGTATAATGATGATTTCTCTGAGGAAAAAAACGCCTATTGGGAAAGAAGTGAATCTACAGAAAATGGTGTCAAATTAGACACTAATTCTGATAGTAGTGGTCGTTTCCATAGTAATTGGTTGGATGATATGTATAGCCGATTATTAGTGGCTCGATCCCTTTTAAAACCTGATGGTGTAATCTTTATATCTATGGATGATCATGAAATTCATCATTTACGCAAAATCTGTGACGAGATATTTGGAGAGGAGAATTTTTTGGTTAATATCATATGGGAAAAGCGACAAACTCGCAGCAATAATTCAAAACTATTCGGTACCAATACGGAACATATAGTATGCTACCGTCGTTCTCAAGAACTTATAAACATAAAAGAGCCTAGAACTGAAAGTGCAAATGAATTGTACTCTAACCCAGATAATGACGAAAGAGGACCATGGACAAGCATACTATACACAAATCCTGCACTAAGGAATGAAAGGCCTAATCTTTGTTACCCAATTAAAAACCCATTTACAGGAGAAATGGTTGAGCATCCTACCAATGCGTGGAAGTATGAATATGCTACACACCTTCAACATGTAAAAGAGAACCGTTTGTATTGGGGACAAGACGGACATAACACTTATCCACGCCTAAAAAAATTCTTATCTGAAATGGAAGGGGGAATGGTGCCCACAAATATCTGGAAGAAAGAGGATGCAGGAACTACGGATCAGGCGACAACCGAATTGGAAGAACTAATTGGCAGAGGCATTTTCCCTTTCCCTAAACCTGCTCAATTAGTTCAAAAAGCAATTTCGTTCTTTATAAACGGCAATGATGATAAAGATTGCATTGTTCTTGATTTCTTTGCTGGTTCCGGGACAACTGGTCATGCAGTCATAAATCAAAACATTTTAGATGGAGGCCATCGAAAATATATTTTGGTGCAGATTCCTCAATTGACAGACGAAAATAGTAATGCATATAGAGCAGGATTCAAAACCATTAGCGAAATTACTATTGCCCGCAACAAAGCAGTATACGATAAGATAAAAGCCTCTTATGAAGGGAAACTCATCACTTCAGAAGACCAACAACAAATAGACCAACTTGGCTTCAAGGTGTTTACGCTGAGTAAGTCCAGCTTCCCCCGTGTGGATTTTGCTCCCGATCCTGATAAAAGTGAAGAAGAGAATCTCGCATTGTTCCAAGAATATGTCTCTCAGAAAGAACAACAACTAACCATTGCCTTTAATGAAGACGAACTTATAACTGAGATTCTGATAAAACAAGGTTTCATGCTTACCTATAAGTTGGAAGCTCAGTTGCAGTTCACTAAGAATAAAGTATATAAAGCTACCGACGGTGTGAAAACGGCATTCATCACTGTCGATTCACAGCTCTATGATGAGACTGTAGATTACTTTATGCAGCATACAGATACCAAGTTCATCTGTATTGAGCGTGCTCTCGATACCACCAAGAAGTTCAATCTCAAAAACAAGATGCAGGACAAGTTCTTTGCGTTTTGAACATGCCCGTGTTGCATATAATGTAAACATTACCTGTATGGACAAATTACATCTCCTTTTATATTCATCAAAAGAGAATCTGGAATATACATTCATATCTTCTAATAAAGACATGTTACAAGATATTCATAATGTTCTCATGAGCAAATGTTCGTTTGATTTCTCCAATTCAAGTTGGGTTAGAATTATTAATGATGACCGTACTTTATCAGAAATAAAAAGGTTGCAAGATAAATATGAGGAACAGTTAATTGCTGTTAGAAAGCTATTCGGATTTGTCAGTAAGTTAGGGAAAGGAGAGGTTTTTTATTGTCTTTTTGCAGACAATTGCGGCATTGCAGAAAGAAAGACAGCCATAGAGTGTGTTCAAGGAGATTATAGTGGTAAACTTTGGAAGGCTGTTCACAACCACATTTATGAGCAACAGAAAAAATTGGAAGCTCTCTTTGAATATCATTCATACGGCTTTGATGGCATAAAAACCCATGTCGGAGAGAAGCACCACCGTGTCTGCCGCTTTTGTGGGGAGACAGACCCAAAAAAGTTTTGTGACAGAGCACATGCTATTGGAGATTCTTTAGGTAATAAAAAATTGTTTTGCCATGAAGAGTGCGACACTTGCAATCATACCCTAAACAAGATAGAAGACAACTTCCTCCACTTGATGGATATCCGCAGAGCAATGTATCATATAAGCAGGAAAGAAACGACGTCAAGCCCCTCTATATATGGGAATAATTTTGCAATACTTTCAAACGAAAAAGGTTCAGCAGAACTTTATGTTATGCAAGAGGCCATAGAACCCAATGTAGATGTAAGCAAACCTTTTATTTTCCAGTTGAAACAACATGCTGTCTTGTCTGATGAAAAAATATATAAGGCACTGGCAAAAATGGTTATTGATTTGATTCCATCAACCCATCTTCATCATTTTGAGAATACAATCAAATGGATTAGGTCTGATTCTTTTATTGTTGACAGCTTACCTGAAATCTGGTTCTGCCATAGTATAGGGAAAATGCATCAACAACCATACCTTGACATTTTCTTAAATAGTAAACACAAACTCCCTGACTCTCCATATTGTACCGCAATTTTGTACATCTATGATATCGCCTATGTTTTTGTAATGCCTCTTGTTGATGTGGACAGAGGCATGTTTAAATACAACAAACAATTAGATAATCATTGGCAACGGCTGTTCTCATGCATTGACTTACCTCATCGGGAGTTACAGACCTTCTCTGAAGACAGACCATGCTATCCTTGGGCTTTATGGGATATAGTCCCATCCAATCCCCATATACATATTCTACCTAAGAGTAATTCAGTTTTCAACCGTTGTAAAAGGGAGAAGTCAATGCAGGAAAACGTCTGTTTTCCTGACTTCTCATATAATGGAATAACTATAACAGATCTGAAATGTAAATTTGATATTTTTTATAAAGGAATAGTTACAGATAACGACCTCTGTGACGTAACACAACATCTCACTTCACCGAAATTGTGGCTTTTGCCTCAAGAAAAATCTATTGAATTTCGATTTTCTTTAAATGCTAATGATACAACGGACAGTATTCACTATTTTTCTTATAATCTTTATTTGAAATTCAAATTTTCAGAATTCTCTAAATACATAGATTTGCAATACAAGGATAACGATTTGGATTCTTTTTCCATAGATTGGCATCTTCGAGATTTTATCTTTAATGTTGCCATGGCTTCAGGAGATTATTACACAGAACAATCGAGAAAAGGCACTTCTTTTGAGAAGTGCAAACTATCAATGCTTATTAATAAAAGAAGAATTATAGAAGCTATGGAATATTTTATTCCGAATACCATAAATAGTAATTATTTTGTAAAGATCTCGGATAGAATTATTCATCCTATAGGCACAGAAGAAGACTTTCCATGAAATAATAGGGACTACGATTCTTATTTAGTATTGTAAACAAACACAATAATGAATGGTGATAAGTTGACAGAAAACCGTATTACCATTCTTGAACTTATGATAGACAATCCGTATGTATCGGTTGTAGAACTATCAAAAGCCGTAGGAATCAGTGTTAATTCCATCATGCGCAATATAGATTATATGCGTGGCAAATATCTTCGTAGAGTGGGTGCAGATAAAAATGGTTTCTGGGAAATAATTGAGTAATCCAGGCTCAGCGAAAATACATGGTTAGTAAAAGCCGGTAAATCCGCCGAACCCCAAACTAACACCTTGTAACATCTTAGAAAAAGAAAACACCTTGTAAATCAACGACTTACAAGGTGTTTTAAGTACCCAGAGCCGGGATCGAACCGGCACGAATTGCTTCATTGGTGTTTGAGACCAACGCGTCTACCAATTCCGCCATCTGGGCATGACGCTACAAAACACGAGAGCGAAATGAATGGACTTTTGCGTTTTGCGGGTGCAAAGATAAAGATATTTGGGGAATTGACAAAATATTTGTTAGAAAATTTGTAGTTTTTCGATTTTTATGGAGATTTGAAGATGGTTGAACTATGATTGCGGAGAGAAGGGAGGAAGTTATTTCTTCACGATGAAAGTGGCAATGCTGAGAGGTGGCAAGTCGAAGGAGACGGCACCTGATACGACACTGAAATTGGTGTTGGCAACAAGGTTATCCCGTCGATTGGTGAGAACGGAAGTCACTGACGGAGCGTTTGTGTAGGAACGGACATCGACGATTTCGCTGCGCTGTTGAAGAGGTTCTGCGTTGATGCACACAAAGACTAATTCGGATTCATCGGGCGAAATGGCACAAAGGAGATGCGGATTGTCGGTATGGATATATGTGTAGCCTTGTCGGATGTAATGCGTGAAATGATAGCGGACGTAATAATTCTTCACTTTCGTGTATTGCTCGTGGTTCCAGTCGGAGCGGATGAGGGACCATTGGTCGCCAAACTCTTCTATGTACTGCCAATCCACCCAGGCATCGGGCTGGAGGTAACGGATGTCGTCGATGAGTCGTTGTGCCATCATGAGATTGCCATGAATACCACGTCCACCATCTCCTGTTTCGCTCATCCAGAAATGTTTCCCTGCGCCACGGACCAACCGACGAAGTTCGTTTCGCTGTGCATTGTCAGCCTTGTAGGTGTGGGTGTTCCACTGAAACACGCAATCCAACGCCTTTCCATCTTTCTGATAGGCTCGGAAATCCTCGATGGATTGGGCTACACTGGTCTCGTCGGAAGCAGAGATACGTGTGTTGAGTCCCGACTCTGCGAGGATGGGAGCAAGAACGTGGAGAAAACGGATTTGAGACTTCGTGGAGAAATGGCATCCTTCCTGCGAACCGTTAGCATACCAATAGTTGGTTTCGGGTTCGTTGAAAGGGTCGAGGGTTCTGAATTCAAGGCCATAGCGTTCCTTGTAATGACGGCAGACATCCACGAGATAATGGGCGAATTCATCGTAATATTTTGGTGGTACGTTGTCGTCTGTGGCTTTCTTGGCACCACCCACGCAACCGCTCACGGTGAGGTAGTACGGCGCAGAATTGGAGAATGCTTCGAAGATGGCATCTGGGCGACGTTCACGGATTTTCAGCATTACTCGTCTCTGCGCCTCATCGCGCTCCCAGTGGTATTCGTCATCTTGCGAGTCCTTGAATCCTGACATTTCGGCACGAAGACCTTTTCCCTCGCGAGGCTTTCCGAAGTGGTGTGGTTCACAATTTCGCCATTGCGGATCATCGCCTCCACCGATGTTGTAACGGAAAATGTTGTAGTTGAGATGTTCTGGAGAACAGAGAAAATCTACGATGGAATCGAGCTTTTCTTCATTTTGCCACTTTCCCACCATGTTTGCCCACCAGCAAAGGGAAACGCCCCAACCTTCGTTGACTTGCAGACGTTTTTTTACATCGACCACAGTCTGCGAATGGATGGTAACGAAATGGAACGAAAAGAAAGTATAGAGGAAAAGGGCAAGCAGACGGATGCGAGGAAAAGACAGATGCTTGCGAGAAGCAAAAAGGTCTGAAGAAACTCCCGTAGTGGTGAATTGAAAAGATTTCATAACAGTTCGTTAATTTTATGAAAGTCAGAGGATATTTCGATGACAAAGATAAATAAATTCGAGGAAAATTGCGTATCTTTGCACGCAAAATTCACATTATTCATAAAAATATGGCACAAGAAGACGTTTTCAAGAAGGTAGTTTCCCATTGCAAAGAGTATGGATTCGTATTTCCTTCAAGTGAAATCTATGATGGACTGGGCGCAGTGTACGACTACGGTCAGAATGGTGTAGAACTCAAGAACAATATCAAGCAATACTGGTGGCAGAGCATGGTGTTGATGCACGAGAACATCGTGGGCATCGACTCCGCCATCTTCATGCACCCAACGATTTGGAAGGCAAGTGGACACGTTGATGCTTTCAACGACCCTCTGATTGACAACCGCGACTCGAAGAAGCGCTATCGTGCAGACGTGCTGATTGAGGACCAGATTGCCAAGTACGACGAGAAGATTGAGAAAGAGATTGCCAAGGCTAAGAAACGCTTCGGCGATGCTTTCGACGAACAGAAATATCGTGAGACCAGTCCTCGCGTTCAGGAAGAACTGAAGAAGCGCGATGCCCTGCATGAACGCTACAGCAAGGCGATGAACGACATGAACTTGGAGGAACTTCGTCAGATTATCCTCGACGAAGGCATCGTCTGCCCTATCAGCGGTACGCGCAACTGGACCGACGTTCGCCAGTTCAATCTGATGTTCAAGACAGAAATGGGTAGCACGGCAGATGGCGCATTCAACATCTACCTCCGTCCAGAGACTGCCCAGGGCATTTTCGTCAACTACTTGAACGTGCAGAAGACTGGACGCATGAAGATTCCTTTCGGAATTGCTCAGATTGGTAAGGCTTTCCGCAACGAAATCGTGGCACGTCAGTTCATCTTCCGTATGCGCGAATTCGAGCAGATGGAGATGCAGTTCT
>DGSN01000008.1 GCA_002393575.1 Prevotellaceae bacterium UBA4361 | reverse complement strand
CTAAAGTGCTGCGGAATTTAGGCTTTTAATTTTTAATTTCCAAAGACTTTTTCCCTCAGAGCACTTCAATGATGCCGTTCTCCACTCTGAACCTCACGTTCTTTCCGCCGAACGTCATTCCATATACCTTTTCACCGTTTTCCTGGTATTGAGGACGAGGGTCTTGCTCCAGCACTTTCCGAAGCACCACGAGTTTCTCTTCCGAAAACTCCTTGCGCATCGTTTCGGGGATGACCACTCTCAGCGTTTTCCATTCATTCGTTTCCAAGAATCCAGCCTTTGCCCCAGCGTGAGCATCCGTAAAGGGTAGGTAGGGCTTGATGTCATAGATGGGCGTACCATACATTAAGTCGGCGCCCAGAACCGTGATGACAGGTGCATTTCTTTCGATGAATTCGACCTTTTTGAGCTTCACAGACGACAAGCCCAACGGATTGGGACGGAATGGGGAACGGGTGGCAAACACGCCCATGTGCTTGTTGCCGCCTAGACGGGGAGGACGCACCGTCATACCGTGCCCTTCGTGCGAATTGGCGGAGAATCCCCAAATGAGCCAGAGGTATTCGAAATCCTTCAGTCCTCTGACAGCCTCCGCGTTCTGATATTCCTCCACAAAGTGTATTTCGCCTTCCGTTTCCTCCACAATTCCGCTCTGACGAGGAATTCCGAATTTAGAACCGAAAGGCGAGTGAAAAAATGCGATGGGTGTGATAGTCATGTTCCTGCTGATTTGAAAGTCATGCCGCAAATTTAGTTCTTTTTTGCGTAGTATGACGAATTTTTGAGCAAAAATTGGCGTTTTAGTTTTTCCAACAGTTCTTTGCGTCAAATCCTCTGGGAGAGTTACAAAACTGAAACTATCTGTATCAAAACTGTCACAGTCTTCTTGCGAAAAGCGATACCTTTGCACTCGAATCGCGGATTTTGCGCGATGGGGTGATAGGGCAGGGGCTCCACCTTTTCTTAGGAACACATTTAATGACAAAGCAAAATTAATATGAGAAACTTGTTCAGAAGACTCTTTCTGCTGCTGGCTTTGCTCCCGAGCGTGGCAGCGGCTCAGCAGTATGTGTATGGCACAACGCCTGCGCTTCATGTGGAGGGCAATGTGCTGAAGGACCCGAGTGGTGGCACTGTGGTGCTGCATGGCGTGATGGATACACCGAGTCCTTACTTCAATTCCTACCGTTGGGGAACATGGTGGAATGGTTTTACTGACGATGCGGTGGAGCAATGCAGGAACTATTTCGACCAAATCACTTCTGCCATCACCCAGCCAGCGAAAGGCACTTATTGCAATCTTTTCCGTCTGCATCTCGACCCTTGCTGGACGAACGACCCCGCAAAGACGGCTACGGGTTCGGGGCAAGAAGAGGACATCAGCCGTTTCTCTGCTGATCGTCTGCGCAGTTATTTCAATTCGCTCTACCTTCCCATTGCGCTCAATGCCTTGAGCAAGGGTTTGTATGTCATCATCCGTCCTCCGGGCGTGTTTCCGCAGACGGTGAATGTGGGCGGTGAATACAACAACTACTTGATGACGGTGTGGGACATCGTGTCGAGCAATGCGACGCTGAAGCAATACAGTGGCCAGATTTCCCTGGAACTTGGCAACGAGCCTGTGTCTGTGAAAAACAGGTATGGGCAGGACGATTCAAATGCGTTGCACGACTTCTTCCAGCCTATCGTCAACAAGATTCGCCAGAATGGTTTCGATGGCATCCTTTGGATTCCAGGCACTGGTTGGCAGAGCAATTATCGCGACTATCTGAGCCATCCTATCCAGGATGGCAATTTCGGCTATGCTGTCCACAACTATGTGGGTTGGTACAATGGTAGTAACACGACTTCTTATGATGAGGTGGACCGTTATATCAATCAGTTCCACTTTCAGGTTCCTGTGATTGATACCAACCCTATTGTGATTACGGAGGTGGACTGGAGTCCCGAAAAGGCTGGGACGGGTCATTATAATGAGCATGGCGACTGGGTGGTTGGCAACTATGGCACTTGGGCAACCGGCACGACTTCGAACTGGGGAAGGCTCTACAAGGCGCTGCTCGACCACTATGGCACGATTTCCATGACGCTGTCGGGTACGGACACTTATCTGGATGTGGATGCTTATTTGAACGACGGCACGGTTCGTCCTGCTTTCCAAACGGCGATGATGGGCAACGGATATGGCAGTGCATGGGAGGCGTGTAGTGGTGCTTGCTTTGAGTGGTACAAGCAGTGGGCTATGGGTCAAATCTCGCATGTGGCGAATTTCGCCTACGATGCTTCCACAGGTCGTTGTGTTGTCAATTTGTCCGACCTCGTTGCTGGTGGTTCGCTGAGTTTCAACAGCTCCACGGGTGAAGTGACGCTGCCTGCTCACCAGAGCGGTTCTCTCACGCTCACTTATAACGGTGCGGACTTCTCGAATGTGTCGAAGGTGAAGCTCTCGCATGGCGGTGACGATGTGTTCAACACGCTGACTGTCAGCAACACTCGGGGTGAATCGGTGAATGGCGGTGCTTTCTGGACGAGCAAATACCAACTGGACTATACGAATTATCAAGATAAGGGAGCTGTCTCGACGCTTGTCTGGGATGGCTACAATGATACCGATGTGGCAAAGACGATGACGATTCGCCAGTTGCTGATTCAGGTTGACGTGATGCGTGCTGAGCAGAAGCATGAGCGGTCGCTCGACCAATGGGCGTTCGGCGTGTGGGACGGCATCGGTGCTGATGCGCGGAGGACTGGCAACGATGACAATATGGAGTACAACATCGACGAGGTGATTTCGGGCTACGGCACCATCTATGGCAATGGCAATGTCCTCGCCAATCGCTATGTTGACCTTTCTGGCTACAGCAAGCTTCGTGTGTATGGCGATGACGGTCTCTACGTCCGTGCCCTCTTCAACCGTCCTACTGACACGTCCTCCGACTTTGTTGAGAAGAACGGCGCTATTGCCAACGGTGTCTTCGAGATTGATTTGGCGGGCATGGGTTCATACGTCCATCTGAACGCACTGAAAGTGGGTGGTGGCACGGGTAGCGCATGGCGCGTGATGGTGGTGAAAGACGATGATGCGATGGACTACCGCATCTCGGGCAAGTTGTACGTGAAGGAGAACCTTGTCGCTGCCTTGTCGGACATCGAGGCTACGAACTACGATGCTACTGCCTTGCGCAACAGCAGCGGTGTGACGCTGACTCCTGCTAACCGCAATGCTTTGTTCTATGTGGATGATGCATCCCGCCTGTCGAACCCGAGCAATGTCGTGGTGAAGAGTGGCAACAATTACACTTCGGCGAGCATCGTTCTGACCGACCCTGCTGTGGTGGCTGGCACGACTGCAGGTGCCTACTTCCCTAATGGCGCAGTGAAGACGGGTAATGCCTCGTGGTCTGACAGCGGAAACGGTACTTACACGTTCCACTGGGCAGCGAATACTCAATCCGAAGTCCAGATATTCAACTACATCTTGGAGCGCCAGGACTTCAAGCGCGTGGTGGTGGAGACAAGTTCTTTCACGAAGCCTTGGGGCATCCGCTTCTATGACAACAATGAGAGGGTCATAGCCGAGCAGGGCTACTGGGCTGGCCAGCACGATGGCAACCGCATCAAGGAAATCGACATCGACTCGCTGTTTGCCGTGAAGGATGTAGCTTCAAGACGTTCCACGCTGACGATGATTCGCCTGTACAACATCTCGGGTGAAGAAGGCGAGGTGGTGCTGAAGTCTGCATACCTCTGCAACCGCCTGAGCGAATGCTACTATCCATTCCGTGCTCCTTACGACATCGCTGCAAGCAGTGCGACGCTCAACAGCACGGTTCCTGCGGCTGGCTTCACGACTGTCACCGTTCCGTTTGCTGTTTCTGTTCCTTCTGGCCACAATGCCTATGCGCTCAACTGCTCGGGTGTTTCGTCGGTGAATGCTGTGGAGGCAAACCGTCCTGTGCTGCTGACGGGAGCAGGAGAGGCTGTGTTCTCAACTTCCAACGTGACGGTGAAGGCAAGCGACGAACTGACGAACGGCTTGCTGCAAGGCACTTACAGCCATCTCACTCCGTCCGATGGCTTTGTCCAGCGTGATGATGCTCCAGCCAATGTGGAGACCTTCAACCCTGTGGGTGATGTCGTGCTCTATGCTGTAACTCCGGCATCGTCGGTGACGCTCTATCCGTTCCGCGCTTACGCAACGAGTGCCGATGTCGTGGAGCCAATTGTGCTGACCGTCACCTCGGCGGGTGTGGCAACAACTTATTTGCCATACGATGCTATGATTCCAGATGCCGACTTCTTTGTGGTTGCTGTCGTGAAGGAAATAGCTGGTACGACGGCTCGTCTCAAACGTGTTCGTGACAATATCATTCCTGCCAATACGGGTGTGCTGATATTCGCCAACGCTGGTGATTACGTTCTTGCTCCTTCGCCTACGGCCTGCACGGAGAGCGTAATGAGTCTCCTGCATGGTGTGTTGGAGAACACATCGGTCAAGACGCTGACTCAGCAGGAGGGCAAGTCCATCTACGTTTTGAGTCGTGGCACCAATGAGTATATCGGTTTCAAGAAGGCAACTGGCAGCACAACGGTGAAGACGATTCCTGCCCATAAAGCCTATCTTCCTTTTGACGACTCAGGTGAAGCCAAGTCCATTTCGTTCTCCTTCGGTGAAGGCGATGCTCTGGACATTGATTTGTTGAAGTATTCCCCTGAGAATACAGCCGACATTTACGACCTGACTGGAAGAAAGGTGGCTGCTCCAAAGAAGGGTATCTATATTGTCAATGGAAAGAAAGTTCTGTATAAATAATAATGATGTAATTGTTAACGTCAGTTCGGTATAAGGAGTCGCTTCGCGAGAAATCTCACAAATCTTCTCAAATCTTACAAAGATGAATGAGATTTTGAATAGAAAGATTTGGCTACGCCGAGCTAAAGGTTCTGCCTCGTAGAGGCACTACAAAAGAACATATTTTGTTATATCGAACTCACATAATTGTTTAACAGTAAATATGAAAATAAAGATGAAAAAGAATTCGTATGTGAAGCCAGAGATGATTTATCACAAGTTTACTCCGTTTTTGATGCAATTTGATATTGGTGGAGGTTCTCCTGATCCAGAAGTGCTGACCAAGAAAATCAACAATGACTATGCTGAGGACTTTGATGATGGTAAGGCTTCGGAAAACGAAATGTCATTGTGGTAAAATCATGTTGAAGAGAGTCGTGCGTTTTTCTATCGTACTGCCCTTTCATGTTCCTTTTTCTTTTCAAATACAATTATCATGTCTATGAAACGAATCTATTTTGTCATCATATTGTTGTTGGGTTTCGTGCAGAGTCATGCTTACACCAAGACCAACATGAGCATTTATGTTGATGGTGTGCAGAGAAACATGATTGTGTTTACGCCCGATGGTGTTAGTTCAGGACTGCCATTGATGATTGTCACTCACGGCATGAATCAGAATCCTACTTATCAATACGAAGGTGACCACCTCTGGGAATTGATTGATACGGAGAGATTCATCATTGCTTATTTGGCAAGCAATGGTAGCACATGGGACATCGGTGGAAATGGCGACTTGAATTTTGTCGATGCTACCATTGACAAGATGGATGAACTATATCACATCGACCGCAACCGTCTCTACTGGTCGGGCTTCTCAATGGGCTCCATGCTGATTTACCACGGAATACGTAGCGAGATAGGAAAGAAATTCGCTGCTTTCGCACCATGCAGCGGAGTCTTGTTCAACGCAGACCCCTGGAATCAGCGAACGACTCCTGTCAATCTCATACATTGTCATTCATACGATGACGATGTGTTCAATTATAACCAATACTCCATTCGTGAGTATGTGACGCATTTCGCCACTCTCGACAATGCCAACACTTACACCAAGACGGAAAATTATCGTCCGAATGCTTCTGAGTTAGGTTATATTTACGGTGACAAAGAGGTGTGGACCAACGGAAGCAATGGTAGCGAAGTGGAGCTTTTCTCCGCTCACGGAGGTGGCCACTGGCCTACGCTTGCATACAAATACGAAATATGGAATTTCTGTAAGCGATTCTCGCTGAATGGTAGAAACCCAGGCGAAACGAATGTGTCGGCATCTTTCGAATTGGGTGATGACATCGCAATCTATGCACCTGCCGACTGGGCTGGACAGACGAATGGCTATGGTGGACTTGGTCACACTGCCTACGAACGCTACAACAGCGGCTCCATTGGCACAGGCGACGTGCTCACCCAGACGCTCACGGGCTTGAAGAACGGTGTCTATGTCGTGACGCTCGAACTGGCAGCCTCTTTCACATCTGACCGAGGTTTTGACTGTCCTACAGGCGATGGCCTTTCCGTAGCTTTCGCCAATGGCACGCAGGAAAACCTCCCTGTGGTGAACCGCGGATGGGTGAGCAGCATTGCTCCAGTCACGCTCTATGCCGTTGTCACTGACGGTACACTGAAATACGGCATCCGCAACCTGAAAGACTCAGGCAACTGGTATGTGGCAAACGTGACGAGCATTGTCTATGAGTCGGAAACCACAACGCTTACCCACAATCTGACTGTCACCACTGCTGGTGTGTCAACCCTCTATTTGCCATACGACGCTGTGATTCCCGACGCTGACTTCTTCGTGGCTGCAACCGTTAAGGAAATCTCTGGTTCCACAGCCCTCTTGAAGGAAATCCGTGGCGGCATCATCCCTGCCAAAACAGGTGTGCTGATATTTGCCAATGCAGGTAATTACACGTTTTCCATTTCGGCAACATCCTCCACAGAGCACGTAGTGAGCCTCCTGCATGGAGTCTCTGAAGAAACGCCAGTTCAGACTCTGACTCAGCAGGAAGGCATGCCCATCTACGTTCTGAGTCGTGGCACCAACGAATATATCGGTTTCAAGAAAGCTACAGGTAGCAGCACCGTCAAGACGATACCAGCATACAAGGCATATCTTCCTTTCGACGATGCTGGCGAGTCGAAGTTCGTTTCCTTCTCCTTCGGCGGTGACGATGCCCTGGGCATTGATTTGTTGAAGAATCCGCAGGAAACCCCAGGCGACATTTACGACTTGACAGGACGAAAGGTGACCGCTCCAAAGCAAGGCATTTACATTGTCAACGGAAAGAAAACCATGTATAAATAAGCATCGTTTCCTACTCATTCCATCACCTCTTTATCTTTCATAGTCCGACGGACGTTCGTTTGCATCTCAACGAACGTCCGTCGCCTTCTTCTTGAGCGTTCGTCAGCATTGCAACGAACGTTCAATTCTTTTCTGCTTCACCTATCTTTCAAACCATCAATTCAATACTTTCCTTGTTCAGTTCTGTGCGGAAAGAGAAAACGGAAAAGTCAAGCCTACGAAAGAATATTCAAAATAAAAGATGCGAAAGTCGTGGCTTTTGCAAAAAAATCACTACATTTGCTAACAGAATGCACCATAACTAATTGTACCGATATGGCAAAGAAAGTTATCAAGGAAAAAACAATAGAAGAAGCCCTTTGGGAATCAGCAAATAAACTGCGTGGTTCTGTGGAACCATCTGAATATAAGCACGTGGTCTTGAGTCTTATCTTCTTGAAGTATGCGAACGACCGCTTCACGGAGCGGCGCCATGAATTGGTGGCTGACGGTAAAGAAGCCTTTGCTGACAATCCTGTGTTCTATAATGCTAAAAACGTCTTTTATCTGGAACCAGAGAGCCGTTGGGATTTTCTGATTGAGAATGCCAAGCAGAATGATATTGCCATTAAGATAGACAAGGCATTGGCTAAGGTAGAGCAGAGCAACCCTACGTTGAAGGGTGCCCTGCCCAGCAACTACTATGCAGGCCTATCGCTCGACCGCACCAAGCTTGCTGCTCTGCTTGACGAAATCAATAAAATAGACACACTGAAAGACCCTGAGAATGATCTTATTGGTCGTGTATATGAATACTTTCTCGGTAAGTTTGCCATTGCCGAAGGTAAGGGTAAGGGTGAATACTATACGCCAAAGACCATCGTCAACCTTATTGCCGATATGATAGAGCCTTATCGTGGTAAGATTTACGACCCTTGTTGTGGTTCTGGCGGTATGTTCGTGCAGAGCATGAAGTTCATCGAGGCGCATCATGGCAACAAGCGCGACATCTCTGTCTATGGACAGGAATACACCAACACCACCTACAAACTGGCGAAGATGAACCTCGCCATTCGTGGCATTGCCTGCAACTTGGGTGAGATGGCTGCCGATACGTTCCATAACGATCAGCACAAAGACCTGAAGGCAGATTTCATCATGGCTAATCCGCCATTCAACCAGAAGGCTTGGCGTGCAGAAAACGAACTGAAGGACGACCCACGATGGGCTGGTTACGATGTACCTCCGACGAGCAACGCCAACTATGGCTGGATTCTGAACATCGTCTCGAAACTCTCTGCTAACGGCACTGCTGGCTTCCTGCTTGCTAATGGAGCATTGAGCGGTGAAGGTACAGAGTTGGCAATCCGTCGTCAGTTGTTGCAGAACAAATTCGTGGAGGCTATCGTGATTCTACCTCGCAATATGTTCTATTCCACTGACATCAGCGTGACGCTCTGGATTCTGAACCACAACAAGCGTGCCCGCACCGTGGAACAGAATGGGCAGATGGTTCGCTACCGCAATCGTGAGGACGAAGTGCTGTTCATCGACTTGCGCCAATGGGGAGAGCCGTTCGAGAAGAAATACATCCAGTTCTCCGCAGAACAAATCCAACAGATTGCCGAGAACTTCCACAACTGGCAGCGTGTGGGCTATGAGCAGACCTACCACAACGAACCAGAATACTGTTACTCTGCCACCCTCGACGAGATTGAGCAGAAGGGTTGGAGCCTCGTTCCCAGCAAATACATCGAGTTCCGCAACCGTGATGAGCAGATAGACTTCGACACTAAGATGAAGCAACTGCAAGCAGAAATGCGCAATCTCCTTCAGCAGGAAAAAGAAAGCAAACAGCAGCTGAAAGACCTGTTTAATTCTTTAGGCTATGGACTTGAATAATCAAATCATCATCTATCAGACGGAGGACGGACAAACACAGATTGATGTTCGTTTGGAAAATGAGACAGTGTGGCTGACACAGAAGCAAATTGCTGAGTTGTTTGGCACAAAGCGCCCTGCAATTACGAAGCATTTGAAGAATATCTATGCATCGGAAGAACTTGACGAAGGTAGCACATGTTCCATTTTGGAACACATGGGTAATGACGGAAAACAAACTTATAGTACAAAGTATTATAATCTGGATGTTATTCTTTCTGTAGGCTATCGTGTCAATAGCAAGAATGCTACTCGTTTCCGTCAATGGGCGAACAGGGTTTTGAAGGCATATCTCATCAAGGGTTATGCCGTCAATGAGCGTTTGCGCAAGGAGCAGATTGGAGAGTTGCGACAGTTGGTGGGTATGCTTGGACGCACTATACAGAGCCAGCCGCTGTTGTCTAATGATGAGACAAATGCCTTGTTTGAGGTGGTGACAGACTATACTTATGCCCTCGACACGCTCGACAACTACGACTACGAACGGCTTACTATCAATAAGACCACAAAAGAAGAGCCGTTCCATGCTACCTATGAGAATGCGATGGAAGCTATCAATGGTTTGCGTGAGAAATTTGGTGGCTCTGTTCTTTTTGGCAATGAGAAAGATGATTCCTTCAAAAGCAGTATTGGACAAATCTATCAGACTTTTGGTGGCGAAGAACTCTATCCCAGCGTGGAGGAGAAAGCCGCTATGCTGCTCTATCTCGTCACAAAGAACCACTCTTTCAGCGACGGTAACAAACGCATTGCCGCTACGCTGTTCCTCTGGTTCCTCAATGGTAACCATATCCTCTATCATCCTGATGGCAGCAAGCGTATTGCAGATAGCACTCTCGTTGCTCTCACGTTGATGATTGCCGAGAGTAGGACAGAAGAAAAGGATGTCATGGTGAAGGTTGTTGTCAATCTGATAAACAAAAACAACGATGAGTAAAGCAGAGTACAAGCGTTTAGGCGACTATATCAGAGAAGTGAATGTTCGTAACAAGGATTTAGAGGTTACGAACTTGCTGGGTGTGAGCATTTCGAAGGAGTTTATGCCTTCGATTGCTAATACCATTGGCACGGATATGTCCACCTATAAGATTGTGGAACGGGGGCAGTTTGCTTACGGTCCTGTCACTTCACGTAATGGCGATAAAGTATCTATTGCTTTGCTTGATGGGTATGACGATGCTATCATTTCTCAGGCATACACTGTTTTTGAAGTTGTTGACCTCGAACAGCTGTTGCCTGAGTATTTGATGATGTGGTTTCGTCGTCCAGAGTTTGACCGTTATGCACGTTTCCATTCTCATGGCAGTGCTCGTGAGATATTCGATTGGGACGAACTTTGTGATGTTATGCTCCCCATCCCCTCTATCACTCGCCAGCGTGAAATCGTATCAGAATACGAAACGCTGACCAATCGCATCTGTCTCAACAATCAAATGATTCAGCACCTCGAAGCCACCGCCCAAGCCCTCTACCGCAAAACCTTCGTCGATAACATCGACAAAGAAAACCTCCCCGAAGGGTGGAGAATGGGAACATTAACAGACATTGCAACATATCTAAATGGAATGGCCTGCCAAAAATATGAGACAAATGATACTGATTATTTACCAGTTCTTAAAATTAGGGAATTATCACAAGGTCATTGTGATAATAACAGCGACCATGTTGAGGTTACTATTCCACAAGATTATGTTATAAACACAGGAGACGTTATTTTCTCTTGGTCGGCTACCTTATTTATAGATATATGGTGTAGTGGTAAATGCGCTTTGAATCAACATTTATTCAAGGTAACTTCATCAAAATATCCCAAATGGTTCTATTTCCTGTGGACACAGAACCATATAGCAGAATGGAAACGCTTAATTTCTGCTAAGGCAACGTCAATGGGACATATAAAACGCGAGGATTTAGAGATAGCGCAGATTATAATTCCTTCTGATAAGTGTTTGATGGAATTAAATGAAAAGATGAATCCTATTTTTGAAATGTATATATTAAAGAAACAAGAGAATTTGAAATTAACAGAATTACAGTCTTTGCTTTTGGCGAAGATGGGGCAATAAATAATAATTATTATGAACAACTATTATTTAAAAGATTTGAAAGAATTTAAGTGTGAGAAATTTGAATTAGCACTCAATGTAGAAGAAAGTCGTATTTCATCAAAAGAATTACGTTCTTACTTGCTGCAATTTGAAAAACTTGTTGATTCTATAAATCAAACACTAAATGATTACAATGATTTGGGGTATGATGCGATATCCATTGACGTTGTAGCCTTAGAACAAGGTAGTTTTAAAATACCATTAATATTCAAGAAGTATTTTAATTCAAAGAATTACGAGAAAATAATAAAAATAACAGAAAATTCGACTGCTGCAATAGTAATCGGTCATATTATTATTAGTTTATTAACGGGTAAACCATATAGTGATGTTGAGATGAATTATGATGCTCCCCGAACTTTAGAGGAAACATTTTTAAGAGATAGTAAAACTGCTAAAGCTGTAAAAAAAATAGCAGAATTAGCTATTTATAATGATAGTATTCATGACTTAAGTATTACTTATGAAGGTAATGAAGGAGAACAAAAAATTACAATCAGTAAAGAATCATTGCATAAAACAAAGGATGCTATGGATGAGGTCATTTTATTTAATGAAAGTCCTCACCATCTTAATCATGTGTACTTGAAAATAATATCACCAGCGAGGAAATATGATAACGATGATTTATGGACGTTTCGTTTTCATGGAAAATTGATTGATGCAATAATGTATGACCATGGTTTTCAGAGAGATTTTGATTATGGGAGGATTTATTTAAAGAAGGGAGATAAAATTATGGTAGATATGATTGTTGAAGGACATGGTAGGCATAAGATTTATAATATCATTAAAGTTTATTACCGTTGATTTATTGAAAATGATAAAACAAAAGAAATAATGTCGAAGCCTTACTTTAACGAACATACGCTGGATATGGCTATCATGGAACTGTTTGAGCAACAGGGCTACAGCCACGTGAATGGCGAGACGATACACAAGGAGCAGACAGACAGAAAGTGATGGAAATATTGAAGAAAATACTTTTGTTTTGGAAAACTGCGGATTTTATGCAAATTTTGCAAATAGAATGCTATAGGAATCGATATTTATCTGTATATTTGCAACGATAATAAATGCATAGGATATGATACAGGAATTGAAAATAAAGAATGTTCTCTCGTTTAAGGATGAAGTGACATTCAGTTTTGTTGCCTCAAACGACCAGTTTGCAGAAGAAAGTCAGGTGGTGAAGATAAACGATAGTACGCGATTGCTTCGCTTTGGCGTTCTGTATGGATATAATGCTTCTGGAAAATCAAATTTGCTCTATGCTTTTGATTTCCTACCTCACTTTTGGAGTCATAAGCCAGAAGGTATGGACGAGCCAACGGGGGTGGTTCCATTTAAACTTGATGCAGTTTCGCCGAATGAACCATCCTGCTTTGAACTGATATTCTTTGTTGGAGATGTTAAATATTGGTATCAGTTGGAGCTGGATCGGAATCAGGTCTATTTGGAAAAACTTTCGTATTACAAGAGTGCCCAGCCTACAATGCTGTTTGAAAGGAAACTGGTGGATGGACATTCGGAGGTGGAAATCAATCCGAAAGGTGATAAAATCAGTGCTTCAGCCAAAGAGTTAATTAATGGATTTTGCCTGAAAAATCTTTCTTTCTTTGTGGCTCGTAATCAGGTTAATGCCAGTTTGCCTCTGATTGATGCTGCAAAGAACTGGATGAAAGAGCAAACAATGCCTGCCGTATTTCCCTCAACCTATCTTACAGACTATGCTCAACGAAAAACAGCAGAGAACAAAGACTTGACCAAGTATCTTGTGAATTTCCTTCATGAGGCTGATTTCAACATCACAAATATATCGTCGGACATTGTAAATAGGCAGATATCAGACGAAGAAGTGAAATCTCGAATCTCTGATGAGAGTGTTCCAAAGGATGAAAAGGAGCGAATCAAGAAAGAAAAAACGATTTCACTTCTACATACCAGTTTTGAGCATACCGTTGAAAATGAAAACGGACAAGAGGCGTACCAAATGAATAGGGGGGATGAGTCAACAGGAACTTTGCGGACTTTTGGAATAGAAACTCTTTTGTATGAAGCGCTTGCCAGCAATGCTTTTTTGTCGATTGATGAGATAGAGACTTCACAGCATCCTACTTTGTTGGAAAAGATGCTATATGAATATTTGAAAACTCATTCAAGGTCTCAACTTCTTGTCACTACACATAATGACGGTTTGCTGGATTTGGTGGATGATCTCATCAGAAAAGATTCTGTGTGGTTTACAGAAAAGAACAAGGCTGGTGTGACCGAATTGTATAAACTCACGGATTTCAGAGGTGTGAATCGTCTGTCTTCTATCAGGGAGGCATATCGCAACAAACGTTTTGGGGCAACAATGAAGTGATGTGATGAAAGAAAGAGAATTAGCAGAGGACATCAAACAGCAACAATATTTTGAGGCTGTACCTGTACTTTCATCTGAAGAGGATGAGGGTACAAGGGAGATGGGACCGCTGTATCCGTTCCTTATCAGTGGAGGCACCAATACAGAACGCTATTACTTTACTCATATCAACGACATAACAGATTATAAGTTCAATATAAGACCAAAGTATTTTGCTGACGAGTCGAACTATACGGAAGCATTTCCCAAAAGAATTAAAGAAGTATTAGATGCCAATACAGATGCTAAAATATTTTGTGTGTTTGATTGGGATACCATATTTGGTGATGAGAACAAGGTGAAGAAGCATGAAGATTTTGAAGAACAATTCAAAAGGGAAATCTCAAATGGTAGTGTTACAATATGTCCAAGTATGCCATGCATTGAATATTGGTTTTTGTTACACTTCGAGGATTATACTGAACTCTTAAGGGACTACTCTGCTGTTTCGAATCGTTTAGCACCACATATTAAGGCTTGTTTCCCTGATTCATCAAAAAGTTTGAAAAAGTTGTTGAAAAAGAGGAAATATCTTGAGGATTCTACTTGGGTTAAGAATCTATGTTCTGATGGAAAGTTAGATACTGCTATCAAACGAGCAGAAGATAATATCAAGGCTGCAGAAGAAGCTGGGGACTTAGGGAACCACTCCTATTCGTATGTCTATAAGGTATTCAAATAATAAAGCATAACGCCTATGTCAACATTCTCAATATTCAACGAACACGGTTTGGAGATTGCCATCATGGAACTGTTTGAGCAACAGGGCTACAGCCACGTGAATGGCGAGACGATACACAAGGAGCAGACGGAGGTGCTGCTGCGTGATGACTTGCGGATGTATCTGATGGACAGATATGCCCAAGAGGGAATTACGCCCTTGGAGGTGGAGCGAGTCATTGCGAAACTGACGGCAGACAATGGTGCTCCACTCTATGAGCAGAATGCTCAGACGTATCGGCTAATGACGGAGGGCTTCGCCATCAAGAGAGAGGATGCCTCGCTGCCAGACTTGTTCGTTGAGGTGATAGACTTTAAGGATGTTGACAGAAATATCTTCAAGATTGTCAACCAACTGGAGATAAAAGGACTGGAACGACGTATTCCTGATGGTATCGTCTATGTGAATGGGTTGCCAGTGGTGGTGCTGGAATTCAAGAGTGCTGTGAAGGAAGATACCACCATCATGAATGCCTATACGCAGTTGACGGTGCGTTATCGTAGGGATATTCCAGAGTTGTTTCGCTATAACGCCTTTGTGGTGATTAGCGATGGGGTGAACAATAAATATGGTACGCTGTTCACGCCTTACGAATTCTTCTATGCCTGGCGTAAGGTGGAGCGGACGGACAAGGCAAACGACGGCATTGACTCCCTGCACACCATGATGGCAGGGCTGTTCCGACGGGAACGATTGTTGAGTGTGATAAAAGATTTCGTGTTCTTCCCTGACACCTCGAAGAGTGAACGGAAGATTGTCTGTCGCTATCCACAGTTCTTTGCCACGCATAGACTGTATGAGAACATCTTGGAGCACTCTCACATCAATTTGCATGGCGACGGTAAGGGAGGAACTTATTTCGGTGCCACGGGCTGTGGCAAGAGCCTCACGATGCTGTTCCTTACCCGTATGCTGATGCGCAGCCGTCATCTGGCAAGTCCTACCATCGTACTGATTACAGACCGCACAGACCTGGACGACCAGCTTTCGGCGCAGTTCGTGAATGCCAAGCAGTTTATTGGCGACGAGACGGTGATGAACGTAGAGACACGAGAAGAGTTGGGCAGGAAGTTGAGAGGACGAAAGAGTGGCGGCGTGTTCCTGACGACCATACAGAAGTTCAGCGTGGATGTCAACCTGTTGTCTGACCGTGCCAACATCATCTGCATCTCCGACGAAGCCCACCGTTCGCAGACGAATGTGGAACAAAATGTGACTATTACAGACAAGGGAGTGAAGCGTAGTTATGGCTTTGCCAAGTATTTGCATGACTCATTGCCTAATGCTACCTACGTGGGCTTCACGGGAACACCGATTGATGCCACGATAGATGTGTTTGGCGATGTTGTGGATTCCTACACCATGACAGAGTCGGTGGCAGATGGCATCACTCGTCGTATTGTCTATGAAGGACGAGCTGCCAAAGTGTTTGCTGACCACAAGCAACTGGAGGCGATAGAGGCTTACTATAAGCAGTGTGCCGAACAGGGAGCCAATGAATACCAGATAGAGGAAAGCAAGAAGGCGGTGACACAGATGAACAGGATTCTGGGGGACCCGAAGCGATTGGCTGTGCTGGCACAAGACTTCATTGAGCACTATGAGAAGCGAATTGAGGAAGGTAGCACCGTTTGCGGTAAGGCAATGTTTGTATGCTCCAGTCGCGAAATAGCTTACGATCTTTACAAGCAAATTGTTGCCCTGCGTCCTGAATGGGAAGAGAAGATGGGTTCAGAGGACCAGACACCTGTGGAGCGCATCCGATTGGTGATGACTCGTGAGAAAGATGATGCTCCTAAACTGCGCGAACTGATTGGCTCGGATGAAGACCGCAAGGCGCTTGATGTGCTGTTTAAGAATCCTGCCTCGAACTTCAAGATTGCTATTGTCGTGTCGATGTGGATAACGGGCTTTGATGTGCCTTGTCTCGACACGATGTATATTGACAAGCCTTTGCAAAAGCACACATTAGTACAGACCATTTCGAGGGTGAACCGTGTGTATGAGGGTAAGGACAAAGGACTGGTGGTTGACTACATCGGTATCAAGAGCAATATGAACAATGCCTTGAAACAGTATGCTGGCGGTGGCGATATGGGTGACAACGTGGAAACCATCGAGCAGAGCGTGACGATGGTAAAAGACGAGTTGGATATCCTACGAAGGATGTTCCACACCTTCGATTACAGCAAGTTTTCAACGGGAGCGCCTCTGGAACAGTTGGAATGCTTGAAACATGCGGCTGAGTTCGTACAGGCCACGGAGAAATCGCAAAACTTGTTTATGGGCCATGCCAAGAAACTGAAATCTGCCTTCAACCTCTGTTCCAATCATGAGGCTATCAGCGATAAAGACCGTGAGGATATCCACTTCTTTACGGGTGTACGTGCTATCATATACAAACTGACAAAGGGAGATGCACCCGATGCTTCACAGATGAATCGTAAGGTGAGCCAGATGATTGCCGAAGCCTTGCAGTCGGACGGAGTAGAAGAAGTGGCTCAGGTGAATGCGAACACAAAAGACCTGGACTTGCTGAGCGAGGACTACATGGCGAGGTTGGAGAAACTGAAGTTGCCTAATACAAAGGTGAAACTGATGGAGAAGCTGCTTCGGACAGTCATTACAGACTTCAAGAAAGTCAATAAAATGAAGGGTGTGGATTTCACCAAGCGCCTGAATGCGTTGGTACAACGGTATAATGACCGTAGCGACAATGCTGTGTTTGCCGAAGAGGTACTCAATGAGGTTGCCAAGCAGATGGCAGAGCTGTTGAGGGAGGTGAATAAAGAGAAGAAATCGTTCAAGGATTTGGGCATCACTTACGAGGAAAAGGCTTTCTATGATATTCTGAAAGAGATTGCCCATAAGTTCGGCTTTGAATATCCCGAAGATAAACTGCTGATGTTGGCTGCTGCTGTAAAGAAGATGGTGGATGATAAGTCGAAATATACCGACTGGGCCAATCGTTCTGACATCAAAGCAGAGCTACAGATGGACTTGATTCTGATATTGGCAGAGCATGGTTATCCTCCTGTTCCGCAAGACGAAGTGTTCAAGGAAATCTTTGAACAAGCTGAGAACTTTAAGAAATATGAACAAACAGATGAAGAAGAGACAACAATCGTCTCCATGTATCCTCACATAGAGGAGGAAGAAGGAATGATGATGGCTGCAGAAGACATCTTCATCTATGGAAGTATTCCTGTTGATTTGCCTAATACGAGCCGCAAAGAGTTGACCAATGGCGATTTGGATTTGGTTCTGATGTACGCCATTGGTAGTGGTGCTCGAAAGAAGACGGAGGCTGCTGGAAAAATCGCATTGGGTATAAAAGAAGATATGCTGAAGGACGAGCAGATGGCTGCATATAAGAGTATCAAATATTTGTTGTTCCATTATTGGAGTAATCCGAAGGCTTATATGCTGGTCAAAGAACCTGTATTAGTTGATAAGAATGATGTTCCGGCTGGCTATTTGATTCGAATGGAAAAAGATGCAGTTAAATTCTTGTTGCTGGACTATAATCCACAACAATCTACTGATTTGGGTGTCATCAATATCTTGAAGACTCAGCGAAGAGGTGAAATCAGATACCTACCATTTGTAACCACATTAGATAGTATTGTAGAAGAATAGAATTGTTCTCATAGGAAATGGCTTTGACTTGGCTCATGGCCTTAAAACCTGCAATAGAGTTTTTATAGACTGATATTTGGATTGCAGACTGCATGGTATTGAGTTAGAGCATAATGCCATATCCACAGAAATGTTGTGAAGTATTAGAAAATTGCCGAATAGTGGTTATGATGATAAGTATTTGTTTTCAAATCAAAAATCCGCTTCCCCCTTGTTCTCCCCTTATTCCTGCAAAAAGAAAAAGAGGTCGTGTCTGTTATTTTTGACACGAACTCTAAGCAATAATGATATCTATGCATAAATGATGTTTCCTTCGCTTGTCAGCAGGAATGCTCTGCGACAATCCAAACAAGCATATTGATCAGTGATGACTGGCTCCGATTCCTGTTGGGTATGCCCAAAGACTTGATAGACATTGGGCAATCGTTCCCTCATGTTCTGATGATCCGTTTCATCAGTCCATACGGGTGAGGGGTATCGTGCATAGCCCCAGCGCGATGCAGACACATCCATCAAGCCATTGATAACAAAATCATGGAAGCCTTCTTCATTGCTCAATTTGTCATTGAGAGATGAGCAGATATCATCCAAATCATAAGCGTTCACCTCGGGCATCCTATACCTTAGCCAATCGATATCTACACCAGCATGAGTAAAGAGGAAATCCTTCTCTGCGGTCCTTACCGTCATCGCTAGTTTGAACAAGGACATATTCTTACTGAAGATTTGATGAATCTTCTCATAGTTCTCTTTGTCTTTGCGACTGCTGTTCATTTCCTTGTCGAAGTAATGGATGTCGTGATTACCCAAAAGTAAGGTTACCCTTTCCATGTTGGCTTTCTTGAAGTCAAGGATTTCCTTGAAATTCGCAAGCGCCTCACTTGGCAGGATGTCCTCGTAATATGTATATGGGTCCAGATAGTCTCCAAGAAAAATCACTGGCAAGTTAGGATAATTCCTTGTGGCTGATATCCAAAACATACGACCATGTATGTCTGGGATTATCAATAAAATCGGTTTGTTGTCTTTTTGTTTCATGTTCTTAATTTTTTATAATTCAATGTATTTTCCTGCATCAAAATCATTTGTTAGATGCTCTTCCTGGAAGACATACCCCAATTGATTGCTGATGACTTTGGTTTTGCCAATGGTAGCATCTATATTGGTATGGGAATGACCATATATCCATACATCAATACGGCTGTTGACTATTAAATCGCCCAGTTCCGTAGCGAAGGCACTGTTGGTGAGCGAGTCCTGATGCTGTGGTGCCACCACCTGCCGTGTCGGCAAATGGTGGGTAACCACAACGATTTTTTCAGCCGTACTCTCTGCCACGCTTTTCTTGATAAAGTCCAAACAGAACTGGTGCGGTTGGTTATACTCATTCACCTGGATGAGCTTTCCTTTGTATTTAGTCTGATGGAAATCATTCAACCCTTTCCACACGAAATACTCATCTTGTGCCGGAATGTTTGACCACAAAGTACTCAGGACGAAATCAGTGTTGTCAATCCGAACTACCTGGTTCTGATAGATACCCACATTGTCTTTGAACATCCATTTCCATTGCAATCCACGCTCCATCACATCGCAAAACTGGTAATACTCATGGTTGCCTGGGACTAACAGCACCTGACGGTAGTTTGCCGATGCCCACTTCCAGAACTTACTGAGCGGAGCAACCGTATTGTTCAGATAGAACGTATCACCTGCCAGCACAAGCACTTCACCTGTAACTGGAAACTCATTATGCTTTATGTACCTGCTGTTCTCTGCGAACTCCATATGCAGGTCACTCATGTATTGTATCTTCATTGTTCTTTTGTTTTTAATCAACCATAATAGAAAACCACACGTATCATGTCAGAGCTATAATAGCTGTAAATTTCATGGATGATGAAATAGATCTTATTCAATTCTGACACAACGCTAAGATAGCCTTCCAAATAATCATCGTATGTTGCTCTTGGAGTCTGATAGAAACCGCCTTCTTCGATTTCTTCATTACCAATGTTCTCTTTCCTCATTGAGACCAGCATCTTCACAATCAATTGCATATTACGATCATGAAAGGCATCTGCGAGATTAGAATATATTTGTTCTCCGCACTTATCGACAAATGCTTCTAATTCTGCTAGTGAGAAACAATATCAGTAGACAGGAAGATTAAATCCTGCTATATATGCTCTTGCGTCATCACTCAACTCACCAGGTGAGATTGAATGGCTTATGTCATCCTTTGAGAAAAGCGAAGCTGATGAGTAAAAGCCGGACGATGCTCTTTGGAGAAAACATAACTGCTTCTTCAATTTTAATTCTCCGATGATTGTGTCTGGCTTACCATATGTATCCTCTTCGTGTTTATTCCATACAGGTAAAGCCTTCCATTTGTTGTCCTTGTCAAGGACCTCTATAAATCTATGTGCATATACTCCCATATCATTCTCTTTTTATAGATTTAACTTTTTGTTCTGTTCTTTTCTTTCATCAATTTGCTTGTCAATGAATCTCTTTACTAGCCCAAATGATACTGGTGTAAAGTCGTTGTTGTCCACCCCTACATCATATTGGGTTGGATATAGATACTGAAGCCTCTCTGCATCATTTCCTGTGTTATTCTTTCGGGTATGGACATGACCGAATAGCTGCCATACTTCCTTATATCCACCTTCAAAACAAAGGAAAGGATAGTGACAGAGGTATATTCTCTGCTTGCCCACTTCGATGTGCATCTGCATAGACACATGCTCAAAGCGGCTGATGAATCCTTGTCGGATATTTTTCAAATCGTGGTTACCCATGATTAGAAAGATCTTGCCATTCAGACGGTCGAGTATCTTTGTCCATTCAGCTGCGCCGCCTAGGCAGAAATCGCCCAAGTGGAAAACCATATCATCTTTACCTATCACGCTGTTCCAATTTGCTATCATCACCTCGTTCATCTGCTCTACGTCTTTGAACGGACGATTGCAAAACTTGATAATGTTCGCATGATTGAAGTGCGTATCTGATGTAAAGAACGTATGTTCTGCATTAAACTTGAAATCCATTTTCTTCTTTGTGTTATTCTCTCCTTGCCCCATCTGGAGCACGGAGAGAGTTTGTTAACTAATCGAGTATGTATGCCTGGCTCATATAGACCTTCTTCACCAACTCGGTGGAAAGCTTGTTCAACTCCTTGTTGAGCAATTTCTGTTCGCTCTTTTCGAGACAGCTATACTCGCCACCATGTTCCTTCAGAAAATCTTCGAGCACGTCCTTAGAGAACAGCCCCATAATCTTTCCGAAGTCTTTAGGCACATGTACCTCACCGATGTGGCTTACCACATTTGCCAGACGCTGTTCGGTGACGTATGCCTCCACTTCTGGAATGAGTGCCTTCAAAGCCTCGCTGTAGGGAACAGGTTCAGCAAAGAGCTTGCTGCGCTTCTTCACACTCTTCTTTTCGGCAAAGCGTTTGTTCTTGCTCTTGATGAGCACCCTGCTTCCATTTCTTAGGTACATGGGAACGACAGGTCTTATCACGATGCCTTCGCAGATGTTGTCTTCGATGGCAGGGAAGCCAAGCCATTCAGCAATCTTACTCTGGAAAGCGTTAGGGTATTTGAGACATTCACCGAGAGTGCCCTTGAACAGAGTCCTGGCATAGAAGAATCCGTGCTTATCGAAAAGCTCGTTCACCTCATCTACTGGCAGATACCTACCGCCATCGTCGTTGATGACATAGATATCAAAACCATAGAACTCATGTTCAGGAGTGTAGCATACACCCTTCTGGATGAGAGACAACTTACGGTTGGGCTGCACATCCTTGTGAGGATAGGTTCCACCAAACATCTCACCGAAGACATTGACGCTCCTCACGTCCTCATATCTGCTGAGGACATCCTTGGCAAGGGCCACGACTTTGTCTTTGTACCTTTCAAGCAGTTCGGGATAGTTATAGAACATCTCCTCAGTTTCCAGCATGGAGGTGCGCTTTGCAAACCTTACGTCTTCTCCGTCGCAGAGAAAACTGGTATTGGCACCATGTACCTTTTCCTGTACCACATATTCCAAATCGGTAGGCATCTCTGCCACGATGCGCTCCATGAACTCTCTGTTGAAGGAATTCTCGATGGAGCTGTACTTTTTGAATTCTAACATTTCTTTGTTCCTTCTTTTTTTGCGCATCGCTGCGCGGTTAATAATTGATTGACTACATGTTGTGCCATAGGCCAGGCCGATGAGGAGAAGTCATGTCGGTGGTAAATCGACAGTGTTCATGGTTGTGATAGGCACAAATTCGCGAATAAACGAGTGCCATGAAAGCGAGCTTTCAAATGGCCGAGTGTGAGCGAATTATCCAAACGAAAAATGGTTGGAAAGCATTGCTGACTTTCCAACCACTTCGTTAATCTCGTGTTTGCACGTACAATTATGTCAGGAGTAATCCACTCCCTCCTCGTGCAATATGGAAAGTCTTCCTATCTGAATAGTGTGGTGCGGCAATGCTTGACGTATGCATATAGGAATCACATTCAAGGCACCATGTGCTCTGAATGTTCAGTACGCTTGATGTGTTAAATTTCTGTCTCTGCATTGCTGCTGTTTTTTTATGGATTTTTCGTATAATTGACTGCAAAGATATATGTTTTCAAACGATTAGCCAAAACAATTTTAGACAATTTAAATTACTTGTTTTGCTTATACACAGAGTGTATAAATATTTTTTTCCTTGAGCATGATTTCCGTAATCTTGCAAAAGTTCCAGAGTAAAGAAAGAGTAGAATGTCATACTCAACCCAAGTATGGGAGACTGAAAACAAAATGTTTACGCATTGTTTACGCAGACATGAAAAAAGCACTTGCGAGAAACTCGTAAGTGCTTGATTTTCATTGTGGACCAGCCAGGGCTTGAACCTGGGACCTCCAGATTATGAGTCTTTTCCATAGTGATTTTATGAAATTTCAAAAAATTCTAAATATCGGTAAATAAATGAGTTACAAATTTTGCGGTTTGCAGAAAATGTCGTAAATTTGCACAGAATTTAGAGGTCTATGTTCACCTCATGTTCACCAAAATGTATTTGAAATCATTGATAAATAAAGGGTTTAGCTATGCCAAAAAAGAAGTTCATGTTCACCGAATCGGCAGATTTAGCCAATTTCAACTACAAGGGCATCTATGTGTCCCTTACTATTGATATACGCAAGTGGGCCGTTACAAAGAGAGATGAAGCTGGCCATCCGTTGGAGCACGACCAACTTCAGGAGTTGCCAATTGTTCTAAGAATAACCAAGGATTCCAAGCGTCTCTATTTGCCAATAGGTGAAAAATGCAAATGGAATGATTGGTTGGAAATGTGCAAGCACGAGCAAAGTACAAGAGTGAGAAGTGATTCCGAGAAACGCGCACAACTAAAGAAGCATATCACCAATCTGAAGCCAATAGTGTATGAGATGGCCGATGCTGGTACTT
>DGSN01000068.1 GCA_002393575.1 Prevotellaceae bacterium UBA4361 | reverse complement strand
TAGGGTGACGAAGTCAGGAAAAAGTCAAAGGTCGAAAGTCAAAGGTCGAAAGTCAAAGGTCAAAGGCTACCTCAGACTTTAGACCTTAGACTCGCAATAATTACTCTTCGACGGATGGTTTTCCTAACCTTGCCTGAACGACGTTCACCACGTAGTCGCCAAGTTTCTCGCATTCGCTAATCAAATCTACAAACATGGTTCCAATGGCGTAGTCGTACTCATGCTCGTTGATGGACTGGATGTTCTGTGCTTTCAGACGGTCGCGCATGGCGTTGATTTCGTTTTCGATGCGGAATGTTTCCTTGAGGCTCTGGTCTTCGCGTCGGCCTTGCATCACGTGGTTCATCTGGGTGAGGGCATCGTCGGTGAGTTGTATCATCTCGTGCAGCTCCTTGTACTGGGTCTCGTTGAAGTCTTTGTTCGACTGGAGACGACGGTTCATGGTTCGGGCAATGTTGTAGCATGCGTCACCAATCGATTCGATTTCGCCAATTTCACGGAGCATCTGACGTATCTTCTGCTTGGTTTCGTCGGAGAGGTGTGAGTCGCTGACCTGTTCGAGGTAGTTGGCGATTTCGATTTCCATGTTGTCGGAAATGCCTTCGTACTTCTCAATGCGGCTGTAGAGCTTGGCGAACTTATCTGTGTCTCGCTCGTCAATCAGGTCGCGTACCATCTGGAACATGCGCTGGATGCGCACGCCGAAAAGTGTGATTTCCTTTTGAGCCTGGAGAACGGAGATTTCAGGTGTCTTCATAATACCCGCAGTAATATATTGCAGACGTGAGTCTTCTTCGTCTTCGTTTTTCGACTTGATGACGTAGCAAACGAGTTTCTCAATCTGAGGTATGAACCAGATGAGGATGCCTGTGTTGACGAGGTTGAAGCAGGTGTGGAATGCTGCCAGCACGAAACTCAGTTTGGCTGAATTCTTCAGGAACACGGCGTTGCTGACGCTTTCCTTGGTCATGGTGACATCGTAGTTCACAAGGTCGCAGACTATATTGACAAATGGGCGGAACACAATGAGAATCCAGCACACTCCGAAGAGGTTGAAGAACATGTGGGCGAAGGCGGCACGACGTGCTTGTGTACCCGCTGAGAGTGCCACAATGTTGGAGGTGACGGTGGTTCCGATGTTTTCGCCCATCACGAGTGCTATGCCTTGATAGATGGGGAGGACTCCGCTTGAGCATAGAATCATCGTAATGGCCATGACGGCGGCTGACGACTGCACGCACATGGTCAGGATGCCTCCAATCAGCAGGAAGAGCAGGGTGGTGGAGAAGCTCTGCGGGTCGAACGACGAGAAGAACGACAGCACTGCCTGATTGGAGCCGATGTTCATGTCAATTCCTGTTTGGCGCAGTGTGCCCAGTCCTAAGAACATGAAGGCGATACCGAACAGGAAGTCACCAACCACTCGGTGGCTCTTGCGGTAGATGAGGATGATGGCGATGAGAAAGGCAGGATAGACGAAGTCGGTGATGTTGAAGGAGAAGCCTGCCGACATGATCCAAGCCGTCAGTGTTGTGCCGATATTGGCACCCATGATGACGGAGATGGCTTGGGCAAGGGTCAGCAATCCAGCCGATACGAAGGAGACGGTCATGACGGTAGTGGCTGTTGACGACTGCACGGCTGCTGTCACTCCAACGCCTGTCAGCATTCCCGTGAAGCGATTCGTGGTCATGGCTCCCAGCACATGACGGAGTTGAGGACCTGCTAATTTCTGTAACGCGTCGCTCATCGTCTTCATGCCGTACATCAAAAGTGCCAGCGAACCTAACAAGCGAAAGGTAAGCATCAAATAACTTTGTGAATCTTCCATAAATAATAAAACGTATTATGTAAATGCTTGATTGAAAATACTTTTTGGAATATGAGTTAATAGTATGATTAACAAAATGCAAAAATATATAAAAAAGTGGAGAGACATTTAACGTGCGATGTTACGATTATGTTACAATTTGGGTCGACATACTTTTATGAGACAAAAAGAAGAGCAGTCATCGAACGGCCTTTGCTCATTTTTCATTTCTCTTAATGCCGTGAGTTTCAACGTACTGATGGAATTCGGAAAGATTGCCGTGGAAAACATCGAGGTCCACATGGCTCATGTCCTTGTATTGAATTCCATTGACAGCACCTTTGCAGCTCACTTGCCAAAATCTCCATTTGCCTTCTATTTCGGGGTCTTGTGCCGTCCTGTTATAGTTGGCAATCCAGTAGTCGTATTGTTCTAACTCTGTGCCGACCGCATAGCGTAGATAGTTGTTTTTGTTCATGTAGATGATGGGGCGCACACCGAAATGGGCTTCGATGGCATGAAGCCACGACACTGCCATGCTGAGATAGGCTTCGCTGTGCTGGGTGAGAGCGTGGTGGCGATTGTCGTCTTCAATGTCGAGCACAGGAGGCAGGTCGCCTGCTTCCATCTGCACATTGGCGATGAAATTCTCAATTTGTTCTTCAACGGGCTCGAAACGTAGAAAGTGGTAAATGCCCACGGTGATACCTCGTTCACGCGCAGCGTTGTGGTTGCGATAGTAGAACGGGTCGATTTGATAGGCTCCGTCGGTTGATTTCATAAAAACGAAATGAACTGGTTGCAAATACTTGAAATCAGTCTTGCCGAAATAGTAGCCTGGTTCGCCTTCCACCCATCCATTTTTCGAAATGCGTCCGAGCGAGTCGGAATGTAGAGCCAGGTTGCCCCAATCGATGCTGTGCTGAAAACGCGATACGTCGATGCCATAGACTCGCTCTCCAATCTTGAAAGGATTGGGCAGCAAAAGTGTGTCGTTGTCCCATCGTCCAAACACCATGCTGTCGGGGTTGAAGATGAGTTTGCCAATGCCATGACGTTTGCCTTGTTGCCATCTGCCAATGAAGGTGGAGTCGGAAGCATAAATCATTTTTCCATCCCCATCGGGCACGAGATTGCGCAGACTGCCAACGTATTCGTACTGGTCGGTGAGGAGTGTGCCTTTGTTGAGTCGCCCGTTGGTCCATTCTCCCGATAGGCGTTTGCCTTCGGATGTGGTAAGCATTCCGTAGCCGTGGGGTTGTTTATCGGCATTGATTTCACCCAAGTAGGTGGAGCCATCTTCGAGGTGAAGCGTGTCGTTCTTTTGGAAATGGATTTTCTCAGCGTGGTAATAATAGCGGTCAATCAGAAGGTAGCCTACGAATCCCAGGAAAAGTCCGAGAACGAGGAAGAGAATGTTGTTCATACTCCCTCGTCTGTAGGTCTTTTCCTTACGTGCTGACTCATCCTTCGCATTCGCTGAAGAGCAAGGAGAAATTTGTTGATTGTTCGTGTCGTCGATGAGTTTGTTATTCATCTTTCAGAGGATTCCAGCCCTGAGCCTTGAGTTCGAATTCGTTGCCATCGCGAGTGATGAGCGCAAGACCGAGTTCGGGTTTTGTGATGTGGCCAATGAGTTTCACATCTTTCATGTTGCTCACTTTCTCGTGGTCGGCAATTGGAACGGTGAAAAGCAATTCATAGTCTTCGCCACCGTTCAGCGCACAAGTCGTTACATTCATGTTGAGTTCCTCTGCCATCACAGCTGTCTGGTAGTCGAGAGGAATGCGTTCTTCATAGATGCGACAGCCCACATTCGACTGTGAGCAGATGTGCATGAGTTCCGACGACAGTCCGTCGCTAATGTCCATCATGGCAGTGGGTTGGATGCCAGCTTCTCGCAACGCTTGGATGATGTCGCGACGTGCAGCGGGTTTCATCTGTCGTTCCAGCAGATATTCTTTTCCAGCGAAATCAGGCTGGAAATCTGTTGGCTCTTTGCCTTTGGCTTTTGCATCTGCCACTTGTCCATAATAAACATCCTTTTCTCGTTCCAGCAGTTGGAGTCCCATGTAGGCAGCACCTAAGTCGCCACTCACGCAGATGAGGTCCGTTTCTTTGGCACCATTGCGGTAGATGGCTTGCCCCTTTGCACATTCCCCAATGCACGTGATGCTGATAGCCAGTCCTGTCATCGAAGAAGTCGTGTCGCCTCCCACAATATCCACACCATGTTCGTCGCAAGCCAAGCGCAGTCCTTCGTAGAATTCGTCCATGTCCTCCACGGAGAAGCGTTTGCCCAGAGCCAAGCTGATGGTAATCTGCTTGGGAGTGCCTCCCATCGCATACACATCGCTGAAGTTCACAATCGCCGATTTGTAGCCCAAGTGCTTCAGCGGCATATAGGTGAGGTCGAAGTGTACGCCTTCCATCAGCAAATCTGTTGTGACGAGAACTTCCTTCTCGCCATCGTATGAAAGCACAGCACAATCATCACCCACACCCTTTTTCGTTTCTGGATTTTTGAGTTCTATATCTTTTGTTAAACGCTTGATGAGTCCGAATTCACCAAGCGTAGAAATCTGAGTCATTGATTCTTGTTTTTGATTTGAGAAATGGTCTGAAGAAATGAAAAGATGGTAAAAAGCTTACATTCGCTGAATCAATTCTTTCATCAGCAGGGTCATCTTTGGCTGGGCTGCATCGGCAGCAGCCGTCACTTCTTCGTGTGTCACTTTCACGGCTTCGCCAAATCCGCCGAGGTCGGTGATGATGGACATGCCGAAGACGCGCATCCCTTGATGCACTGCCACTATCACTTCGGGCACGGTGGACATGCCGATGGCATCGCCTCCCCAGCTGCGGAACATACGGTATTCTGCCATCGTTTCGTAAGTGGGTCCCTGAGTGGCAAGGTACACACCCTTCTGCACAGGGATGTTGTGCTCTTTGGCTGCTTCCTCCACGATGCGGATAAATTCGTGGTCGTAAGGCTCGTGCATGCTTGGAAAGCGAGGACCTGTTGGAATGTTCTTGCCACGGAGCGGATTCTCAGGCAAGGCATTGATTTGGTCCTCTATAATCATGAGGTCACCTACGTGGAATGCTGGATTGGTGCCGCCGGCGGCATTCGAAACGAACAGGTTCTTGATGCCCAGTTCGTGCATCACTCGCACGGGGAAGGTCACCTCCTGCATGGAGTAGCCCTCGTAGTAGTGGAAGCGGCCTTGCATCGCCAAAATGTCCTTTCCGCCCAACTTTCCGAAGATGAGCTTTCCGCTGTGTCCTTCCACTGTCGAAACTGGAAAATTCGGAATCTCTGTATAAGATATTTCGTTTTCTATATCAATTTCCTCGGTCAATCGTCCCAGTCCGCTGCCGAGAATGATAGCCGTTTCAGGCTTTGTTGTCATCCTGCTTTTTAAGTAGGACGCTGTTTCTTGAATTCGTTTGTACATAGTTCAAAATCATTTGGTCAAATTCATTGCCTCTATCGTCCAAGAACTCCACTTCAATAGGAAGGGCATAGACATCCATGCCTTCCACAAGCGAAGTCCTGTTGTCCTTCAGTCGGGTGGCATCCTTTTCCGTGGTGATGACGATGGTTTTCTTTCCGTCTTTCTTCACCCTCTGAATCGTGTCCTTCACGCGCTGGATGTCGCTGTCCGTGAAGTTGTGATGGTCGGAGAAGTGAATCGGAGTGAAGTTGCAGTATTTCTTCAAGTCGTACTCCATTTGCTGAGGCGATGCAATGCCCGTGAGCAACACCACGTTGTATTGTCCACCCATCAGTTCTTTCAGCTCTATTTCCGAGCCATTCTTGATGTGTCGGAGTGCGCCATATTTGAAGTGAGTGAAGAACAACTTCTGCCAAGGTTGCATTCCTAACGAACGGGCGATGCCATGTTCCTCCATTGGTGTGATGGAAGTAGGGCATTTCGTCACAATGACGATGTCGGCTCGCTGTGTGCTCGACCTTGGTTCGCGCAACCGTCCTGCTGGCAAGAGTTCGTCGAAGTAGATGAGTCGGTGGTAGTCCATCAGCAGAATGTTGATACCAGCCTGCACGTAGCGATGCTGGTAAGCGTCGTCAAGGAGAACCACATCTGTGGCAGGCCACACCTTCTTGTCGCACAGCCGTCGGATGCCTTCGCGACGGTCTTTATCGACTGCCATGTGGATGCGAGGGAACTTGTGCTTCATCTGGTAAGGCTCATCGCCAATCAACGTCATCGGCATGTCGCTATTCGCCATGATGTAGCCTGTCGACTTCCGCTTGTACCCACGACTCAGCACTGCCACCTGGCTCTGCTCCGAGAGCAGACGAATGAGATATTCCGTGTGCGGAGTCTTGCCCGTTCCTCCTGCTGTGATGTTGCCCACACATATCACCGGTATGTCAAAGCGCTCGCTTGGCAATACTCCGCTGTCGAACAGAACATTGCGCAAGTTGACTGCCATCCCGTAGAGCCAGGAAAATGGCAGGAGTGCTTTGCATATCTTTATGTGGTCACCTTCCATGCAGAAGAAAGAGAACGTTTTGTCTGATTATTTTTCTTAAATATAGTCTGTCTGTAATTACAAGTTGAAATTGCCATAGAATGGCACACGTGCATTCACCGACCCCTTCTTGTCGAGTGAACGGAGATTCATGAAGAAGTTGTAGAACTCAGGTCCTAACAGTTCCCTCATCTTGGCATCGGCATAGCTGTCGGTGTTGTTGGCCTTGTCCATCAGCTGTTCGAAGAACGACGACTTGGCAGGGTAGGAGAGGATAGTGGCTTCCTTCACATTGGCGCGCTGCTTGGCGATTTCGATAGCATCGTCCAAGTTGCCAAGCTTATCCACCAAACCAATCTTCAACGCATGTTCGCCTGTCCATACGCGACCTTCAGCAATGGCCTTGATAGAATCCTGAGACATCTTTCTGCCGTCGGCACAACGCTTCGTGAAGAGTTCGTAGCCACGGTTGATGTATGTCTGCAGAGCGTTCTTCTCTGCCTCTGTCATCTGACGAGTGTAGTCGCCAAAGTCGGCAAACTGGTTGGTCTTGACCGTGTTGGCGTGTATGCCAATCTTCTTGTTGATGAGTTCTTCTGCCACAGGGAATACACCGAAGATGCCGATGGAGCCAGTCAGCGTGGTAGGCTCAGCAACGATGTAGTCAGCAGCGCACGAAATGTAGTAACCGCCCGAAGCCGCATAACCACCCATCGACACAATGATTGGTTTCTTCGATTTGATATTCATCACCTGGTGCCAAATCTGTTCGCTGGCGAATGCGCTACCACCAGGGGAGTTCACACGCAGCACAACAGCCTTCACATCGTCGTCATCAGCCAGGTCTTTCAGATCTTTGGTCACCTTGTCGGAAGCAATCACTTCGCCCATGCTGCCCAACGAAGACTCATCCGACTGCACAATGTCGCCTGCTGCATAATACACAGCAATCACATTTCCGCTTGTGCCCTTTGGCTCATTCGATGTGCTTGCAGCCAAATCTTCCACCGAAATCGTGTTGTAGTCTCCTGCCTTCGTCTTGTTCATGCAGTAAGCCAACATCTGTGGCACTTCGTCCGAGAATGCCACCTTATCCACGAGTTTCTTCTTCAAATAGTAATTGGTCTCTTTGACGGTCAATCCTTCGTCGGTCAGTTGGTTCAGTTGATTGTAGGCTATCTTGCGCGACTTGGCAACATCGCTCTGCAGTTGCTTCCAGATTTCATCGCTGAACACTGTGATTTGTTCGCGGTTGGCATCGCTCATTTCTGTCAGGAAGTAAGGCTCAACAGCACTCTTGTAGGTTCCCACTTTGAAAATCTCCATCTTCACGCCCAGCTTGTCGAGCACATCCTTATAATACATGGTCTGGAAAGACAGTCCCTTCCAGTCAATCATACCTTCAGGATTGATGACAACAGAGTCGGCAACAGATGCCAAGTAGTAAGTGCCCTGGGTGTATTGGTCGCCGTAGGAAACGATGAATTTTCCCGATTTCTTGAATTTCACCAAAGCTTGGCGAATTTCCTGAAGCTGAGCAGGAGTAGCACCACCAAAGTTGCCTGCTTCGATGTAGATGCCCTTCACCTTGTCGTTGTTCTGGGCATTACTAATCGCCTTCAGAACGTCGTCGAGTCCCATTTGCTCTGTACTACTACCCAGAACACCACCAAATGGATTGTCCTGCGAACGCTCCATGATAGAGCCGTCCAGCTTCAGCACCAGCACTGCATCGTTTGGAACAGACACCGTCGAACTGCTTGCCAAGCCAAGGAGCGTGATGACTGAAATGATGGTGCAAATCAGTCCGACCACAATGATGCCTACAACCGTAGCCAGCACATATTTTAAAAAGTCTTTCATGTCGTAATGATTATTGTTTTAGTTTGTTTTTCGTTCTTCGTATTTTCGTTTCTTTTTCCCGTGTTCGGCGCATCTCCGCCGAATCAAAACCCTCATTTGCAGTATTTCGCATATTCACAAGCAGCCAAGAGCCAAGCACCCGTGCCGAAAGGAGCCTGAGAATGAGCATCCACCGTCTTGGTTGGGTCAGGCTTCTCGCCGATAGGCTGCACAAAACCGATAGAACCATCGCTCTGCAAAGCAATCGTTGACAAGTATTTCCATCCCTTCTCAATCACAGGCTTATACTTCGCAGCTGGCAGCAAACCGTTGTTCACACCCCAAAGCATACCATAGATGAAGAAAGCCGTTCCGCTCGTCTCATAGCCAGGAGCATCATCCTCGCAGAGCATCGAACGGCTCCAATAGCCTTCTGCCTGCTGACAACGAGCCACACCTTCAGCCAACTGCTGGAAACGCTGCACATAGAAAGCACGATACTTCGAATCTTTTGGCAAATCCTGCAACACCTTTGCCAAGCCTGCCAGCACCCAACCGTCGCCGCGTGCCCAGAAGCTCTTGCCACCGTTGCAAGCCGTCTTCACCTTCGGATGCACATACTTGCCATCGCGATAATACAACTGTGCCTCCTTGTCGAACAGCAAGTCGTCCGTCCACTTGAAACTCTCATACTGCTTGTCGAGCAACTTCTGGTCGTGCGTCACCGTGTAGAGCTTCGTGAAGATAGGCAAGCCCATGTAGAGCGCATCGCTCCACCACCAGAAGTCCTTCTCAGCCATCCGAGCCTGAGTCGTCATCACCTCCAGTGTGCGCTGCAAGCGTTCAGCACGGTGCTCCAGTTTGTATAGGTCGATATAGATTTGGAAACAAATCTGCCAGTCGGCAAAGAGCACATGGCGCATGTCCTCGCCATACGTCTTGTATTCCCATTTCTTGGGGTCTTTCTCCGTTGCACCCGTCCAGCGGTTGTGCTCAGCAAAGCGGATGGAATAGTCCAGATACTCCTTTTTGCCAGTCAGTTCGTATGCAGCCTGGTTGCCCGTGAAGTAAGCGGCATTGTCCCAAAAGCCACGACATTCAGCGCGGTTTTTTTCCTGCCAGTAAGCATTTACCTTGTGAATCATTTCCACAGTTCGCTGAGCCTCAGCACTTTTCAAGAGTTGAGCAGGAGCCGTGGTCGGAGCCAATTCCTGTGCCATAGCAGTCGATGCTAACAGGACGGACGACATGAGAAGTGTTTTCAATCTTTTCATTGAGGTTGATGTTATTTAAGATTTCATGAGTTCTAATTGTTATTTGCATTTGTCATTTGCAATCCATTGCAAATCATCACAAATCCCTCTAATCTACAAAGGTATGCTTTATTTTTCAACTTTCAAACAAAAACAGAAAAAAATATCATAAATTTTTCTCCATATAAAATTAATTTACGAATAATTCGCGTTTAATTCACGTTTAATTCGCGTTAAAAAAAATCCACATGAATTTCCGTAAATTACCCGTGAATTTTTCGTGAATTTCTCCATAAAAAATAATTTACGAATAATTCGCGGTTAATTCACGTTTAATTCGCGTTAAAAAATATTGACATGAATTTCCGTAAATAACCGTGAATTTTTCATGAATTTCTCCATAAAAATTAATTTACGAATAATTCGCGGTTAATTCACGATTAATTCGCGTTAAAAAAATCAACATGAATTTCCGTAAATTACCCGTGAATTTTTCGTGAATTTCTCCCAAAAAAATAATTTACGAATAATTCGCGGTTAATTCACGATTAATTCGCGTTAAAAAAAATCTACATGAATCTCCGTGAATTACCCGTGAATTTTTCGTGAATATTTCTCCATATAAAAATAATTTACGGATAATTCGCGTTAAAAAAATAAAGAATCATTGCTTCTTCTTTGTGCGCCCAGATTTCTTCAAAGCCTCGTTCAGTATCCACAGAATTTGCCCATTCGTTGAGCGAAACTCATCAGCAGCCCACGCCTCGATAGCGCTCATAGTGTCGCTATCGATGCGTAGGATGAAACTCTTCGTTTTTTCTTTATTACTCTTCTCCGGCATATCAATGATTTAAAGTACCTGAATTGATGACAGGCTGAGCAGGCTCATCAGCACAAAGAACCACGAGCAAGTTGCTCACCATAGCAGCCTTCTTCTCCTCGTCCAGCTCAACAACATCCTCATCACCCAACTTCTCCAATGCCATCTTCACCATGCCCACAGCACCTTCCACAATCTTTTCGCGCGCACTGATGATAGCCTCAGCCTGCTGGCGACGCAGCATGACAGCAGCAATCTCAGGAGCGTATGCCAAGTAGTTGATGCGAGCCTCCGTCACCTCCAGTCCTGCCATAGCAAGACGCTCGTTCAGTTTCGTCTGCAACACATCGTTGATTTCTTCACTGCCATCGCGCAGCGTCACCTCCTGCGTCTTACCGTCGTTGTTATCGTAGGCATACATGCCAGCCACTTGGCGCAGGGCAGAATCACTCTGCACGGCAACGAAATTCTGGAACTTGTTCATACGAGCCGAAACAGCACCACCAATCGAAGCCGTATTGCTCACATCCGTGTCAATATCGAAAATAGCCTTGTAAGTGTCCTTCAATCGCCAAACCACCACCAAGCCAATCAAGATAGGATTACCGTTCTTGTCGTTCACCTTGATAGGCTCAGCATTCAAGTTCCTCGCACGGAGAGAAACGCTCTTCTTGCTCATCAGCGGATTCACCCAGTAGAACCCGTTCTTGCGGAACGTACCCACATACTTACCGAAGAACGTCAGCACCTTTGCCTCGTTCGGTTCCTGCATACAGAAGCCGCAGCAGAAGAAAATCGTAACAATAAACAAGAAGACACAGAGCAGGCCATAGCCAACACTTGCCTGCGACACGCACATGTAGAAAGCCCACACAGTACCAGCAAGCAACAACAAGTCGATTAAGCACATGAGGAAACCATTCAGATAACCTCCCTTAAATTCAGTTTCTTTTGATTCCATAACTCTTTTGATTTAATTGTTTTAATATCTGTTGAAAAATAATTTGCTACGTTTTTATTTAGGAAAGAAATTAGAATAATTAGAATAATTTTTTCAGAAAAATATGTTTTTAGTTTTTAAACAAACACCTAATTTTTGGAGTAATTATACTAATTATTCTAATTTCTTTCCGAAAACAAATGTTGTTTTTTATCGTTTATTAATATGATATCATTTTAATATCGCAAAGATATATACATTCCCCCATTTCTTCCAAATCTTTCCGCTATAAAGTGATGACAATAAACCTTATTTAACAATCATTCCAAAAATCTTTGTATCCTTAAAGAATTTTAAATAGTGAATATCAATTATTTGTGGAATTTTCGTAACTTTGCAGCACAATTTCTACATTGTTGTTTGTGAAGTACAGAATGTAGATGAGTGCTACATAATGAAAAGCGTTTACTGAACGCTATGTTTTTGAACTCTTAGAACCTGAGAAATTCGAACGTGTATATCAAAGACATTGCAAGAGTAGATGCTACGGGTGTTGTATTTTATAGACATCCTTTGTTGTGTGCAGGGATATTTTATATTCTCTGCACACATATTGGATTATCTAATAATACAATGGCGTGGGTATCAATTCTGTTATTGTTCTTATATGCAGGTTTCTCAGGACCTTAAGAGTTGAACAGGCAGATGTGATGATGCCCCGCTTTTTTTTATGTGGCTTTTTCTAACTTTTTAGGTCTGCTATGGGCATTAAGGCGGATGTACAAAACAAATGATTTTCAACTCTTTTAATTTCATTGTTATTTATCCCCTTTTATTCTTATTGTATTATGTTATCCCTGAGCGATACCTCAAAGTTCGAAATCTATATTTGCTAATAGTTAGTTATGCTCTCTACATTAGCTGGAAGCCTATTTACTCATTAATTCTTCTGGGGGTAACAATTGTCACTTTTTATTCTGCTAAACTCATAGCCCGTAATACTTCTCCCAGAAAATATATGCTCTTAGGAGTTGTTCTTTCTTTACTACCTTTGCTATTTTTCAAGTATTTCAATTTCATCAATCAGACACTTACGTCTGTTCTTAGTAATGTCGGATTTCAGTGTCAGTTAACTGGACTGAATTGGGCTATACCTGTAGGAATCTCCTTTTTCACTTTTCAAGCACTTGGTTACTTGTGGGATGTATATTACAAGCGTATTCCTGTAGAGAATGATTTTCTTTCATATTGTCTTTTTCTTTCTTTTTTCCCATCAATTCTTTCAGGTCCTATCAACAAGGCATCTCTTTTGTTACCTCAAATCAAAGGATTGCGAAAACATTTCGATTATTCAAAAGCTGTTGAGGGACTCAAGATGTTGCTTTGGGGAATGTTTATGAAAGTGGTTGTGGCAGATCGTGTTGCACTTAGAGTCGATAGTATTTTGGATAGTTATATGAACTATAGTGGAGCATCTTGTTTCATGGCAAGCGTGTTCTACACCATACAAATATATGCTGATTTTGCTGGTTATTCTCTAATGGCTATAGGTGTAGGTAAAACATTAGGCTTTGAACTAACGGAGAATTTTCACCGTCCTTATTTTGCATGGAGTGTTACTGATTTTTGGCGTCGCTGGCATATATCTCTTTCCACTTGGTTGAAGGATTATGTCTATATTCCTTTAGGTGGGAGCAGGTGTAGTAAAGCACGTAATTATTGGAATATCTTTATTACATTTCTTGTAAGTGGTATTTGGCATGGAGCTAACTGGACATTCATTGTTTGGGGAATTTTGCATGGCTTGTTTCAAATCATAGAAAAAATGTTAGGAGAGCAAAAATGTCGTTATGGGTGGTTTGGTAAATCAATAAAAATAATGATTACTTTCATGCTCGTCAACTTTGCTTGGATTTTCTTCCGAATGCCAACTCTTAGTGATGCCTGGGGAGTCATTGAGCGTATGTTTGATTTCTCGCTTCCGATGACTTTTGCATTGACAGAGGACATTGTAAGTCTTCCAATCATATTTTTTGGAATAATCCTCTTGTTCTTGAAAGATTTGCGTGATGAATTCTTCCCAAAGAAGTTTTTACTGATGAACAATAAGTTTGTAATTGTACGATGGACAACATATATGTTTGTAATAGTTTCCATCATGCTATTCGGCTTATTTGGAGCTGACCAATTTATTTATGCCAATTTTTAATCCGTTCGTTATGAAAAAGTTTATATTGAAGGTTTGCTTATTTCTTGCTGTTTTGTTTATAATCGATAGAATTGTTGGCATAATTGGTAATTATGTCGCTTGTAATGTTCATACAGGTGTGTATGGGCGAGATAATTATATAGGTAATGAAGCTACAGAAGATATTCTTGTGTTTGGCTCATCAAGGGCTGTTCATCATTATAATGCTCCGATGTTGTCTGATAGTCTTGGAATGACATGCTACAATTGTGGAGATGATGGATGTGGCATTGTACTTTCGTATGGCCGTTTATTATTAAATAAGGAGAGGCATTCTCCTAAAATAATCATACAGGATGTTTTTCCCCCTAACGACGTAGCAATGGGTGATAATAGTCGGTATATTGGTTTTTTAAAATCATTTTATCATCGTGAAGGAATAGCTGAAATGTTTGAATCTATAGATAAGACTCAAAAATATAAAATGATAAGTAATTTATATAAATATAACGGCAAGTTGCATCACATGTTCTTTGTATATTTGTTTCCACGACCATCTGAAGAAGGTTTGCAAGGGTTCCGTCCAAGTAATTCTGCAATGGATACGATGAAGGTTGTGAAGAATTATCAGGAACCTGTATATGAAGTGGATTCTCAAAAATTGGAGTATGTAAATAAGTTCATAGATTGTGCAGGCAATGCCAAAGTTTATTTTGTCGTTTCTCCTATTTGGTACGGCATGAACCCCCAGAATTTGAAACCAATAAAAGATATATGTAAGAAACGGAATGTGTCGTTTCTCGATTTTTCTAATGATGCAAAGTATGTTCATAATAATCAATATTTCCATGATGGAGCACATTTAAATGCTGATGGAGCTGATGAATTCACTAAGGATTTAATAAAAAAAATACGTGAAGATAGTAAAAAATGATTTTTTTGAAGAAGATTAGACTTAACAGGTAGTATGAACGTTCGTTTGGGTTTCTTTGAACGCTCAATCGCAGTACGGCGAACGTTCGTTGCGAGTAAAACGAACGCTCGTTCATGAACGTCATCCCCAACGTATGCGCAATGAAAAACCAAACGGGCTCCCGTTTTAACAAAAACGAGCGCCCGTTTGGTTTGAGAAACCGAATGAGGTTTTTTATGCTTGTGGAGCAAGTCCGATTTTCTTTGCTTCTTCCGTAAGGAACTGACGGGCTGCGTCGGGTTCGTTGGGGATGATGCCGTCGAGGATGGCGTCTTTGAGGGCTTTCTTCAGGATGCCCACTTCGCGGCTTGGTTGCAGCTTGAACATACGCATGATTTCTTCGCCATCGATGACGGGCTGGAAGAGGCGTTTGTAGTCGCGCTCTTTCAGGTCGGTGATTTTCTCGCGGACGATGCGGAAGTTTTCGAGGAAGCGTGCTTTCTTCACTTCGTTCTTCGAGGTGATGTCAGCTTCGCACAGCATCATGAGGTCGTCGATGTCGTCGCCTGCGTCGCTGAGGAGTCGGCGCACGGCACTGTCGGTGACTTCCTCGTCGGCGATGACGATGGGGCGCATGTGGAGACTGACGAGTTTCTGCACGTATTTCATGCGGTCGTCGAGTGGGAGTTTCAAGCGTCGGAAGATGTTGGGCACCATCTTCTGCCCGTAGAAATCGTGGTTGTGGAAGGTCCATCCGTTGGCTGCATCCCATCGTTTGCTCTTGGCTTTGCCAATGTCGTGAAGAAGGGCTGCCCAACGGAGCCACAGAGCCCCCCTCTTATCCCCCGAGGGGGATGATTGGAAGTTACACTGCTCGTTGCTTTTATCAATTGACGGAGTATCTACATTCTCCTCCCCTTGGGGAGGTTGGGGAGGGGCTGTTTTCTGTGCCTTCACCACGTTTTCGAGTACGGCAAGCGTGTGGTAGAAATTGTCTTTGTGTGCTTTGCCGTTCATGGTTTGCACGCCTTCGAGGGCGACGAGTTCGGGCAGGATGAACTTGAGCAGTCCACAGCGTTCCAGGTCCATGATGCCTTTGGATGGATGCTTGGCAAGCATGATTTTGTTGAATTCGTCGATGGTACGCTCTGCTGAGATGATTTTGATGCGTTCGGCATTGCGCTGAAGGGCATCGAAGGTTTCGTCTTCGATGAAGAAATTGAGCTGGGTGGCGAAACGGACGCAGCGCATCATGCGGAGAGGGTCGTCGCTGAAGGTGATGTCGGGGTCGAGTGGGGTGCGGATGATGCCATCCTCCAGGTCGTCCAGTCCGTAGAACGGGTCAACGAGTTCTCCGAAGCGGTCGGCGTTGAGACAGAGTGCCATGGCGTTGATGGTGAAGTCGCGTCGGTTCTGGTCGTCCTCTAAGGTACCGTCTTCCACGACAGGTTTGCGTGAATCGTGTGAATAACTTTCGCGACGTGCCCCCACAAACTCAATCTCGTTGCCGTCGAAATGTATCTGCGCCGTGCCGAAATTGGCATAGACGGCGATGTGGGGTTTCTTGTGAAATTTCTCTTTGATTTTCTCGGCTACAGCCTTGGCAATGGTGATTCCGCTGCCTACTACTACGCAATCGATGTCGTTTGATGGGCGTTCGAGGAAGAGGTCACGGACAAAACCGCCAATCACGTAGCATTCGGTGTGCAGTTCGTCGGCTGTTTCTCCTATCAAATGAAAGATGGGGTGGGAAAGACTTTGCTTGAGTTCTTCGTCTGTGAGAAATTTCATGATTTTTTTGTTTTGAGGTGCAAATTTAGCGATTTTTTAGTTGATAATTGACAAAAGGCAATTAAAATTCCTTATCTTTGCGTCCTATAATTTAATTAGGTGTGATATGAAAAGGAAAGAAATCGGAGCGAGATATTTCTCTGTGTTGTGTGCGATGCTGGTGAGTGTGCTGGTGTCGGCTCAGGAAACGGATGTTTGGAACACGAGTTACAAGCAGATAGAGCAATCAATTCGTCAACCCATGTTTGCGAACCAAACGTATAATATCAAGGATTTCGGTGCCCGAACTGATGCCAGTGCTACCGAAAACCAAAAGGCTATCAATGAGGCGATTGTCTCTTGCTCGAATGAGGGTGGCGGTCGTTTGATTGTGCCTGAAGGCACATGGAACACGGGTGGCATTGTGCTGCAAACGGGTGTGAACCTTGTGCTGGAAAAAGGTGCAACGCTGTTGTTCTCTGCTGATACCCATCTTTATCCTTTGGTTCGCACTCGTTGGGAAGGCAATGACTGCTGGAACTATCAGCCGATGGTTTATGCTGCTGATGCCACGGACATTGCCATCACGGGTGAGGGTACTATTGATGGTGGTGCTGGCATGGATGCTTGGTGGCCAATGTGCGGTGCGGCTCATTACAACTGGACAGAGAAAACGCCTGAGCATCAGCGCACAACACGTGGCGAACTGATGCAGATGAATGAGAAGCGTGTGCCGATTGATGAACGTCGGTTCGGAAAGGGAAAAGGTCTGCGCCCTCAGTTGGTGAATTTCTTCCAGTGCGATGGCGTGTTGATTGAAGGCGTGACGATGCTGCGTTCTCCATTCTGGGTGATTCATCCTCTGCTTTGTCGGAACGTGGTGGTGCGCAATGTGTATATTCAGAACGATGGACCGAATGGGGATGGTTGCGACCCAGAGTCGTGCGAGAAGGTGCTGATTGAAAACTGCAAATTCGACACGGGCGACGACTGCATTGCCATCAAGAGCGGACGAAATGCTGATGGACGTGCGTTCAATATTCCAAGCAAGGACATCATCGTGAGGAATTGTGAAATGCTGGATGGACATGGAGGTGTCGTTGTGGGTAGTGAAATCAGCGGCGGTTGCCAGAATGTGTTTGTTGAGAACTGCACGATGGACAGTCCGAATTTGGAACGCGTGATTCGCATCAAGACAAATCCATGCCGAGGAGGTGTTACGGATGGCATCTATGTGAGGAATGTGATGGTGGGACAATGTCGAGAGGCGGTGCTGAAAATCAATCTCGACTATGAACCGCGCGAGAAAGCGGACAGAACGCACAACCCGACGGTTCGCAATGTGTTTCTCGAAAATGTCACTTGCAAGAAGAGCAAATATGGTGTGCTGATGATTGGTTTGCCAACGGAATCGAATGTCTATAACATTCACGTGAAGAATTCAGACTTCGAAGGCGTAACGGCAGAACCAGTGAAAGTGACGGGGAAAGTACATGATGTGAAGTTTGACAATCTTGTCATCAATGGCGAGACAATCGTGAAATTCTAAAATAATCAGTTTCGATGAAAAAGATATTTGTTTTGGCTGTCATCAGCCTCGTTGTAGCATCTTGTCAGAAACAGAATCCGAACACGGAGGCTGCTCCCCTGCTTGAGGAAGCAAGGCAGGCTGTGACGGAAAAGGACTTTGCAAAGGCGCATGCCTTGATTGATTCTATCCGCAAGGCTTATCCTCGTGCTACGGAGGTGAGATGGGCGGCTTTGTATTTTGAGGATACGGTCAATCTTGAAGAGGCAAAGGTGCAATCACATGAGGCTGACAGCATCTACAACTTCGGAAGGTATGAGTTTGAGGACGTGACAAAGGGACTGCCTGAGTATCACCCAACGGTGCGTGCTGCTTCTGAAAAGTTGGACTCTCTGAAGATGGAACGCAATCGGATGCAAATGAAGGTGAGGTTTTTCCACAGAAAAATTCAGGAACGACTCAAACTAAAGGATAAGCAGGAAAAGAAAGGCGAGTAGAGTAGGGAGGAAGAGATGATGAATGAGTTTTTACCTTCATATTTGAATGTGGAAAATATCAATCGGTCGAAGGATGGTGTGGAATATCATCCTCTCATTCCTTTTCTGCCTCAAAACGGACGTGTGCTTTTCTTGGGTAGCTTTCCTCCGCCAAGAAAGCGTTGGTGCCAGGATTTTTATTACCCCAACTACGGAAACGATCACTGGAGAATTGAAGGATTGGTTTTCTATGGCGATAAAAATCACTTTGTGGATGAAGCGAACAAGACATTCAAGTTGCAGAAAATCATTGAGTTTCTCAATGAAAAGGGAATCGGATTCTTCGATACGTCATACGCTATTCGGCGACTGAATGACAATGCTTCGGATAAATTCTTGGAGGTGGTGGAAGCAACGGATATTCGTCAACTAATCGATGCAATGCCACAACTGAAATCGATTGTGACAACTGGAGAAAAGGCAACGCAAACCATCTGCGAACATCTGAACATTGAGCAGGTTCCAAAGCTTGGGACTTTTGTGAAAATCCCAAACCTTCTCAACGAAAACCAAGAACCAATTTGTCTCTATCGCCTTCCGTCCAGTTCCAGAGCTTATCCTCTGTCTTTGGAAAAGAAAGCAGATGCTTACCGAAAAATGTTCGAAACTTTTGGATTGATTTGATGGCTTGAATCTGAAAACAGCTTTTGTTGAATCATAAAAAAAGAAAACCCGCTGGAACTGTCCCAGCGGGTTTTCTTTTTATCTAAACTGTTTAGAGTCTTATTTCAATTTGTTCTGAATCAGATTACTTCTTGTTAATCAAGTAGCTAATCTTGATACGAGCGCAACGGTTCAACTTAGCGTTCAAGCCACGTGTGCTCTTGTCATTTACCTGTCCGATTGGAGCATTCAAGGTGTTAACAACGAAAGCGTCTGAGTTTACACCGTTGAACTTGCCACTTCCCTGCAACCACTTGATAGCTGTGAGAGCACGGTTGTAAGAGAGGGTGTTGTTGCGCTGGATGCCAACTTCATTCTCCTTGTTGTTATCCTGGCTTGTAGCAAGACCTTCAGCCTGAACACTGAGGATTGTACCACTTTCGAGGATTTCCTTGATTGCTGCAACAGTCTGAGCATCTGCATACTTGCTGATGTAACCATTGTTGCCTTCGAGGGCAGCATAAACATCTGCGAAGCTGTAAAGCTCGCTGTTCTTGTCGATTGGCATGTTCTGACGAATGGTGCCAAGACCTGCGTGAGCATTCAGAGAGTAAGATTCACTTTCCTTGTAGTTGTCATCGCTAAGGAGCTTCTGAGTAGCTGTTACGTCATCCACACGGTAGTACCAAGTGTTATTACCCTCATAGATTGGTGCGTAATAGTAACCATACTGATCCTTGAATGCCTTGAGTTCGCTTTCGCTCATGCTGAGAGAAATTGGCTCGTTGGAAATTTCATAACCACGAGTAATAATCTGGTTTCCACCAAATGTTGCTTTCTCTGTAGCAATGTCTTCTGTAGCCTGTCTGCGCAACTTTGCTGTTGAGCCGAGGTTTGAACCAGCTGCATTTGTGTTAGCGAACTTCTTCTGAGTGAAGATACCACCTGCGAGGTAGTCGATAGCATTTACTTCGTCGCCTGCAATCGTTGGAGCATCGTCACGTCCAGAATAGTTGTTTGGATAGAACACGTAGAATGTGAAAGTCTTGTACTCAGGACAATCGTTCACTGGAGTTGCAGGGATGTAGTAGTTTGCTTCGCCGCAAGATACGCAACGATCCCAACCACGAACCTTGATGTAGTAAGTCAAACCAATGTTCAAACCGAGGTTGGCATCCCAACGATGGCCCTGGATGAAAGACTGGTCGAAGTGAGTCTCAAAAATCTGAGAACGAATTTTGAAGTCAAGTGAGAATGCCTTTGCTCTTGTGAAGAAACGGCTGTACTGCAATTCAGCGTTCATGTACCAGTCGTTCTCTGGACCATACTTATCCTTGTCGTAGTCATAGTGGTGAAGACCACCAAAACCGAGAGTGAGGATGAACTGGTTGAACAATTTCTTGGTTCCATAGTTTTCCCAAGCGCAGAAGAGACGAGAGAGATTGAACGATACATTCATGCTCACATCCCAGAACTTAGTCTTCATTGGCCAATAGTTGTAACCATTGTGCTGTTGAGGGTAGTTGCCTACATGGTTGTCAAGATAAGGGTTTTGAAGGTAGCCATAGTTTGATGTGAAAACATAACTATCATTCAAGAAACCTCTTGATGAACCCATACCAAACTGTCCTTTTACACCAATACCTGGAGTGAACCACTTACCGATACCAACTGCAAACTCAGGTGAGAGAGTCTCCTTGAACTTTCCCCAGTGACTATAGTCCCCAAAGAAAGCGTGACCACCTGCATCAGCGTAAACAAACCAGTTTTCCCAGAAACGATTTGTTACAACACGATATTTGTCGTCTGTTGGTTGAGGAAAAGTAATTTCTTCTGTTAAGACAGACTCAGGAAGTTGAGAACGATCCACCTTAACCCATTGCGTGTTTTCTTGAGCTGAAACATTAGCGCAAGCTAAAATGCCCAGAAGCAATAAACTTGAAATCTTTCTTCTCATATTTTGTGTTTCTAATATAACCCCATGAAAGTTAAAAACCAGCGCTATTTTAACTTTCAAAAGGGTTAATCATGATTTGGTATTTTGCTTTCATTAAGTGCGCTGTCCTTAATGGCGAGAGTCGGTTAGTTACTCTGCGCGGAGAGTGTAACGCTTGAAGTCAACAACAGTCAAGTCCTTGTCAGCTTTCTTCAAGAAGTCTGCAACGGAAATCTTGTTGTCGTCGATGTATGCCTGGTCAAGCAGACAAACCTCCTTGAAATACTTGTTCAGACGACCCTGAGCAATCATTTCAATCTTCTTGTCGTTGAGGTTCTGACGAGCTGTTTCACCTACAGAAGCGATAATTTCCTTTGCCTTTTCGCCTTCTTCTGCTGTGATGTAGCCCTTAGTAGTGTTGGAAGCAATGTGGTCTTCGCTGTCAACGAGGTTAGGGTTGATACCTGCCTTCTTGAGAGCGATCTCAATTGCCTTCTTCACTTCGTCTTCCTTCGTCTTGTCAACGATGCTTGCCAATTCCTTAGCCTTGGTCTCTTCAGAAACACCTGCCTCGTCGAGGTAGAGAGGAGCCATAGCAGCAGCTTGCATAGCAACGCCCTTTGCCACTTCATCAGAAGTATCCTTGTTGAATGCAACGAGTGTGCAAAGGAAACTCTGGTTCATGTGATTGTATGCAACCACCTTTTCGCCTTCTACAGTAGCGTAGCCATCGAGTTCCATCTTTTCACCCGTAACACCAGAACGGTTTACAACAGCTTCAGCAGCAGGAACACCGTCGATGTCGAGGTTCTTCACTTCGTCGAGAGTCTTCGCTCTTGCAGCGATTGCTGCATCGATGATTTTGTTAGCAAGAGCAACAAAGTCAGCATTCTTTGCAACGAAGTCAGTTTCGCACTTGAGAGCGATCATAGCACCGAACTTACCATCAACCTTTGCAAGAACGCAACCTTCAGAAGCTTCACGGTCGGAACGCTTTGCTGCAACGAGCTGACCCTTCTTGCGAAGGATCTCCATTGCAGCTTCCATGTCGCCGTTTGCTTCTGTGAGAGCCTTCTTGCAGTCCATGAGTCCTGCTTGTGTCTTCTGACGAAGTGCATTGATTTCTTGTAATGTAATTGCCATAATGTTTTATTATGTTTTGGGAGGGGAGGAGCGTCAATCACAGCGTGTGTCAACGCTCCTTTCCTTTGTTATGTTAATAGTTCTGTTTATTTTGTGAGAATGAGCTTATTCAGCTTCTGTTGCTTCAGGCTCAGCCTTTTCAGCTTCAGCAGCAGGTGCTTCGTCAGCAGCAGCTTCTTCCTTCTTCTCTGCACGAGCACGAGTTGAACGCTTGCGAGCTGGCTTTTCAGCCTTTTCCTCGTTCTCATCTTCGCCTTCGCCAGCAGCTTCCATGTCAATCTTCTCTGCCTTGCGCTCTTCAAGACCTTCTGCGATAGCCTTGCAGCAAGCATCGAGGATGATTTCTACAGCCTTAGTAGAATCGTCGTTTGCAGGGATAACGAAGTCGATGTTGTCTGGATTAGAGTTCGTATCAACGATAGCGAAAACTGGAATACCGAGACGGTTAGCTTCGCGAACAGCGATATTCTCCTTGAGAACGTCAACAACGAAGAGAGCTGAAGGAAGGCGAGTCAAGTCGGCGATTGAACCGAGGTTCTTCTCAAGCTTTTCGCGCTTACGACGAATCTGGAGGTTCTCACGCTTTGAGAGCTTGTCGTAAGTTCCGTCAGCAATCAGTTTGTCGATGTTTGCCATCTTCTTCACTGCCTTGCGGATAGTAGGGAAGTTGGTGAGCATACCACCTGGCCAACGTTCAATAACGTATGGCATATTTACGGATGTAGCCTTCTCTGCTACGATGTCTTTAGCCTGCTTCTTAGTAGCAACAAAGAGAATTCTCTTTCCGCTCTTAGCGATTTGCTTGAGAGCTTCAGCTGCCTGGTCAACTTTAGCAACTGTCTTATTGAGGTCGATGATGTGGATACCGTTGCGCTCCATGAAGATATAAGGAGCCATAGCTGGATTCCACTTTCTTTTGAGGTGACCGAAATGTGCACCTGCTGCGAGCAGGGCGTCAAATGATGTTCTTGACATAATTTTGTTTACTTTCTTTTTAAGTTTTTAATTGAAGTTTTTGAGTTTCTGAGTTTTTAAGTTTTTGAGTTTTCGTGGAACAAATCCACTAAACACTAAACCCTCAACTCTCAACCCTTTTGAAAACCCAACCGAGGAGTAGTTCCCACATGGTGAGAAATCTTCTCAGTTTAGATACTAAACGATAATCTTTATGAGTTGTACCAAATAAATATTAACGCTTACTGAACTGGAACTTGCGGCGTGCCTTTGGCTGACCTGGCTTCTTACGCTCTACAGCGCGTGAGTCGCGAGTCATGAAGCCTTCTGCGCGAAGAGCCTTCTTGTCGTCAGCATTAATTTTTACGAGTGCGCGGGCAATAGCAAGACGAAGAGCCTGGCTCTGACCTGTGTAACCGCCACCGTAGAGGTTCACCTTGATGTCATACTTCTCAGCAACGTTGAGAAGGTTCAGCGGCTGCTTAACAACATACTGAACGAGTTCAGATGGGAAATATTCTTTGAGATCTCTCTTGTTGATAGTAATCTTACCAGTACCTTCTGTGAGATATACGCGGGCAACAGCGCTCTTGCGGCGACCCAATGCATTAATTACTTCCATGCTATACCTTTTTATTATTTAAGAGCGTTAATATCAATTGACTTTGGACTCTGAGCCTGCTGTTCGTGCTCTGCACCCTCATAAATGTAGAGGTTCTTGAGAATCTTCGAACCGAGGCGGCCTTTTGGAAGCATACCTTTCACAGCATGGCGAAGAATGCGCTCGTAGCCATGAGGCTTCTTGGCAAGGTTCTCAGGGTTAATCTTGTGCTGACCACTTGGATAACCTGAGTAGGTGAGATACTGCTTATCTGTCCACTTAGCGCCTGTGAACTGAATCTTGTCTGCATTGATAATAATCACATTGTCACCGCAGTCCTGATTAGGGGTGAAGCATGGTTTATACTTACCACGCAAAATTTTTGCAACCTTTGAAGCGAGGCGACCAACAACCTGGTCTGTGGCATCAACGACCACCCATTCTTTCTGAGCCTCTTCCTTTGTTGCGAAGTGAGTGCTGAAACTTAAAGTGTTCATTACTTCTTTGAATTCGTTTTTGTTGTTACTAATTTTTTGTTTTGTCTTTTTTGCATCTCTCGGCGATTCACGAACCGTGTTCCCGGCTAATAGGAGACACTATTCACACACCAAATTCCATACGCACGCTTCGGGGGCGCGCATATTTCGGGTGCAAAGGTAGATAATTTTTTCTTGAAAGACAATAAAAAATCTTAATTTTTGTATTTAAAACCACGAAAAACCTTAATTTTGCAAAGTCAATATTACATTTTTTGTTCAACATGAACCATCGGTATCGGGAATATGGCCCTTGGCTTCTTGCAAGAGTGGGGCAGAAAACACAGAAAATATCCATCAATGCAGGTTTCACTTGTCCCAATCGTGACGGCACAGTTGGGGTAGGGGGCTGCACTTATTGCAACAATCAGACATTCAACCCTGCCTATTGTGAAACCTCAAAATCCATATCGCAACAGTTGGAGGAAGGCAAGGCTTTCTTCTCTCGGAAATATCCGTCCATGAAGTATTTAGCTTATTTCCAGGCCTATACGAACACATACGCATCGCTTGATGACCTGAAGCGGAAATACGAGGAAGCTTTGTCCGTGGAAGATGTTGTTGGCATTGTCATCGGCACACGTCCCGATTGTATGCCTTTGCCCCTATTGGATTATCTTGCTGAGTTGAACCGTCAATGCTTCCTTACGGTAGAGTATGGCATAGAATCTACCGACGACACGATTCTTCAGCACATCAACCGTGGTCACAACTTCGCATGTACCCGCCATGCTATCAAAGCAACGCATGATAGGGGGATTCTCACGGGCGGTCATATCATTCTCGGTCTGCCACTCACGCACATCATTCCGCAGTATCTTTCAAACGAAGCAAAACGTATTTCTGACCTACCTCTCGATACACTGAAAATTCATCAACTTCAGTTAATTAAGGGAACGAAAATGGCTGAGGAATATGTTGAGCATCCAGAAAATTTTCACCTCTACCAACCCTTTGAGTATATTGATGAAGTAATTGATTTCCTTGAACTTATTCGTCCTGAAATCGTTGTCGAACGATTCGTTTCTCAGTCTCCTTCCTCTCTTCTTGCCATTCCTGGCTGGGGACTCAAGAATTACGAGTTTGTAGAGAAAGTGAATAAGCGCTTGGAGGAGCGCGACACCTATCAAGGAAGACTCTGTCACAGCAGTTGAAATGAGAATCTTTTCTTTTTTTCTCAGGGTATTTATACACCTTCATTTCACCTTTTTTATTGTTCTATTGGAGATTCATAATTCTCTTGAACCTTCAAAAAACATCCATTGAACCTTCGTCGTCATCATTTTGAACGTTCAACAAAATAAAAACGAACGTTCAAAAATGTTGTAATGAACCTTCGTCCTTTTTCGAGAGTCCCTATTGCGTGGTTCATATTCCATATATGCGCATGAATACAATCTCAAGAGTTTTGGAATAATGCTGGTGATGCATCGATGATTTCATTGGGTTCATCAAGTATTATAATGGAGAATTATTTTGCTAAGAAAAATATTTTTGTTTATTTTGCCAATTATTATAAAAAAGGTGGTATCCTTCTATCATTCGTAAATTGTAAATCTTTCAATCGGTAAATCATTATATGGGACTTGGTAAATGGATAGGCGGTTGGCTCGGCTGGGTTCTGAGCCAGAACATTCTGGGAGCGATGGTGGGCTATGCCATCGGTTCCATGTTCGATTCTCTTTTAGGTGATGATGAATCTAAAATTGAGTACGAAGACAATACATCAAGTGGCTACCAGCAGGACACTTACGATTCTGCTCGAACGAACGAAGGCAATCGCAACAGTTTCCTTTTCTCGTTGATGGTGCTTGCAGCCCACATCATTCAGGCTGATGGCAAAATCATGCATTCCGAGATGGAACATGTGCGTCAGTTTCTGCGTCAATCCTTCGGCGAATCGGCTGTGGAGCAGGGTGATGGCATCTTGAAAAAACTTTTCGAATACCGCAAGAAGCAGGGCGAATATGTGTGGCAGCAGCAGATACAGCAAGCATGTCAGGAAATGTCGAGACAGATGCAGCAAGAGCATCGTCTTCAGCTCATTGCATTCCTTTGCGATATAGCCAAGTCGGATGGCAATCTGGCTGATGTGGAACTCACTGCACTTCGTCAAGTGGCTGTCAATCTGTCGCTTAGTGCAGATGTGGTAGATCAGATGCTTCATCTTGGTGGACAGACGCTCGATGATGCTTACGCTGTGTTGGGCATCACGAAGGATGCTACCGACGATGAAGTACGCAAGGCATACCGCAAGATGGCACTTCAGTATCACCCAGACCGTGTGAATACACTTGGCGAAGACGTAAAGGCTGCTGCACAGAAGAAATTCCAGGAAATCAACAATGCCAAGGAGATGATTTTCAAGGCACGCAACATGAAATGATTCGTCCGCGAAAGGAAAAGCTAACGATGCGTTAAATTTGTGTCATTCTTTTCCTTTTCTGAAAGCCTTTTTTGAAAGAAAAAGCACTAATTTTGCAAACAGAAACGTTTTTCGAATCCTTATATTCTACATTAAAAACATAAAAACTTAAAAACTCAAAAACTTACCAACTTACAATATCATGGAAAAAAAAGTTTACGGACACTTTGATGATGCTCACAGAGAGTATGTCATCACTGACCCTCAGACTCCTTGGCCTTGGATCAACTATTTAGGCAACGAGGATTTCTTCTCACTCATTTCCAACACCGCTGGTGGCTATTCTTTCTTCAAGGATGCCAAGTTCCGCCGCATCACGCGCTATCGCTACAATGGCGTGCCAATGGACAACGGCGGTCGCTATTTCTACATTAAGGACGGCGACACCGTCTGGAACCCAGGGTGGAAGCCTTGTAAGACACCTCTCGACTCTTACGAATGTCGTCATGGCATGAACTACACACGCATCACTGGCTCGAAGAATGGGGTAGAGGCAAGCGTGCTCTTCTTTGTCCCTCTCAAGAAATGGTGCGAGGTGCAGAAACTCACACTCACCAACCACAGCCAGACAAAGCGTTCGCTCAAACTCTTCTCCTTTGCAGAGTGGTGCCTTTGGAATGCAGCGACCGACATGGAGAACTTCCAGCGCAATTTCTCAACGGGTGAGGTGGAAATTGATGGCAGCACCATTTATCATAAAACAGAATACAAGGAACGTCGCAACCATTTTGCTTACTACAGCGTGAATGTGCCTGTCGATGGTTTCGACACCGACCGCGAGTCCTTCGTTGGTCTCTACAATGAGTTCGCCAACCCTGATTGCGTCATGGAAGGCAAGCCAAAGAACAGTGTGGCACACGGATGGAGCCCTATTGCTTCCCACTTCATCGAGGTGGAATTGGCACCAGGCGAAAGCCGCGATTTTGTCTTCGTGTTAGGCTATGTGGAACAGCCACAAGAGGAGAAGTTTGCTGAAAAGACACCAGGACTCATCACGTCCTTAGGCGAACTCGACCATACCATTATTAATAAGAAGAAGGCTCAGGAGACGATTGCTGCCTTCGACACCGCTGCCAAAGTGGATGCAGCTTTTGCCGAACTGAAAGCTTATTGGGACGCTTTGCTCGACAAGTATCAGGTGAAGAGTGGCAATGAGCAGCTCGACCGCATGGTGAACATCTGGAATCAGTACCAGTGCATGATTACCTTCAATTTCTCTCGTTCGGCATCGTTCTTCGAGAGTGGTATTGGTCGTGGCATGGGCTTCCGCGATTCCAATCAGGATTTGGTAGGTTTTGTCCATCAGATTCCTTCCCGTGCTCGTGAACGCATCATCGACATTGCTTCCACTCAGTTCCCTGACGGCGGTTGCTACCACCAGTATCAACCACTCACCAAGCGTGGCAACAACGACATTGGTGGTGGATTCAACGACGACCCTATGTGGCTCATTTTCGGCACCGTGGCATATATCAAAGAAACGGGCGACTTCTCGATTCTCGACGAAATGGTGCCTTGGGACAACGAACCTGGCACCGAGGTGACTCTTTTCGAGCACCTGCGAATTTCCTTCAATCATGTGGTGGAAAATCTCGGTCCTCATGCTTTGCCGCTCATTGGCCGTGCCGATTGGAACGACTGTCTCAACCTCAACTGCTTCTCTTGGGACCCTAACGAGAGTTTCCAGACAACGGAGAACAATTCTGTTGGCAGCAAGGCAGAGAGTCTCATGATTGCAGGTTTGTTCGTGGTTTGCGGAAAAGATTATGTCGAACTCTGCAAGGAGTTGGAAAAGAGAGCAAACGATGGCAAATGCGCTGCTTCTTACAAGGACGAGGCTGCTCGTGCTCAGAACTGCATCGACTTGATGGTGGATGCCGTGAAGAAGCATGGTTGGGATGGCGAATGGTACTTGCGTGCCTACGACTTCTATGGCAACAAGATTGGTTCGCACGAGAATGAAGAAGGTAAGATATTCATTGAGAGTCAGGGCTGGTGCGCTATGGCTGGCATCGGACTCGAAGAAGGCATGGTAGATAAGGCACTCGACTCCTGCAAGAAATATCTCGACTCCGAGCATGGCATGGTGCTCAACAATCCTGCCTTCACCCGCTACTATGTGGAGTATGGCGAAATATCCTCTTATCCTGCTGGTTACAAGGAGAATGCGGGCATCTTCTGCCACAACAATCCTTGGGTGATTATTGCCGACACCGTAGCTTCTCGTGGAAACGATGCTTGGGAACTCTACAAGAAAATCAGCCCTGTGTTCATCAAGGACCAGACCTTGCACAAGGTGGAGCCATACGTCAACTGCCAGATGGTGGCAGGTAAGGATGCGGCACGTCCAGGTGAAGGCAAGAACTCATGGCTCACAGGTACGGCAGCATGGATGTGGCTCACCGCAAGCCAGTATATCCTCGGTGTGAAACCAAGCTACGACGGACTGCTCATCGACCCATGCGTACCAACTTCGTGCCGTGAGTTCACGGTGAAGCGTCAGTTCCGTGGTGCTGAGTACCTCATCCATGTCAGCAATCCTGACGGTGTGCAGAAAGGTGTGAAGAGTATCACAGTGGATGGACAAGCCATCGAAGGCAATGTTATTCCAACACTCGAAGGCAAGCACGCTGTTGAAGTCGTGATGTAACACTCTTACGACATCATCTGAATAAAGAAACAATGATTTCCGGAAAAGTCTGGAAATCATTGTTTCTTTTTGTCTTGAGTCATTATTTTTTGCAAAGAATCATTGCCCTATCAACCCTTCTTTGCTTTGTTCTATCTTTGGAGTAAACCTCACTTCGTACCCCATTTGCATGAGCATGGCAGTCACTGCCTCTTCTGCGTATTTGTTGGCTCGCTTGCGGTTCTCAGCAGTGTCGTAGCGTTTCCTAATCTTTTGCTCCACTTTCCTCTTCAGCCCATTGGTTGAAGGAAGTTCCTTTTCCCAGAAGTCCTCGTCGTCCGACATGAATGGCGTGTTCTGCGTCGAAGCCACATACTCCACGTCGGGGAGCGTCACAATGAGCCAGTTCAGCGTGTCGGGCGTATAGACGATTTTGTCTAAGTCAATCTTGAAACTCACCTTCTGTTTCAGTATCTGCACACACGAATGTTCCTCGGGAATCAGTCCGAGGTGTTTCTCCGTGCGATGCAGAGTCACGTAGTCCTCCACGATGGCACTACTAACGTATAGTTCACCCTTCGGACGCACACTCTCAATCGCTATCGGAGAGTTCTCAAGAACAATTTCCTGCGGATTCTTCAAGGCATCCACCCAGGTCTTTACCCCATAGATGGCAAGCCCAATCACTCCGCCGATGATAATCAAAAAAAGAAAATGGAGCCATTGGCCTGCATTCTGCAAACCGCTCGACATCTTGTTGCTGCTATGTTCGTTCCTCATTGCTTTCTGAATTTTCGCAAAACTCACTTTTTATTCCACTTCCACCACCACGTGCTTCCAGCCCATCGCCTTCACGATGCTTGTGAACAACGTCTGGGCATTGCGCTTCACGTCTTCGCCCACCGAACTGATAAGCTCGTCCTTCAGCACAGCCTCATAGCCCTTACGCCTGATTTCCTCCTGCAAGGCATGGCCCACTTCAGAGCGCAGACCTGTTGACATCTTCACCACACTTCCCTCGTCGATGTAGGTGTTGTAGCCCGCATCGATAATCTTGGGTTTAGGCAAGTGAATCACCACGATGCTGCTGTCTTCCTCGATTTCCACGTTCCTAATGCTCAGATTGCGCAAATCGTAGCCATATTTCAGTGTCACCTCGATAGGGATGATACACTTCTGGTCGCCCCATTTCCAGGTGTTCGGGTTCTTCCACGTAAACTTCTCGCTTTTGCTCGAATCGTATATCGCCACCTTGCGCACCTTCAGTTCCGTTGTCACGATGTCAGCCTTCTGTTTCAGTTCCGAAACAATATCAGCCTTGCTTGGAAGCTTCTTTTTCAGCTCTTTTTGTGGATTGTCACAACTTAGCAAAATCAGAGCGGCGAGACAAAAGATTGTGTATAAGTTTTTTAAGATATTCTTCATTTTCTTATTTTCTTGAAAAATTCTTTATTCTTCATTCTTCATTCTTCATTTTTTATATAACTTTGCAAAATAACAAAAAAATGACGATATGAAAAAATTTTTTGCACTGGCAATGCTCGCTTTTGCCACAATTTCCCTTTTTGCACAAAACATTTCCCTCGACGACGTAGTCTATTATCGCTACATGCCTCGGCGCATCAGCGGCCTCCGTCCTATGGCGGATGGAGAGTCCTATTCCCGAATTTCTGACGACGGCACAAAGATTCTACGCTGCTCCTACAAAACAGGAGAAGTGGCAGAAACACTCTTCGACCTTGCCACGGCACGAGGAAAGAAACTGACGAGCTTCTCCGACTATATCATCTCGCCCGATGGCAAGAACATCCTCATCGGCACCAATCAGCAAGCTATCTATCGACGTTCTGCCACTGCCACCTATTATATTTATAATGTGCGAAACCGCACGCTCGAACCGCTCTCTAAGAAAGGCGACTTGCAGGAAGTGCCAAAGTTCTCACCCGATGGCACCATGATTGCCTTCATCCGCGACAACAACATCTTCCTTGTGAAGCTGCTCTTCAACAATGCCGAGAGCCAAATCACCACCGACGGACAATTCAACCACATCATCAACGGAAAGCCCGACTGGGTGTATGAAGAGGAATTTGAGTACAACTGTGCTTACGACTTCTCGTCCGATTCCCAAATGCTGGCTTGGGTGCGCTTCGACGAAACCAACGTGCGCACATTTGCCTTTCAGTATTTCAAGGGCACAGCACCCGAAATGACTGACTATCAGCTCTATCCAGGAGTCTATGAATACAAGTACCCAAAGGCTGGAGAGCGAAATTCAAAGGTCTCCGTCCACAGTTTCGACATCAAGAGCCGTGTCACGCGTCAACTCAACGTGCCAACCGATTCCAACACCTACATCCCTCGTATTCAGTTCACGGGCGAAGCCGACAAGCTCGCCGTTCTCACGCTCAACCGCCATCAGAACCAATGTGACATCTACATGGTCAACCCTCGCTCTGGCATTGCCAAACTCGCTGTGCGTGAAACCTCTGACAAGTACATCGAAACTTCCTTCCTCCATCACATCGACTTCTCTGGTCGCCAGTTCGTCCTCCTCTCCGAGCGCGATGGATTTGCCCATCTTTATCTCTACACCAGTGGAGGCCAGCTCATCCGTCAGCTTACCCACGGACAGTTTGTCGTAACCGACTATTATGGCACCGATGCCGCAGGACAGAATTTCTACTATGCCAGCAACGAAGGCAGTCCGCTGGAACAATACATCTATGTCGTTGATGCCAAAGGAAAGCGCACCAAACTGACGAACAACAAAGGCTTCAACGAAGCCACCTTCTCGGATGGTTGCAAATACTTTGTCAACACCTTTTCTGACCTCAACACTCCAACCGTTACCGCACTCTACAGCGCATCCGGCAAGCAAATCCGTGTGCTTGAGGACAACGCCGCTCTCCGCGATGCTTATGCCAAGCTCAACATAGCCAAGCCCGAACTCTTCTCCTTCACTACGTCCGAAGGTGTGCAGCTCAACGGATGGATGGTCAAGCCTGCCTCTTTCGATGCCAACAAGAAGTACCCTGTACTCATGTATCAGTACAGTGGCCCTGGCAACCAACAGGTTCACAACTCTTGGGACAACGGTAATGCACGTGGACTGATTTGGGAACATCGACTTGCCCAGAAAGGCTACATCGTGGTGTGCGTCGATGGTCGAGGAACAGGTGGACGTGGTGCCGACTTCCAGAAGTGTACCTACATGACGATGGGCGACAAGGAATCGAAAGACCAAGTGGAGACAGCTCTCTACCTCGGCTCTCTTCCTTACATCGACAAGGACCGAATCGCCATTTGGGGATGGAGCTTTGGAGGCTTCAACACCATCATGTCCATGACCGAAGGTCGCCCCGTGTTCCGTTGTGGCGTAGCCGTGGCACCAGTCACCGACTGGCGATTCTACGACTCAGCCTACACCGAGCGTTACATGCGTACTCCGCAGGAAAACCCTGACGGCTACGACATCTCACCGCTCCACCGCTTCCAAAAGCTGCATGGCGACTTGCTCATCTGCCACGGACTGGCTGACGACAATGTGCATTTCCAGAACACAGCCGAACTTGCCGAACAACTCACACAGGCAAACATCCAGTTCGAAATGCAAACCTACACCAACCGCAACCACGGCATTTTCGGTGGTAACACCCGTCGCCACCTCTTCACCCGTATCGAGAATTTCCTCGACAAGCATTTGCTGAAATAAAGCTAACATTGAAGCAATAGGTGAGAAGTATTCTTGTTCAGTTCTTAAGAATCTCTCACCTATTGCTTTATTTTAGAAAATAACCAAAACTTATTCCTCCTGTCACATTTTGTACGTGCTCTAACCACGATGACGGTTTGACGCTATCGTTCCACAAGTAAGGTAAGCCAAAACTGTAGTTTGCACTGATAAGCCAACGACGAGTTGTGATGTTCGCCTCAATGCAAATACCTGCATCCCAACGTCGCATTCCGCAACTGCGCTCAAAAGGGGAAGGTTGTTCTCCTACAGGAATGCCGAGAAACCAGTGTGCATTCTTTTCTGCATGTATCTTTCCACCTAATCCGTATGCAACAAATCCTCCTCCGCCGAGGTAAATATCGTATGTGTTTTTATGACAAATGCGATACATGATTGTAATGGGTAATTCTAAATAGACGGTTCTCAGATAAACCTTCTCGTCCATGATGTCTCCGTCGTTGATAGCACCTTTGCTGACAGCTTGAACTGTCGTTTGAAGCATCCAGTGTTTTTGGTGAGAAGTGGGTTTGAAATAATGCTGCCAGCAACCGCCCAAGAGGAGGGATAATCTTTTTTGGGTCATGTCGATTTGGCTCCCATCGTGACTAAAAGAGGAGATTCCCACTCCTCCACGAACGAGAAACCTATTCTCAGTTGTCTGACAAAAGCTTTTGTCGCATACCTGAAACAACATGCAGAACCACAATAATCTGAGTAAGAAAATCTGTTTTATCATTTCGTCTGTCCTGCTTTACGTTTAAACGCGTACCAATGTGATTGTAATTCATAAAATTGCATTTTCTCATACACATTATGAATGTAAACAACTTGTCCTGTAGGGGTTGTTCCAATAGGTTCAATGGTTTCGATGGAATTGATGGAGGAGGACAATAGCAACATTCTGGGAAGCAAATCGTTGGTAATCCTATTATTTGTTTCATCGTATGTGTAAGAAGAAACGCTCAACCAGTTTCCCATCATTTCGTATTGAAACACATAGATGGAATCTGCTGAAAAATAGAGATTGTGAGGAAGAATCGGTTCATCCTTCGTTTGGTTGTAATGCGTGTCGTCCTCATTATTGATTACGGTGCCATATGAGTGAGTCAATCGCCATCCGTTGCCAACAACGTAAGCACTAAATCTTCCTTGCGAAACGCTGGTTAGCCATTTCGAGATTGGATAGCCTTCTTCGTCGAGGACGTATGGATTTGATACTCCTTGTTCGTCACCTTCACATGTCATCGAAGTGAAGAGTAGTGAAGAAAGTAAGGCAAGCAAATAAATCTTTTTCATTGTTCTTTTCCTTGATAAGTTCCGATAAAGAATACAGTTCCAGTGCTTGTTTCAGAAACTATATATACAAAAGGATGGTCTGCAAAGAATTTCAGATTCTTTTGCTGTCCTACTACAGGTGCATTTGCCGATAAGGACATACCTGCCACTGATACACTTGCCATTTCTGCCCCCTTTTCATTCACTTCGATGTATGATTTCTGTTTCATCAAAGAAATGTAAACGTCTTTGCCAATCTTATCAAGCTGAGAAAGGCTTGAATCAAAAATGCGATGAATCCCTGTTTGCTTCAATGTTGGAATCATGTCGAAGTCGGTGGTTGTGCTGAATCGAGGAAGTTTTATTTCAACATTAGCAGTGCCTTGCGTATTATATGTGCTATACAGTATGCTCTCCCATGTGTTTGAAGAGAGTTTGTTAATTATATCGTAGGTGCTGAATCCATTGTTGGGGAGAAGAACACTCATCGTGTAGGCTCCTGCACTGAAAGGCAGAACAATCATGTTGAACACTTTATCTGTGTAAGCAAGGATTTCAGCTTTCTGATACATCATATCAACCGATTTTATCTTTCCTGAGAGTTGTGTGAATTGTTCCGACTGTGTGTTCTTTTCCTCAAATCCATAAGTCCACTTCCCTTTGAAATATATGGCATTGAGCAGATAGGCAATAGCCTCTGGCTTGAGTTCGTCGAGAATCGAAGGAATACATCCTTGGGTTTTTTCATGACACCAGTTGTTAATGAACTTTAAGCTGTTTTTTTCCGCAAAATCCATCGAAAACGACTCTGCTTGATATGCTTCTTGAATGTTTTCTTGGTAGTCCTCTGCGATGACAGAATTTTTGTTGGTAACAAGCAAGTTGGCAAAATTAAGTGTTATGCCAGTGTCGGCTTTTGGTGCATTTTCCATGAATGTTTTGCAAAAATCATTGACGGTTTCAGCTGTCTGTCCGCTAAACCCTAAGGCAGTTGTTATTTCCTCACTGGACTCATTCATGGCTCCTGCATTCATCATTCCCAATAGAAAGGTGGTTCCCAACGGAGAAATCACATTGTTGCCTTTTTCTTCTCCTGTTGTGTTGAATTTTCGGAAGAGATTGAAAGCAAAGTCATTATTACTCTTGACAAATGCTTTTTGTTCGTTTGTCAGAGGTATTTCTTTTCTTTTGGCAACCAAATAGCTTACGGTATATTCACCGTTTTTATCGTTTTCGCTGCAACTTCCGAGGATGAAAGCGACAGCGAAATAAAGTGGAACTAATAATCGTTTGTTCATGTTCTGTTTATTTTAAAGAGTTATTAAATATCTTGACAACATTCATGGCTCATTTTGGTGCAATTTGAATTTAACCCCAAGATTCACTGTCGGTGCCAACGGATGCTTCTTGAAATAGTGCTGAATGGTGGTTCCATCGTCAAAATAGTAACCCACGCTTGGCTTTGCGAAAATACAGATGGTTTTACCTATCTGATATTGAGCACCGACAGAGGCATTGACTGAAAATTGTAACGGTTTTTGTTGCAAATGGCTTTTCATCGAATAGTTCAATGTCCCGTTTTGATAATTCTTGAGATTTTCTTGTCCCGAAATATAAGCATCAAGCGCAATTCCACCATTGGCATAGATGCTGAAATGGGAAACGGACCAAAGCTGATAAGATAGTCCAAGGGAGACACCTAAATAATTGATTCTCAGATGTCGCTCTGTCATCCATTGCCCATTTCCTTCGATGGCTTCGGATGAGAGTTGTGTGTAGCGAAGTCCGCCATCTATGCTCCATCGAGGTTGAAACAGATAGGAAAATTTCACACCAAAGCGAAGCGGAAAACGATGATGTGTTTTGTTCACTTGCTCTTCGTTTTGAGGGGCTTGGTATAGCTTTTTTGCTTCCAGCATCAGTAGAGTAGGGTTGAGGTATTGAACATTGCTATACCAACTGTTATCATACTTTTCATTTGAAGCCAATAACCCGCTGGATGCATCCATGCTAATTGTCCATCTGCCCTTTTCCCTTTTCAAATGTGGGTGCCTTATCTGTTCTGTTGTCGGAATATGAATCGTGGGAGAAGAAGGCGTTTTTGTTGGTTCTTCTGTATTTTCATTCGTAGAAGATACTTGCTGATTGTGTTCCTTGTCCTCCTCGCTTCCGTTAGAAGGAGTAGGGTAGTGGTTTTTCTCAGGAGAAACATTCTTCGGCTCTTCGTTGAGGTGGCTCGATGTCTTTGCCAACAGAACATGCTCAGCTGTCGTTTCACTCCGTTTCTCCTCCTTCTTCTCCGATCCTGTGAGCGATTCTTCTATCTTCCTGTCTTTTAGATTATTCGCTCTAAAATATTCTTTCTTTACAGAATAAAAACCTTTTCCCGAATAATAATGAAGAAACAAGGCAGAAGCAAGGATGATGATGGCAATAGCGGCAGCACGAGTGAAAAACATCGTCCGCTGCTGACGTGTTTGATGCGTCCGTGCCATTTCTTGACTGATGTCCTCCCATAGCCCAGCAGGAGCATCCATCTTGTGGTGTTCCAATCGGTTTCTGAGTTTGTCTGACCATTCGCTTTTCATTGTTTCCTCCTTATAAAATCAGTTATACTTTTCGAAAGTAGCCGTTTGGCGCGCGAGAGTTGAGAAGAAGATGTTCGTTCATTGATGCCAAGCATCTGTGAGATTTGTTTGTGGCTGTAGCCTTCGAAGATAAAGAGGTTCAGCACAGTCCTATACCCATCGGGCAATTGACAAATGAGTTTATGCAACTCATCATCCGTCACCTCATTAATTTCCTCTGACTCTTCATTCGATATGTCGTTCTCCAGTGTGTCATATTGCTCAATGAATGTGAGACGTTTCCGTTTTTGCAGATATTGAATCGAGTGATTGACAACTATTTTCTTAATCCATGCCTTAAGCGATAGTTCATGTTGGGGATGAAACTTTCCGATTGACGTAAAGATGCAGATGAAACTCTCCTGCAACACATCCTTCACGTCTTCTTCCTGCGACAGATAGCGAAAGCATACCGACGTCATCACGCCTGCATACTGATTGTAGAGTTCGCTCATGGCACGCTGGTCGTTATTTCGTATGCGTTCAATGAGTTCCTCCTCTTCGCTCCTGTTCCGCAGTTGTTTCCTCCACATTTGATGTCTGATTTGCTGTCTTCCTTGCTTAATATAAATACAAATATCACCAAAATACTGCATCAACCATCTCTTTTTAACGTTCTTTAACTTCACTTCATCCAAATTCCATTCCCGTTTTTCCGTTCCCATTTCATCAACGAACCTTCGTTTCCCATTCAGCGAACTTTCGTCCTCTTCCCGACGAACCATCGTTCCTTTCTTAACGAGCGTTCAACATCATCTCGCCGAACGCTCGCTCGCTTTCCAAATCCCCAATCGCGTTCTCTTCAGTCCCCAATCGCGCGCTTTTCCCTCCCCAATCGCGCTCTTTTCTTTCCCCAATGGCTCTGCCAACCGTTCCTTGCGGTTCACCGCAAGGCCCCCTTTCGCTGTCCCCCGTGTTTTTCGCTTTTTCCCCTTCCCTATAATATAATAAGGTGTCTTCCTTGTGTGTTCTTTCGGTTTTTCTGTCCGCTTGCAACTTTT
>DGSN01000009.1 GCA_002393575.1 Prevotellaceae bacterium UBA4361 | reverse complement strand
CTTTTTGCCAGTACAGGCGTTGGTGTCATCTCGGGTATTTTCACGTTCTGCATCCTCGTGTTCAGTGAAATCATCCCCAAGACCATCGGTTCCAATTACTGGCGTTCGTTGGCAGTACCTGCATCGTCCATCATTCAGTTCCTTATTTACATCACTTTCCCGATTGTTTGGTTGGTTGAGAAATTCACACGACTCATCACCGACGATTCCGCACCAGCTGTCAGCCGAGAAGAAGTGGTGGCTATGGTTTCCACGGGTGCTGAAGAGGGTGTGTTGGAGAAAGAGGAAAACAAGATGATTCAGAACCTTCTCAAGCTCGACGATGTCACGGCTCACGAAATTATGACACCTTCCAGTGTGGTCACGATGGCAGAGAGTTCGCAAACCATCCGAGAATTCTACAATAGCGACGACTTCGCCAAGTTTTCCCGCATACCGCTGTATGAAGAAGAGAACGACGACTACATCACGGGCTATGTGCTGAAGCAGGAAATTCTTGAGAAACTGGCGCAAGACAAGTTTAATATCAAACTCAAGGACCTTGCGCGTCCTATTCTTTCCTTCAGAGAAGATGAGAGTGTTTCCAACATTTGGGAGAAACTCCTTGAGAATAAAGAACACATCTCCGTCATCATCGATGAATACGGCTCCATGCGTGGTATCGTCACGATGGAGGACGTGATTGAAACCATGCTCGGTTTTGAAATTGTGGATGAAAAAGACGAAGTTGTCGATATGCAAGAGTTGGCAAAAGAGCAATGGCAGCAAGTGCAGAATCGTCAACGGGCACGTGCCAAGCGTTCCGCAGCCAAGAAGGCATCCACCAGCTCCCCCAAAGATGTGTGAAATTGAAAAGTGAAAAAAGGAGGGTCTTTTAACTTTTAACTTTCTAAAACCTCACTGATATGAAACTAAACAAAACACTCGCCCTCGGTGCTTGGCTCCTTGCTTCAAGCATGATGGCACAAACCACTACTCCTTTTTGGAATGACCCTGGCAAGAATGCCGAGAATCGTCTTCCAGATGTGTCTAATTTCTTCGCTTACGAAACCCAAGAACGTGCCCAGGCAGGTCGCATGGACAAGTCCGACCGTTTCATTTCCCTCGATGGCGATTGGAAATTCAATTGGGTGAAGAACGCCAACGAGCGTCCAGCCAATTTCTATTCCACCGACTTCAACGACTCCCGTTGGGACAAGATGCCTGTGCCTGGCATGTGGGAACTCAATGGTTATGGCGACCCCATCTACGTCAACAACCAATACGCTTGGCGTAACGACTGGGTAACAAATCCGCCTTTCGTTCAGGACCTTAACAACCACGTTGGTTCTTATCGTCGTTCCTTCAAGATTCCTGCTGAATGGACCGACCATCAAGTCATCATGCACATCGGTTCGGCTACCAGCAACATCACCGTGTGGGTCAATGGCGTCTATGTAGGCTATAGCGAAGACTCCAAGGTGGCTGCCGAATTCGACATCACTCCTTATTTGCTTCTGGGCAAGCAAAACCTCATTGCTATGCAGGTCATGCGCTGGTGCGACGGCTCCTACCTCGAAGACCAGGACTTCTGGCGTCTTTGCGGAATCGCACGTCAGTCCTATCTCTATGCGCGTCCTAAAGCACACATCAACGACCTCTTCATCACCCCTGACCTCGTCAACAACTATCAGGATGGCAAGCTCAACATCAAGATTGACGCACCTGAGGCTCGCGGCAAGAAAGTCACCCTCCAGCTCATTGCGCCCGATGGCAAAGACATCGCTCCAGCTGAAATGGCAAGTGCCGTCATCGACAACAACGGTTGGGCTGAGGTCAACGCTTCTTTCGTCAATCCGCTGAAGTGGTCGGCTGAAACGCCAAATCTCTACACACTCTATGCCTCTCTTTACGACGAAGGCGGCAAGCTCCTTGAGTGCATCCCTCAGCGTGTCGGTTTCCGCAAGGTGGAAATCAAAGACAGCCAGTTGCTCGTCAATGGCAAGCCTGTTCTCATCAAGGGAGTCGATCGTCACGAACTCGACCCCGATGGAGGCTATGTGGTTAGCCTCGACCGCATGATTCAGGACATCAAGGTGATGAAGCAGCTCAATGTCAATGCCGACCGCACCTGTCACTATCCTAACGACCCACGTTGGTACGACCTCTGCGACGAATATGGCATCTACATCACGGCAGAAGCCAACATCGAGAGCCACGGAATGGGCTATGGCGACCGCACTCTTGCCAAGCGTGCTGACTACCACGATGCCCACATTGAGCGCAACAAGCACAATGTCATGGTATTGAAAAACCACCCTTCCATCATCGTCTGGAGTTTGGGTAACGAAGCTGGCTACGGCAAGAACTTCGAGGATGCTTACGACTGGGTGAAGGGCTACGACAAGTCGCGTCCTGTGCAGTACGAACAGGCTGGACAGAACGGCAAGACCGACATCTTCTGCCCAATGTACTACGACTATCGCGGTTGTGAAAACTATTCGCAAGGCGACAATCCTCGTCCACTCATCCAGTGTGAGTACGCTCACGCTATGGGTAACTCCATCGGAGGCTTCAAGGAGTATTGGGACCTCGTTCGCAAGTACCCTAAGTACCAGGGCGGCTACATCTGGGACTACATCGACCAGGGTCTTCGTGGAAAGAGCAAGGTGACAGGCAAGCAAATCTGGACCTACGGAGGCGACTACGGACGCTTCCCCGCCAGCGACAACAACTTCAACTGCAACGGAGTCATCAACCCCGACCGCGAACCAAATGCACACGCTTGGGAAGTGCAATACTATTACCAGAACATCTGGACAACACTCACCGATGCCAAGTCAGGTACCATCGAAATCTACAATGAAAACTTCTTCGTACCGCTTCAAGACATCACCCTGCGCTACACCATCGAGGCTGAAGGCGACAAGGTGGCATCAGGCACCATCGACGTGCAGAAACTCAATATCGCTCCGCAGAGTCGCAAGCACGTGAAAATCGGCGACATTGCCAAAGCATTCAAGAACAAGAAGTATGCAGGCAAGGAATTGGTTTGCAACATTGAATACGTGCTCGACTCCAGCACATCCCTCCTCAAGAAGGGCGAGACCATCGCACACGACCAGTTCGTTCTCACCCCTTACCAGTATGCCGACCTCTCCCAGTTCACCAACAAGCAGGGAGACATCAAGCTCGAAGAGCATCTTGCCTACTATGTCATCAGTGCCAACGGCGTTGACTACTTCATCGACCGTTCCACAGGCTACATCTCCAACATCGATGTTGATGGCAAGCCAATGCTTCAGGAAGACTACGAACTGCGTCCAGACTTCTGGCGTGCTCCAACCGACAACGACCACGGAGCAAGCATCCAGCGTCGCAACCAGGCTTGGGAGAACCCACGCGTCCTCCATCGCGACGTGAAGTGCGAGAAGCAGGGCAACAACTATGTAATCACTGCCGACCTCTCTCTCAGTGCCAACAACTCCAAGCTGCTCCTCACCTACACCTTCACCCCTGAAGGAAAAGTCCTCATCGACGAGGCTCTCACCATGCCGTCGAGGGAAGAGCTCGAAGCAGCTCACAACCGTTCGGGCAATACCGACCGTCGCTGGTCGCCAGCCGTTCCGCTCCGCTATGGCATGGAACTGCAGATGCCAAAGGAATTCTCCAACATCGAGTTCTATGGCAAGGGTCCTTACGAAAACTACATCGACCGCAACAACTCAGCCATGCTCGGAGTCTATAAGCAGAAAGTAGCCGACCAGTATTGGGGATGGGTACGTCCACAAGAGTCGGGCAACAAGACACAAGTGCGCTGGTGGAAGGTGCTCAACAAGCAGGGCAAGGGACTTGCCTTCTGTTCTAACGAGCCAATGGAATGCTCAGCACTGCCATATCTCACCAGCGACCTTTCCACTGGTATGGAAAAGAAGCAGCACCACTCGGGCGACCTCGTTGAGCGACCATTCACCTCTGTCCACATCGCACAGCGACAGATGGGACTCGGATGTGTCAACTCTTGGGGCGCATGGCCACGACAGGAGTACCAGATGCCGTTTGGCAACTACCACTTCCAGTTCCTCATTGCTCCAGTGAAATAACCCCGTTCTCGTCCTTTCGAGATTAACAATCATCAGGCGGATGTCAGCAAAACTGCTGTCATTCCGCCTTTTTTCATTCCTCCCCTTTTGCGCATGGGGACTCCGAAAAGAAACGAGCGTTCGTTATGATTCAGACGAGGGCTCGTTACAATTCAAGCGAGCCTTCGTTGATGTTCAAACGAGGGCTCGCTTGCTTGTTAGTGATGAAACTAAAAACGGGGAGAGTGGAATGAGTCGAAGGTCTAAGGTCAAAGGTCTAAGGTCAAAGGTCTAAGGTCAAAGGTCAAAGGTCAAAGGTCAAAGGTCAAAGGTCTAAGGTCAAAGGTCTAAGGTCAAAAGTCAAAGGTCGAGGGTCAAAAGTCTAAGGTCAAAGGCGAAATTAATCAAAAGTCAAAGGTGACCTTCGTCCTTAGACCTTAGACTTTAGACCTTAGACTTAAAAACTAAAAATGTAGGATGAACGTGGTGTGAAAACCGCTGACGGGATGTTCTGCCAGGGTGAGGTCGCCGCCTTGTCGCATCATGATTTGTCGGGAAAGGGAGAGTCCGATGCCAGAGCCTGTCTGTTTGGTGGTGAAGAAAGGAATGAAGATTTCGCGTCGCACTTCGGCTGGGATGGGACTGCCATCGTTGCTGATGAAGAGGGCATCGTTCCAGCGTACATCCACGCTTTGTGCGCCTGCTTCGATTGCGTTCTTCACAAGGTTGATGACCACTTGTCGAAGCAAGTTCTCGTCGGTGTGAATCACGAGAGAATGGGGAAGCGATGTCTGCCAGTTGAGTTGTGCATAGAGGTTCTGGATGCCATTGATGAATTCTGGGAGATTCACGTCTGTGGGTACAGGCTCTTGCAACTGGGTGAGTTTTCGGTAGCTATCGACGAAGGAGGCGAGTCCGGCACAGGTGTCGTGGATGGTGCGAATGCCTTTTTCGTAGGGCGTTCCCTTGATTTGTGGACTGTTCATGTATGCCTGCGTGATGCTGCTGATGGGTGTGGTGGCATTCATGATTTCGTGTGTCAGCACCCGCGTGAGGCGTTCCCAGGATTCCACTTCGTTCTGTGCGACGAGGCGACTGATGTCGGTTCCCAAGTCGTTGAGCGCTTCCTGCAAGGCTCGCTCTCCGCTGAAGAGTCCCTTGCAGGGCAGACGAAAGGTGAAGTCGTGGTTGCGCATGGCTTCACGCATGAGGTGTGCTCTCAGTTTGAGCAGCCGTTGATGGCGGATGAAGCGGATGACGACTACAATGATGACGACAAGGATGGCGATAAGGAGAACTGCGGTCGTTGTCATGGCTTTCGGATTTTGGCATAGAGTGTTTGTCGGGTGATACCGAGAAGTTCGGCGGCTTTGCTGATGTTGCCATGACATTTCTCCACCACTTTCCTCACGTGTTCCGTCTCCATCTGTTCGAGGGGAACTACTTGCTTGTTGTTGTCGATGGCATCTTTCAGCACTCGAATCAGCTCGTCGTTGTCCCAGGGTTTGGTGACGAAATCCACGGCTCCCGACTTCAGTCCCTTCACTGCCAGTTTCACGTCGGCGTATGCGGTGGCAAGTACCACGGGAATGTCCTCGTGCTGCCGATGGATGGTGCGTAGCCACATCAGTCCCTCTTGCCCTGAGTTCAGTCCCAAGCTGAAGTTCATGTCGAGAAGTACCACGTCCACTTCTTCCTGCTGGAGGGTGGTGAGGATCTTGTCGGGTGAGGAAAGCGTGATGATGCGTTCGAACACTCCTTCAAGGCATATTTCTGCTGCGGTGAGGATGGCAGGATTGTCATCGACCACCATGATTGTTCCATAGTTTGTGTTCATGGCGCAAAGATACAAGATTTAAATGAAGAATGAAAAATGTAGAATGAAAAACTTTGAGAGTCAAAAGTTAATAGTTAATAAGATACAGCTCATGGGCATTTTGATGTTTTACTTATATATTGAAGTTCTTCTTCACCACAGATTACACAGTTTTTTTTGTTTTCTAATATAGACACATCGCACTGTCGTGCTGGATTATTCTGATTTTTCTGATGAACAAATCATCATTATAATCAGTCAAATTAAATGAATCAAGGCGAAGCCGATGTTTTTTTAAGACTATAAGCAAATGCGCTTATAATGAATGATTATAAGTCGAATTGCTTATAGTCACTTCGTACCGAATGAAAAACTTTGAGAGTTAATATTAATAAGATAGAGCTCATGGGCATTTTAATTTTTAACGTACATATTGAAGTTCTTCTTTTTCATTGCAGATTGTATGATTTTCATACAGTACAGTGTATGATTATCATACAATCTGCATGGTAGGGTGTCGAAAGTTTTGGTACGATAGGAGAAGTTTCTCTAAATTTGCTGAAAAAATAAAGAACATGATGCGAAGAAAACATATCGTTAGCCTATTCACCCTGCTCATTTCGATGATGAGTTTGCAGGCACAGGAGAAGGTGTGGACGGTGGATGACTGCATTCGGTATGCCATTGAACACAACCACGATGTGCGACTGCAACGGATGCAACTCAACGACTACAAAGCGGACAAGCAACGTGCCGTGGGTGCATTCCTCCCTTCGGTGGAAGCGAATGTGGGAGGGCAGTTCAACTTCGGACGTGCCATCGACCCAGAGACGAACACTTACACGAATGTCAACACCTTTTATAATAATTATGGTATGTCGGCATCCGTTCCGCTTTTCGATGGCTTTCAGCGCATCAACGACTTGCGTGCAGCCAAGGCAAGTGTGCTGATGGGACGGCAGGGACTGCTGGCGCAGAAGGACCGCGTGGCACAACAGGTGCTGGAAGCTTTCTTCGACGTTCAGTATTATCAGACTGCTCTGGAATTTGTGAAGCAGAAGCGGGAGGAAAGCACGATGCTGCTGCGTCAGACGAGAATGATGGTGGAAGTGGGAACGAAGGGCGAGGCAGACGTGGCTCAGATGGAAGCCACCTTTGCAGCGGACGACTACGAGGTGACTCGTCAGCAGGGATTGCTCAGTCGGGCTCTGCTCCAACTCAAGAAACAGATGAATTTTCCTGCGGAAGAGGAATTGAAAATTAAGAATGAAGAATTAAGAATGAAGAATGAAGAGGGGAAAATGAAGAATGAAGAATGGAGAATGAAGAATGAATATTACACAACCAATGAGCAGAGTAAAACCCATTCTTCATTCGGAGCGAAGCGACAATTCTTCATTCTTCATTCAGAGCGTAGCGACAATTGGCTACGCCGAGCTAAAGGTTCTTCATTCTTCGTTCTTCATTCTTCATTTACTCCACCGAGTATCCGAGAGGCGGAATACCAGTTGCGTTCAGCCAAGTATGCCTATCGGTCGAGCAAGGGAGCCTTGTTGCCTTCCATCTCTGTGGGAGCAGGAGCCAGCACCACCTATTTCAAGCAGATAGGCGCACAGAGTAGTCGGAACTTCGCCAACCAGTTTCGCAACAATGCAGGAGAGTATGTGTATGCCACACTATCCATTCCGCTTTTCAATCGCTTGAACACCATCAGCAACATTCGTCGCCAGCGTAACAATGTGGAGCGCGCACGTGAGAACCTCGACCATGCACGGCAAGAGTTGCATCGGCTCATTCAGGAAACTGTCATTGACCAGCAGAACAGCTGGATGGAGGTGCAGAAGATGCAGGAGAAAGTGGAGGCGGACAGCATTGCTGCGCAGTTCACCATCCGCAAGTACCAGGAAGGCATCTCGTCGAGCATCGACGTGCAGACCGCAACGGTGGCTCTTTTGCAAAGCAAGGCGCAACTGCTGCAATGCCGATTGAACTATGTGTATAAAACAAGAATTTTGAACTATTATCAAGGAATCCCGCTATGGACAGAATCATCGAAAAGAAGAAAGGACTAAGGAAGAAGCATATTCCGTATATCTTGTTAGGGGGCTTTGTCCTTGTCCTCCTGTCGTGGGGCATTTGGGGCAACCATGCCAGCACGCTGAAGGTGGATGCAGAACAAATCACCATCAGCGAGGTGACGAAAGCCGAGTTCAAGGACTATGTGCGGCTGAACGGGACGGTCGTACCCATTCAGGTAGTGCAGATTTCGCCCGAGGAAGGCGGCATCGTGATGGAGAAAGTGGCAGAGGAAGGACAAAGCGTCAGGAAAGGCGATGTGATTGTCCGACTCAGCAACAGCAACCTCGACTTGCAGATTCTCAACGCCGAAGCGGAGTTGGCTGAGAAGCAGAACCTGTTGCGCAACACGCAAGTAGCCATGCAGCAGGACAAGTTGAACAATGAGACGGAGGCTGCCTCGCTCAGTATGGATGTGGTTCGCAAAAAACGTAACTATGAACAGAACCAGCGACTCTATGGCGAAAAACTCATCAGTCGAGAGACCTATCTGCAAGCCAAGGAGGACTACGAACTGGCGCAGAAGAAGCAGCAACTCGTGAGTGACCGCCTGGAGAAGGATGCGCAGTACCGCTCCTTGCAGATGGACCAGATGGAGGACAACCTTGCCAACATGCGCAGAAACGTGGTACTGGTGCATGAACGGAAGAACAAGCTCGAAGTGCGCTCCAATATTGACGGCGAACTCGGTCTGCTCGATGTGGAACTCGGTCAGAACATTTCCGCAGGCCAGAAGATAGGGCAAATCAACGACCTCTCCGATTTCAAGATAGAGGCGCAGATCGATGAGCACTACATCGACCGTGTGAAAGTGGGGCTGAGAGCCACAGCACCCTTGCGGCAGGCAAAGGATGGGGAACAAGAGGTCGGTCTGGTGGTGAGGAAAGTGTATCCCGAAGTGCGTGAAGGAAAGTTCAGAGTCGATTTCATTCTTGCGAAAGACAGTCCTCAACGAGGATGGGAAGGCGTGAGAGTGGGGCAGACCCTCTATCTCAATCTCGAACTTGGACAGCCCCAGCAAGCCATCCTCGTTCCCCGAGGCACCTTCTTCCAAACCACGGGTGGCAACTGGATTTTCGTGCTCGACAAGAGTGGTCAGAAAGCTTATCGTCGCACCATCAAGATTGGGCGGCAGAATCCGCAGTTCTACGAAGTGGAAGAGGGACTCGAAGCAGGCGAACAAGTGGTCACCAGTGGCTACGAAGCCTTCAAGGACAACGAGGTGCTGGAGATTAATAAATGAAGAATTAAGAATTAAGAATGAAGAATGGCTACCCAGATGGTCTTTTAACTATTAACTTTTAACTTTCCAAGTCGCTTCACATTAAACACTTATGAAGTATCTTTTATCAATAGCTAAACGATTCAAGACAGCGACGACGCTCAATCTGTTGGGACTCGTCGTGGCATTCACCACATTCTATCTGCTGATGACGCAGGTGGATTACAGCCGCAGTTACAACACTGGCATCACGGACAGCCATCGAATCTATCGTGTAGAAATCTCTGGCATTTTCGCACATCAATGGGGAACCAATATGTGCCGACCTATCGCCGAGATGATTGAAACCATGCCAGAAGTGGAATCCATGTCACTTTTTCAAGAAGGAAGTCCAATCACTGTGAAAGCAGGCAATGTGGAACTGAAAAGTCCTTGTGTGCAAGGAAACAACCGTGTACTCAAGACCTTTGCCCCTCGTTTGCTTTCGGGACAACTCGATTACAGCGATGAGGATAAGGATGGCGTTTTGTTGCCAGCTTCTTTGGCAATGAAACTCTTTGGACGTGTTGATGTGGCAGGTGAGATGGTGCAGCCGATGTTGTTTGGAAAAGATGTTCATGTACGCATCAGGGGCGTCTATGAAGATTTTCCCGCCAATTGTGATTTTCCCAATGCTGGATATTTAAATTTCTACGATGAAAACAAGGATGCATTCAACAACTACAATTACGATTGCTATCTGAAGTTGAAGGAGAATGTCAATGCAGACGAATTGCTGGGTGCAAAATTTTCGGAGAAGGTGAAGAAGTTCATCTTTCAGCAGTTGTTGTCTTCAGCTTCACCCGAGGAATTGGCTTCGATATCCGAGGAGGAAATGAACCAGCAGTTTGAGCAAGCCTTTGGCAAGATGAAGTTCCGTCTTGTGCCCATCAGCGAAACCTATTTCTCTGGAGTTAATGCCAATCATGACAAAGGAAATCCAGGCATGTACTTCATTCTCCAGTTGGCTTGCATCCTCATCATCATTGTGGCAAGCATCAACTTCCTCAATTTCACCTTGGCAGAAAGTCCTGCCCGCTTCAAGAATGTCAATACACGCCGCATCTTGGGCGAAACCACCAGCCGACTGCGCTTCGAACTCATTGCTGAAAGCATCGGCGTGTCGCTATTTGCTTGTGCCGTCTCCTTCTTCTTCATTTGGATTATCAGCCTTTCGCCCGAAGCGCAACAACTCTTGGCGGGTAACATTTCGTTGAACCATCACCACGGAATCGTCGGCATCATGCTTCTTTTGAGCATTGCAGTAGGCATAGCTGCTGGCACCTATCCAGCCTTTTTTGTGACAAGTTTTCAGCCTGTTCTGGCATTGAAAGGCAGTTTCGGACTCACGCCTCGTGGTCGCCAGTTGCGCACGGCACTCATCTGCTTGCAGTTCATCATCTCTTTCCTTTTGGTGGTGTATATCAGCATCCTTTATCTTCAGTCCCACTACATCTACAATTCCGATTATGGTTTCGACAAGGACGAAGTGGCATACGTGGATGTCCGTTCCCTTTTGTCAGAAAAGAAAGAAACCATCCGTAGCGAATTGCTTCGGCAGACAGGCATCGAGGATGTCAGCTATTCCTCCGCAGCTTTAGGTACATCTGACACCTATATGACTTGGGGACGTAGCGATGCGGACCATCAAATCAATTTTGTCTGTATGTTTGTGGATGCGCATTATCTCAATACGATGGGCATTCAGTTGAAGGAAGGTCGCGATTTTAATGAGCACGATGAAGGTTGTTACATCATTAATGAGGCCGCTCATCAAGCATGGCCTTGGGTGAAACTCGACCAGAAAATCTTGGCGAAGGAAGAAGAATTCCCTGTCGTAGGTGTTTGCGAGAATGTGCGTTATGGTTCCACCCGCTTGGACCGAAATTCCGAGCCTTTGGCATTCTGCATTCCTGGCGGTATGTATAAACAATGGGACAATTTGTATGTCCTCAATATACGCATCGCAGCAGGCGTGGACAAGAAAGAAATGCGACAGAAGATTCACGATATCATCATGAATATCGATGGCACCACGGAAGTGGAAGTCAAATTCCTCGACCAGCAGTTGGAAGACCTCTATCAAGAGGAATTCCGTTTCATTCGACAAGTGTTGGTTTTCTCCCTTATTTGCCTTTTGATTACCCTCATCGGTGTGTTCTGCCTCACTATGTTCGAAACCGAATACCGTCGAAAGGAAATCGGTATCCGTAAGATTTTGGGCAGCACCGAAGGCGAAGTGCTTCAGTTGCTCTGTCGCCGCTATACCATCCTGTTGCTCATCAGTTTCATCGTTGCAGCACCCGTGGCATGGTATATCGGTAACGAATGGCTTCAGAATTTTGCCGACCGCACCCCAATCTATTGGTGGATTTTTCCATTATCCTTCCTTCTCGTCAGTTTCGTTGTTCTGCTCACTGTCATCATCCAAACATGGAGCGTTGCCACGATGAATCCCATTGAGAGCATCAGGACGGAGTGAAAAAGTGAAAAAACGTTTAAAGTTTAGAGTTTAACGTTTAACGAAGTTACTCTTCTCAGCGAGAACTAAAAAACTCAGGAACTCAAAAACTTAAAAACTCAAATAAGATGAAAAGTTATTTTAAATTCTTGTCAAGAAATAAGCTCTACACGGGCATCAATGTCGTAGGACTTGCGGTGTCGCTCATGTTCGTTATTCTCATTGGCGATTACTCGTGGCGTCAGTTCAGTATTGATGCATGGCATAAGAATGCGGATAGGATTTATGTGATGGGCAGCAAGGATGGTTTCTTCATGTGGCCTCAGGTGGCAACGGAGATGAAGGAAATCTGTCCAGACGTGGAGAAAACCTGCCGCATCTTTAGTCATTCTGGAAAAATCAAGTATGGGCAGCGGGAATTGCGCGACAATGATCATGGTATCATCATGTTGGCTGACTCCACGTTCTTCGATTTCTTCGACTTTGAGCTGAAAGAAGGGCAAAAGGAAACGGCACTCGATGCGCCCGACAAATGTCTGATTACGGAGAGTCTTGCCAAGACGCTGTTTGCAGGGAAGAACCCTATTGGTGAGAGTTTGAACCTGGTGGGCGACCGTCATGTGAGGATTGGTGATCGAGTTGACCCTTACGACAGCACTTTAGTCTATACGGTGAGTGGAGTCGTGAAGGATTTGGACCGAACCGTGTTCCCGAACGAGACGCAGGTGATAGCCAGTATGCAGCGATATGGACAGGTGTTGGGCTATGAGTTGCCCAGCGAAGTGATGGCATACGGAGGGCAAGGCACATGTAAGGTGATGCTGATGCTGAGGCAAGGCGCTTCGCCCGAAACGACGACACGCATGGCGCAAGAGCATCTGAAGAAGAACTATTCGTGGTGGAAAGAGAATGAATGTACGTTGACTCCGTTTAAGACACTGATGTTTGCTCCGCAAAACACGGGAATGGGATTGCTGAAAGGCGACAAGTCGCGCTTCCTCATCCTGTTTTTCGCAGTGCTTGCTATCCTCTTCTTTGCTGTGAGCAACTACATCAACCTCACAGTGGCAAACACGGGCTTCCGTGCCAAGGAAATGGCAACACGAAGGCTCTTGGGCAGTAGCAGCAGGGAAATTTCCCTGAAGCTGATGGCAGAATCCACCCTGATGGTGGCGGTGTCGTTTGTCATCGGTTTGGCTTTGGCATTCTGCTTCCAGCAGGACTTTGCCGAGTTGTTCCAAGGCAAGATTGCCTTGCAGAACGATGCAAACTGGCAGTCGGTTGCTATCTGCTTGGGATTCATCCTGCTATTGGGTCTTCTGTCGGGCATGATTCCTTCGTGGCAGATTTCGCGCCTTCAGCCTTTGGACATCGTGAAAGGCACATTCCGTTTTCGTTCCAAAATGGTGCTCAGCAAGGTGTTCATCATCATTCAGAATGTGTTGACCGTCGTCATGCTCACAGCGGCATTCGTCATCGCACTGCAGTTACACCATCTCATTCATGCACCGTTGGGTTTCAACACGAAGAATCTTTTCGATATCTATTCGAATGATGATGCACAAGCACTGAGGTCGCAACTGGAAGCCATGCCTTTTGTGGAAGAGATTGGGGAGTTTTCGGGTACGTCATTGGCGAGCTATAACTCAAACATGACAACCATCAATCGTGACGACAAATCTGTCACCTTCTACACGACTGAGTTCGACTCAACGGCTTGGCGCTTGACAGGCTTGACTGTCCTGAAGGAGTTTGAACAGGCAGAGAATGGTGTGTATCTCACAGAAGAGATGATGCGACAAATGGGTTTTACGGATAAGGATCGTGTACTCGACTATGGCAATGGGACGAAAGATGCGATTGTGGGTGTGCTCAAGGATTTCCATCGCATCAATGTGCTCAATGACGTGCAACCGTTCTCCATCCGTTTGAAACAGCATATCGACAACCCTTATTTATTGGTGAAGACTAACGGAACGAAAGAGTCAAAGGCTGCTTTCATCAAGATGCTCTCCGACAAGGGCTATGAGGATAAGCTACTGAAATGGTATGTGGTGAGTTTGGAGGAAACCGTGGCTGACTCCTTCGAGGAAAACCAGCGTTTGCTCGACATCATTTCGCTCTTCACGCTTGTAGCTATCGTCATTTCCATCATGGGTTTCGTGGGCATGTCGCTCTTCTTCATCCGTCAGCGAAAGAAGGAAATTGGCTTGAGGAAGATTATGGGCAGCACATCGCATGAAGTGATGTCGCTCATGCTTAGCACGTTCCTCGTTCCTCTCTTCGTGTCGTTCATCATTGCTGTTCCGCTTTCTTGGTACATCATGAGCGACTGGCTGACGAATTTCAGCTATCGCATCACGCTCAGTCCGTGGATGCTGCTTGTGCCTTGCCTTTTCTCTCTGCTCATCGCTTTTCTCTCCGTGTTTGTCCAAATCGGTCGGGCGGTGAGAACCAACCCGATTGAGAGCATCAGGACGGAATAGAGAAGCCTCACCCCCAACCCCTCTCCAAAGGGCGAGGGGAGTAGAATGAATAGTTCATCAAGGATTTAAAAGGATTCTTGATACTTGAAGAGCGAAAGAATTTGCTTTACGTACTAACTTCGTTAAACTTTAAACTTATAACTTACCAAACATGGATATTTTTTCTAAACATCAAGGGACTGGCATCAAGATTGTCTCGCTGGCTATTGGATTGACGGTGGGACTGGTGTTGATTGCCAAGGTGCAGCTGGAGCGAAACTATGACCGATGCATTGCCGACAAGGAACATGTGTTCGAAGTGTCGGAATTCTTTCAGCGTGAAGGTAAGGATGCAGAGGAATATGGGGCAACGCCAGGTGGAGTGATTCCTGTTTTGTGCCAATACATTCCTGAAATTGTGGTGGGCACTCGTTACACAGGGCAATTCGACGATTCGAAAATACAACTCGAAGATGGAAGCAGATACGAATATCGTTCCTCCGCCTTTGTGGATTCATGCTTCTTCGACATCTTTGAAACCCGCATTCTGCAAGGCAATGCGAAGGAGATTCTCAGCACAGCTGGCCAATGTCTTATCAGTAGGCGACTCTATGACAAGCTGGGTGGCGATGTGCTGGGCAAGACCTTCTGTTTTCGTGAGGCTCCAGACAAGCCCATAACGGTGAAGGGTGTGTTTGAGAACTATGATGAGAACTCCACCTACAGCCAATTCGACATTCTGATGTCAATGCCATCGATTGGTACATTCACTTGGGATGGTACGAGCAATCTGTTAGGTAACGACCGCTATCATTCATTTGTTCGTTTGCGTGCTGATGCCGACATGAAGAAGGTGAAGGAGGAAATCAATGCGATGCTGAAAGAGGTGATGCCTTGGGATGAGCTGAAAGCAGGTGGTTTTGAGGATGCTGGATTCAAGTTGAATTCTGTGAAAGGAAACAGGATGAACAACACCACGGTGCGTACCACTTCCACCATCCTCCTGATTGTGGCACTGGTGATGCTCTTCACAGCCGTGATGAATTACATTCTTGTGGTGTTCAGTTCGCTGGTGGGAAGGGCAAAGCAGATGGCAGTGCGGAAATGCTTGGGTGCGCCACGGCGCGAATTCTTTCTCACCACACTCAAGGAAGCAAGCATTCATCTTCTGTTGGCACTCTTGCTCATGGCTTTCTTCCTCTTCGTGGGGCAAGACTTGATACGTGATTTGTTGGGCGTGTCGGTCAGTACACTCGTTTCCTCTCAAACGCTGACAGTGCTTTTGCTCGTTTGTCTGCTCGTGCTGCTCTGTTGCGGATTGCTGCCAGGCTACATCTATTCGCGCATTCCGCTCGTCTATGCCTATCGTCTGTATAGTGAAAACAAACGTGTGTGGAAACTCTCGCTCCTTGCCTTTCAGTTTGTGCTGAGTACCATGCTGCTTTGTGTGCTTTCCACCGTCTATCGACAATACGACTATCTGCTCAACAAGGATATGGGCTATGCCTACGACAATGTGGCTTACATCGAAATCGCCCATCCCACGGATTCCACTTTCACGCTGGCTCGCGAGATAGAGAAATTGTCGTGCGTGGAATCCACTTCGACCGCTTACTCACTGTTCATCCAACGTCAGAGCGGAAACAATGTCATTCTTCCTGATGATTCTCGCCAGTTGTTCAACTATACGTCTCTCTATTTCGCAGAAGCAAGTATCGTGAAAACCATGCAACTGACGTTGCTGAAAGGAAAAGGCTTCTCGCCAGTCAATCATGCTGGTTGGGAACCTGAGGTGCTTGTGGATGAACGCTTTGCCGAACAACTGAAAGCAAACACGGGATGGGACGATGTGCTGGGGAAAACGATTCTGAGTACGGAAATAGGAGAACAAAGTCCACTGACCATTGTGGGCGTGGTGAAGAACTTCACAATCGGTTCTCTCATCAGTCCTGACACGCGACCAGCCATGATGTTCAACGGCAATGTCTTTGCCAACTACATCTTGATAAAATTCCATCAACTCTCGGCTGAAAACATTCAGGCTGTGCAGCAGCTATGCAATCGGCTTTATCCCGATGCCGAACTGAATGTGAAGCCCTACGCCTTCGAAATACTCGACAGCTATCAGGGCACGCAACATACTCGCGACCTCATCTCCATCGGTTGCTTTGCTTCTCTGCTCATCACGCTCATCGGACTCATTGGCTATATTCGTGACGAAATCCAGCGACGCACTCGTGAACTTGCCATCCGCAAGGTGTTGGGTGCCGACATCAGCGAACTGCAAGGGCTCTTCTTCCGTAGCATCGCCGCCATTGCCTTGCCTTCCATCCTTGTGGGTGTGGGCTTAGGCTATTATCTCAGCGAACTACTCATGCAGCAATTCCCCGACAAGGTTTCGCTCTCGTGGTGGGTATTCCTGCTCGATGCCATCGTTATCCTGCTCATCATCTCCTGCATCATCTTCCTGCAAACATACCGCATTGCTCAGAAGAACCCAATAGAGAGTATAAGAACAGAATAAAAGACCCACCCCCTTGCCCCTCCCTGTAATGGAGGGGAGTAGTTAGTCTAACATTGCTTTCGAAGGCATCGAAACTATTTTCTTTAAAAATCCATATAATCCTTAAAATCCCTGATAAAAAATATAATCATGATTAGAATTGAAAACTTAACAAAAATCTTCCGTACAGAGGAAGTGGAGACAACAGCACTCAATGGAGTGAATATCGAAGTGAAAGACGGCGAATTCGTTGCCGTGATGGGACCTTCGGGATGTGGCAAATCAACACTGTTGAGCATCCTCGGATTGCTCGATAACCCTACCGCAGGCAAGTATTTTCTCGACGATGTGGAAGTGGGGCATCTGAAGGAAAAGGAGCGCACCCGTTACCGCAAGGGACGCATCGGATTCGTGTTCCAGAGTTTTAACCTCATCGACGAACTCACCGTGGAGGAAAACGTGGAACTCCAACTGAAGTACCTCGGTGTGCCAAAGGAGGAACGCAAGGAACGTGTGCTCGACATTCTCCGCAAGGTGAACCTCAGCCAGCGTGCCAAGCACTATCCACAGCAGATTTCGGGTGGTCAGCAGCAGCGTGTTGCCATTGCCCGTGCCGTTGTTGGCAAACCGAAACTCATCCTTGCCGATGAGCCAACGGGAAACCTCGACTCCAAAAATGGACTCGAAGTGATGGAGCTCCTTTCCCAACTCAATGCCGAGGGTACGACCATCGTCATGGTGACGCACTCCCAGCACGATGCCGCTTTTGCACAGCGCATTATCAATCTCTTTGATGGTCAGGTGGTGGACAACATGACTGGCAAATTGTAACCCACCGCTTGTATCATATTTTCCGTTCTTTTTTTGTGGGCAGTCCGCGGCTTCCAGCCAAAGGCTGCCCTTTTTTTGCCTATCCAGGCAGTCATGCATCCCCCTCTGCTATGCGTTCTGCCAATCGGTTCAATTCAAGGCATTGTTCACGGCTAATCACTTGTCTGTCGTTGTGATACTCCCACGGCGCTATCTGTAGCAATTGACCACTGGCACAAGCATCGAAACTTTCTCCAGAAGGCTTGTAACAATCTGGAAAACCATTTTCGCGTAGCAAGATAATAGAGTAGCCGCTATTCATGGCTTCCCTCATCACTTGTTTTTCCTTGGGTGCAATGGCTGCACTAACTAACACGCCTCCTGCTTCTCCCAATGCGAGCCATTGTTGTCGGAGACTTTCAAACAGAGCATCGCTGTATGCCCGATGCACCACAACGGCAGCCTTCTGGGGTATATTGAGCAGGAAGGAATTGCCCACCATTTGCATCCCCTGTCCAAAGAGTTCAACGCTGCGTTTCACGATGAAGAAATCAGGATGCGCCCTTTTCACTGCCAAACGGCGAGGATTGTCATCTAAGTAATGCTTCCAGTTTTCCAGCTGCCCTCTTCGCAAAAGAATTTTGTCATTGTAGCCTTTTTCGAAGAGCAAAGGACGCAATGGATTTTCTGGCGGAAAAACACCAGATACAGCACTGAAGAACTGGGCTCTTTCAGGTTGTGTGTTGCGTGTTTCTCCGCGCATCATCCCCTCATCTTGCAAGCGCCACCACGCTCGTGAACACCCTGTCTTGAAACCCCGAATGACCATTCCCAAATGCTTCCCCTCAGGTAAATTTTCTTCCACCGATATGATGAAATGGATGTGGTCAGGCATGATGCAGACTATCCATGTCTGTACCATCGGGTAGAATAGGCTGATTTTAGGAAATTCTTCTTTGAGAATCACTTCGCCCAAAGGTGATAGTTCCACCCGTGGAGCATCGTTTGCTCCTTTGTCCGCCAATGGATTCCCCACCAATCTTCCCAATAGAGCCTCTCTGTCTTCAACCACCAAGGTAATCATGTAGATTCCTCGTTGGTTGTAATTATGCATCAACCTGCGTCGTTTCATCGAAGGCTTTGTCTCGTGGAAATGCGTTCCTTCTTGTGTCTGATGATGATTCTTTCTCATGTAAACTATTTCTCAATTTAAACACCAATGCAAAAGTAGCGATTATCTTCTTCACCAGCAAGGCTTTGAATCATGAAAAGAAAGTTTTTGATTGCACTGAAATGACGAGCCTTCGTCGTTTTTCAAGCGAGGGCTCGTTTGATTCACGCCGAGCCCTCGCTTGAACGATAACGAGCCCTCGCGCATTAAGTTAAGCCTTTAGCACGGCGCAAGCCCATCAAAAGAACATTTCGGTACTTCCCTATATGCACTTCACCGCCTACCTATGTTCTTTCATGCTTTCAGACTTTTAGCTTGTATTATTCACAGTCGC
>DGSN01000045.1:11294-14514 GCA_002393575.1 Prevotellaceae bacterium UBA4361 | reverse complement strand
CAAGAACCTGACTGTAGAAACCGCAACGGGCAAGCAAGTGAAAGGTGGAGACTGCACAGGTATTCTGATTGGACGCAATGTGAATGGTTCTATCATTAATTGCCAAGTGACAGGCAAAGTAACAGGTACTAACAATGTGGGTGGCATTGTAGGTTCTTCTACAGACGGAACTATCAAGCAATGTTTAGTGATAGACGGAAATGTCAATGCAAGTGGAGCAAACGCTAGCATTGGTGGTGTGGCTGGTTTGACCAATTCAACGATTGAGCAATGCCAAACAAGTGGCGTTTTGACAGCTACGGGTGCCACATCGCAAGTGGGTGGAATCGTCGGCACCTTGAATGCTGGTGGTTCAGTCAGCGACTGCAAGAGTTCCGTAGAACTTCATTCTCCATACGCAGCAGCTGGTATCGTGTCTTACAATTATGGCACAGTCAGCCATTGCTTTGCTGATGGCAACATCTTTAGCAACAACTATGGCGCAGGAGTGGTTGGCTACAACGATGGTGCCGATGCCACTGTCAGCAATTGTGTGGCTGCCAACAACAAGATTGACGTGACCTACGAATCGCAGCAAGTGCAACAGGGTGGTGGATACGGACAACGTATTCTTGGTGGTATCAAGAACAATGCGCCTGCTCCAGAGACAGAAGACAACTACGCATTGAAAACCATGCAGGTGTCTGTCAACGATGTTGCACAGAGAGTTTATGACGACATCATGAACGGTACAGGAAAGACTTTGACTCAGTTGAAGACTCAGTCTGTCTATTCCGAATTGGGATGGGACTTTGCAAACACTTGGTACATGAACGCTGCCACTGGTTTCCCAGACCTGACAATCAACGTGGACAAGCAGTCGCAGACTCTTGATTTCGCTGAAATACCAGCTATGCAATATGGTGATGAGACCTATCAGTTGCCTGAGAAGACGAACGAAGGCTTGACGTTGACATGGACCATTGGCGATAGCCGAGTGGCAAGCATCAACGGCAATGTACTGACAATCCACAAAGCTGGCACAACAAGTGTTACTGCAACTCAAGACGGAAACAGCGATTATAAGGCTTTCGAGAAGGCATTTGCTTTGACAGTGTCAAAAGTTCCTTTAACCATTACGGCACAGAGCATTTCAAAGCTCTTAGGTGACGAAAATCCTGAATTCACGCTGAAATACGAAGGTTTCGTTTTGGGAGAAGACGAGAGTGTGCTGACCATTCCGCCAATAGTTCAAACTGATGCTACGGCTGATAGCCCTGCTGGAACGTATGACATCGTTGTTTATGGAGCAGAAGCCAACAATTACGACATCACTTGCGTGAATGGTGTACTCACGATTCTCGATGAAGAGGCACTCAACAACACGTTGACAATGAACAACGTAACCTTGAAAGCTAACAACACCGTGGAAACAGAGATTCTGTTCAATAACACATGGACTGACGTCACTGCATACCAGTTCGACATCGTTCTGCCTACAGGAGTTAGCTTGGCTAAAAACTTGAAAGGCAAGTACATTGTAACCAAAACCGACCGCTACGAAGACCAAAGCCAAAACCTTACAGTTTCAAAGACTGGCGATAACACCTACCGCATTGTCAGCTTCTCACTGACGAAGGGCATCATCGAGGACAACGAAGGAGCCATCCTCAAATTATCATTGCAAGTAGCTGACGGCATCGCTGATGGTGTTTACGAAGGACAATTGACCGACATTGTTGTTACTGCTGTGGATGGAACGCAAAGAAAACTTGCAAGCACTTATTTCAACATCGAGGTGAAGAACATCATCCCTGGCGATGCTAATGGCGATGGTGAAGTGAACGTGACTGACATTGTGGAAATTGTCAACTACATCATGCAAACTCCAACTGCTCAATTCGTGGAACAGGCTTCTGACTTGAACAATGATGGTGAAATCAACGTGACAGATATTGTACTCGTTGTGTCTATCATTATGGAAGAAGGTAGCAACGAGGTTGCACCAAGGGTTCACACACCAAGAGTAACGACAGCTAATGATTATCTCACACTTTCACAGAATGGGCAAGCCCTCTCTCTGAATTTGGATAACCAAGCTGAGTATGTGGCTTGCCAGTTCAATCTTCGATTGGCAGAAGGACAGACATTGGAAAGCGTTGTGGCAAATGGTGAGCGTGCAGATAACCACCACGTAGTTTGCACTGACATGGGCAACAATATCTACAAAGTCATCATCTATTCACTGAGCAATGAAACCTTCTTGGGCGATCATGGTTCAGTGGCTGACCTACTTGTGAATGGCAAGGGAATCGTTGAGCTTGAAGACATCCTCTTTGTCACCAGTCGTCATGAAGAGAAATGGTTCGATGCGCTGAGTGGACTGACAACAGGCATCGCAGACATTGCTTCGAAAGAAGCTTTCGACATATATTCTGTTGACGGAACTTCTGTGCGCAAACAAACAAATGACTTCAGAGGTCTTGGCAAGGGTATCTACATCGTTAATGGCAAAAAACAACTAATCAAATGAAAACAATCAAACTGATAGCACTTGGTGCCTTGCTCGCATTGGCGGGCAAGGCTCATGCTGACAACGTAACTGTCAGCGACGTGACCATGGCAGCAGGCGAAACGAAAGAAGTGGCAATAGAACTGGTGAATCCCGATGCGGAATACTCAGCATTTCAGTTCAACTTGGTTTTACCCGAAGGTTTTTCCATCGCCAAGAATAACAAAGGTAAATACATCTACCGCTTGAATGATGAGCGTATAGATGACCAAACACTCACTGTGACGGAAATCAGTTCAGGCAACTACCGTTTTCTATCCTTTTCGTTAACGAATGCCTCCTTATATGGTGAATCGGGTGCGCTGGTTTACGTCACATTGGCAGCGGACGAATCTGTTAGCAGCGGAACAAAGCAAGCATCTGTCACTTCACAAGTATTCACCACATCCGCTGGTGTGCAAAGCAAACTGAGCGATGCAACATTCCAGATTACTGTGCCTGGCGAAACTCCCCCATCGTATCTAAAAGGCGATATGAACGACGATGGTGTCATCGACATCACTGATGTTGTCATCTTGGTCAATACAATTCTGAATCAATAAGAGAAAAACATCGGCTTCGTCTTAATCTGGTTGTTGTCGAAGGAAGGATGGATCGTCCTTTTAATCAGACTAATCAGTTCAATCAAGACGAAGTTGATGTTTTTTACGAAAAATTTACGGTTAATTT
>DGSN01000045.1:0-11204 GCA_002393575.1 Prevotellaceae bacterium UBA4361 | reverse complement strand
AAATTAACCGTAAATTTTTCGTAAATAATCATTGTTTTTTCTTTTTTCAAAAGCTTTTGTGAAGATTTGTGTTCATTTGGCTTCGCCGAGCTAAAGGTTGTTGACTCTCTCTTCCTTCAAATCCCAATCCTGAAGCTGCTCACGTAGCTTGGTATCGGAGTGTCCATGAGTTCGAGGATGCCGCCTTGCTTCACGATGAATTGGCGGGAGAGGGAAAGGCCGATGCCGCGACCTGTGACTTTCGTGGTGAAGAAAGGCACGAACATCGAGGAGCGCACATGAGGAGGAATGGGTTTGCCGTCGTTGCTCACGATGATGTTCACATGGTTGGGAGTTCCCGTTTCGGTGGGGCGCAGATGTTGACGTGGAACATCTTCCGTTTTCTCCACACGCAGTTCCACCCTTTTGGCATCAGCCTCCACCGCGTTTTTAATCATGTTGACCAGCACTTGGTGCAGCATCGAGGCATCCGTTCGCACCATGCATTCGTTCGGCACTTTGACGCTCCAACTCAAGTCGGGATAGAGCGCAGTCAGGTTCTTCACGAACGACGAGAGTTCCACATTCTCAGGCATGGCTTTGTGCCCTTCCGACATTTTCCGATAGTTCTCCACGAACGAGTTGAGGCGGGCAGCGGTGGAGTGGATGGCGCGGATGCCTTCCTCCAAGGGTGTGCCCACCACGTCCTGCCGTTGGAGCATACTGCTGGCGATGCTGGCGATGGGGGCAGCCGAGTTCATGATTTCGTGCGTGAGCACCCGCGTCAGTTTTTCCCACGATTCCACCTCGTTTTGGTTCACGAGTTTCCGCACTTCCTGCCCCATGTCGTAGAGGCTTTCCTGCATGGCGCGTTCCCCTGGCAGTAGTCCCTTCGAACTGAGACGGAACGAGAAGTCGCGGTTCCGAATGGATTCCGTCATCAAGTAAGCCCGCAGTTTCAGTTTGCGCTGATGCTTCCACAGCAGATAAAACACTAAGGCAATGGCTATGATGATAAGTGTGATATACATGAAGGCATTTCGTGTTTATAGTTTCTTCATCTTGTTGTAGAGTGTTTGCCTTGAGATGCCGAGCAGTTTGGCGGCGATGGTGAGGTTTCCCTTGCTGCGGTCGATGGCGAGGCGAATGTGTTCAGCCTCCATTTCGTCGAGCGTAGCCATTTCGTTTTTCTGTTCCAATAGTCCGATGAGTTTTCCCACCAGTTCCGCATTGTCCCACGGTTTGGTGATGAAATCCACCGCACCGCTTTTCAGCCCCCTCACCGCCAACTGGATGTCTCCGTAGGCAGTCAGCAGCACCACGGGCACGTCGGGATGGTGCTTGCGAATGGTACTGAGCCAAAACAAGCCTTCCTGTCCCGAGTTCACACCCGTCGAGAAGTTCATGTCGAGTATCACCATCGTGATTTCCTCCGTTGCCATCGTCACCAGTATGTCTTGTGGCGAGGTGAGCGTCAGGATGGTGTCGAACGTACCGCTTAGGCAGTATCGCAATGCTGTGAGAATGGCGGGGTTGTCGTCCACCGCCAAGAGAGTTCCGTAGGTCATGGCTTCTTTAATTAAGAATGAAGAATAACAACGGAAAAAACGGAAACTTTTCGGAAAAACGGAAATTATTCTTTTCTGAGAAATCATCAGATGAAACAAACAAAAACTATCTTTTCCGTTTTTCCGTTCATTTTCCGTTTTTTCCGTTGTTCTTCATTCTTCATTATTTTTATCAATGGCAAAAGTAAAAAAACATCCTCGAATGCACAAGAAACGGAGGTGAAAAATGAAAACTGTCAAATAATTGGACAGGAAAGTGTCCAAAAATTTGACAATCTCACTGCCGACAACATGAAAAATTTGCGCATGATGGTGAATCCCTCTAATTTTGCGTCAAGAAAAAAAGAAAACCGTCATGAGATGCTTCATTATTCTACTCAGTTTTTTCTTCTCCAGTGACATCCTGGCACAGAAGGTTTGGACGATGGACGACTGCATCGACTATGCCCTGCAACATGCCCATGTCATCCGTCAGCAGAACCTGCAAATTGTGGCGGCTCGCGACCAAGAAGTGCAGAGCAAGCTTGCCTTCACACCCACCATCGGCGCTGGCACGAGCGGGAGTCTGAGTTGGGGACGCAGCATCGACCCCGAAACCAACATCTACAACACAGTGAACTATCTCAACACGGGCTTCAGCCTCAGTGCCAGCATGACCTTGTGGGACGGCGGACGAAGCATCATCGCCCTGCGCGAAGCAAAACTCAACAAGCAGCGTCAGCTCAACGAACTGCAACGTCAGCGCATCGTCGTGGAACTGCAAGTGATTCAGGCATACATCAACGCACTCTATTACCAAGAGAGTCGGCAGTTGTATCAGCAGAAGCTGAACGACAGCCGTGCGCTACTGCGCAAAGTGCAAGTGCAGATGGAGTTGGGACTGAAAGGAAAATCCGACATCGCCCAATCCGAGTCGCAAGTGGCTGAAGACGAACTCTCCTGCTTGCAATGTGAGAACCAATACAAGCAAGCCATGCTCGACTTGAAGAAAACGATGGGCTGTGTAAATGAAGAATTAAGAATTAAGAATGAAGAAAGGAAAATGAAGAATGAAGAATTAAGAATGAATAATGAAAATAACTCATCCCATGAGCAGAGTAAAATAGATTCTTCATTCTTCATTCTTGATTCTTCATTCGGCGAAGCCCATTCTTCATTCGACGAAGTCCATTCTTCATTGGGCGAAGCCGATTCTTCATTCTTCATTCCTCATTCTTCATTCACCAACACTCATCCCATAGCCGTGGCAGCTCGTATGCGAGTGAAGAGTGCAGAGCTGTCAGTCAAACAGGCGCGGGCATCCTTCTTCCCTTCGCTGTCCATCAGTGGGGGAGTGAGTACGGGTTACCACCGCAGCTTTGAAAAAGGAGTAGAACCCACGCGCTTCGGCAAGCAATGGCACGACAATTTGGGCTCGTCCATTAGTACGGGCATCAGTATTCCCCTCTGGGACCAACTCTCGCGAGTCAGTTCTCTCCGTCGCAGCAAGCGCGAACTCACCCTTGCCCGATGGGAACAGGAAGAAACCCTGCGACAACTGCAAATCGACTGCACAAAGGCTTGTCTCGACGTGGAGGCTTGCCAAAAGGAAATCGAAAAATACCAGCAGAAACTCCTTGCCGACAGCATCGCCCAGCAGGTCATCCTGCGTCAGTATGAGGAAGGGCTTTCCTCCTTCCTGCATCTCCAAACGGCTGTCCGCACCCTTCAGCAGACGCGCATCAGCCTTCTTCAGCAACGCCTCCTTTTGATTCTGAAAAAAAGAACACTCAAGCAATATGGATACACCTCTTGAACCCAAAAGCAAGCTACGTCGCTTTGCTCCCTATATCGCAGCCATCGTCCTCTTCATCGGTGCTTGCATCTGGCTCTCCTTCTCTGACATCGGCAAGACACTCACCGTGGAACGTCGGAACCTCAACATCGGACTGGTACAGACAGGGCGATTCGACGATTTCGTCCGTCTCGATGGACAGGTGCAACCCATCTCCACCATCCAAATCTGTCCGCAGGAAGGCGGCATCGTCATGGAGCGAGTGGTGGAGGAAGGGGCACGAGTGAAGAAAGGCGATGTCCTCATCCGACTCTCCAACGCCCATCTCGACCTCGAAATCCTCAATGCCGAAGCCAATCTTGCCGAGAAGCAGAACTTCCTCCGCAACACGCAAATTACGATGGAGCAAGACCGACTCAACAACCGTCAGGAACTTCTCCAACTTGACCTTGACGTGAGCCGCAAGCAGCGCAGCTTCCAGCAGCAGGAACGGCTCTTCAAGGAACAGCTCAACACCCGCGAGGAATACCTGCAAGCCAAGGAGGAATACCAGCTTGCCAAGAAGAAGCAGCGGCTCATCCTCCAGCGCCTCGACCAGGACAGCATCTACCGTTCCTCGCAAGTGGAGCAACTGCGCGAAAACCTCGACAATATGCGCCAGAACCTCGTTCTCATCCGTGAGCGAAAGGCAAAGCTCAACGTGTGCAGCCCTGCCGACGGCGAAATCGGCTTGCTCGATGTGGAGCTGGGGCAGAACGTGGGGGCTGGCAGCAAAATCGGGCAGCTCAACGACCTCTCCGACTACAAGGTCATTGCAAGCGTGGATGAGCACTACATCGACCGCGTGCGACCAGGGCTCATCGCCAACTACGAGCGCAACGGACAAAGCTACCAGCTGCGTGTGCGCAAGGTGTTTCCCGAAGTGCGCAACGGCTCCTTCCGCGTAGAGTTTTTGTTCCACGGCAAGCGTCCCGACCGCATCCGCAACGGACAGACCTACTACCTCGACTTGCAGTTGGGCGAGTCGAAGCAAGCCACTCTCATTCCCAAAGGTACGTTCTTCTCCGTCACAGGTGGCAGTTGGGTGTTCGTGCTCGATGCCGATGGTCGCCATGCCTATCGCCGCAACATCCGCATCGGTCGCCAGAACCCGAAGTTCTACGAAGTCCTTGAAGGACTCGAACCAGGCGAACAAGTCATCACCAGTGGCTACGAGGCTTTCAAGAACAGGGAAATGCTGACAATCAAATAGAAAAAAGCCTCACCCCCAAACCTGGCCTCACCCCCAACCCCTCTCCAAAGGGAGAGGGGAGTAGTAACAAAAAAACATATTATTTCTGATAAAATTATTCTAATTATTCTAATTTCTTTCCTAAATAATAAAATCACATTTATATTAATAATCTTATGCTTACACTAACAGACATCACCAAAGTATTCTATGCTGAAATTGTGAAGACCACAGCCCTCAACGGTGTATCGCTGTCGGTCAACGACGGAGAATTTGTGGCCATCATGGGTCCCTCGGGCTGTGGCAAATCCACCCTGCTCAACATCCTCGGTCTCCTCGACAATCCCACTTCGGGCACCTACCTGCTCAACGGAAAAGACGTGGGCAGCCTGAAGGAAAGCCAGCGAACCGATGTGCGAAAAGGGGAAATCGGCTTCGTGTTCCAGAGTTTCAACCTCATTGACGAACTCACCGTGGAGGAGAACGTGGAACTTCCGCTCATCTATCTCGGCGTGCCATCCAAGGAGCGCAAACAGCGTGTGGCAGACATTCTGCGACGAGTGGATATGAGCCATCGCGCCACCCACTTCCCTCAGCAGCTTTCGGGCGGTCAGCAGCAGCGGTGCGCCATTGCCCGTGCTGTCATTTCTCATCCTGGCATGATTCTCGCCGACGAACCTACGGGTAACCTCGACTCTAAGAACGGCGAAGAAGTGATGAAACTCTTGCAGGAACTCAACGCTGAGGGCACAACCATCATCATGGTCACCCACTCCAAGCACGATGCTGCCTACGCTTCGCGCATCATCAACCTCTTCGACGGACAAATTGTGGAAAGCGTGGGCGACTTTGTTTGACCGTTTCCGTACAGAATTTGTCGATTAAGGGAAAAATTCTTCGTGGAAAAGTTTTGATTCTACAATCAAAACCACTGATTGTAGAATCAAAACCACTGATTGCACAATCAAAACCACTCCATGAACTTCTTTCCCCATAGTCACATTCTTCATTCCTCATTCTTAATTTTTCATTTCCCTATGAAAACCTATCTTCGTTTTCTTTCTCGAAATAAAGGCTACACAGCCGTCAATGTGGTGGGGCTCTCGGTGAGCTTGGCTTTCGTCATTATGATTGGTCTGTACGTTTGGTACGAATGGACCACAGACCGCTGGCATCGGAATGCCGACCGCATCTATATGCTGGCGATGAACCGCAATGATGGCAATGGTTTAATCACAGCCAACCACTGGAGCATCGAACAGGTGCTGCGCGACAACTTCCCTGAGATTGAGCGCACCTGCGCCACGGGCATTGCCTATAGCAACATGATGCTCGACGACACCCGCAAGAAGGAAGTCCACGTTCTCTACACGGAAGACGACTTCTTCCAGATGTTCGACTTTCAGATTCTCTTGGGCGACACGGCTCGCCTCTTTCCGCAAGCCAACACAGTGCTGCTGAGCGAAAGCATGGCTCGTTTGCTTTTCGGACAGGAATACCCCATTGGGCAGACGGTCCGTGTGATGGACGGTGGATTGGAACTCACGGTGAGCGGTGTGTTTCGCGATTTCGAGCGCACGTCGTTCTGGCAAGTTGACATGGTGATGCCGCTCGATGTGCCTGGCACAATGATCATGAATGACTGTTTCGGGAAGGAGGACATTGGTGCATACGCTCAGAGTATTTTCATCATGACGAAACCCCATGCCGACTTGAACAGCAAAATCGACGACATGCAGCGATTGCTGGAGAACAGGACTGTCTATCGGGGCATGGGTCGAGGGGAGCACATCAAGCTGATTCCGCTGAAGGACTACTACATGATGAGCAACGTCATAAGTCCTTCCACTCGTAATGGTGATGCTCGGCTGGTGCGCATTCTTCTCATCACGGGCTTTGTGCTCTTGCTCTTTGCCATGATGAACTATGTGAGCCTGACCATTGCGCAGAGCACTTTCCGTATGCGCGAGATGGCGATGCGCCGCTTATTAGGCGAACACAAGAAGAAGGTCACTTGGCGCATCCTGAGCGAGAGCGTTCTGCTGAGTTTGTTCTGCATGGTGGTGGCATTGTGGATTGCCTATGCCTTGCTACCCATTGCCAGTCGCCTTCTCTATCACTCGGTCTATGATCCCATCACGCTCCACTTGTCGCAACTGTTTGCTACTCCTGTCATGGTGCTGTTGCTCGTGTTATTTGTTGTCGTGGTGGGTGTGGTCACAGGACTTTTCCCAAGTCTCTACATCGCCAAGGTGCAACCCATAGAGGTGGTGCGAGGAACGATTACGAGACGAACAAAGATGCTTTTCTCTAAGTTGTTCATCACGGTGCAGAACGTGATTTCCATCACGCTCATAGCCGTGAGCCTGACGATGTGGCTCCAGATGCGCCACATTGTGAATGCACCGTTGGGCTACGACAAGGAGAACGTGGTTCAAATCTTCTTGGACGGAGAAGACGTGACGGCGTTCTTGGGCGAAGTGCGCCAGTTGCCAGGCGTGGTTTGTGCCTCGGCATGTGATGCGCCTCCTGTCACGCAGGGCTTCATGCAATCCGTGAAAGGTCCCGATGGCAAATATTTCCCTCAGTCCTTCAATGGCTATATGGGCGACACCGTCTTCATGCGTGTGCTCGACATCAAGCCGCTGAAGGAGTATGGAGAGGTGGATGGCTATCCGAAATACTACGTCACCCCATCGGTCTTAGAAGCACAGGGTTTGGCTCCCGATGCCACGGAGTTCTACTATCCTCCTCAGTTTGGTGATTGGAATTCTACAGACCGACTCATGCCTGTGAGTGGTATCATCAAGGGCTTCAAGGCTGGACACATCATGACGGAAGAAAGCTTGCCTATCATTGTTGCCATCACCGACCAGAATCCAGCCCGCGAATGGGCTACGTGCGTGATTGCCAAGCTGAACGGCACGGGCATGGTGAAGACGGTGCAGCAGATAGGGGAACTATACGAAAAGCATTTCCACATGGAGATGGGAGAGAACTGCATGTTCATGGATGAGTATGTGCGTTTAAATTTTCAGAGCCATGTCAATGCACAGCGCATCGTCACGGTGTTCACCATTGTGGCACTGCTGATTTCCCTGCTTGGACTTGTCGCCATGAGCACGTACTACATTCAGCAGCGTCGGCGCGAGATAGCGGTGCGGAAGGTGTTTGGTTCCAAGAGCCGACAGGTGCTCATCCGCTTGGTGCGCTCGTTCATGCTCTACGTAGGCATCGCCGCCATCATCGCCCTACCTATTATATATTATATAGGTAATGACTGGCTTTCGCAGTTCAGTTACCGCATCAGCCTCTCATGGTGGATTTATACCCTCGCCATCTTCATCACCGCCCTCGCCTCCTTCCTTGCCGTCTTCCTCCAAAGCTGGCACGCTGCCAACGCCAATCCTGTGGAGAGCATTAAGCAAGAATAAAGGGACCCACCCCCGACCCCTCCCTGTGAGGGAGGGGAGTGGTTACTGGGACTCTCCCCTTTACCCCTCCCTGAGAGGGAGGGGAATTGTTACTTGGCAATGTTTTTTTTGTTTATATATGATATATATGAAAGAAAAATCTAAAGAATCATCTCATCGGCAGAGGTATTTACTCCCCTCCCTCACAGGGAGGGGTAAGGGGGTGGGTCTGTTGGGTCTAATCTCCTATCTCCGTTTCTTATCCCGCAACAAAGTCTATACCTTTGTGAATGTGGTGGGACTCTCCGTGAGTCTGACCTTCGTGCTGCTCATCTTGCTCTTTGCCCATCAGGAACTGGAGCGCGATGCTTTCCATCCTGGTGTGGAACGCATCTATTCGCTCACCATGAATGTTGAAGATTTCCAATCGATGGGAAACAAGACCGAGTTTGAGTATTCTCCCATCTCGAAGGAATGCGTGATGGCCAAGTTGCCAATCGTGGAGGACGGTTGCAACGTGTCGTACCCTCTTGGCGGGTTCCAAGTTGTCAGCCACGACAGTGTTCGCATTGAGAAAGTGATGGATGCCTATATTGTCAGCGAGAATTTCTTTGAGTTCTTCAGTTTTCCGCTTGCATACGGCGACCGTTCAACGGCTTTGCGACAACCACACGCCATTGTCATCAGCACCAGTTTGGCGCAGCGACTCTTTGGCACGGAACAGGTGGTGGGACAAAGCATCGACATCAACGACACGCTACACTATGTGGTCAGTGCCGTGATGGAACCGTTTCGCCACACCTATCTCAACCATTACGATATCGTTTTGCCATTGGAACAACAACCCTTGGCGGAGCAGCGCTTGTCGGGCGAAAAATATGAGGGAATGGTATATCTGCGTATGCATGAGGGCGTGAAGATAGAGGAGCATGAGCAAGAAGTGCAGAACGCATTGCGAGAAGCTGCAATGCAGGCAAAGTGGGAGAGGGAGTGGAACTTCAACTTGCGCCCACTGCGCAGTCTTTATCTTTCGCCCGGAATCACTGGTCCAACGCAGCACGGAAGTCCTGTGCGTGTGAAGGCAATGCTGCTGGCAGGACTGATTATCTTGCTCTTTGCCTTGATGAACTACGTGAACCTCACCGTGTCGATGAGTGGATTCCGCATGCACGAGATGGCGATGCGCCGCTTGCTGGGTGCTCATCGCTGGCGTCTCACCCTGCGCATTGTGGCGGAGTCGGTGCTGCTGTGCGCCGTGGCAATGCTCATCGGCATAGGTGGACTGCATCTCATTCTGCCTTTGATGAACGAAGTGCTGTTCACGCAGTCGCCTCTCGATGTGGGTACGAGTTACACGCCCGAGTTGCTTTCTATCGGTGAACTCTTGGAGGGATGGCTTCCTTTCGCAGTGGTGGGGCTGACGGTTCTGATTGGAAGCGTGGCAGGCATTGCTCCAGCTGTGGTCGCTTCGTCGGCACGGCCTATAGAAGTGGTGAGAGGCACTTTCCGACGCGCCACCAAGATGCGAATTTCCCGCTTCTTCATCATTGTTCAGCACACCATCACCATCGTGCTGATTGGGGTTTCGTTGCTGATTTCCTTGCAGGTTCATCATTTGGTGAATGCGCCGATGGGTTACGACACGGAGCATCTGATGGAGGTGCATCCCAGAACAAGAAAGGTGGATAAGGAGTTTCTTTCGGTCATGGCTAAGGAACTGAAGCAGTTGGCTTGCGTGGAGCAGGTCGGCTTTTTCTCGGAACTTCCTTGGTGGAGCAATGGTGGAAACACGCTCTACAATCTCAGCGATGACGATGTCAATGCAGGTAAGATGAGTTTTCTGGAGTGTTCGCAGGAAGGATTGGATTTGTTGGGCTTAAACATGATTCATGAGTACAATACATCGAAACATCAAGGCTCTCTCCATTACTTCTCGCGCAGTGCAATGGAGCTCTTAGGCTCTCCTATTGACTCCCGCATGGTGGGAAGACCTGGATGGAAGGGAACACCAGAAGCCGATGGAAGCTATCGATTGGATAAGATGACTCGTGTTATCGATAGTGTAGCAGTGGCAGGTGTGTTTGAGGATTTGCGTTGGGGAACGGTCTTGCAAGACCAATATCCAACGGAGATTTTAGTTGATGGTGACATATCTCACTATTGGGAAGTGGTGCTTCGCTTCAAAGGAAACCCCGAGGAGGCAAAGCAACAGGTGCGTGAGGTGTATCGGAAGGTGAAAGGGGAGGAATACATGGAGACGTACCCGAACGTGATGCGCCCTTGCGAATACATAGCCCTGCACTTCGTGGAGGAAACTCAGCTCATGCGTCTCGTCCTCATCTTCACGGCTGTGGCACTGCTGATTTCCTTGCTTGGACTCGTTGCCATGAGCACGTACTACATTCAGCAGCGTCGTCGCGAGATAGCCGTGCGGAAGGTGTTTGGTTCCAAGAGCCGTCAGGTGCTCATCCGCTTGGTGCGCTCGTTCATGCTCTATGTGGGCATCGCCGCCATCATCGCCATCCCAATCATCTACTACATCGGCAACGACTGGCTTTCGCAGTTCAGTTACCGCATCAGCTTTTCGTGGTGGATTTATGCCCTCGCCATCTTCATCACTGTTCTCACTTCCTTCCTCGCTGTCATCCTCCAAAGTTGGCACGCTGCCAATGCCAATCCTGTGGAGAGCATTAAGCAGGAATAAAGGGACCCACCCCCGACCCCTCCCTGTGAGGGAGGGGAGTGGAATGAAGAATGAAGAATTTGAGAATGAAGAATGTATTTTAGTTTTAGTAATTTTCATTCTTCATTCTTAATTATTCATTCTTCATTTAGGAACAATGAAATAACAACTTGGTATAAATGATATGTTTTTTTAGGAAAGAAATTAAAATAATTATCATAATTACTCCAAAAAATAGGTGTTGTTTAAATCAAATAAACATTTTATTTCTGAAAAAATTATTCTAATTATTTTAATTTCTTTCCTAAAAAACGTACCAACTAATTTTTTAACGATTACTTAAAATATAGATTAAGTTAGCTAAACTTTCCCATCATATTGGGATAGCGTAACCCTCTGACGCTGAAGGCGTCATCGCTCAGTAACCGTAGGTCGGAACGACCTGCGGGTGGTGTGTATTTGGGCAAGATGCACTCTGAAAGAGTGCCCCAACAGCCATAGATGGGCGACTCTTTCAGAGTCGATTGAGCGGACACACAGCTATCCGGGGGTGCTT
>DGSN01000024.1:289-25528 GCA_002393575.1 Prevotellaceae bacterium UBA4361 | reverse complement strand
TTCGCGATGGCATTTATGAAGGAGGGCGCAAGGTGATTACTTTCTGCGGTGTGCTTCAGCACGGTGTGTTTCCATTGCCTCAGCTGCTGTCCATGTCGATGAAATTTGGTGCTGAGGATATGCGTCGTGCCGTTGAAATTGAGTTTGCTGCCAAACTTAATGCCAATCGAACAGGTGAGTTCTACCTGCTCCAAATCCGTCCAATGGTGGACATGAAGGCACAGCTCAACGAGGATATTACTCTCGTGCCTGACGAAGACACATTGATTCGTTCGCACAATGCCATCGGGCATGGCATCATCAACGACATCCACGACATTGTCTATGTCAAGACCATCCATCCCGAAACGGGCGAAAACATTTATTCCGCTTCGAACAACTATGCCATAGCCGACGAAATCGAAAGCATCAACCGCCGTTTCCTCAACGAAGATAAGAACTACATCCTTGTGGGTCCTGGACGTTGGGGCTCCAGCGATGCTTGGCTTGGTGTGCCTGTCAAGTGGCCTGCCATCAGTGCAGCGAAAGTGATTGTGGAAGCGGGACTAACCAACTACCGTGTGGATCCAAGTCAAGGCACCCACTTCTTCCAGAACCTCACTTCCTTCGGCGTAGGTTATTTCACCATCAACGACTTCATGGGCGACGGCATCTATCGACAAAGTGTCCTCAACCAAATGCCTGCTATTACAGAAACCGCCCATGTTCGTCACGTTCATTTCGACCAACCTCTCGTTGTCAAAATTGATGGTATGAAGAAGGAAGGTATTGTGATGGAAGAGGACAAGCAGCAGCCTGTCAACGAAACATAGTTTCCTCATCTCAACAACTCCATTGGGCGCCCGTATCAAAACGAGCGCCCATTTTTATTAAAACGAGCGCCCGTTCTACTCAAAACGGGCGCTCGTTTTCTTTTTCGCTCTTTTATCCGTGCATTTCCACGATTCAAGCATCCTCTTCCGTGAATCCCATCATTCCATCCCAACAAAACTAACATTGCAAACGCAAACCCTCATCGAACGTTCGTTTCACTTCCTACGAACGTCCGTTTCATCCCCGTCGAACGTTCAACGCGATGCAAACGAAGGTTCAATAAAAAATTTAATCCTCATCATCAGAAGATAGCAGCAATCTTTTTGATTTCATTTAATATGTTCATCAAGGAAGAATCCTTGCGTGCTGTCTGTAGGTTGTATTTTGTCTGAAGATACATCAGCGAGTCTGCTGGCACATCAAGAGCAGCCTCAAACATGAGGGCAGTTCGAGCAGTCAGCGGACGGTGTCCGTTGAGAATCTCGTTAACAACAGAATAAGTCAGTCCCATGCTCTCTGCCAGCTTTCGCTGACTGATGCCACGCTCTTCTATTTCGTCCTTTAGCACTTCGCCTGGATGTGTAGGGTAGGCTCCATAACCTAAGTTTCCCATATCTCAATTATTTATAGTGGTATGAAAAATGTATTACTATTCAGTTCTAATTTGATTTTGTAAAGATAATACATTTCCATAAAGTTCGCAAATTTTGCGAATGATTTTTGCTTGTAGAGATACAGGAGTTAAATGATGAAGTTGGGATTATCGGTGATTATTTTTGATTCAAAAATTGCTGTTTATGGAATTTATTGCTACTTTTGCGTTGTGAAATGAAAATAGTGTCTAACCCTCAAAACTCTTTATAGTTAAGAAACAGATAGTATATTTAATCAGAAACGTAAGGTAGGGTAATAGCATGGAAACGATCCCTTGCTTCTCCCTCTAAATGAGAGTAATCAATTATTATTAACTCGGCGTTTCTACTCATAACATACTTGGACTTTTAGTCCTTGTTCTCCCTTTACGAATAACCGCCAACTATTCAACCAAGAGAACAAGTGATGAAGGTTCACGTCCGTTGGGCGTGAACTGTTCATGCTTTTCTTTGGTGAAGGTTTCTTGGCGGTGCCTGTAAAGGAGAAAAGTGATGAAGCAGTTCCGCCTTTTATTTTTATTAAAATGAAACAAGTTTATCATAAATGCTTTGTTCTTTGTATTCTTTCTTTTATTGGTACAAAAGCTATAGCGAAAGACTACGATTGTATTGTAGATGGTATTATTAGTTGAAAAACCGCTAGTGTTGTAATGGTTGATTATAGTGATGCTGTAACAATTCCTTCCTCTTTTTCTTTTAATGATATACATTATAGTGTTACTAGAATAGAAGAGGGGACTTTTTATGGTATGGAAAGTTTGAATTCAATCATAATACCTAATTGTTTAACGTGCAATTATTTAATTATTTAGTTTCGTTATGTAACAATTCATATTATTAATTATCATTTAACTCTTTAAAAAACTTATGAATACATTTATCATTTCACTTTTGTTATTAATTATGGTGGGAATAAATTTTTGTTCTCCCGAAAATGGTTTCATGGAAAATGAAGCAGATCAAGAAGTGGCAAGGAATCCTTTTGGTTGTTTGTTAAACTTCATTGGATTAGTGGTAGGATTTGGTACTTGTCTTACAGCCGCAATTTATTTCTCAATTACAGAAAATTGGTGGATTTTCCTTTTGTTTATACCGGGTTTTTTTTTGGCTAGCATAGTAACAAAAATATTATGTAAAATTATTCCTTTTAATAAAATAACAAATTCCAATTACGATTCTTATGTTACACAAGCTGTTATAAAAAAAGAGATCGGAGCATTATTAGTTATATTGTCATATGTAATATATTTTATTTTTAGATAATATGGATTTGATTCTTTTTCTTGTGAATATCATTTTAGGTCAGTAATCTTGTGACTATCTTATGATTGACAAAGGCTGAATCTCTCGAAAGGGATTTAGCCTTTGTTGTGATGCATGGGAGAAAATCTCTGTGGAATTTCTTGCAAGTGTGATGGAGAATGCTTACCTTTGTTTCAAAATAAGTTTGACAGACGGGATGGACTCTCAGGCAAGGGACACTAACAAACTCGACTGCGCTTTCAACGCATCATTCGCATCACTGAACGTGGCCAAGGTCATGATGAAAGAAAGGGGGATGGAATATTCCATGTCCAACTTCAAGTTGCTGATGACCAATACGTTCCTGACGAAACGAATTTTTGACGTGTCCCGATACCGACCGAACCAAACTTTAATTAATCACATTTTCAAAGAACTCTTTGGCTGTGCGGCATAGCCGTTAGGCCATATATTGAAATTTTAACGAACTATTGTTACAATAAAGGTGACATGTAAAGCGGAAGATAGGTGATACCATCCTCTACTTTATAGTCAGCTGCATGCAAAACAGTAGGAGTGGTCATATACTCTCCAAACTTATTCATACACTTCTTTAGGGAAGATAAAGTGTAGTTCTTGCCGCTTTTGACTTCTATCGGACGGATATTGTGACGACTGGTCACTTTGTCCTTTTGAAGCAAGAAGTCTATTTCCATTCGTTCCTCGGCTTCCTCTGACGACTTACTGTAGAAAAAGAGCTTGTTACCGCTGGCTGTCAGCATCTGGGCCACAATATTCTCAATGAGCATCCCCTCGTTCACCTCCAGCTTTCCAAAGAGCAGTTTCTGGTAAATCTCAGACGAGACGATGCCCTTTTCATCGAAAGCATGGCTGATTAACAAGCCTGTATCGTTCATATAACACTTCAATGTCGTACGGTCTTCGTTCATTTTCAGTCCGATGTTCGGCTCTGTCGAATTGTAGCATATATTGACAACCCTCGCGTCCTTCAGCCAGAAGAATGCATCGTCCCAGTCACGGTATTTCGCGCCTGGTTTCAGGGCTGACAACCGAAACTTCTTTTCGTGCTTGGAGAGCTGGGGAGGAATCTGGTCGAAGATAGACACCACCTTGTCTGCTAACTCACCTGCATAGTTGAAGATGTCATTTCGATAGATAGTCAGCACATCGCGCTTTGCTGCATCTACGGCATCAAAGTCTTTGGTCTCAACATACTTTTTGACGGCTTGCGGCATTCCTCCAACTATCATATAGAGACGGAAAGCATCCATTGCCCGACGATGGAAAGCCTGTCCCATCGGCTTCCGCTCTACATACATTTTCCGTATCAAGTCCATCAGCATATCATTACCTGTAGCCCAAAGAAACTCTTCAAAGTCCATCGGGTACATCTGAATAGAACGTTCTTCCGATGGGAGCACGATGCCTTGTGTGTTTTTCTTGATACTTACCAAAGATCCCGTCTCAATGTAGTCATACCTTCTGTCGGCCACCAGAAACTTGATGGCTGCTCTCGCTCTGGGGCATAACTGTATCTCATCAAGGATAATAAGCGACTTGCGCTCATGGAGCCTCATTTTGTAGTGCTGGCTCAGATAGAGGAACAACGTATCGAGGTCTTCCAGATAGAGGTCAAACCAATCTCTTACCATCTGGGGAGCCTTATTGAAGTCAATGAGGATGTATGACTCATACTCATTCTTGGCGAATTCCTCTACGATATAACTCTTTCCGATACGTCGTGCTCCCTCTACGAGTAGTGCCACCTCACCGTTTCTTTTCTCCTTCCAATCAAGGAGTTGCTGATATATTTTACGCTTCAAAATGATGTCATCCGCACCTTTTAGAGATTTCTGAGCTTCCATATTTTACACCTTTTTGAGATTTTACGCGATACAAATATACACCTTTTTGAGATTTTCTGCAAGAGTTTTGACGGAAAAGCATAAGATATTTGATTGTTTTAAGTCATTTTGACCTCAATATTGACCTATTTCGTCGTATTTTCCTAATTGTCATTCATTATACTTACATGTTAGATATTGTCAAAATCCGCTTCAAAATCCCCTTTTAATCACGAATAACAGCCAAAAACAAGGCTCAACTGCGTGATTGTTTCGTGATGCACCTGTTTTTAAAAAGTGGCTTGCCCTCCGATTCGTAATGGGGTTCCTTTGCAGCACGATTCCACTAAAGGGTTGTGTATGTATATGAGTAATGAACCACTTACGTTCAATGACTTTCCGCAGGTCGTTGCCGAACTTCGGGATGAAGTTTCGGGCATGAAGGCGTTACTGCTGAACCTTCAGAACAGACCAACTCAGCAGAGAGAGAACAGACACTCTAATTATCAGCTGATTGTTATTTTTGCTAAAGAAGCTGGTGATTTGAACAATGATGGAAAAATGGATATAACGGATGTTGTTTCGCTTGTGAATCTCATTTTAGGACAGTAAGCTTGTGCTTTTATTGAAAGAGACAAAAGGCTGAATCTCACGAAGGGATTTAGCCTTTGTTGTGATGCGTGTGAGAAAAACTCTGTGGAATTTCTTGCAAGTGTGATTGGGAATGCTTACCTTTGTTTCAAAATAAGTTTGACAGACGGGATGGACGGACTGGCTATAGACAAAACAAGTGAAACGACATGACAAAGAAATGCTTTGATACTGAATTGTTGGACCGCGCCATTGTGTTTGCGGTGCGTGCCCATGCAGGGACGGAACGCAAAGGCAAGAGGTTTCCGTATATCGTACACCCTATGGAGGCTGTGGAGATTGTGGCGACGATGACGTGCGACCAGGAACTGCTGGCGGCTGCTGTGCTTCACGACACGGTGGAGGACACGGATGTCACCGTGGAACAGATACGTGCTGAGTTTGGTGAGCGTGTCGCTGCGCTTGTTGCCTCGGAGAGTGACAATGTTGTGGAGGGCATGAATAAGGAGGACAAGGTGGTTCATTCGTCTTCTAACTGGAAAGAACGCAAACGGTTTGCCATCGAGCGTTTGGCTCATGCCTCGCGCGATGCGAAGATGGTGGCTTTGGGTGACAAGTTGTCGAACATGAGAGCCATTGCACGCGACTATGAACAGCAGGGTGATGCGGTGTGGAATGTATTCCGCATTCACGACCGCAAGGAACATGAGTGGCATTATCGTGGCTTGGTGAAATCTCTCCGTGAACTCCAAGGTACATTTGCTTATAAGGAGTTTGAGGAACTTGTCAATCTGGTTTTCGGACAATAGGAACAATTCATATTTGTGGCTATTTGTTGACAAAGAAAGTAATAATTTTTGTAAATGAAAAATAATATTAAGCTGGATGCCCACTGCGAGATGTTGATGCAGCAGTTTCGTGACTTGCGCCCTGTGTTGGAGCATCTGTCAAACGAGGCTTACGAGCTGATGAAGTCCACTTTGAGTGAACAGGGCATTTATGTTACTGCTATTGAGCACAGGGTAAAGACTGAAAAATCACTGGCGGGAAAGCTGGAACTGAAGGGTGCGAAGTACAAGAGTATTGATGACATCACCGACCTTGTGGGAATCCGCGTGATTACGTTCTACACGGATGAGGTTGATAAGGTGGCTGCCATTGCAAAGAATCTCTTCGACGTTGACTGGCAGGAGAGTGTGGACAAGCGGAAGAAGCACAATTTGGATTCTTTTGGCTATAACTCGCTTCATTTCATCTGTCGGCTGAAGACGGGTGGTCCGCGCTTCGAACTGCAAATGCGCACGGCTTTGCAGCATGTTTGGTCCACCATCGAACACGATGTCGGTTATAAAGGCGAGGTGAAGATTCCGAACGATTATAAGCGGCAGTTGAGTCGCTTGGCGGGAATGTTGGAACTTGCCGACGATGAATTCAGCAGGATTCGCATTGAACTCAACGACTATCGCAGGCAGATATTCTCGTTGGTCAAGAGTGGACATCTCGGCGAAGTGCCTTTGTCGGCTGGCTCTTTCCGCAACTATCTCGATACGCACCCTTTCGACAACTTGAACAAGCGTATCGCTGCTGTCAATCAGGCGGAAATCTATTCCGTGTCGCTGATGTCGTTCCTGCCTTTGTTGGAATCGTTCGGCATGGAAACGCTGGGCGACGTGCAGCGCTTCATTGATGAAAACAGTGAAGATGCTTATCAACTGGCTCTTGCACAGCTGGCTGTCACTGACCTCGACATTCTCTCTTCGGGTACGGGACTACTGAATCTTTGTGCGGTGTATGTGTTGAAACAGGGTGGGGGACGCGATGGTTTGAAATCAGTCTTCGACTCTATCAAGGGTGAGGATGATGCCAACGGTACGCTTGCCGACATGATACTTGAACAGGCTGCGACGTTGCCTTTCATGAAGAACCTTTCCATATAGACGAGGAGAATGCAGGATGGTAACTGAGGGTTGTGTAGAAAAGCAATGGAAATGCCTTTTCTGGGATTTGGATGGTACGATTACGGATTCCGGCGAAGGCATTATGAAGAGTGCTCAGGTGACGTTGGCTCACTTTGGAATAGAAGTGGAGGACTGGCGCACGCTGAGACCGTTTGTGGGGCCACCGTTGGAGGATAGTTTTCAGATGTTCTATGGACTGACCTACGAGCAGTCGATGGAGGCTCTGGAGGTGTATCGTAAGGACTATGTGGGCAACGAGTATGTGTTGTCGAGAAACTTTCCTTACCCAGGCATTGAAGACTGTTTGGGAGCGTTGCAGAAGGCTGGGTATATGCAGGTGATTGCTACGTCGAAACCCAAGAAGACAGCCGAATTGGTGCTGGAGCATTTCGGACTGACGAGGTTTCTCGACTACGTGGCTGGGCGCGATGCTCACGATGTGTTGCACACGAAGGCTGACGTGATTCGTGATGCTATTCAGCGTTTGGACATTCGCCCTGCGGATATTCTGATGATAGGCGACCGCAAGTTTGACATTCTTGGTGCGCAGGAGTTGGACATTGACAGTGTCGGAATCTTGTGGGGATATGGAGACCGCGAGGAAATGGTGCGTGTCAATGCTGACTATATCATTGAGTCGATTCCTGAATTGCAGGCCTTTTTGCTCCCTCCGTCTCGTCTGTAGATTTTCTGTAGTTGTTGCTTATGTCTCTTTATCACAACCTACTCGACTTCTTCTTTCCTCGCACTTGTGCTGCATGTGGCAGGCGATTGGCGGAGGATGAGGCGAGTCTGTGTGTGCCATGTATTCGTGGGTTGGACAGAGTGGGCTACGGAGGCAAGGATGAACACGGTGCGTTGGAACGGCTCTTTTGGGGGCAACTTCCCATTGAGAGAGTGACAAGCTTCTTTTATTACAGTGGCGAGAATCACCAGAACATTCTTCATAACCTGAAGTATTTTCGCCGAAAGGAAGTGGGGCAGGATGTGGGTGCAATGTTTGCTGAGGAACTGCTGGATTCGGGATTCTTTGAGGGCATTGATGGCATTGTGGCTTTGCCTCTCCACAAAAAGAAAAGACGGCAGAGGGGTTATAATCAATGTGACTATATCGTCAAAGGCATTTGTAGAGTGACGGGTATTCCTGTGATAAAAGGTGCGGTGGAAAGGGTGGTGAACAATGCTTCGCAGACTCGGAGAAGCACGATTGAAAGAAAGGAGAATGTGGAGGGGATTTTTCGTCTGAAAAGCGCGGATTTAGTGGCAGGGAAGCATGTGCTGCTGGTGGATGATGTGTTGACGACGGGTTCTACGCTGATTTCCTGCGGACGGGAATTGGCAAAGGCTCCTGGCATTCGCATTTCGATTTGCACGCTGGCGTATGCTGGGGAGTTTGGGAATGGGAAATGAGGATTCAGCGGAAAAACGCTGAACACTTGACTTCGTGAGAACTGGGAGGAGAACGCTGAATGTGAGGATATGCAACAAAAAATGACACCCGAAATCACTTCGGATGCCATTTCGCTATGAAAGATTTAAAAAAGTTGTTTTTGTGTTGTCTCTGTTATACAATTCCTTGAGCCATCATAGCCTTAGCAACTTTCATGAAGCCGGCGATGTTAGCGCCCTTCACGTAGTTGACATAGCCATCAGCTTCTGTACCGTACTTCACGCAGTTCTCGTGGATGTTCTCCATGATCCAGAGCAACTTAGCGTCAACTTCTTCTGAACTCCAAGAGAGACGCTCTGAGTTCTGGCTCATTTCGAGACCTGATACGGACACACCACCTGCGTTGGAAGCCTTACCTGGAGAGTAGAGGAGCTTAGCATCCTGGATAACCTTGATAGCTTCAGGAGTGGTTGGCATGTTTGCACCTTCGCAAATGGCGATGACACCATTGGCAACGAGTGCCTTTGCAGCCTCTTCGTTGAGCTCGTTCTGAGTAGCGCAAGGAAGAGCGATGTCTGCCTTCTCGAACCAAGGCTTAGCACCTGCAACATATTTTGCTGAAGGATATTTCTCTGCGTATTCGCGGATACGTCCACGATAAACGTTCTTCAGTTCCATGATGTAGTCAAGCTTCTCGCGGTCGATGCCATCTGGGTCGTAGATGTAGCCATCTGAGTCGGACATTGTCATGACCTGACCACCGAGCTGGAGCACCTTCTCTGCTGCGTACTGTGCAACGTTACCAGCACCAGAGATGAGCACTTTCTTACCTTCGATGGTGTCGCCCTTTGTGCGGAGCATAGCACGGAGGAAATATACTGTACCGTAACCTGTAGCTTCAGGACGGATGAGTGAACCACCAAATTCGAGTCCCTTGCCAGTGAGCACACCAGAGAACTCACGAGTGAGTTTCTTGTACATACCAAACATGTAGCCTACTTCGCGACCACCTACACCGATGTCGCCTGCTGGTACGTCGATGTCTGGACCGATGTGGCGTGTGAGTTCAAGCATGAATGCCTGGCAGAAACGCATCACTTCAGCGTTGCTCTTGCCACGAGGAGAGAAGTCGGAACCACCTTTGCCACCGCCCATAGGAAGCGTGGTGAGTGAGTTCTTGAATGTCTGCTCGAATGCGAGGAACTTCAGGATTCCGAGGTTAACGGAACTGTGGAAGCGGATGCCGCCTTTGTAAGGACCAATGGCGTTGTTGTGCTGAACGCGGTAGCCCATGTTTGTCTGGTAGTTACCCTTGTCGTCCATCCAAGTGACACGGAACTGATAAACTCTATCTGGAATACAAAGGCGCTCGATGAGGTTCATCTTGTCGAACTCGGGGTGCTTGTTGTATTCTTCCTCGATAGTGCCAAGAACTTCTGCTACTGCCTGATGGTATTCAGGTTCGTTTGGAAAGCGACGTTGGAGGTCTGCCAATACTTTTTTTGCGTCCATAAAACTGATTTTTTTCTTTTTTTAATGGTTATTGTTGAATGATTAAAATTTGTCTGTTGAAAGATGAATGAAGATTGATGAAAGAAGATGTTTGGTCTTATCTCATATCTTGGCTTTCTTGGCTCAAATCTTCTCTTTTTTCATTTGCTCCCTTCTAACATTTTGCACTTGCGTTGTGGCTATTTGCTTGCCTTTTGTTTGCATTGTTGAGTTTGAAGCAACATTCGTCATATTCTGTGGGCGAATCCGAAGGAATGCTCTTTTGACTTATGTTTGCGGGCACAAAGTTAGCACTTTTCTTGAAAACCTCAAAAAAAACTTACAAAAAAATAGTTTTTATTCAAAAAATATAACAAAAAATCATTTTGTAACGAAAAAAACGACGTTTTGGAGGTCAAAAACGCGGTTTTTTGAGAAAATAACTAAACTTTTTGATAGCAAAAGCGAAAAAAAAGCATTTTTTTTTCATGTTTTTTCAAATTTTTATAACTTTGCAACCGCTAAAGAAAACGGAAAAAAAGTATGGATTCGGATGGGAGGATTTTTTCTGTTTCTGAAATGTAAGTTCTGGAGTTAATCCGTTATGGATGATACCTTATTAAATATAATAAAGAACATACAATAGTATTAATCAATTTTAATAAAAAAAAAGAAAACTATGCGAGTTATTATTGAACCTAATTATGAGGAGATGTCGCGTTGGGCTGCAGAGTATGTAGCAAAAAGAATCAACGACGCTAATCCTACTCCTGAGAAACCTTTCGTTTTGGGATGTCCTACAGGTAGTTCTCCTCTTGGCCTTTATCGTAAGCTGATTGAGATGAACCAGGCTGGAAAGGTTAGTTTCCAGAATGTTGTTACATTCAACATGGATGAATATGTTGGTTTGCCAGAGGATCATCCAGAGAGCTATCACAGTTTCATGTGGAAGAATTTCTTCAATCATATTGACATCAAGAAGGAGAATGTGCATATCTTGAATGGTAATGCTCCAGACCTCATTGCTGAGTGTGATGCATACGAGAAAGCTATCGAGGCTGTTGGCGGCATCGACCTCTTCATGGGTGGTATCGGTCCTGATGGTCACATTGCTTTCAACGAACCTTTCTCTTCACTGGGTTCTAAGACTCGTATCAAGACTTTGGCATACGACACCATCGTGGCAAACAGCCGTTTCTTCGACAACGACGTTACCAAGGTGCCAAAGCAGGCTCTCACTGTGGGTGTGGGTACTGTGATGGCTGCTCGCGAGGTGATGATTGTTGCCAACGGCCACAACAAGGCTCGTGCTTTGAAGCACGCTATTGAGCTGCCTATCACTCACGTCTGGACTATCAGTGCTATTCAGATGCACCAGCATGCTATCATCGTTTGCGATGAAGAGGCAACAGATGAGTTGATGGCATCTACGCACAAGTATTTCATGGAGAAGGAAAAGGGAAACCTCTAATGATGAAGTCGTAGGCGAGTGTCGCCTCTACTTATAAAGTTGGCTGTTCGATAGGCTGCAAAGGCAGTTCTGTCGAGCAGCTTTTTGTTTTGGCATAAGAAGAAAGAGGGCTTGAATGGAGTTTTTTGGATAAAAAGTGCTAACTTTGCAACCAGAGATTATGCTACGACTTGACCAAGACATCAAATATCTGCAAGGTGTAGGCCCGCAGCGTGCCGACATCTTAGGAAAGGAACTCAACATCAAGACGGTGGGGGATTTGCTGGAGTATTTCCCCTACAAGTATGTTGACCGCACCCATTTCTATCGAATTTGCGAAATCACTGGCAATATGCCCTACGTGCAGATTGTTGGTGAAATTCTCTCGTTTGAGACGGACGGAACAGGGCGTAAGACTCGACTGATTGCCCATTTCTCGGATGGAACGGGTGTGGTAGATTTGGTGTGGTTTCAAGGTGCCAAGTATATTTCCCAGACTTACGATTGCCATCGTCGCTATGTGGTATTTGGCAAACCTACCATATTCAAAGGTCGCTTTCAGATTGCGCATCCAGAGATAGAAAAAGCACCTGACGACGCGGGGCAGATTCGTTATGATGCCCATCAGCAAAGTCTTTTTTCTTCCGAAGATATGGATGTGGACGACATGCTGCTGAATGCCCACTTGCTTGCTTCGAATACATCCGCACAGCAGGGCAATGCGCCATCTGTTTTGTCGTCACCATCGCTCCGTCCTGCTTATAACACTTCGGATGTGATGAAGAAGCGGGGAATGAATTCGTCAGTTGTGGCAAAGCTCACTGCCAAGTTGTTGCAGATGCTCGACCAGCCTTTGCCTGAGACATTGCCGCCTTACATCGTGGAGCGTTATCATTTCCCTTCGCGCGATGAAGCCATGCGTGGCATCCACTATCCGCAGTCGGCGGAACAGTTGAGAAGGGTGCAGAGCCGCTTGAAGTTTGAGGAATTGTTCTACGTGCAGATGAATATTCTTCGTTACAAGCGCAATCGTACCAGCAATTCCAATGGCATTCGTTTCGAACATGTGGGCGAAGCATTCAACTCGTTTTTCTATCATTATCTGCCCTTCCCGCTTACAGGAGCGCAAAAGCGTGTCATTAAGGAAATCCGAAAGGACATGGGTAGCGGAAAACAGATGAACCGACTGTTGCAGGGCGATGTGGGCAGTGGTAAAACCTTGGTGGCGTTGATGTGCGCATTGATTGCCAAGGACAACGCTTGCCAAACCTGCATCATGGCACCGACAGAAATCCTTGCAGAACAGCATTTGGACACACTTCGTGGTATGCTTGGTGATATGCCTGTGCGTGTGGAGTTGCTGACGGGAAGTGTGAAGGGAAAGAAACGGCAGGCAGTGCTGGAGGGCTTGCTGGATGGCAGTGTTGACATACTGGTGGGGACTCATGCTGTGATTGAGGACAATGTGCTTTTTCAGCACCTCGGTCTTGCCATTATCGACGAACAGCACCGATTTGGTGTGGAACAGCGTGCGAAGATGTGGAAGAAGAATGTTGTGCCACCTCATGTGCTGGTGATGACTGCCACGCCTATTCCTCGCACACTTGCCATGACACTGTATGGCGACCTCGACGTGAGTGTGATTGACGAATTACCGCCTGGACGAAAACCTATCGTCACTCAGCATTGTTTCGATGCTCATCGCAAGAGTCTCAACATGGCTATCCGCAAGCAAATCGACTTGGGAAGGCAAGTGTACGTGGTGTATCCGCTCATCAAGGAGAGCGAGAAACTCGACCTCAAGAACCTGGAAGATGGCTATGAGCAGATTCGTGAGTTTTTCCCCGACTGCAAGGTGTCGAAGGTGCATGGGCAGATGAAGTCGGCTGAGAAGGATGCTGAGATGCAACGCTTTGCCAATGGTGAAACACAGATTCTTGTGGCAACTACGGTGATTGAAGTAGGTGTGAATGTGCCAAACGCTTCGGTGATGGTGATAGAAAACGCAGAAAGGTTCGGACTCAGTCAACTCCATCAGTTGCGTGGACGTGTGGGGCGCGGTGCCGAACAGTCGTTTTGCATTCTGGTCACGAATTACAAAATTTCGCAGGAAACTCGCAAGCGCATCCAGATAATGGTGGATTCTACGGACGGTTTTGAGATTGCAGAGCAAGACCTCAAACTCCGTGGGCCTGGCGACTTGGAAGGAACGGCGCAGAGCGGTATGGCTTTTGACTTGAAGGTGGCAAATCTTGCCCGTGATGGAATGGTGCTTCAGGCAGCGCGTGATTTGGCACAGGAAGTGCTTGACAACGACCCTGAAGAGCAGAATCCTGCCAATGCCATCCTGTGGCGACGTTTGCAGGAATTGCGGAAGTCGAATGTCTATTGGGGAGCGATTTCGTGATGGGAGAATCATATCTGAGGATTGCCTGAAATGTTCTTTTGTCTCTACTAAATGCGCGAGGGCTCGTTGTTGAATCAGCGAGCCCTCGTTGTCGTTCAAACGAGGGCTCGCTTGAATAACGCCGAAGGCTCGTCGTTTTAGTAGAATCGAAGGAAAGGTTCAGTGTAATCAGAGGAAATCGTCAGAGCGTTCGAAGCCTCTCCGCTTGTTGTTCCCCAAGACAATCATAAGTGCGAGGTTGGGAAATTTGATGAGTCCGAACCCGCATAAAGAATGGGGCTTAGTCACGGTGTTGCGACTAAGCCCCATTCGTTTGCATGGCATGGCTACTACTTGATGTTTGTTCGAATTTTTGTGAGGAAACGCTGCATTCGTTCCTCGTCCTTCGTGTCGATGATTTCGATGATTTCCTTCATTTCAGAACGGATTTGCGCCACTTGGTCCTTCGTGTAAGGATTGAACAGGATTTCGCGAAGCAATGTGTCGTCCTCGCTCAGCACACCTTTGGCAATCTTCATGTGACGCTTGAAGGTGGTACCAGGTGCGTCCTGATGCTTCATGACCGCAGCAAAGGCGAAGGTGGAAATGAATGGGATGGATAGTGAATATGCCACGGTGCGGTCGTGCTCGTCGAAAGTGTATTCGCAGATGTGAAGACCGAGCTGTGCGTAAAGGTCCTTGAAGAAGCAACGACCCATGTAGTCGCCTTCGTTGATGACGATGGCGTTCTCGTCGTTGAGTTTGCCGAGGTTGGCAAAGGTTGGACCAAACATAGGGTGAGTGCTCACGTAGTGGAATCCACTTTGTTCGTAGAATTCCTTGAAGCCTGTTTTCACTGAAGAAATATCGCTGATGATGCAGTATTCTTTCGGTAGGTAAGGTAACACTTGGCGGAACACTTCGAGCGTGTATTTCAGGCTGACGGCGTTGATGACGAGGTCGGGGCGGAAAGCCTCAATTTCTTCCATTGTTGTGAAGCGCTGTGTGTTGTAGAGGAAGCGCATTTTCAAAGGGTTGATGTCGTAAACAGCTACTTCGTGCTCGAAGCTGAGCAGGTCGGTGAAGAACGAACCCATTTTGCCTGCACCAAGAATCAGTATTTTCATGATTGGAGTTGTATAATGATTTGTGTTTGAATTGGTTGTTTGGAAGATGCTTTCAGAATTCCTCAAGATAGGGGAGAAGTCGTTGTAGTTCGTCTTCGCTGAAGAACTGGAGCGACCGTAGTTGGTCTATGCTTTTGATGTTGCCATAGAGCCGTTGGTAGTTCTTGATTCGCTTCGTGTTGTCGTAACCAATGTAGGGGTGCGATGCCATCTGTTTGAAATCAGCCTTGTTGATGTCGATTTTCTTCTGTATAGGTGTTGAAATGGTGAACCATTCGAGCGTCTCTATTGGAAAATCTTTGATTTCAACGAGCTGTTCCGTTTGGTGATAACCGCCCAACTTTTCACGGTAGCGAACGATGCTGCGGGCAAAGTGAGAACCAATGCCAGGGATGCGTTTCAGAAGCGTGGTGTCGGCAGTGTTGAGGTCAACGAGTGTGTGCTCCTTGAATTTGTTCGACATGTAGCTTCGTAGAGAATCCCTTTTCGCTGTTTCTTCGTTGCTTCTTTCTTCTTTTTCGAAAGGAGTGGACGTCCGTTCCTGCTTCTGAAAAGTTTTTCCGATGCGAACGTATGGCAGAAGGGCTTGCAGGTCTTGCTTCGTCCATCCGTAGGTGTCGAGCATGTCGTCAGCAGAGCGAAACACTTTCCCTGCATTGCGATAGTGAATGAAGATCTTCACTTTCCACGCCTGAATGCCATAGCTCACCAACGTGGCAGAGTCGATGGTGTTGGGGTCGAAAGGAGCAATCCGCACGTTTCTCTCTGCTGAAAGAGCCTGAGCCTTGTCTTTGCCCTCCACGCTTGTCTGTCCCTCTTGCGTCATGATGGAATCGGGCGTGAAATGCTCGGCAGAAGTTGTGTTGCTTTTGTCTTTCGAACGAAAGGTGTTTACAACGAGCATCACTCCTACGCAGAACACCGCAACGATTGCCAATGCCACAATCACTCTTCGGTCTTCTTTTCTGAAGTAGAAAAAGTCTGACAACGTTTCTTCCTGTGATTATTTATTGAGGATTTCGATTTGCTGGCGTACACTTTCTTCGTGGATAGCCTCGAAGATTTGACGTGTGCAGTGGGTGTCAATGCCACAGAGCGAACCTTGAGCACTGCGCTTGTCGAGAATCTCACTGTAGCGGCTGGTCTGCACGATGGTCATGCTGTGCTCCTTCTTGTACTGACCGATTTCACGACTGATGCGCATTCGCTTTGCCAAGAGTTCAATCAAGCCATTGTCGATTTCGTCAATCTGGCGGCGGAGAGCTGTGATGTTTTCCGTGGTCACGGGACTGTCGCGGATGACGAGCAGGTTGAGAATATACTCAAGAATGTCTGGGGTGACTTGCTGGCTGGCATCGCTCCATGCGTTGTCGGGGTCGCAGTGGCTTTCGATGATGAGTCCGTCCATGCCGAGGTCCATCGACTGCTGGCAGAGGGAAGCAATGAGGTCGCGTCGTCCGCCGATGTGGCTTGGGTCGCAGATGATAGGCATGGATGGAATGCGGCGGTGCAACTCGATTGGAATTTGCCACATAGGTAGGTTGCGGTAGATTTTCTTGTCGTAGCTTGAGAATCCACGGTGAATGGCAGCGAGGCGTTTGATACCAGCTCCGTTGATGCGTTCCAATGCACCAATCCAGAGTTCAAGGTCGGGGTTCACGGGGTTCTTCACAAGGACAGGCACGTCGATGCCGCGAAGTGCGTCTGCCAGTTCTTGCACGGCAAACGGATTGGCAGAAGTGCGAGCGCCCACCCAGAGGATGTTGATGCCATACTTCATTGCGAGTTCCACATGTGCGGGAGTTGCCACTTCGGTTGCTGTGAGCATACCTGTTTCTTCCTTCACTTTCTTCAGCCAAGGAAGTGCCTTTTCGCCTTGTCCTTCGAAACCTCCTGGCTTGGTGCGAGGTTTCCACACGCCTGCTCGGAAAATCTTGATGCCGTTGTTGGCAAGTTGTCGAGCGGTATTCATCACTTGCTCTTCGGTTTCAGCACTGCATGGGCCAGCAATGATGAGAGGTCGTTTGGCTTCTATGCCAGGGAGGTTGAGGGGTTCGATTTGGAGTTCCATAAGTATGTTGTTTTTTATTTGTTTTTTATGAATTGAATACTGCTTCTATGCGCTTCAGGGCTTCTTCCATCTTTTCGTCTTTTGCACAAAGCGAGATGCGCACGTATCGTTTGCCATTGCTTCCGAAGATGAAGCCAGGAGTGATGAACACGCGGGCTTCGTGGAGCACTTTTTTCGTGAGTTCTTCCACGTCGTTGTAGGAATCTGGGATACGTCCCCACAGGAACATGCCCGTTTGCTGAGGGTCGAACTTACAGCCGATGCGCGTCATGATGGCTTCTGCTATGCGACGGCGGTTCTGATAGGTTTTCACGTTGGCTTGCAGATGCCATTCGTCGGAGTTGTCGTAAGCCTTGGCAGCAGCCAACTGGAGTCCGCGGAACGTGCCAGAGTCGATGTTGCTCTTCACGCGTAGAATCCATTCCACGAAAGTGGCATTCGTGGCAAGAAGTCCCACGCGCCAGCCTGGCATGTTGTGGCTCTTCGACATGGAGTTGAATTCGATGCAGCATTCCTTTGCGCCAGGCACTTGCAGGATGCTCAGGTGCTCGCCCTCGTTGAGAATGAAACTATAAGGGTTGTCGTTCACCACGACGATGTTGTGGCGACGGGCAAAATCCACAATTTTCTGATAGAGCTGACGAGTGGCGCGACCACCAGTAGGCATGTGAGGATAGTTTGTCCACATAATCTTCACGTCGCTCAGGTCCATCGCTTCGAGTTGGTCGAAGTCGGGTTGCCAGCCGTTTTCTTCCAGCAAGTCGTAGTTCACGATTTCTGTGCCGAGCAGTCGGTTGAGAGCAGTGTAGGTGGGATAGCCAGGGTTGGGAACAAGCACCTTGTCGCCTGGGTTGCAGAGAGCCAGGGTGACGTGCAGGATGCCTTCCTTCGAGCCGATGAGCGGCTGGATTTCCGTCTTGGGGTCGAGGTCCACGTCGTACCATCGCTTGTAGAATCGAGCCATGGCTTGGCGCAGTTCGGGGATTCCCACGGTGGGCTGATAGCCGTGTGTGTTGTCTTGCTGTGCCACGTTGCAGAGCGTTTCGATGGTCTCCTTCGATGGTGGCATGTCGGGACTGCCAATGGCAAGACTGATGATGTCTTTTCCTTCAGCGTTGAGGCGGGCAATTTCTTTACCCTTGCGGCTGAAATAATACTCGCTCACAGAAGCGATTCGGTTTGCTGGTTGGATATTCATAATTTAGATGGTTGATTTTCCGTCGATGTATTCTCCTAAAATTTTCAGTTGTTTGGTGAGAGGACGCATGGCGTCGATAGATTGGCGATAGCGTGTGTAGTCGTCGTAGGTGACATCCACGTAGAACATGTATTCCCACTCGCGTCCAATGATGGGCAGCGACTGAATCTTGGTCAGGTTGATGCGATAGAACGAGAAGATGGAGAGCACTTGCGAAAGGCTGCCTTCCGCATGAGGTAGCGAGAAAACGATGCTCGACTTGTTCGACTTGTGCGGGCTGCAAAGGCTTTCTGCTATCCACGGGTCGCTCACAACGAGGAAGCGAGTGAAATTGTGCTTGTTGGTCTCGATACCTTCTTCCAGGATTTTCATGCCATAGAGAGAAGCTGCAAATTTCGAGCAGATGGCTGCATGGCCGTGCAGTTGCTTCTCGCTGATGTCCTTGGCAGAGCCAGCCGTGTCGTCGGTTTCCACCACTTTCAGATGCGAATGCTGTTTCAGGTAGTTGCGGCATTGCATCAGTGCTACAGGATGGGAATTCACTTCCGTGATATCCTCCCAGTTGTCGTCGGGCAGGCACATGATGCTGTGCGAGATACGGAGCTTGTGCTCACCCACGATTTGCATGCCACTTTCGCGCAGCAGCTCGTAGTTGTGGAGCAGACTGCCAGCAATGGTGTTTTCGATGGCTACAACTGCTAACACGTTGGAGTCTTGCTTCATTTCCTCGAACACCTGCTCGAATGTGTCGCAACAGATGAGTTCGATGGGCTCGTCATCGAAGAACTTATGGGCAGCGATGTCGTGAAAACTTCCAACGACTCCTTGTATGGCTATTCTTCTCATTGTACAGATGGTCAAAAAAACAATCCCGCTCGGTTGGGAGCGGGATTGTAATGTTTCTTTTTATGTTACTATTTGTGGTCATATATACACATACACCTTCCCGCTCTACTTTGTTTCAAAGTAAAAGTAAAAAAAGTAATATGCGTTGTAAAATGACTTCATTGTCTTTTTGTTTCTATCTTTGATTTACGCTGCGAAGGTAGCACTTTTCTTCAGAACAGCCAATAAAAACAAACATTTTTTTACTATTTTGAGCGAAAAACTAACAATTACTCATTTCTTGGGGCTGAAAAGGGGTGTCTGCAACACAATTTTTATAGGCCAAAAGGATTGATGGCGTTGTAAGCATTCTTCATGTACTCTTCCATGCTCACAAATTCGCCTTCTGCCAGTCCCTTCGCATCCTCTGGGTTGGCACCAAGTTGCTCCATGGCTTCAGCCATCGTCTTTTTGGCTTCCTCGTCGCGCCCCAGTTTCTTGTAGATGCCGCTCAGACCGATGTACGCATTTGGGAAAAACGGATTTTCCTCCAACACCTTATTATAATATAGGATGGCATCCTCGTCCTTGTTTTGCGCTTCGCAAATCAGTGCCTTTTGCTGAAGCACTTCGTCGGTGTCGCACCCATGTTCGAGCAGGAAATTCACGTCGCGCTCAGCTTCTTCCACCTGCTTCAAGGCGAAGAGTGCCTCTGCACGCAGTTGGTAGGCATCGGCATAGTCGTCTTTGGCATTGATGGCAGCAGTTGCTTCCTCCACAGCCTGTTCAAAGTGGTCTTGAGCCGTGGCTTTCTTGGCAAGCAGATAGTGAGGCATGGCAAGTTCGGCATTGATGTCGAGTGCGCGCTGACATGCCATCTGCATCATGTCGTACTCTTCCTGCTGGAACAGCACTTCCGCCAAAGCGATGGGGTAGGCGGCTTCGTGAGGAAACAGTTCACACAGTTTTTCGTATTGTTCTTGTGCTCCTTCAGGATTGTCGTTGTGGAGCAAAGCTGAAGCGAGTGTACGTCGTGTGTCTTCGTCTTCTTTGATTTCGAGCGCACGTGTCAGGCAGGCAATGCCGTAATCGGTCTTTCCTACACGCAGTGCCTGTGTGCCGTCGTAGGTAAGCACTTCGAATTGATATTGTTCGCTTTGTTCCTTCTTTTCTTCAGGAGTCTCTTCTTTGCCAAAAAGTGATTTGAAAAAGCCCATCTTTCTGAGTTAAAAGTTAAAAAATTAAAGTTCTATTTCTTCGCTTCACGCTCCACGCTTCACTCTCCACTCTCCACTCTTCACGTTTCACTCTCCACGCTCATCCTAATCTTGCTCCTCTTCGTCTCGATTTCGTTCTCCTCCGTCATTTGGCGGAGCGCATCGTCAAGGAGTTCGCGACGGATGTTGATGGCGTTGAGTTCCGTGATGCCATGCCATTCACCATCGTAGAGCACTTCGATGATACGTTCTCTTGCCCGTTCCATCTCGCTTGCGTTGATGCCCTTTTTCTTGCGAGCCAAGCACACATCACACTGCCCACATTCGTCCATCGCCTTCTCGCCGAAGTAGTTCAGCAACATGCGGCTTCGGCAGCGGGTGGTGCTGGACGCATATTCCAGCATCTTGTTGATGCGTTGCTTGTAGTCCTCCTTCCTGTCGTCATATACGTCTGCTGAGAGCATGATGCGTTCTGTCTCTACGCGTGGCAGTCGGAATGTGATGGTAGGCGAATTGTTGTGCGGAATGTAGTCGATGATTCGTCGTGCTGCCATCTCTTTCAAAAGGTCGTAGATGTAGTCGGGGTCGAGACCAGTGAGGTGGAACAGGTGCATTTCTTCTATCAGGACGAAGTCGGCAAACACGCCCGTGTAGTTGCGCAGGATGGCATCCATCAGCTTCTCCATGTCCTTGCTGCCCTCGTGCAGTCGGTAGAGTTCGTCTTTGCGGAGCACGAATCGCAGACGCGACTTCATGTCGTTTTCCGTGCTGTAGTCGATGTAGCCTGCATTGTTGAGAAGTTTCAAGGCACTGTTGGCTTGCACGGGGAATTGCTTGAATTTTCGGCAGAAGTCGTCGATGCTGAAAAGGTGAGTGGTGTTGAGTCCATCGCCCACACCGATTTCATAATAGCACGAAATGTTCTCGTAGGTTTCGCGAACATACTCCTTGTCGGGATATGTTTCCGAGATGCGGCGTGTGAGCGAAAATTGGTCTTTTGGGTTGTAGAGCAGGATGGCGTAAGACGTGTTGCCGTCGCGTCCTGCTCGTCCAGCCTCTTGGAAATAGGCTTCGATGGAGTCGGGCAGGTTGTAGTGGATGACGAGTCGCACGTCGGGCTTGTCGATGCCCATGCCGAATGCATTGGTTGCCACCATCACGCGGCAGCGGTTCTTGGTCCAGTTCGTTTGTCGAAGGTCGCGCTCGGCAGTTGTGAGGCCTGCATGATAGTTCTCAGCCGTGATGCCGTGCGATTGCAGCAGTTGCGCCAACTCAGTGGTCAGTCGCCTACTGCGTGTATAGACGATGGCACTTCCTTGCGGAACGCTTTTCAGGATGTGAACCATCTCGTCCGTCTTGTTCTCCGTCGGGCGAACCACATAGACGAGGTTCTTTCGCTCGAAACTCATGGAGATGGCATTCTTCTCCTTGAACCACAGCTTGTCCTGAATGTCATCTACCACCTTGGGCGTGGCAGTGGCGGTGAGTGCCAGGACGGGCACAGGGTAGGGGATGATGTTGCGCAGTTGCGCTATCTGCTGATAGGCAGGGCGGAAGTCATAGCCCCACTGAGAAATGCAATGGGCTTCATCCACACAAATCATGCAGATGTTGCCCATTCGTTCCAGTTTGGTGCGAAACAGTTCACTTCCGATTCGCTCAGGCGAAACATAAAGGAAACGGTAGTCGCCCAATATGCAGTTGTCGAGGATGCGCACCACATCGTCGCGCACCATGCCCGAATAGATGGTTTCGGCTTTGATGCCACGCATACGCAGTTGTGCCACTTGGTCCTTCATCAGCGAGATGAGCGGAGTAATCACCAAGCACAACCCCTGCATGGCAAGCGTTGGCACTTGGAAACAGATGGACTTTCCGCCTCCCGTGGGCATCAGTCCAAGCGTGTCGCGCCCTTCGCCGATGCTGGTGATAATCTGTTCCTGAATACCACGAAAGCTGTCATAGCCCCAGTATTCTTTCAGTATGTTGAGATACTTGTTCAATTTTCCTTCGCCCGTATGTCTTCAATGATGAGTTGGAGCTCACCTTTGCGGTAGCTGTTTTCCTCGATGGTATAGACAATGTCGAAAGAATGCTTGGTCTTGATGTAGCGAGCTTCGGAACTCTGTCCGAAAGCAATGCCGTTCATCACCTGATTCGAAGTGTTATCTACCAGTTCCAGTTTGATGTGCTCCTGATTGTGGCCCACTACCTTGCTCGTTCCGTAGTCATACACCTGCTTGGTGCAGAACCTCGGCTTCTCGTTCTCGGGGCCGAACGGACGCATCCGCTTGAGGTCGGAGTAGAACTTGCGGTTGATTTCGCTGAAGGGAATCACTGCGTCCACATTGATGTTCGGAGTCACCGTCTCGCTCTCGATGTTCTTAGCCACATACTCCTCAAACCGTGTCTTGAATTCTTCCACGTCCTCCACCTTCAGCGAAAGTCCCGCTGCGTAGGTGTGGCCGCCAAAGTTCACCATCAGGTCGGCACAGCTCTGAATGGCTTTATACACGTCGAAGCCGCTCACACTGCGAGCCGAACCCGTCACGAGGTCGTCGCTGCGAGTCAGCACCACGGCAGGGCGGTAGAACGTCTCCGTGAGGCGCGAGGCAACAATCCCAATCACGCCCTTGTGCCAGTCCTCGTTGTAGATGACGATGCAGCTCTGGTTCTCCATGTCTGGCGTGTTCTTCACCAGTTCCTGAGCCTCTTCCGTCATTTTCTTGTCGAGTTCCTTGCGCTCCTCGTTGTATTGGTTGATTTGCCGTGCCTGTTCCAATGCCTTCTGGTAGTTGCGCTCCACCAGCAGGCTCACCGATGCCTTGCCGTTCTGCATACGTCCCGACGCATTGATGCGCGGACCAATCTTGAAGATGATGTCTGCCATCGTGATGTCGCGACCCGACATGCCACAAAGGTCAATGACCGCCTTCATGCCCACGCTCGGATTCTGGCTCAGTTGCCGAAGTCCGTGGAAGGCAAGGATGCGGTTCTCTCCCATGATGGGAACGATGTCCGAAGCAATGCTCACAGCCACGAGGTCGAGCAGCGGAATGAGCTGGCTGAACGCAATGCCATTGCTGATGGCAAAAGCCTGCATGAACTTGAATCCCACACCGCAACCCGACAAGTCCTTGAAAGGATAAGTGGCATCCTTGCGCTTGGCATTCAGAATGGCAATCGCAGGAGGCAGCTCGTCGTCGGGCACGTGGTGGTCGCAAATAATGAAATCGATGCCCAGCTTCTTGGCGTAGGCTATTTCGTCGATAGCCTTGATGCCGCAGTCGAGCACAATGATGAGTTTCACACCCTGTTGATGGGCGTAGTCCACACCTTGAATCGACACGCCATATCCCTCCTCGTAGCGGTCGGGAATATAGTAGTCGAGTTCAGAATAGAATTGTTGCAGGAAGCGATATACCAATGCAACAGCCGTGCAGCCATCCACATCGTAATCACCATAAATCATCACCTTCTCCCTGTTGCCCATCGCCTGGTTAAGACGGTTGACAGCGCGGTCCATGTCGCGCATCAGGAACGGGTCGTGAAGTGCCTGCAGTTGCGGGCGGAAATAAGCGCGCGCATCCTCCGCCGTGGTGATTCCCCGCTTCACGAGCAGGAGGCACAGCGTTTGGCTCACACCGATTTCCTCCGACAGCTTAGCCGCAGCCGCGTTCTGTTCTGGTGTAGGTTCTTCGTAGTTCCATTTGTAATTCATTTATATGTTGTATTTATTATATTGCTTCTCTCGTGTAAACGCCCAGCCTCTTTGCAAAGCCCACTTTTACGGCAATTTACTTTGTAAAGATAAGGAGAAAAAATGAAACCATCGAAATTTTGTTTCTAAAATAGACGAAAATCACGATTTTTTACTCATTTTTAAGTAATTTGCCAAAAACTAATAGCGGAAACATCGGCTTGAATAGCACAAAAATACCTAAGCGTCGGTTCACAACACTATCAAAAGGAACTACAAAGAACAATCGTTATGGCATACTCAAACCTCTTCTGAAATTACATGATTAATGGTCGGGCTATACGGTCAAACTCATCAATAGGGATAGGCCTGAAACTGCGGACAAGGGCAATGACTTCCACTTGTCGATGGAGCGTGTAGGTGCAATCATCGAGGCGAATGGTGATGTTGCAGAAATCATCGTAATTCCATCTCTGTTCAACGATGGTATGTCCTTCAGTCAATCTTTCGGAAATCAAATAATAGGAATGAATGCTGACATGCCAATCCTTGAAAGCAACCTTCTCCACATAAAACTTTTCTCCATCCCGAATGACAATCTCACTCTTCAAGAGTTTACCTTCCCACATGATTTGTTTGGGCTTCTGTTGTCTCTTATCGACAATGATGGCTACAGCAATGAAAATCACCAAGAGTGACAAACACAATATAATTCCGCTCATACAAATGATTTTATCAAGTCGGCATGTTTGAGGTCGATGATGTGACCCAAGACCTTTTTTATTCTGTTTTGCGATAAATTGGGATTTACTTAGTAACTAAACTTTCCCATCATATTGGGATAGCGTAACCCTCTGACGCTGAAGGCGTCATCGCTCAGTAACCGTAGGTCGGAACGACCTGCGGGTGGTGTGTATTTGGGCAAGATGCACTCTGAAAGAGTGCCCCAACAGCCATAGATGGGCGACTCTTTCAGAGTCGATTGAGCGGACACACAGCTATCCGGGGGTGCTTTGCACCCTCGGTTACTGAGCGATGACGCTTTCAGCGTCTTCTGATACAATTATTCAAGGGATGGGAAAGTTTAATTAGTAATGATAAAAAATGTTGGTGTGATTTTATTAAGGAAAGAAATTTCCATACATTCCGATTAGTCTTATACTAATTCTTGTCTGGCTGCTGGCCGTCGTGAGCCTTCCATGCGCACTCGGTAATCTTCATGTCGGAGAAGGCTGCCGTGAAGGATGACTCCTCGGGCGAAC
>DGSN01000024.1:0-154 GCA_002393575.1 Prevotellaceae bacterium UBA4361 | reverse complement strand
CGCCATCCGTGGAGCACTCGATGCAGTAGTCATCCTCGCGGCGCGAAAAACGGTACCACATCGTTTTCACATCAGCGGGAATGGCCGTCGTAGCCCAGTCGGAGTAGCCATTGTTAGTGGCTACGCTACCCAAGTGCTGGAACTCCTCGTTCTC
>DGSN01000016.1:5183-28284 GCA_002393575.1 Prevotellaceae bacterium UBA4361 | reverse complement strand
TCGGACGCAGTAGCTCAGCCAAGATATTAGAAAAGGCTGGAGTTGACAAGGACATTAAAGTTAAGGACTGGACTGACGAGCAGGCCGGTAAGATTCGTGAAGTCATCGGTGCTGAGTACAAGGTAGAAGGTGACCTCCGTTCAGAAATCCAGCTCAACATCAAGCGCCTGATGGATATCGGTTGCTATCGTGGTATCCGTCACCGTATTGGTCTTCCTGTACGCGGTCAGAGCACGAAGAACAATGCTCGTACTCGCAAGGGTAAGAAGAAGACTGTTGCAAATAAGAAAAAAGCTACTAAATAATAATCGTATATGGCAAAGAAAACAACTTCTGCAAAGAAGAGAGTTGTCAAGGTTAGCGCACAGGGACAGCTTCATGTTCACTCGTCGTTCAACAATATCATTGTTACTTTGGCAAACAGTGAAGGTCAAGCCATTTCTTGGTCTTCAGCAGGTAAGATGGGTTTCCGTGGCTCAAAGAAGAACACTCCATACGCAGCTCAGCAAGCAGCAGCGGATTGTGCAAAGGTAGCATTCGATCTCGGTCTCCGCAAAGTCGTTGCCTATGTGAAAGGTCCTGGTCAGGGTCGTGAAGCAGCTATCCGTGGCGTACACGGTGCAGGCATCGAGGTAACAGAGATTATCGATGTTACTCCACTTCCACACAACGGATGTCGTCCTCCAAAGAGAAGAAGAGTTTAATTATTATTTTTTGCAGACAATCCCGCCCGAATTTTTTTGGACCGCATCTTTCCTTTCTGCGGTCGCGGCTGCTAAAGGGTGGGGGAGTCACTTAAACAAAGAAAAGAAATATGGCTAGATACACTGGACCTAAGTCGAGAATCTCACGTCGTTTTGGTGAGGCTATTTTCGGCCCAGACAAGGTTCTTTCAAAGCGCAATTACCCAGCAGGACAGCACGGAAACAACCGTCGCCGCAAGCAGTCGGAGTATGGTCTTATGCTCGCTGAGAAGCAGAAGGCTAAATATACTTACGGAGTTCTTGAGCGTCAGTTCCGCAATCTGTTCGAAAAAGCTGCTTCCAAGGATGGTGTAACAGGTGAGGTTCTCCTCCAGTTCCTTGAAGCACGTCTTGACAATGTCGTTTATCGTCTCGGAATTGCTCCAACCCGTGCAGCTGCGCGTCAGTTGGTAAGCCACAAGCACATCACAGTTGACGGTCAGGTTGTCAACATCCCTTCCTATTCTGTAAAGCCTGGTCAGATTGTTGCTGTACGTGAGAAGGCTAAGTCTCTCGAAGTCATTGCAGCAGCCCTTGCAGGTTTCAACCACAGCAAGTATCCTTGGATTGAGTGGGATGAGAATGTCATGGGCGGTAAGTTCTTGCACATGCCTGAGCGTGCAGACATTCCAGAGAATATCAAAGAGCAGATGATTGTCGAGTTGTACTCTAAATAATAAAAATTAACAATGGCGGTATTAGCATTTCAAAAACCAGAAAAAGTCATAATGTTGGAAGCCGACGAGAAGTACGGCAAGTTTGAGTTCCGTCCACTGGAACCAGGCTTCGGTATTACTGTCGGAAACGCTCTTCGCCGCATTCTTCTTTCTTCTCTTGAGGGTTATGCCATCTACTCCATCCGCATCAGCGGTGTAGAGCATGAATTCTCCACAATTCCAGGAGTGAAAGAAGATGTCACCAACATTATCTTGAATCTGAAGCAAGTTCGATTCAAGCAAATTGTCGATGATATCGATGAAGAAACAGTTTCGATTACAGTCGAGAATTCAACCGAGTTCAAAGCTGGAGATATCAACAAGTATCTCAATGGATTTGGAGTGTTAAATCCTGATTTGGTAATTTGCCATTTAGATCCTAAAGCAACAATGGAGATTGAGCTCTCGATTAACAAGGGACGTGGATACGTTCCTGCTGATGAGAATCGTGTGCTTTGCCACGAAATCAACCAGCTCGCTATCGACTCAATCTACACACCTATTCGCAACGTCAAGTTCGCAGTTGAGAACTATCGTGTGTTCCAGAAGACCGACTACGAGAAGCTCATCATAGAGGTCACTACCGATGGTTCTATTCATCCAAAGGATGCCTTGAAGGAGGCAGCCAAGATTCTCATTTATCACTTCATGTTGTTCTCCGACGAGAAGATTACTCTTGAGAATAATGATTTCGATGGCAATGAGGAATTTGATGAGGAAATATTGCGTATGCGCCAGTTGCTTAAGACTAAACTTGTCGATATGGACCTCTCCGTTCGTGCCCTCAACTGCTTGAAGGCTGCCGATGTAGAGACCCTCGGCGATTTGGTACAATTTAACAAGACAGATCTGCTCAAGTTCCGCAACTTTGGTAAGAAGTCACTCACAGAGCTTGACGACTTGCTTGAGAGCTTGAACCTTTCGTTCGGAACTGATATTTCCAAGTATAAATTAGACAAAGATTAAACGATGAGACACAATAAGAAATTCAATCATCTTGGTCGTAAGGCTCCACACAGAGCTGCAATGTTGTCTAATATGGCAACATCGCTTATCATGCACAAGCGTATCACTACGACCCTTCAGAAGGCTAAGGCACTCCGTAAGTATGTTGAGCCACTTATCACAAAGGCTAAGACTGACACTACAGAGTCTCGCCGCGTAGTCTTCAGCTACTTGCAGAACAAGTATGCTATCACAGAGCTTTTCGGCGCTGTATCAGAAAAGGTGGCAAACCGTCAGGGTGGCTACACTCGCATCATCAAGTTGGGTAAGCGTCCTTCTGATGCTGCTGACATGGCTTTCATCGAGCTTGTTGACTTCGATGAGAACATGGCTAAGGCTGAAAAGAAGAAGGCTACTCGCCGTTCTCGCAAGTCTTCTGCACCAAAGGCAGAGACTGCTGCTCCAGCTGCTGAAACTGCTGCTGCAGAGGCTTAATTCCAGAGTCACTTTTACTTTTTATCATAAGTATTCTGAAAGCCACATTCCCTTCATTGGGAGTGTGGTTTTTTTATGTTCCTTTTTGTGTTGGAAACACTTTCCGTGTGACATCAGCAAAATCGTGATTCTCTGTTGCTACAGAAAGTTTTCGTCTTTTTTTATACATTGTATCATTGTTTTTTGTAGCTTTGCAGTCGAAAACATAAAGTGTATTTTGATACAATATACTTTTCTCTTTTCAAATCACTCTCTTTTAACTAACTATAATCGTTTACTTGTAAAGTCATTTTCTTACGATGAGACGTGTTTTGTCAGCACTTCTGTTGCTCTTTTCTTCCTTTGGCTTGAGTTCCACTTGGGCACAAGATTGGCTTCATGTCCATGTCAATTACGATGGTTATGAATGGGCATTCCCTTACAGCATCACCGATATTTCCTATTTCGATTTCGACGCAGATTCCACGACGTTCCAGATGCACCGAAGCGATAATCAGCGTTTCGTGATTCCTTTTGCCTTGAATAAGGAGGACAGTTATAGCAGTGCCATCGACAGCATCACCTTTTCGGCGAGTCTTGCAGAAGAAACCAAGAACAAATACAAGATATTTGCACTTAACATCACCACGGAGGATGGTGCAGACATCAGCTCGAAGGTGGACTATGTGCGTTGCTACATCTCCATCGATGGGCGAGGGGAGTACCAATATGATTCCCGTCCTGGCAAGATTCGTGGCCGCGGCAACTCCACATGGTTGTGGTATGACAAGAAACCTTACCGCATCAAGTTCGATACAAGTAGCAAGATGTTGGGAATTGACAACAACCGCGATTGGGTCCTGCTTGCCAACTACCGTGACGTGACCGACATGATGAATGTCTTTGCCTCCATCACGGCAAAATGGATGGGCATACCTTTCACAACGCCAATCCGTTTTGCAGAAGTCTTCATCAATGGAGAATACAAGGGCATTTACCAGATAGCGGAGCAGGTGGAAGTGGGCGGAAACCGTGTTGCCATCGACGAGGACGAGGGCGTACTCCTCACGTTGGATGTGGATGATGGACCTGTGGAAAGTCCCAATTCTGGCGACAATTTCTTCACCAGTGTCTATAACATGCCGATGGCTGTGAAATATCCAAAGGACCTGACAAATGCGCAGCTTCAGCAAATCAAGGACGACTTTGCCGTCTTGGAAAATGCCATCAAGTCTAGAAATTACCATGCCGTGGATTCCCTCATGGACATCCCTTCCTACATCGCGATGGACCAGTTGCAGGAATACCTCTACAATGTGGAGTTGGCAGCGCCTCGCAGCATCTTCCTTTTCCGCGACAAAGGCGGAAAGTACACCTTCGGACCAGCGTGGGACTGGGATGCAGGCTACGATTTCGATTGGAGCAACATGTACACAGGCCACACCTTTTTCACAAACTACCGAGAAACCCTCTTCGGCAGCGACCCTTACCGTCAGAATGGAGATTACCGCGTGTCGAAGTTCTTCACCGACATGTTCGGCAATGCCCAGTTCGTGCAGCAATACAAGGAACAATGGAACCAAATCAAGGATTCCCTCTATATTCGCAACTGGGCTGAGACGCAGCGCTATGTGGATGGACTGAACGAACTCCAGACGAAGAAAACAAACAAGGGTGGGGCGGACTACACGACTCCTCAGATTCGCGAGGAAGAGCGTTGGCCTATTCGCAATATGAACGCTTCCACCGAAACGGGCAAGATGAAGAAGTGGTTGGAGAACCGCCTCGCTTATCTCAACGGCCTGATTGCCAACTATCCTGAGCCAGAGGATGGTGGCGATGACGACATCAAGGAAACCAAGATGATGGGAACTATCCAGAAGAGCGTCAATGTGAACTATTGGTCAGGCTATCGCCAGTCGGGACAAATCTCGGTGAGCAAGGAGGAACTTGCAGCATTGCTCGAAGTGGAAAGCATCCGAGACAGCAGGATGAACCTCGTTCCCCTCAATTCCGATGGTAGTGAAGGCAACAATACCGCAGCTGGCACCTACGGTGCTTGGTTCGACTACGAAGGCGACACTAACGATTGGTCGTGGGGGCATGTCTATATCGAGTCCAACGACCTTTACAATTGGAACTACGGTTGCCATCCCGACAACTGTTCTCCTTGGGACGAAAGCCACGTTGCCACCATGCAGTACCAATACAATGACAGTGGTACCCTCAAGCTTGCCAACGTGAAAGTCACTTTCCACATCCAGTAACCCTCCCGCCACATCATCATTTCATCCCATGAAAGCCTTCCCTTCGTCGGAAGGCTTTTTTGATAAAGGATGCTGTGTCAGAACGAGCGTTCGTTTTGTTTCGAACGAGCGTTCGCTTGCGTTCAAACGAACGCTCGTTAGGATGAAAATGAACTTTCGTTGCCGAAGTACATCCTTTTCGTAAGAGAAGATGAAATGCTGCGTTAAAATTATTGAAAGTTCTCTAACGTTGGCAAAAGTTATGAAAATTGTATCGGAATTTGTTAAAAATTAACCATTAGAGAAAAGATTAAACTTAAAATTTGTTTTATAAATGGAAAATCATTTACTTTGCAAGGAATATGCGGTAATGTCTGAGAATCTCACGGGTGCGTGAGTGGGCATGATGTATGTTGGCGAAGATTGATACCATAGACACCGTTTTTCGGCGAAAGCTAACTAACTTAATGACTTTTTGTGAAAAGAGATGCCGAAGTATGTTGTGGGACAATGCTTCACTTAATTAACCCAAGTTTGGAAATAAAACAAATCAATCATCTATTCTAATATTTATGTTGTACAACTCAAAAAGGAAAAAACTATGCAGACATCTTCTGGTGGGAGGTGTCGTATGTCTTGTGGGTTTCGCAGCATTTTCTTGCTCCGACAAGTACAACCTCGATGAGGATCAGCCTTCGGGCTTGAACACCATCTATGGTTATATGCAGGAGAAGGGAGGCTATTCGAATTTCCTACGACTGATTGACGATCTTGGCGAGACTGAAGTGCTCTCCAAGACAGGTAGTAAGACCCTTTTCATAGCCGACGACGAAGCGTTCCAGAAGTTCTTCGCGTCGAACGAATGGGGAGTGAAGCAGTATGCAGACCTTTCTGTGGCTCAGAAGAAGCTTTTGCTCTATTCGGCTATGATTGACAACCCTTACCCAACGAGTATGCTCTCCACAGCTCAGGGTCCCGTTCGTGGTGAGGTTTGTCGCCGCACTTCTTCCCAGAGTGTTTTCGACTCTGTTCAGGTCATCAGCACCAGTTCTCCAGAACTGCCTCAGAATCCGCGCTGGTTCAACCTCCGTGGCACTCACTCCGAGATTGTTCTGTTCAAGGACGCATCGGGTGCGAGTCCAATGATTCACTTCACGCCTAAGTTCATCGAGGCCAACAAGTTGGTGAGCTCCGACATCGACTTCCTCTACAACGATCCCGATGGCACTCGCAGTAGCGATGACACTTACGTGAACCGTGCGAAGATTCTGAACAGCCAGTTCTGCAAGAACGGTTTCGTGCATGAGGTTGACCGCGTGATTACTCCGCTCGACAACATGTCTGAAATCATCCGCAAGAACGGCAAAATGTCTATTTTCAGCTCTATCATCGAGCGTTTTGCTGCTCCTGCCGACTCTTCAGCACTGACTACTGCATATAATATCAATAAAGGTACGGATGTCGATTCTGTCTATGTAAAGCGTTATTTCTCCACTCGTTCTTGGGGTTCGGGCTATACAACAGATACTCGCCGTCCGTTCTCTGTAGATAAGGATGGTCAAACTTTTGACGCTGCATTGAAGTACGATCCAGGGTGGAACACGTTCATCCCAGAGGTCTTCAACAACCGTACTCCTATGATGGAGGACTTGGGTGTGATGATGGTGCCATCGGATGAAGCTATCCAGGAATGGTGGAACAATGGTGGTGGTGCTGTTATCAAGGCTCAGTATGGCACGATTGAGAACACGCCAAGCTCCGTGCTCAGTGAGCTTGTCAATGTCAATCAGCTCAACTCTCTCGTTTCCAGCCTTCCAAGCAAGTTCAACACCATCTTGGACGATGCCAACCTGGAAATGGGCGTTACTCGCGAAGGCATTGATTCTGTGTATCTTGGATGCAATGGTGTCGTTTATCTCACCAACAAGGTGTATGCACCTGCCACTTATTCTTCGGTGCTCTTCCCAACGGTGATTGACACAGACCATCTGAATATCCTCAAGAATGCCATCGACAACATGGACTATAAGGCATACTTGAACTCTATGGTTTCGCGCTATTCATTCTTCGCACCAACCAACAAGGGTATGCTTTGCTATGTTGACCCTGTTTCATACGGCAAGCAGCAGACGGAGATGTGGCGATTTGGCTTCGACCCAACCAAGTCTGCAGCTCAACGCATCATTGTGGATGTGTTTGCTTGCACACTCACCGACAATGGTGTTGTCGTAGGCGACAGCTTGCGCCGCATCACGGGTGGAACAGGCAATGCCCAGATTCTGAACCGCATGACCGATATTCTTGATAACATCATTGGTATTGAGGATGTAGTAAACGGAAAGTCCTATTATCTCACGAAAGGCAAGAGCTTCGTGAAGGTGGGAGGAACGCACAACCAGGCAGGTGCCATGACTGCATCAGGTTCTTTGCAGACTGAAATCAACAAGCCTGCCACGGTGGAAAGTGTGTTCCGCATGCAGAATGGTTATGCATACGTTTGCAATGACATTGTCAACAGCACTCGCAAGAGCACAGCTGCCATTTTGTCGGAGCACTCGGAATTCAGCGATTTCTATCGAATGCTGCTCGCTTCTGGTTGTGTGGCTCTTCAGAATGCCGATGGCCAGTGTGCAGCCGTGAAGTCAGATGCCGACTCTTTGGGCAATCTCGTTTCGCCTTCAGTTGACTCGTCGGGCAAGGAGAAGCAGTATTCACTCTTGAATGCTCACCACTACACGGTGTATGCTCCTACCAACAAAGCCATGAAGGAAGCTTACGCTGCTGGTCTCCCAACTTTGGAAGACCTTGCTAAAGCTGAAGCATACGATGAGGAAAACGAGGAACAGAATGTGGATACCGACTCGGCAGATCATGTAAAACTGATTATGCGCGACTTCATCAAGTATCACATTCAGAGTAATTCTATCTTTGTTGACGGCGGCTTCCTTCCTTCCGAATATGAGTCGCAGAAGGCACGTCTCGACTTTGTGTATGACGAAACTACAGGCCAGAAAATCATCACTGCTGATGGTCAGTACGAGGTGACAGCCGGTGCTCCTTATCGTATCAAGGTCACTTCGGTTGACGCCAATGGCATTGAGCTTCAGGATGCGATGGGCAAAACCGCAAAGGTGGAAGCATCGGGTCGTCTCTACAACCTGCAAGGCCGTGAATACTGGCTCAATGGCACCAATCCAGAGAAGGCTACAACGCTTGAGAACTCTTCAACCGTTGTTGTCCATGCCATCAACCACCCACTCATGTATAGCAAGGATCAGTTCATCTATGTACCAGTCAAGGTGGTAGCAGATGAGAGTGTTAAACAGCGTAAATAAAACATCCCATGAAAAAAATCATATCATTGCTCATGCTCTTTGTGTGCTTCTGTTCCTTGTCGATGGCACAGGCACCTAAGGCTGGCGACATTATTTCGGGTACGGTGTCGGACGACATAGAGCCGTTGATGATGGCGAATGTGGTGGAAATCGACAACAACCGTCGTATTGTTGCACATGGTGTTACCGATATCAATGGTAACTTCTCTTTCAAGATTCACAATCCTAAGGACAAGATTCAAGTGTCCTACATCGGTTATCAAACCGTTACTCTCCCTATCAACTCCAAGCACTTCAACATCCGCATGAGGAGCGCCACTCAGATTCAGGAAGTGGTGGTGAAGGCAACCAGGAAGACCGAGTCATCAGGTCTCTCCATTCCTGTGACGGAAATCTCCGTGGCATCGCAGACCATCGACATGAAGGAATTCGAAGGTCTCGGTATGACATCCGTGGATGAAGCCCTCCAGGGACGTATCGCAGGTCTCGACATCGTGTCCAATTCTGGTAACCTTGGTTCTGGTACAACCATGCGTCTGCGTGGTGTGAGCACCATCTATGGTAACGCCAACCCGCTCATCGTTGTCAACGGCAACCCGCTGAGCCAGGACGACTACGACCAGAACTTCGACTTCACGGATGCCAATGAGGAAAAGTTTGCTGAACTCCTCAATGTGAACCCAGAGGATATCGAGAGCATCACCGTTCTGAAGGATGCTTCCGCTACCGCCATTTGGGGTTCGCAGGGTGGTAATGGTGTTATCGAAATCAAGACGAAGCGTGGTCAGCGCGGTAAGACTCGTGTGCAATACACATTCCGTCTCACGGGTACTTGGCAGCCTGAAGGCTACAAGCTTCTCAATGGTGACGACTACACCATGTACCTCAAGGAAGCATACTTCAACCCTGAGCTGAATTCAAGCTATGGTTCGAAGGGCAACACGAACTATATTCCTGAAATCAACTACGACCGCGATTTCACAGAATATAATATGTATAACGACAACACCGACTGGATGAAGGCTGTGAAGCAGTTTGGTATTTACCAGCAGCACTTCGTTTCCCTCAGCGGTGGTGGTGAAAAAGCCAACTTCCGCATTTCCGCAGGTTATGATAACCAGAAGGGTTCTATCATCAAGCAGAAGCTCGACCGCTTCACCACGCGTGTGGCTTTGGACTACTTTGTCAGCAACCGCATCAAGGTAAGTACCAACTTCGACCTCACTTATACGAATAACCACAAGAACTACAACTACAATGGCGACCTCCTTGCCATTGCTTATAAGAAGATGCCTAACCTCTCTATCTACGAGGAGGATGCGAACGGCAACGACACCGACCGTTACTACACCATGAACCAGTACGTGTCGAATGCACAGCGCGAATTCCTCAAGGACCAGTATGGCATTGTCAATCCTGTGGCTCTTGCTCATTACGCAAAGAACGATGAGAAGTCGGTGAGCTTGGCTCCTGAATTCATCCTTCGTTACGACATTCTCGGCACGGACGACAGTTCTCACCGACTCACTTACGAAGGACAGGTGCTGTTCAGAATCTCAAGTATCGATGGCGAAACCTTCATGCCAGGTACTTTGCTTTCTGCCAACTGGACTTCGGACGACAACAACATCGCTTCTACCAACTCTTACAAGAGTAACTCGCTTTCTACCCGTCACTCCATTACCTTCGATCCTCATTTCAACAACGAAAACCACGATTTGAAGATTATGTTGCGCTCGCAGTACAACTCGGGTAACTCCAGCAGCCAGAACTATTCTTCCAGCTGGCTTCCTACCAGCGACATCACTTCTCCATTGGGTGGTGGACGAATCACTGGCTTCGGCACAGGTGCTGGTGAATGGAGAAGCGTCAACTATTTGCTCGATGTTCACTATGCTTACAAGGGCAAGTACATCTTGCACGCTACGGTTCGCCGCGATGGTACCACTCGATTCGGTCCAGACAAGCGCTATGGTACCTTCCCTGGTATCTCTGCTCGTTGGAACATCAGCGACGAGAAGTTCATGGAGAAACTGCCTTGGATTTCCATGCTCTCCATCCGTCCATCTTGGGGTATCGGTGGTAACCCTCCAGGCGGTGAAGGGCTGTACTATAGTAAGTACAACGTCAGCTCCAACTACATGGGCGAGGGTACTGTTGTTCCAACCAACATCCGTTTGGCTGCCCTCCAGTGGGAACAGAAACAGGAGTGGAACTTAGGTTTCGACTTCGGTTTCTTCAGAAACAAGCTCGTGGGTGATGTTTCCATCTATACCAAGAAGACCACCAACCTGCTGATGCCTGGTTTCAAAATCCCATCTTCGTCGGGTTATTCATCGCTTTCGAACAAGAATGCTGGCTCGATGCGCAACAATGGTTGGGAATTCAACCTCAATGGTAATGAAATCGTCAAGGCAGGCAAGTTCTCAATGGACTTCAATATCACCTTTGCCAACAACCGCAACGAAATCCTTGAGATGGATGAGACCATTCTCACTGGTATGAATGGCGACTTCAACTTCAGCAATGGTTCTTATCTCTCTCGCGTTCAGTTGCACAACCCACTCGGTTCCATGTACGGTTTCCGCTACAAGGGTGTCTATCAGTATTCCGACTACAGCGCAGAGGAAATTCCTGGCTTGAGCGGTCCTAACGCACCAGTTGCCAAGAATGCCAACGACGAAGTAATCCTGAATGCAGCTGGCAATCCAAAGCCAATGTATTTCGACTACGACAACATCAAGTACGAATTTGTGGGTGGTGATGCTATCTATGAGGATGTGAACCACGATGGTAACATCAATGAGCTGGATATCGTTTATCTCGGTTCCTCACTCCCTAAGTTGACGGGTGGTTTCGGTGTGAAATTCCACTACGACCGCTTGCAGCTCAACTTGCAGTTCAACTACCGCTATGGTCAGAACGTCATCAACTACGCCCGCATGGGTCTTGAGAGTATGGCAGACAACCAGAACCAGAGCCGTGCCGTGAACTGGCGTTGGCACAACGAAGGTGACAACTTCGCGAACATCCTTCCTCGTGCTGCTACCACAGTGACCAAATTCATGACTTATAACTACTTGGGTAGCGACCGCTTCATTGAAGACGCTTCTTACCTCCGTCTCAACTATGCACAGCTCTCGTATGCACTCCCAACCAAGACGCTGAAGAAGTGGGGATTGAATCAGCTGAGTTTCTATCTCACCATGAACAATCTCTTCTGCATCACCAAATATTCTGGTGCTGACCCAGAAGTGTCGCAGGCAGGTTTCTCGCCAGCAGGTGACAATTCCCGCACCCCACGTTCTCGCTCGTTTGTATTTGGTACCACTATATCATTCTAAAAAAGTAATATCACCATTATGAAGAATATAAAGAATATCATCAAAGCATTTGGTCTTGCCACATTCGTGGGAGTGACGGTCACTTCGTGCGACCTCGACCTTCTGCCGCTGAATGAAGTGGTTCTTGAAAACTATTGGACCAACAGGGATGACGTTGACAATGTACTCCGTTCGTGCTATACGGGTATGGAAAGCTCGGCATGGATGGAGAGAGCCATCGTGTGGGGAGAGGTTCGCTCCGACAATGTAACTTCAGGTAGCACTGCCAACACGACCATCAACTATATCAACAAGGGCAATCTGAAGCAGACCAACGCCTATTGCGACTGGAGTTCATTCTACAATGTCATCAACCGTTGCAACACCGTTATCTACTATGCTCCACAGGTGGCAGAGAAGGACCCTAACTTCACCAGTTCCGACCTGGCAGTGACCATTGCCGAGGCGAAGACCATTCGTGCCCTCAACTATTTCTACCTCATTCGTGCTTTCAAGAATGTGCCTTTCACATTCTCTCCTTCCATTGATGATACGCAGAACTATCGTTTGCCTGCTTCGTCATTCGAGAACATTCTCGACTCTCTGATTCTCGACCTCGAAGGCTGCAAGGACAATGCACCTCGCGCTTATTTCGAGCGTACAAAGAATTCGGGTCGTGTCACTCGTGCAGCTATTTATGCTTTGCTTGCCGACCTCTACTTGTGGCGTGCCTCCGATGCCAATCGTGCCAAGTCACTCCAGGAGGAAGACTACCGCAAGTGTGTACAGTGCTGCGACTGGGTGCTCAACTACAAGTACGATGAGTATATGACCGACAAGTATGGCGACTTGAACCGTGCTATGGATTCCTATGTGCTCACCAACTATGGCTATCCACTTCTTGCCGAGAAATCAGCATCGGGTGGCAGTAGCAATGCGCCTCAGGCTTACAATTCTATTTTCGTAACGGGCAATTCATTCGAAAGCCTTTATGAGCTGACATATAGTGAGTCGGTCAATGATATTCACAACACGGCTGTGGGCTACATGTATGGTAGTAATAATGACAAAAGCCAGCACATTCAGTGGCTTTCTGCCAACGAGAATCTGATGGAAACAGTCATTCCAAATTCTGCTAAGACCTACTCTGAAACAACGCTGTTCCCTGTCACGACCGACTATCGCTCTCTTACGAGCTTCCGCTATGTGAACAGTGGTTCTTTCGCTATTCTGAAGTATGTCACCACTCGTTTCCAGGGTGATGCCAGCGACTTTGGCGTTTCCACTGCTACGAGCTGGGCTGCTGGTACTGCTTCTGCAAATAACCAGAAGAGAAGTTCCCATAATTACGCTATCAACTGGATTTTCTATCGCTTGAGCGAAGTGATGCTGATGCGTGCAGAGGCTGAAATCAACCTTGCAAATCTGCTCGGTGGTTCTGCCACACCTGCTGAACCAGAGTCTAATGGCGTAAAAGCACGTCGCATCCGTCAGGATGGTGCTATGCTGAGCACAGCTACTGAGCTCTATGACGATGCATTCAACTTGATTCTGGCTGTCTATATGCGTTCGAATCCTAACGCACAGAGCGGTAAGGACACTGAATATCGTCCAGTTCGCACCAACTACAACCTGTATGAAGATTTTGTAACTCTCCTTGAGAATGAACGTCAGCGCGAATTCCTCTTCGAGGGCAAGCGTTATTTCGACCTCGTTCGCCGTGCTCGTCGCGAAGGCAACACTTCTCACTTCGCTGCGGCTGTTGCCAGCAAGTATGGTGAGGCTTCTCGTTCGGTTGTTATCAAGATGGCGATGATGGACTTCATGTATATGCCTTACGCTGAACATGAACTCGATGTGAACCCAAGTCTTTCTCAGAATCCAGCATACGCTGAGGACGAAGATATTGTAAAGAACTAAAAAAAGCGATATAACAATGAAACCAAATATCAAATTCAGATTATTGGCAGTGGCTGCCTTCGTCATGTCGGCAGTGCAGGTGTCTTTCGTCAGTTGTTCTGATGACCCAGGTGTGGAAAACTATTTCACATCGACTGCCGAATATGCTTCCGACTTTTTGAAGAATCGTGAGAAGTTCAGCGACTTCACTGCCATTGTTCAGCGCTCAAAGATGATGGACTTGCTCGGAACATACGGTTCCTACACCGTTTTTGCTCCAACCAATGAGGCAATCCAGAAGTATCTACAGGGTCGTGGACTCACTTCCATTGACCAGCTGAGCCAGCAGGATTGCGACACCATCACCTTCACACACATCATTGAGCAGGCTTTCTTCACGACCGACTTCAACGATGGTACTTACCCAACGATGAACATGCTGGAGCGTCCGCTCACCATCACTTGCGACTCTGATACGGTTTCCGTTCCTGGAGAAATCCAGTTGGCTGTATATATTAATAAGGAGGCACGCATGATTCAGATGGACGACTCTGTGGAGAACGGTGTGGTTCACACCATGAACAGTGTGATTGGTGCCAAGAACGCCATGCTCCCTGACGTATTGGCTGAGGACTCCACCATCACCCTCTTCTACATGGCACTCGATGCTACGCACATGAAGGACTCCCTCCAGCGTTACATCGACGAAACCTACACGGTGGGTTCCGACTCTATCGACTGGACGAACGACAAGCTTTGTATTCACACTGCTGTTGAGTACGACAATGTTGCTTATCCTGAACATCGTTACTTCAAATACACAGCACTCGTTCCTCGCGACGATGTGTTCGCACAGTATGGAGTGACCGATTTGGAGGGATTGATTAAATTGGCTCACCGTCTTTACGACCCAATCTATCCAGAAGATGCTGCCAACGACGATCTCACGTCGCGTGACAATGCGCTCAACCGATTCATCTCTTACCACCTCCTCCCATGCCAGATGACCTACTATCAGTTCACGGCTGTGGATGGACCAAACAGTTCCCTTGCCAATGGCTTCAACCGCCGTCGTTGGGACATTGCCGACTGGTATGAGACGATGCTTCCATTTGGTGTCATCAAGGCTTCTTTCCCAAGCGGAACAGAATCAGGACTCTACATCAACCGTCGTGGTGTGCAGAGCCGTCGCGACAGCCGTGGCTACCGCATCCGTGGTGCAAGAATCTTGCCTGCCAGCGAGGTGAATGTGGACCAGACCGCCGTGAACGGAGTTTATCACTACATCGACGATATTCTCAGTTATGGTGTTACTCTCGAAGAAAGCCCTTGGCCAACCAACCGCAACCACAATGTTCAGGCAGACGTGTTCAGCGAGCGTATGCGCATCGACTGTTCAACGCTTTCTCCTGACTTCATCACCAGTGGTGCCCGTGGCCACTACACAGAGTCCAGTGTCCAGAATGGTAAATATGCCGTTCAGAGCACATCTGCGAAAGCTGCCACCAACCGAAGCACACTCTGTCTTGGTTTCAAGGCTGGCTATGCCAAGAACTGGTCTTACACTGATGCCACTCACGTTCACGTTCGTCCTCGCTACTTGAGCTTCTGGTCATATCAGGGCGACGAAGTGACAGTGAAGGGACGCTTCAATGTTGCCATCACTTTGCCAGCTGTGCCAGCAGGCGAATGGGAAATCCGAATGTTCACTTGCATCGGTTTCGACTCTCGTGGTATCGTTCAGTATTATATCAACAAGCAGCCTCAGGGCATCCCATTCGATATGCGTCCAGGTGGTGAAAATGCGAAAGTGGGTTGGAGAAGCGACACTTCTCTTGGTGAGGAAGAGCAGATTGCTGCCTTCGACAAGCAGTTCCACTATCGTGGCTGGATGAAGGGTATGGACTCTTACGGCAGTACAGCACAGGATGGTACGGGTTCGCTCGGTGCCACCTTCCGTAGCCAGAACAACACGCTCCGCAAGGTTATCGGTACGTTCCATTCCGATGGAAAGTCGCATGCTATCCTCCGCTTGGAGCAGAAGATGGAATCTGAAGATAACGAGATGAACTTCGACTGCATCGAACTTTGTCCAAGTGCTGTTTATGCCAACCCTGATGTGGCTGAAGACAGATTGTAATCACACACTAACAACTATAAAATATCAGTACGATGAAATATAATATCAAGAACACATTACGAGCTGGAGCTTTGGCAGTTGTTGGTGTACTTGCCTTCGCTTCCTGTTCCGACACGTGGGATGAACACTATGAAGGTTCCATTTCTTCGCTTGGTGAATCCTACAGCGGAACCACAATGGGCTATCTCCAGAGCCAGCCGAATCTGAGCGATTTCGTGACTGTGCTCAAGGCAGCTGGCTACGAATCTGAGCTCAACGACCCTCAGGTGCTCACCGTTTTGGCACCTGTCAATGGTTCGTTCAATAAGGACAGCCTTCTTTCCCTCATCAATGCGGGCAAGAAAAAGAATGTTGTCAATCGCTTTGTGAAGAACCATCTCATGCGTTACAATGTTTCGCTGGGTAATAAAGCACAGAGTATCTATCTCCTCAATGACAAAATTGTCAACATAGGTACACTGGCAGATAATTTGATTCAGAACAAAAGCGTTTCAAAAGCGAACGTGGGTTGTTCTAACGGTATTGTCCACGTCATGGGTGAGGACGTTCCTTTTCAACCAAACCTCTTTGAGTTCATCGAGGACGATTGGGATGCTTTCAAGGCTACGTTGGATCCAAGCGTAAATCCTGATACGATTATCTCGCTCTACAACTACCTCTACAAGTTCAACACCGACTCCCTCGACGAGCAGCGAAGCGTTTCGCGTGGTGTCGATTTGGAAACAGGTAACACCATCTATGTTGACTCCGTGATGATTCGAAACAACAAGGCACTGGCTCAGCTCAGAGCTTACCTTTATCGTGAGGATTCCACCTATTTGGCAATTCTTCCAAGTCAGGAGGCATATCAGAAGCGTTTCGAAGAGGCTAAGAAGTATTTCAACTTCAATGTGGCATTCAATTCCGAACAGTCAGTACGCGACTCCATTCAGAACTACTATGCCAACTATTTCACGGTGTGCGACTTGTTCTTCAACATGAGCGAGAGCATGAACGGAAAGACGCAGAACGACTCTCTCTTCTCCACCGTCTATTCTCGCCGCACTTGGGAATACAACAAGTATCTCAAACCTTTCAGCGCAGGTGGTATCCTTGACAGCTACCAGAACAAGTTCGATTGCAGCAATGGTACGATGTACACGATGAACGAGATTCCTAACACCAAGTACGACAACTTCTTCAAGAAGATTGTTGTGGAGGCAGAGGAAATCCGTTATCTTGAGACAGGAACCGACTGGACCAACTCTCAGTCAACCAGTTTCTCCATCAGGAGTTCTGCTGCCGACTCCATTAGTGGAAGTGGTATGACTGTATTCTCGGCTGCCAGCTCAACCCGTAACACGGAATTTGCTTATCAGATTCCTAACACACTTTCGGGCAAGTACGACATCTATGTTCGTTTCCTCCCTTATCAGGCTTACGGCACCGATACGACTCATGTCTATCTTCCTTCCAAGTTCCGTGCTGCTCTCTATGAGCGCGACAAGACGGGTACTATGCCAAAATCGGCAACCTATAGTTTCCGTACTCCTGAAGGCTCTCGTAACTTCGTCACCAACCCTTACGTCATCGACACGGTTTATATTGGCACCTACGAGTTTGCCAACAGCTTCTACAGCACCACTCCTGGCGTTTACTTCCAGCTCTCCAGCTACGTGACAACCAGCGAACGCTCTTCTTATACGAAGGATATGATTATCGACTGCTTCCTCTTTGTTCCTCACAGGGATGAGGCAGAAGAAACTACTAACGAATAAACTCTGATACAATGAAACAGATAAAGTTATATTCTGGCAATCTCATGCGAGTAGGCAAGTATGCACTCGCATCCATGATATTCTTCGCAGCTGCCTCACCAGTTCTTGCGCAGGAAGAAACTGAAGGAGCAACAGCCGCTGTAGCTCCAGTGAAGCAGAAGAGCAAGAACGCATCCGTAAACAAATACCCTATGACCGAAGTATCGGGTAGGGTGATTGACGCTGCCACTGGCGAGCCGCTTGCGGGTGTGAAGTTGAAGTCATACAACAACTCCCTCTATACTGCCATGACGAACGAGAAAGGCGAATACACCATTAAGGTGCCTACCTTCGTCACTTCCATCACGGCAGAACTCGAAGGCTACAACATGGTGCAGTCTGCCATCAATGGCCGTACCGAAGGTGTCAACTTCAAACTTCTTTCCGACCGCTACCTTCCTGATTACACAGCCAAGACAGCGGGAAGCAAGTCGGTTGGCATCAAGGATTTCGAGCGCACCACGGGCTTCTCAGCCGATGATGAAGTTCGCGACCGTCTGGGCGCTGATGTACGTTCCATCAGCCGTTCTGCCCTCAACGGACAGGGAGACGTCATGTTCATCAATGGTCTCAACTCGCTCAACTCCAATGCGCAGCCACTCATCGTGGTCGATGGTGTCATCTACGACATGCTCTATGATAGCGAAATGATTCACTTGGGCTATTTCAACAACCTCCTTGCTTCCATCAACATGGACGACGTGGAAAGCATCGAAGTGCTCAAGAACGGAACTGCCATCTATGGAGCCAAGGCTGCCAATGGTGTGATTCTCATCAACACCAAGCGCAACAAGTCGATGGCAACACGCATCGACTTCAACGCATCCGTTGGCTTTGAGTTGACTCCAAAGACCATCGACGTGATGAACGCAGGTGAATACCGCTCATACGCATCCCAGATGTTGCAGACCACGGGCACCAAGCTCAACGAGTTCAAGTTCCTCAACACCGACCCTTTCTACTATTATTATAATATGTATCATAATAATACCGATTGGAAGGACGTGTCCTACAGGAATGCGTTCTCGCAGAACTACAGCCTCCACATCCAGGGTGGTGACGACGTGGCAAACTACAACCTCTCCGTAGGTTACGGCAAAGGCAACGCCACATTGCGTGACAACGGCATGAATCGTTTCAACATCCGATTCAACACCGACATCGTTCTGAACAAGTGGTTCACCACGCGTTTCGATGCCATGTACACCAACATCACTCGCAACCTTCGCGATGCTGGTTTGGCATCCACGCTCAACAGTTCTGCTATTGCAGCCACCAACGTGCTTTCTCTCATCAAGTCGCCATTCCTCAGTCCTTACGACTTCTCGACCGATGGCAAGGTGTCAAGCTTCATTTCCGATGCCGACACTTATCTCGATGAGGTGTTAGGTTCTTCCGCTTCCATTGCCAATCCAAAGGCTATCCTCGAAAACGGTGAAGCAAAGAACAAGAACCACACCGACCTCACTCAGGTTGGCGTGACGATTGCACCTAAGTGGATTCCTACCAAGAATTTCTCCATTACAGAGCGTTTCAGCTACAACATGCAGAGCTTCGATGAGCGCTATTTCACACCGCTCGTCGGTATGCCTACTTATCTGCTCGAAGGACGTGGCTATGTTGGTAACACCGATGCATCCATCTACTCCAAGCACAACTCCATCTTCAGCGACACGCGCGCTGACTGGGCTATTCCGCTCGGAGCACATCGCCTCGACATCTACGGTGGTGTTCGTTTCTTGAACGACACATACAACTCTTCCTACATGGTGGGTTACGGTTCTCAGAACGACAAGATGCCGAACATGTCACCCTCCCTTGCTTTCAAGGAGAACAATGGTGTTGACACCAACTGGCGCTCTCTCAGCTACTATGCTAACGTGAGCTACAACTACAAGGAGAAGTATTACCTCGATGGACAGGTTTCAGTTGAGACAAGTTCTCGCTTCGGTAAGGAAGCAGAAGGTGGTCTCAAGCTTTTCGGAGTGGCATGGGGTGTGTTCCCATCCATTCAGGGTTCTTGGGTGATTTCCAACGAGAAGTGGTTCAAGGCTAACAATGGCATCAACCTCCTCAAGCTCAATGTGGGCTTCGAGTCTGTGGGTAACGACCAAGTAGATAATGCAGCTACGCTCACATATCTGGCGGGTAGCACCTTCTTCGGACAAAGCTATCCAACTCTTGCACTCGGCAACATCGGTAACACCACACTTCGTTGGGAAACCACCAACCGACTCAATGCTGGCATTGAAGGTAACTTCTTCAACAACCGCTTGAACGTGAAGTTGAACTACTTCAAGTCGTGGACTAACAACCTCATCACGCTCAGCTCGCTCACATACGTAGCTGGTCTCACCGACTATTGGACCAACGATGGTAAGCTCCAGAACGAAGGCTTCGACGCTGCATTTGTTGCAAAACTCGTCAACAGCCGCAACTTCAAGTTCGAGCTTGGTGCAAGCATGGGACACTACAAGAACAAGATTACCCGTCTGCCTGGTGGTGTTGACAGCTTCACAACCAACATGTTCAACGGCACAATCCTCACCAAGGTAGGCATGGCAGCTGGCATGTTCTATGGCTACAAGACCAATGGCGTCTATGCCAACAGTGCTGCAGCTGAGTCCGAAGGACTGGCTATTCAGGACTTGGCTGGCAACAAGACCTACTTCGGTGCTGGCGACATGCGCTTTGTTGACCAGAACAACGACAAGGTGATCAACGACGCTGACCGCGTTGTCATTGGCGACCCTAATCCAGACATCTACGGAAACATCCGTGCCAACTTCTACATTGGCAAGCACTGGAACCTGGGCATCCACTTCAACTATTCCCTCGGCAACGACATCTACAACTACCAGCGCGCACTCCTTGAGTCGGGTTCTCGATTCATGAACCAGACCACAGCGCTCAACCGTCGTTGGATGACTGAAGGACAGGTGACCGACATTCCTAAGGTGGTGTATGGCGACCCTATGGGCAACAGCCGCTTCTCCGACCGTTGGATTGAGGACGGCAGCTATCTCAAGCTCAAGACCGTCACTCTCGGCTACAACCTTCCTATTCAGAACGAGTACATTCAGGGTATCTCTATTTGGGCGGCAGCCAACAACCTTTTCACCTTCACCAAGTATCTTGGCAACGACCCTGAAATCACAGCTGGAAACAGCGTGCTCGTGCAGGGCATTGATGCCGGATATCTCAACGCAGGACGTAGCTTTACGCTCGGAGTGAAGATTAACCTCTAATCAGAATTAGTTTTTGAGTTTTTAAGTTTCTAAGTTTTTTAGTGTTCAACAAGAATTTCGATTGTGAACTACTTAGGAATTTAGACTAAAACTTAAGAACTCAAAAACTCAAAAACTCAAAAACTTATAAATTATGAAGTACAATTATATTTCGAAGATAAGAAGAGGCATTGGAGTGTTAATCACATTCTTCGTTCTTCATTCTTCATTCTTCATTTTCACCTCTTGCGAGGACATGTTCACAGCTGAAAACAAGCTTGTCACCACCGACCTTGCGCCTAAGGACACGCTCTATCAGATGATGGGCATCATTCAGAACATGCAGAAGATTGCCGACCGTAGCATCATCCTCGGTGAGGTGCGTGCCGACCTCGTTCAGCTCAACACCATCAGTGCATCCACCGACCTGCAGGAGCTGGCACAGAATGCTACTTCCACCAGCAATGCCTACAACGACCCTACGGACTACTATGCTGTCATCAACTCCTGCAACATCTTCCTGGCAAATGTTGACAGCACACTCCGCGCTATGGGCGAAAGCTACTACGAGAAAGAAATCATTGCTGCCAAGTGCTTCCGTGCATGGACCTATCTTGAGCTGGCAAAGATTTATGGCAAGGTACCATTTGTCACCACGCCTGTCATCACGGCTTCCGAAGCCGACGACATCGTCACCAAGTTCAATGATGCATCCACTGGTGCGGGCGACATGGTGTCCATCACCACGTTCTGCATCAACGACCTCCTCCAGTATGCTTCGCGCGACCGCAACGCTGCTCTCCTCCCTTCCTACGGATCCAATTCCAGCTACATGCGCCATTTCTTCATCCCCGTTCGCCTCATGCTGGCAGAGCTCTATCTCTATCGTGGTTCATTCACGCAGAATCAGGCAGACTTCGTAGAGGCTGTGCGCTACTATCATGACTACCTTGCATTCCCAGGTGAAGAAATCACAACGGGCACTTATACAGCAGAGTGGACGAGCAACTCCTTCAGTTTCGTGAACAATAACTATGACCTGCGTTTTTCAGGAACACCAAAATCTGCGTATTCTAATGACGACTATCTGGTGTATGTACCTATGGACACCATTGCTTACTACGGTACAACATCCTCAGTTCGCTCTCTTTTCAATGCGCAGTATAGCAACAACTACTATGCCCCTATCATCCCTTCAACACGCATTTCCGAGATTTCTCAGGCACAAGACAACTGCGTGTTCGTCTATAACTCTGCTACTGACTTCGAAGTGGTCTTTGCACCAAAGGATGAATCAGCTTACGGCGATTTCGACTATCCTTATCTCTACATCGGCGACCTCCGTCTCTTGAATATCTTCAGCACTTACAGCGAGACTGACTTGTATCATGGTGAGTATAGCAAGACTCGTCAGTTCAATCTGAAATATACAGATGGCAGTTTGAGACTGAGGGATGACGAACGTCAGAATTTCGTAGCACTCTATCGCCGTCCTATTGTTTATCTCCATTTGGCTGAGGCGCTCAATGGTGCTGGATTCCCAGAGACAGCGTTCTGTATCCTCAAGTACGGTCTTTCCGAGTCGTCACTCCGCAATTATGTATCTGAAAAAGAAATCGCAGGACTCACTGCCATCACTTCCCGTGGCTTCTCAGGCGAATTTGCCAATGCTGCAGGTTGGGATGAGGACATCTTCCACACTCGCGACCAGTTTGCTCTGAACTACAATTCTTCAGCTGGTGGCGAAACTGGCAATATACGACTCAATCAGTATGGCATCCACTCCTTAGGTTCGGGCGACAGCTGGGCAAATCCACTCTATGTGCTGCCTACCGATGTGTCTGGTCTGCTTCCAGAGCCAGAATTCACTGCACAGCTCCCAGAGAATGCCACACATGAGGATTCTCTCGCATACCAAAAGGCTGTTGACGAATACAACGCAGCGCTTGAGAAAGTGACGAAAAACAACAAGGAATGGCTGGAGAGCGACGAAGTGAGAGAGAAGCGTCAGGCTGCCCTGGCACTCATCATCCTCGAAGAAGAAGCACTCGAAGGCTCTTTCGAAGGAACACGCTTCTACGACCTCATGCGCTACTCCAAGTGGTCGGGCAACACTGCATTCCTCGGCAACACCGTTTCCCAGCGCAATGGCAGTGAAAACATCGACGCTTCCTTGCTGGGCAAGCTCGCATCTGAAGCAGGATGGTATCTCCCTCTGAAGAAACGCTAAACCAACGTCAGTTCGGTATAAGGAGTC
>DGSN01000016.1:0-5094 GCA_002393575.1 Prevotellaceae bacterium UBA4361 | reverse complement strand
AGAAATCTCACAAATCTTCTCAAATCTCACAAATATGAATAAGATTTTGAGAGATTTTGAATAGATTTGTTAGATTTGGCTACGCCGAGCTAAAGGTTCTGCCTCGTAGAGGCACTACAAAAGAACATATTTTGTTATATCGAACTCACGCTAAACCACAGCATTCTTCCCATTCATTTCGAGGGGGAAATCCTTTCTCCCAAACACATTCAGAAAGGCTTTCGGCTATCGGCTGAAAGCCTTTCTGCTTTCTGGTGGTGCAATTTTTTTTGCCCATCTTTGTTGCTTTTTCCATTTATTTTGTATAAGTTTGCATTGTGAAAATCATCAACAAAATCATTCAAGCTCTCCGCCCTTGGCTGCAAGACGAGCCTGCGCAGGAGAAGAAAACGGAAACAACGCCAACAGCAGGTGCTGCTTCCCAAGAGACCGATGCGTCACAGGCAAAAAAGAACTACGAAGTGCTGGAAGACACGCTGACCCATTTCTCATGCCATTTTGAGAAGTCGGAAACCGACAACTTCCTGGTCTATGCCTTCGATTACCAAGGAGGACATTTCCGAGTACCCGTTCCCAAGAACGGACTCCCTTCAGCCCCCATCGAGTTTCCCTACATACATAGCGAGTCATCCGACGGACTGAATGCCTTGCGCGTTGTCTGCAACGAATTCAACTACACCAGCAATGTCTCCAAGTACATCTACACCTTCGACGAGACACTGGACGAGTTCGCCGTCCACATCTTTACGCCCATCACGCTCTTCGACAGCAGCACCGATTTCTACAATTTCTTCGAAGCCGTGATGAACAGCCAGTTTGCCCTGCGACGCGATTTCATCGACCGCCTCGAAGAAATGAAACGCAAGCAGCAGCACACCGATGCAGACATGGACGAGATGTATCTGCGTCGCATCAATTACCTCATCCACGAGCAGGAAATCAGCCACCAGTCCGAAACCTTCCAGATTCGCAGAAACGTGGGAGCCTCTTTCCGCATCGACGATGTGCTCACCCTCTGCTTTGCCCTCCACGACATCGACTACGTCTATCTCAAGATAGTCCGCAATGAAGAAGTGAAGCTCGAATTCGACGTGCCTACCATCCGCAACTGGGACCTGAAATCCGACCCAGCCGACGTGAACTACCATGTCTATTTCAACGACCCGAACAACCCCAAGGCAAAGCCACTCCAAGTACAGATACATCTCAACGTAGAGTACGACGACGAAGTCGCAACCTACATCCGAGTCACAGCCATCCTCTTCCCACCAACCTTCAATCCCAATGGCATTGTCCTTTCGGGACGCTCTTCCCTCGCAGACCTCTCCTTCATCATGGCAGTGGACAAAGTGGATGAACAGAAGTACCGCAAAGAATACGAATTCATCTGGAACGATGCCATCGACAAGGCAAAGCAGGACAAACACCATGAATTGTCGAAAGAACAGCAGTTCCTCGTCGATGCAGCCGTGCCCGACGTAGGCTATCACGTCTATCGCGGTCGCCGACTCTATGCCGACAAGCGTTACTACGAAGCCATCGACTACCTCACCCACGTGTTCTATTACATGAACGACAACTATATCGACCTGTCGTCCAAGCAGCGCGAAGCATTCTGCGAACTCTGTTTCATCATTGGCTTCTGCTACATGGAGCTGCATTTCTACACCGATGCCTATTTCTATCTGAAAATCATCGGCGAAGATAACAACGTGCAGTTCGCCAAGGAATACGTCAACTGCCTCGTCAACAGCCACGATTTCCGTGCCCACGAAGTCGTCAACAGGATGCTGACCTTCGTGAACGAAAACATCGAGAACGCAGAAAACATGGAAGAGGATGTCAACCCCGCCTTGCTCGACTTCAAGAACTTCCTCCGTCGTCGCAAAGTCTATCTTTACATAAACGAAGAACGCTACCTCCGTGCCGAGCGAATGTGCCACGAAATGCTGGAAGAAAAAGAAAACGAGAACTTCGCCATCGACGAATTAGCCTACATCCAGCAAATCCGTCGTGCCCGAGGCGAAGACAGCAACACCGCTGAGCCCGAAGCCGACACAATCGACCTCGATAGAATCTAAGCCCTCTCCCTTTCCCCCTTCCTTTTGTTTCAACAAAAGTTCCCCTTTGCTCCGTCTCAATTTTTCATTCGCTCCCACTAAATCGCCGAGCCCTCGCTTGAATCACGCCGAGCCCTCACTTGAATCACAACGAGCCCTCGCTTGCTTTTCATCGAGCCCTCGCCATTTTAGACAGTCCCCAATGCACGAAAAGTAAATCCCCATTCGCGCGCTTTTACTTCCCCAATCGCGTTCGTTTGCTTCCCCAATCGCGTTCTCGTCTTGCCCCACTGCTGTTTTCAAGAAATGTTTCTTCTTCTTTTTGCATTTTTGTTTGGGCTTTTTTGTATATTTGCAATTTCTAAATAGCTCGTGGTTGTCTTGTTAGTCTCTACCCAATTAATTTACTTTTGACTACGCATCACGATACCACATAGCACCAGCATAATAGTGAAGAATTTCAGATTCTGTGTACCATGTATCATAATCAAACCAATTCATTGATTCGCCAAACTCCTTTTTTTGAGAGTCATACAAGAACCAATGCGTCGAAAACAAAATACCACCTAAAACTCGACGATATTCTTGCTCATTGTTTGGTGCATATTTCAATGCTTCAAGCATCTGCTCTGTCGTAATCCATTTCTTGTCTTTCATAATTCTTTTTTTGCAAAAATAGAAGTTTTTGAAAAATGATGAAAATTTTTTAGATCAGATTAAATAGAATTTATAATATTTAGGAATATACAAAATACATGATATTTGCCAAAGGGGAAACATTCACAGCAAAACCTTTCATTAAATGGGTTGGTGGAAAAGGACAACTTCTCCAGCAACTGGAATGTCTTATGCCACGAGAGTTGTGTGAGAGAGAATTTACATACATTGAACCATTCGTTGGTGGTGGAGCTATGTCGTTTTTTATGCTGCAAAAATTCCCAAATATAAAACGTGTTGTTATCAACGACATTAACAGCAATTTAACAGATGCCTATAAGGTGATAAAAAATAATGCTGAGGCTTTGGTAAATGGGCTGAAACTTATTGAACAAGATTATTTGTCAATTTCCTCAGAGGAAGAACGCAAAAAGTTCTATCTTGAGATGCGCCGTTGTTTTAATGAAGAACAATTAGAAAGCATAGAAAAGGTGGTCTTATTGATCTTCTTAAATCGAACATGCTTTAATGGTCTTTATCGAGAAAACTCTAATGGTAAATTCAATGTTCCATTTGGTAGATATACGAATCCAACTATTTGTAATTATTGGTGTCCGCTAAACATGTTTTAGTGACTAATTATATTGATTTTGGCAACAGACAAGCCCCTTTTTTAAAGGTGTCAACGGCTGTCCGCTAAAAACAGTCCCTCATACGACATAAACTTAACCATGAATGGCTGTTTTTGCTGTTTTTGAGGCTCATTTTGTTACTTTTACCACCAAAATGGCTTCTTATACGTCCAATACATCGGCTGTCTGAGAAATTAGTAGTTGTTGAAAACGCCAGAGATTTTTAGCGGACACCAATAATTTGTAATGAAGATGTAATCTATGCAGATAGCGAGTTGTTAAACTGTTAATCGGGCAATAGTTCTTCCTCAATCGCGTTCGATTGCTTCCCTAATCTCATATGAGCTAAGTAGAGGTTCTGTTTCATTTCATCCCTGCTTATGTTCTTTCGCCCTTTATAAGCTTGTTATTCAGATCATTCTTACTTGTGAAAGATGAATTCTTTTTTACAATACACCATCAATTTCAAATATTTTATATACTTTTGTAGCATCAATCATATTGTTAGTGGAAATAGATACACGTAAATGAAAAAAGAAACGCAAGAGCACCAAGTAATAGAGACAATGCGACGAGTAGGTGGATATGCTACTTTACGTCGACTCAATGAAATCGTGGATTTTTCCACATGGAAGACGAAAACACCAGAAGCAACGGTGAGAAGAATTGTCCAAGAGAGCAAGTCTTTTTTTAAGATTCAACCAGGACTATGGGCACTTGAGGATTTCCGAGAGGAAGTAATGCGAAAACTTGAATTGAAGATTGGTGATAAACAAAGTGAAGAGATGTTTAGTCATGGGTATTACCAAGGTCTTCTTGTTGAGATTGGCAAATATCGTAATCAGACAACATATATTCCTGCACAAGATAAAAATAGGTTGTTCATTGATCGGAAATTGGGTGACATAACAGATAGGACGGAATTACCTGCTTTCACTACTTACGATTACATCCTAAGACGAGCGAAAACCGTTGATGTCGTATGGTTTAATGAGCGCAATATGCCTTCCAATTTTTACGAAGTAGAGCATACTACTGACATAAAAAACTCCTTGTCAAAATTCTACGAGTTGCAGGATTATCATGCTGGCTTCTACATTGTGGCGGATGCAAGCCGTAAAAAAGAATATGAAGATAAATTGCATGTTTCCATGTTTAAAGCTATTGAAACACGGGTGAAGTTTATTGACTATGATAAGGTTGTTGAAATGTATCAAGGGTTGACTAAAGTGTTAAATTCAATGTGGTAGTTTTTTCATGAACGAATATATTTTTTACACAACGGAGGGGTATACGGAAGGACCTAAAGAAGACTATGAGGTCGAGAATTGCCAATTGCTTGGCAGGGCGTGCGGAATCAATAAGGACGAGGCACAGAAAAATCTTCTGGAAGAAAACAGGTGGATAGCAGAAGCTGGGTTCGTACCAGAACGGTTTTTGGTCGATCAGGTCCTGACAAAAGCCCAACGTAGCAATATCAAATTGTTGATAGACTATCTTAAGAAAGACGTGAGGTTTAAATGGGAAGAAGGCAAGGATTGTTGTAATTCGATCATAAATGCTATTCGTGAATTGGAAGAAATTTAGCATTCGCAGAGCAATAGCAAGTTTTTCGCTTTTTCCCCTTCCCTATAATATAATAAGGTGTCTGTTTTGTGAGTTCTTTCGGTTTTTCTGTCTGTTTGCAACTTTTTTGCATTTTCTTGCAAAAAAGTCCTCTTAAAATTTGGTGGTTGTCAGAAAAG
>DGSN01000056.1 GCA_002393575.1 Prevotellaceae bacterium UBA4361 | reverse complement strand
CAGAATTACGGCGAATCCGTGTTCTGCAACAACGAAACGATGGTTCCTGCAAGTGGACAGTTTGGTTACTTCTAACGAGTGTTCCTACACATTATTATAAATAAAAAAGGCTGAATACCCATGCAAGGGATTCAGCCTTTGTTGTATGAAAGCAGACGTTTCTTTCCAACATTCCGAGGTGTGAAAATGCTTGGTCAGCAAATGTTTTTTATTGTTTTTCATCGCCACTCAGATTTTTTATTGTATCTTTGCCAAACATAGCAGATTTCCTTTCACTTATTTAACTAACTAATTTGGCAACATGAAGCAATTTCCAAAATATGTTTACCTTTTGTGCTTGTGTTTTTTCCTTCTGCTTGTTGGATGGACAAAGTCCGTGGCTGCGGTGCAAGATGGAGGGGCTTATTACATCGTTAGCGACTACTACCAGAAAGTGTTGGGCACCACTGCCGATGGCACGAAACCTCGACTTTCTGCTTTTGGCACAAACACTGATGCCGACTCCTACGTTTTCATCGCCGAGACTTCTGCCTCTGAAGGTTACTTCTACCTGAAAAACAAAAGCACAGGACAGTATCTCACGGCAAGCACGAGCGACACATGGAGTTTGGTGTTCAAGAGCACGAAGGGAAATGGCGACGAATACCTGTGGGCATTCGACGTGCAGTTTGGAAAGAAGATTGTCTGCAAGAAGAATAGTTCGAAGCGACTGGGATGCGACTGGAGTGAAGAAGACTATGTGCCAGTCTATTACGACAAAGCCGCTGCGTCTATGGCGCGTTTCACAGTGGTTCCCGCCGTGGCGAAAGGTTATGAGGCTTCGCTCTTGGCTGCGAAAACCGATCGATTCGAGAATGACATCAAACGAGTGGAACAAGACTATTACCAATTGTCTGAATCCATCGAACTGAACGATACGCTCGACTTGCACATCGTGAGCGAAACGCCGTTCACGGAAGAGGCTGTCATCAATATCCGCAACAGGGAATCGTGGGTGATTTTCGAGAACCAAACGCCAAGCGAGGTGATAGTGTCATGGCTTCCACATATCAAGGTGAACGGAGTAGAAGCCGTGAGCGGAACGAATGTGCGTGTAGCTATCTATTTAGACGGAGCAGCGGTGATGGCAAGCCGCTCCACCGACAATGCCTTAGTCGGTTATACAGAAGAGAATTTCTCAGGAGAAACGGTCAATTTCAAGAACCGCAATTATTCCACATTGAACAGATATAACAACATGCTTTCCAGCTTCATCCTCAAGCGTGGCTACATGGCTGTACTTGCTACCGACGAGGCTGGCGAGGGCTATAGTCGCGTCTATGTGGCAGACCACAGCGATGTGCTCGTGCCTGTATTGCCCGATGCCTTGAAGAAGCGTGTGTCGAGCATCCACATTCGTCCTTGGAACTACGTGCCAAAGAAAGGATGGTGCTCCACACAGTCGAACAACGGTATTTGGGGTGGAATGGGCAAGATGAACGCATCGTGGTATTACACCTGGAGTGCCGACCGTTACTCAACGAACGACTACGAATACGTGCCTATCAAGCAACATCTGAACTGGCCTTCGTGGAGTCAGATTTCAGGACTCACGGGGTCGAACCATGTGCTTTCCTTCAACGAGCCCGAACACGCAGAGCAGCACACTTCGGACAAGTGTTCCTGCGGAGGAACCATCAGTGCATGGACAGCCTGCACGAAAACTCCAGACTTCTTGCAAACGGGTATGCGCATCGGTTCGCCTGCTCCTACTGATGCCAGCTGGTTGACCGACTACTGCGGACATGTGGACAACATGGCATATCGCTGCGACTTCGTGGCGATTCATGCCTACTGGGGACCGAACGAGGCAAACGGAGCATCGGCTTGGTACAATGCCTTGAAGAGCATTTACGACAAGACGGGACGCCCCATCTGGATTACCGAGTGGGCATACGGCGCATCTTGGACAACCGAGTCCTGGCCTTCGAAGTACAGCGACCAATTGGAGAAGAACCGTGCTGCTATCCTCGAAATCGTTGACATGCTGGAGCGTTGCCCATTCGTAGAACGCTACAGCTACTATCAGTGGGACACCAGTTCGCGCCGATTCATCAACGACGATGGCTGGGTGACACCAGCGGGAAAAGTCTATCGTGACACGAAATCCACCTTCGCCTACAATGCCGACTATCAGAAAGTGCCTAACTGGTGGAAGCCAAGCATCAAGACCCCTTCCATCAGCTATGAGTTCAGCGACGACAAGGTTCTTTTCACTTTCACCAACGAGAATGGAGACTATACAGAATCCCTTGTATTTGAACACCTGAACAAGGAAACCAACGAATGGGAAGCATTGTATGAAGTGAAAGACAGATATTTGTTTGACGGGACACAATTCACTTACGAAATGCCGACGATGGACATCGTTCGCGGTGAGGATTTGTTCCGACTGCGTGTTGTCCGCACTTTTGGCGACGAGGCATACAGCGAAACCGACCTTGGTTTTGTCGTGAACCCCGACTGCAATGATGGCACGAATGGTTGGACGGTGAAGAATCTCGGCACGAACACGGGCGAGGCGTTTGACGGAGATGCGTCAAACACCTATTGGAATCAGTGGTACGCCAACGGACTGAATTCATCCATCAGCCAAACCATCTCCGACCTCCCAGCAGGCGAATATACCATAAGCGCATTGATTCGTGGCGGCTCCAACGTCACGCTGACGCTCTCTGCACAACATGGTTCGGAAACCCTCTCGGAGAGTGCTACGGGAGTTGGGAACAAGACAGTGGAAGGCAGCGACCACCTCAACGGATGGTTGCGCCTGAACTTGCCAACTATCAAGGCACAGCAGGGCGATGCCATCACCATTACAGCCACGGGTGTAGGCTCTGGTTCTGCATGGTGGAGCGTAGATCATTTCCAGATGAAATTCATGTCGGAAGAGGCGTTGGCCATCGAGAACCTCGCCGCAGACGAGAACCATGCCAAGAACGCTCAGCGTGATGGCACGATTTACGACTTGCAAGGACGAAAGATAACAACCAAGCCACAACAAGGTCTTTACATTCACAACAAGAAAAAAATTTTCACCAAATAACTTTTATTAATTATGAGAAAACTCACCACAACACTTGCTGCCCTCGCTGTGGCAGCCAGCGCAATGGCGCAAACTCACCAGATGGAACTCAACACGAAGAAGTTGGGCGCACCAGTTCAGCCAACCATGTACGGCATTTTCTTCGAGGACATCAACTATGCAGCCGATGGCGGTCTCTATGGCGAACTCGTCAAGAACCGTTCGTTCGAATTTCCTGACCACTTCACGGGCTGGGTGCCTTTCGGCAACTTCCAACTGAAGAACGATGGTCCTTTCAACAAGAACCCTCACTACGTTCGCATTGGCGACAGCGGTCACCGCGACAAGTTCTCGGGTCTGGAGAATGAAGGCTATTTCGGCATCGGCTACGACCAGAATGCCGACTACAAGTTTTCCGTATGGGCTCGCGTGCCAAATGGAGGCAAGGCAGTGCTTCGCGTGATGCTTTGCGACCCATCGACAATGGGCGAACGTCAGCAGTTCTCGGAAGAAAAACTGACCATCGACTCCAAGGATTGGAAGAAATACACGCTGACCATCAATTCAAAGAAGAAGGTAAACAAGGGTACACTCCGCATCATGCTCGATCGCAACAGCGCTGTGGTTGACCTGGAGCACATCAGCCTCTTCCCTGCCGACGTGTTCAATGGCGACGAAAACGGTATGCGTAAGGACTTGGCACAGGCATTGGCTGACCTCCACCCAGGCGTGTTCCGCTTCCCTGGTGGATGTATCGTGGAAGGTACCGACCTCGCCACTCGCTATCAGTGGAAGAACTCGGTAGGTCCTGTTGAGAATCGTCCGCTGAACGAAAACCGTTGGCACTACACCTTCGACTATCGCTTCTATCCTGACTATTTCCAGAGCTACGGACTTGGCTTCTACGAGTATTTCCGCCTCAGCGAGGAAATTGGTGCAGAACCTCTGCCAGTTGTGAGCGTCGGTCTGTCATGCGAATTCCAGAACGGTGCAGAGCGCAGTGCTGCTCACGTGCCAGTTGACCAGCTCCAGCCTTACATCGACGATGTGCTCGACCTCATCGAGTTTGCCAATGGCGACCCTGCCAAGAACACTTGGGCAAAGCTCCGTGCCGACATGGGCCATCCAAAGCCATTCAACCTGAAGTTTGTGGCAATCGGTAATGAGCAGTGGGGCGAAATCTACCCTGAAAACCTGAAGCCTTTTGTGGAGCAAGTGCGCAAGAAATATCCTAACATCAAAATCATCGGCACCTCTGGCCCTGACTCCGAAGGCAAGCAGTTCGAGTACCTCTGGCCTGAAATGAAGAAGATGAAGGCAGACCTCGTCGATGAGCACTTCTATCGTCCAGAAAGCTGGTTCCTCGCACAAGGCAACCGCTACGACAACTACGACCGCAAGGGTCCAAAGGTGTTCGCAGGTGAGTACGCATGTCATGGTCGTGGCAAGAAGTGGAATCACTTCAATGCTGCCCTTCTCGAAGCTGCCTTCATGACAGGCATGGAGCGCAATGCCGATATCGTCCACATGGCAACCTACGCACCTCTCTTCGCACACATCGACGGTTGGCAGTGGCGTCCTGACATGATTTGGTACGACAATCTCCGCTCGTTCCGTTCTTGCTCTTACTACGTGCAGCAGATGTTCTCGCACAACAAGGGTACCAACGTGCTTCAGCTCACCATGAACGGCAAACCTGTGGCTGGCAATGCCGACCAGGACGGACTCTTCGCCAGCGCTGTCTATGACAAGCCATCGAACAGCGTAATCGTGAAGATTGTCAACACAGGCGACAAGGCTCAGGACTTCAGCGTGAACCTCAAGGGCATGAAGGGCAGCAAGAGTGCCACTATCACGTCTTTCACGGCTGACAAGCTCGAAGGCGAGAACACACTCGATGCTCCAACAAAGTACGTGCCAAAGACCAGCACGACAACCATCTCTGCTCCAACACTCTCTGGCAGTGTTCCTGCAAAGACCTTCGTGATGTATAAGATTTCTAAATAATCCCCTCTTTAATAATGAGGAATGAAGAATGAGGAATGTATTATCGTTTTTCATTCTTCATTCCTCATTCTTCATTTAATCCGTGTTCGGCGTATTTCAGCCGAAAAATCCTCATTCATCCATGACTCAAGAAATCATCTTCATCCTGCTGATTCCGTTCTTAGGAACGATGTTAGGTTCCTCCTTCGTGTTTTTCATGCGGAAGGAAATGCCCGTGCGTCTGCAAAAACTGCTCTTGGGCTTCTCGTCAGGCGTGATGGTGGCAGCCAGCGTGTGGTCGCTTTTGACGCCCAGCATGGAGATGAACGAAAGCATGGGAAAGATGGCCATCATGCCCACAACGGTTGGGTTCCTCATCGGCATGGGGTTCCTTCTCCTGCTCGACTTGCTCACGCCACACCTCCACATCGATGCCCAGAGTCCAGAAGGCCCCAAGAGCCATCTGTCCAAAACAACCATGCTCACACTTGCCGTCACGCTCCACAACCTGCCTGAAGGCATGGCAGTGGGAGTAGTGCTTGCAGGAGCCATGCAAGGAGGAGTGGGCATTTCCGAAGTGGCAGCAGCAACCTTGGCAATCGGTATTGCCATACAGAACGTACCCGAAGGAGCCATCATCTCCATGCCGATGCGCGCAGCAGGCAACAGCAAATGGCGTTCCTTCGTGATAGGAACCCTGAGCGGAGCAGTCGAACCCCTCGGTGCCATCCTCGTGATGATGCTGTCCGCTCTTCTCATTCCCTTTGTTCCCTACACCCTTGCCTTCGCAGCAGGAGCCATGATGTACGTAGTGGTGGAGGAACTGATTCCCGAGGCATCCACCGAGCCTCATTCCAACCTCAGCACCATCGGTTTTGCCATCGGCTTTTCCCTGATGATGGTGCTGGATGTCGTCCTCAGCTGAGCCACTGTGGGCTTCGGTTCTTCCGAAGCCATCCCCTTCCACCGTAGGCTTCGGTTTCGCCGAAGCCTTTTTTCATTTCCTCACGCTCAGCCTCTTCAGCTCCACTTGTGGCTTGAGCGCGTTAGTCGTCATTTCCTTCATGGCATCCACGCGGAGCGAAGCCGAAGTGCGAATGTCAGCAGCAGAAGCAGCAATGAGGAATTGATACGTGCCAGCATCCACAACCCATGCACTCTGTTCCTCGTCGAACGAAGCAAGGTCACGACGTTGCAAACTCATGCGCAGCGTCTGGCTTTCGCCGGGTTGCAATTCACGAGTCTTACCAAAAGCTTTCAGCTCCTTCGCAGGCTTCTCCATCTTTCCCTCTGGTGCCGACACATACACCTGCACCACTTCCTTACCAGCCACCTTGCCCGTATTCTTCACCGTCACACTCACCTCAATCTCTTCCCCACTCTTCTTCACGCTTGGCTTGCTGTAAGCGAAAGTCGTATATGACAAACCGTAACCGAAAGGATAGCTCACATTTTTATTGAAAGAGTCGAAATAGCGATAGCCCACATAGATGTCCTCCTCGTGGTTCGTGAAGTGATAGCCAGGCATTTTTCCACCCGCCGACGTAAAGGAATAGATGTCAACCGACGCGTTCGGGAAGTTCTTCGTGGAAGGATGGTCAGTCACGTCGAGAGGCCATGTCATGGTCAGCTTACCCGAAGGATTAGCCTTACCCGTCAGAATGTCTGCCACACTGTTACCGCCTTCCATGCCTGGTTGCCATGCCATGAGCACAGCGTCAGCATAGTTCTTCCACGATGCCGTTTCGATGACAGAGCCCGAATTGATGATGACGATGACAGGCTTGCCAACCTGATGGAAGGCATTGCTCACCTGCTTCACCATCTGCCGTTCCTGCTCAGTGAGGTTGAATTCGCCCTCAATCTCTCGGTCAATGCCTTCGCCAGCCTGACGACCCAGCGTGATGATGGCAGCATCAGCTTTGCCCACTTCCTTTGAGAACGAAAAATCGCTGAAGTCGATTTCTGGATATTTCTGCTGTCCCATCACAGGCGACTGGAACCACTTTGCAGGGTTGCGGTCAGTCTCAAATTTCAGTTTGGCAAACTCCACATACTTCTGATAAATCTCCGTCAGCGAATCCGTTGTCTGGATGCCAGCGTTGCGCAAACCCGTCACCATATCGACAACGTATGGCGGATGAACACAACCCGAGCCAACACCTCCCGACAGGAACTCGTAGGAGCAGACACCATAGAGTGCCACCTTCTGGATGTTCTTGCTGAACGGAAGCACACCGTTGTTCTCAAGCAGCACAATGCCCTCGTTGGCAGCACGGCGCGTGATGGCAGCGTGTGCCTTCAGGTCAGGAGCGTTCGAGGCAGCATAGTGATTGAACGAAGGAGTCTTGACAATATATTCCAACAGCCGGCGTACACTCGTATCTACATCCTTCAAGTCGAGTTGTCCGTTCTTCACCTTCGTCACGATTTCCTCGCTCTGCTGAGCTTGTCCAGGCTCCATGAGGTCGTTGCCAGCATGAACCTGAGCCCCCGTGTTGCGCTGACCAATCCAGTCGGTCATCACCATGCCCTCATAGCCCCAATCCGTGCGCAGCACATCGGTCAGCAAGTCGTGGCTCTCCTGAGCCAAAGGACCATTCACACGGTTGTAGGAAGCCATCACCGTCCACGGTTTTCCTTCGCGAACAGCTATTTCAAAGCCACGCAAATAAAGCTCACGCAAAGCGCGTTGCGACACACGCTCATCCACGCTCGTGCGTTCCGTCTCCTGTGAGTTCACAGCAAAATGCTTGATGCTCGTTCCTGCTCCTTCGCTCTGCACACCCCTCACGTAGGCAGCAGCCATCTTTCCCGTCACAACAGGGTCCTCGGAATAGTATTCAAAGTTGCGTCCACAGAGCGGATTGCGGTGCAGGTTCATGCCTGGACCCAGAATCACGTCGCAGCGGTATTCCTTGGTTTCATTACCAATCGCCTTGCCCACTTCCTCCACCAGTTCTGTGTTCCATGTCGATGCCAAGGCAGAACCAATAGGGAAAGCCGTCGCATAGTACGTCTTGGTCTCGCCCTCGCGGGTAGGATTGATGCGCACACCCGCAGGCCCATCAGTCAGAATAGTCTCAGGGATGCCCAGACGGGGAATGGCAGCAGTAGTGCCAGCAGCACCAGGCACCGTCTCAGCAGCAGCACCCACCACAGCACCGTCAGAAAAGAAATTGTTCGCACCGCCCACCAGAATCTGAGCTTTCTCCTCCAAGGTCATGGCAGCCATCACTTCGTCTATGTTGTCGCTCCTCAGTTGTGGAGCCTTCTGCGCACTCACATTGAGTGCCAAACTTGAAATCGTCATAACAGCAAATACTTTCGCTTTTTTCATTGTTTTTCCTGTTTTTCGTATTCTTAATTCGTTAACAAGGGCAAAGATAAACAAAAAATGCAAATCCCCATCCATTCCCCCTTATTTTTTCCCAATTATTTTTCTCCAAGTCCCCATTCCCCATTTCTCATTTCAATCCGCTGGAAACGAGTTGTTTTTCTACGGAGGATTGGAGCTTAGGAATTCTATTTTCCTTTACTCCATAACTCCATAGAGATGTCTTAAATTTTTCTACGGAGATTTGGAGTTTTGGAGTTTTTCTCCCTTACTCCCCTACTCCGTAGAGACTCTTTTCGTGTTCATTTGTGTCAATTTGTTGACCCATAAAAAATTTAGTACATTTAGCCAGTTTCATTAGGAGACATTTCTTTCGTGTTCATTTGTGTCAATTTGTTGACCCAAAAAAATTTAGTACATTTAGCCAATTTCTTTAGGAGACATTTCTTTCGTGTTCATTTGTGTCAATTTGTTGACCAATAAAGACATTTCTTTCGTGCTCATTTGTGTCAATTTGTTGACCAAATAATTTTCGTTAAATTCACGGATAATTCACGGACATTCGCGTTAGATAAAGAAAAACATAAATTACCATAAATGACCGTGAATTTTTCATGAATTATTTTTCGTGCTTATTTGTGTCAATTTGTTGACTCACGAAGTTGACTCCGCCGAATAAATAAAAAACGATAACGGATGGCAGAACCATGCCGTTATCGTCTCGTCAAAACTTCAAAACAACTAAATTACTTCAGTTTGTTGTAACCATACTTAGCAACGCAGCCGAGTTCTTCCTCGATGCGGATAAGCTGGTTGTACTTAGCCATACGGTCAGTACGCGACATAGAACCAGTCTTGATCTGGCCAGAGTTAGTAGCTACAGCGATGTCAGCGATAGTAGCATCCTCTGTCTCGCCCGAACGGTGAGAAGTGACAGAAGTGTAGCCATGACGGTGAGCCATCTCGATAGCTTCAAGAGTCTCAGTGAGTGAACCAATCTGGTTAACCTTGATAAGGATGGAGTTAGCAGCACCCATCTTGATACCCTTCTCAAGGAACTTGGTGTTAGTAACGAAGAGGTCGTCACCTACGAGCTGGCAACGGTCGCCAATCTTTGCAGTGAGCTTCACCCAGTTGTCCCAGTCGTTCTCGTCGAGACCATCCTCGATAGAGTCGATATGGAACTTATTGACGAGTTCCTCAAGATAAGCAATCTGCTCGTCAGCGCTGAGCTTCTTGCCGTTAGGGTCCTTCTTCTTACCATTCTTGAGCTGGCTGTAGTCATACCACCAGTTGCCATCAGCATCCTGAGTAGCGAACTCTGAAGCAGCGCAGTCCATAGCAATCATCACGTCCTTACCTGGCTCATAACCTGCTGCCTTGATAGCGTCGCAGATAATTTGGAGAGCGTCTTCGATACCGTCGAGAGCTGGAGCGAAACCACCTTCGTCACCTACAGCTGTGCTCAAGCCACGTGCCTTGAGGAGCTTAGCGAGGTTGTGGAACACTTCTGCACCCATGCGGATAGCCTCCTTGATAGATGGAGCGCTAACTGGACGAATCATGAATTCCTGGAATGCGATAGGAGCATCAGAGTGAGCACCACCGTTGATGATGTTCATCATAGGAACTGGCAATGTGTAAGTGTTTGTACCACCGATATAACGATAGAGAGGCATACCCAGAGCGTTTGCAGCAGCCTTTGCAGTTGCGAGAGAAACGCCGAGGATTGCGTTAGCACCGAGCTTGCTCTTGGTAGGAGTACCATCGAGAGCGAGCATCTTGTAGTCGATAGCACGCTGGTTGAACACGCAGTCACCCTTCAAAGCTGGAGCGATGATAGTGTTAACATTCTCAACTGCCTTGAGAACGCCCTTACCGAGATAACGGTTCTTGTCGCCGTCGCGAAGCTCAAGCGCTTCGTTTTCGCCTGTAGAAGCACCTGATGGAACAGCTGCACGACCAAGAACACCATTTTCGAGAACTACGTCAACTTCGACTGTAGGGTTGCCACGAGAATCAAGAATCTCACGAGCTACGATCTTTTCAATCTTCATAATATTACTATTGTTTAAAAAAAGTGTGAGTGTTTACATTTATTGACTTGCAAAGTTAATGAAAAATTTTTATTTGCAATCATGCAGCGGAAATTTTTCACACTCTATAACAGAAATGCAGAGCAAGAAGAAAGCAGCCACAAAAATTGCAAACTAAATTTGACAAAAATCCCCTCTCCCAATCCGTTCTTTCGCTTCCACCCATCCCGCGAGCGTTCGTCATCACCACGCCGAGCCTTCGTTTGCGTTCAAACGAAGGCTCGTTGAAACGCAAACGAGCCCTCGCCGCTTCACATCACTCGAATACACGTTTTTCTTTCTACGGAGGATAGGAGTGTAGGAGTCGTAAGTAATCATTAAAAAATAAGTTGGTACGTTTTTTTTAGGAAAGAAATTAAAATAATTAGAAGATTACCGTCCTTGGACGCTTGGGGCAACGCTCCCAAGAATTTTTTCAGAAATAAATGTTTTTTTGTTTTAAACAACACCTAATTTTTGGAGTAATTATGATAATTAAACTTTCCCATCTCTGGAA
>DGSN01000010.1 GCA_002393575.1 Prevotellaceae bacterium UBA4361 | reverse complement strand
TGGAACGGATACTGGCGAAGACCGCAGACAAGAAGAACAAGAAGCCTGGCATCACCATCTACCGGGCAAAGTTCCTGGCCGAGAGCCTGTACAATATAGAATATGTGAACCCATACAACGGAAAGAAGATGTCCGTTATGCTCCGAACAGACCACGATGAGGAGGTCACAAAACTACTAGATGCTATCGAGGCGAAGCACTAACCCCGATTTGGGTCACCCCATTGCGGAAAACAGGACAGACAGGGTTGAGAAAAGCATTATGGACGTGACAGATCCAACACTTAACTCTATCAATGAGAAATGTGCAAGGATTCGGAAGATTTTTACCGATATTCTATCCAAGAGCGTAGCAAGGTACTATTACATTTCTGGTAAGCGTGGAGAGGCAAAAAAAATAGACTTGGTGAGAGCCAATGTAGTATGGAAGTGCAAAATGCCAAATCCGCAAGGCTTGTGAATGAAATCCGAAAAGAATTGCATAAAAAAGGACAACGGTTATCCAATAAAAACATTTAGCGAACACCAATAGACTAAATCAAGTGGCAACAAAAAAGCATCAACTGAAGGAGCTGATGCTTTTAGAATTATTACTGTCCGCTAAACATAAGTATAGTCATTCCAATTCTTCAAAAGGGTTGCCACTTGAAGCAGGCATCAGTCCTAAATTTTTGCTTGAGGAAAATGTTTAGCGGACAGTCATATTTGGGCATAAGGGGGAAGACGTAGTCTCGCTATGCCAAGAAACGCTGACGCATGGACATAGTCAATACGTCAAATGAGAAAAACGAAGAGAACATGAAAAGCGAAGCAGATACTACAACCAGATGGGCTGCACTCTTTTCCGTATATTGACATAAAGTTCTATTATATCGTAATTTTTTTGCCCTTTTGTTGTTCTTTTGCAGAAAATGATTAGCTTTGCAAGCGTTATATTTACGTATGTCGCACTTTTCATTCATACTGGGCTTGGTAAGTCCTGAAAGGACGATAGAACACAGGCAGGTGGTGAAGCGTAGCGAAACCCCTGCTATGTGTCGCAAACTAACCGAGTGCTGAAGGTACGACAGATTATCTGACAATCACATCTGTCACCCACGTCGGGGTTCCGTGCTTGGCTGTATACTTATCAGGGGTTCCGTGCTTGGCACTCCACCGCCTGCCTGTGGTCTTTCATGCCTTCGGCATTTTTAGCGGACACCAATAACATAGAATCAACTATCATCAATGTTAAACAAAAAAAGCATCAGCCGAAGGAGCCGATGCTTTTTTTATTTAGAATATCTCACGAAGAGAATATTGAATTAATCTTTGTTGAAACGTGCGAAATTGTTGTTGAATGCTGAGAAGGCAGATGTAGGGTCGAACTGAGGACGACGGATTTCATCTGCTTCGTCACGACTGCCGACAATGATACGCTCGAACTGACGCAGACCTGTACCTGCTGGGATGAGGTGACCGCAAATCACGTTCTCCTTCATACCTTCGAGTGGGTCGCTCTTGCCACGGATGGCAGCTTCGTTGAGCACCTTGGTGGTTTCCTGGAAGGATGCAGCCGACATGAAGCTGGTTGCACCGAGTGCTGCACGGGTGATACCCTGGAGAATCTGCGTGCTGGTAGCAGCAACGGCATCGCGCGTCTGAACCAACTTGAGGTCGCGGCGCTTGAGGAGTGAGTTCTCATCGCGGAGCTTGCGAGCTGTGACAATCTGTCCCTTCTCCAACACTTCGCTATCACCTGCGTCGGTGACAATCTTCTTGCCCCAGATGCGGTCGTTCTCTTCAGCAAATTCGAGTTTGTCAACAATACCGCCTTCGAGGAAACGAGTATCGCCTGGGTCAACAATCTGAACCTTGCGCATCATCTGACGAACGATGATTTCGAAGTGCTTATCATTGATGGCAACACCCTGCATACGATAGACATCCTGCACCTGGTTGACGATGTATTCCTGCACAGCCGTAGGACCCTTGATGGCAAGGATGTCGGCTGGAGTGATGGCACCATCGGAAAGTGGTGTACCAGCACGAACGTAGTCGTTCTCCTGCACAAGAATCTGCTTGGAGAGTGGCACGAGGTACTTGCGCTCGTCGCCTACCTTGCTGGTGAGGATGATTTCGCGGTTACCACGCTTAATCTTACCCATCGTGATTTCGCCATCGATTTCAGCAACAACTGCTGGGTTGGATGGGTTGCGAGCCTCGAAGAGCTCCTGCACACGTGGAAGACCACCGGTGATATCGCCTGCCTTGGCAGTGGAACGTGGAATCTTAACGAGCACTTCACCAGCCTTCACGGTCTTGCCGTCCTCAATGTTGATACGGCCACCGATTGGGAAGTTGTAGGTACGAAGCACTTCACCATCGGCATTAACGATGCGACATGCAGGAACCACGTTCTTGTCTTTCGACTCAATGATGATGTATTCCTTCATACCTGTTGTATCGTCTTGTTCAACACGGTAAGTGACACCTTCTACAACACCTTCAAATTCTGCCTTACCAGCAAATTCGCTGACGATTACAGCATTGAATGGATCCCATGTGGCGATGACCGTGTCTCTTTCCACCACTTCGTCTTGATAGTGATAGAGAGTAGCACCGTAAGGAACTGGGATGGTGGAAAGTGCGATGCCTGTGTGGGTATCAACGAAACGAAGTTCTGCCAATCGACCTACAACAATCTTCACATCTTGTCCTTCATCGTTCTTTGCATCGATGGTGCGGAGTTCGTCGAAGTCGAGACGCGTCTTGTTGCGAGCAACAATTTGTGCATTTGCAGCTGCGTTACCTGCAACACCACCGGCGTGGAATGTACGGAGGGTCAGCTGAGTACCAGGCTCACCAATGGCTTGTGCTGCGATGACACCGACTGCTTCACCCTTCTGAACCATCTTGGCTGTAGCGAGGTTGCGTCCGTAGCACTTCTGGCAAACGCCATGCTTGCTTTCGCAAGTGAGCACTGAGCGGATTTCAACGGTTTCGATGCCTGCTGCTTCGATTTCAGCAGCGATGCGCTCGTTGATTTCCTCACCACTGGCAACGATGAGTTCTTGGGTTTCTGGGTGTGTAATATCGTGAACGGAAACACGTCCGAGGATTCGCTCGGCGAGGGAAGCAACGACGCGGTCGCCATCCTTGAGTGCTGAGCAGAAGAGTCCGCGAAGCGTGCCACAGTCTTCTTCTGTAATAATCACATCGTGGCTCACGTCAACAAGACGACGAGTCAGATAACCTGCGTCGGCTGTCTTGAGGGCTGTGTCGGCAAGACCCTTACGAGCACCGTGAGTGGAGATGAAGTATTCGAGCACGGACATACCTTCTTTGAAGTTGGAAAGGATTGGGTTCTCGATGATGTTGGCATCGGAAGCACCTGCCTTCTGAGGCTTTGCCATCAGACCACGCATACCTGCAAGCTGTGCAATCTGGTCGGCAGAACCACGGGCTCCAGAGTCGAGCATCATGAAGACTGCGTTGAAGCCCTGGTCGGCTTCGGTCATTTCCTTCATGAGGGTCTTCTTGAGGGATTCATTTGCCTTGGTCCATGTATCAATTACCTGCTGATAACGGTCCTTATCGGTAATCATACCCATTCCGTATGCCATCTGGATTTGCTCAACGTGGTTATTACCATCTTCCACAATCTGCTTCTTAGCTTCAGGGATGATGATGTCGTCGAGCACGAAGGAAAGTCCACCTTCGTAAGCACGGCGATAACCGAGGTCCTTGATACCATCGAGGAATTCGCAAGCACGTGCCATACCTACGGTCTTGATAACCTTGGTGATGACTTTCTTGAGGGCTTTCTTACCGATGACATCGTTCACGAAACCAACTTCGTCTGGAACGATCTCGTTGATGATGATTCGACCAACGGTTGTTTCAACGATGTGCTTGATGTAGTTGTTGTTGTCATCCACATCGAGCACAAGGCACTTGATTGGCGCATGCACATCGACACGTCCTTCGTTGTAGGCAATGATAGCCTCTTCTGGACCATAGAAGGTGAGTCCTGCACCCTTGGCTCCTGGACGCATCTTGGAGATGTAGTAGAGACCAAGCACCATGTCCTGAGAAGGAACGGTGACAGGTTCACCACTGGCAGGAGAAAGGATGTTGTGGCTCTGAAGCATCAGAAGCTGGGCCTCAAGGATTGCCTCGTTGGAGAGAGGAAGGTGAACAGCCATCTGGTCACCATCGAAGTCGGCATTGAACGCCGTACATGCGAGTGGGTGGAGCTGAATTGCCTTACCTTCAATCATCTTTGGCTGGAATGCCTGAATACCGAGACGGTGAAGTGTAGGAGCACGGTTGAGAAGCACTGGATGACCCTTCATCACGTTTTCGAGAATATCCCAAACCACGTCGTCGCGACGGTCAACAATCTTCTTGGCGGACTTGACGGTCTTGACAATGCCACGCTCGATGAGCTTGCGGATGATGAATGGCTTGTAGAGTTCGGCTGCCATGAGTTTTGGAAGACCACACTCGCCCATCTTCAATTCAGGACCGACGACGATAACGGAACGTGCAGAATAGTCAACACGCTTACCGAGGAGGTTCTGACGGAAACGTCCTTGCTTACCCTTGAGGGAGTCAGAAAGAGACTTGAGCGGACGGTTGGAATCGGACTTCACTGCCGAAGCCTTACGGGAGTTGTCGAAAAGGCTATCCACTGCTTCCTGAAGCATACGCTTTTCATTACGGAGAATGACTTCAGGAGCCTTGATTTCGATGAGTCGTTTCAGACGGTTGTTACGAATGATGACACGACGATAGAGGTCGTTGAGGTCGGAAGTGGCGAAACGTCCACCATCGAGCGGAACGAGCGGACGGAGGTCAGGCGGAGTGACTGGAATGTTGTGCATAATCATCCACTCTGGCTTGTTTTTGCCACGAGAAGAACGGAATGCTTCAACCACCTGCAAACGCTTGAGTGCCTCCTGCTTACGCTGCTGTGAACCTTCCTCACCTGCCTGAGCACGGAGCTGGTTAGCAAGGTGGTCGAGGTCGATGCGTTTGAGCATATACTCGATTGCCTCTGCACCCATCATGGCGATGAACTTCTGAGGGTCATCGTCAGGAAGTTGCTGATTCTCTTCTGGAAGGCTGTCAACAACGTCCCAATACTCTTCCTCAGAGAGAAGTTCGTAGTTGAGAGTGTTCTTCTCAGCATCTTCAGCAGCACCTGCCTGGATAATGATGTAGCGTTCGTAGTAGATTACGGCATCGAGCTTCTTGGTTGGCAAACCGAGGAGGTAGCCAATCTTGTTAGGAAGCGAACGGAAATACCAAATGTGGGCAACAGGCACAACCAATGCAATGTGGCCTGTGCGCTCACGACGTACTTTCTTCTCGGTAACTTCCACACCGCATCGGTCGCAGACGATGCCCTTGTAGCGAATGCGCTTGTACTTACCACAATGGCACTCGTAGTCCTTGGTAGGACCGAAAATGCGCTCGCAGAAAAGTCCGTCGCGTTCAGGCTTATAGGTGCGGTAGTTGATGGTCTCTGGCTTGAGTACCTCACCGAAGGAATTCTCAAGGATTTCCTCTGGAGATGCGAGACCAATGGTTATCTTGGTGAAATTAGTCTTTGTCTTTGATTCTTTCTTAAAAGCCATCTTGTTTCAAGAATTAAAAAGTAACAATTAAAAAACAGGAATGCAGAGATGCGTTTCTTTAATTATCACCTTCGTTTTTAATGTTTTGATTTAGTCAAGGGTGATGCTCAGTCCAAGTCCGCGAAGCTCGTGGAGGAGCACGTTGAGGGATTCAGGAATGCCTGGAGTTGGCATAGCATCGCCCTTCACGATAGCCTCGTATGCCTTCGAACGACCAGTGACGTCGTCGGACTTGATGGTGAGAATCTCCTGGAGAACGTGGGATGCACCGAAAGCTTCGAGTGCCCAAACTTCCATTTCTCCGAAACGCTGACCACCGAATTGTGCTTTACCACCAAGAGGCTGCTGAGTGATGAGCGAGTAAGGACCAATGGAACGAGCGTGCATCTTGTCTTCAACCATGTGGCCGAGTTTCAACATGTAGGTGACACCCACTGTGGCTGGCTGGTCGAAGCGAAGGCCTGTTTCACCATTGTAGAGATAAGTACGTCCGTAGCGAGGAAGCTTAGCCTTGTCGGTCCATTCGCAGAGGTCGTCGAGGTGAGCACCATCGAAGATTGGAGTTGCGAACTTCACACCGAGTTTGGCACCAGCAGAGCCGAGGACGGCTTCGAAAATCTGACCGATGTTCATACGAGATGGCACACCCAGAGGGTTGAGCACGATATCGACAGGAGTACCGTCCTCAAGGAATGGCATATCCTCCTGGCGAACCACCTTGGAAACAATACCCTTGTTACCGTGGCGACCTGCCATCTTGTCTCCAACACCAATCTTACGTTTCTTAGCAATGTAAACCTTTGCCATCTGGATGATGCCCGATGGGAGTTCATCGCCAATAGTGAGGGCAAACTTCTTGCGCTTGAGTTCTGCATCAAGAAGCTTGTATTTCTTGAGATAGTTGATGACGAGCTGACGAATCAACGTGTTGGTGTGCTCGTCGTCTGTCCAACCACTAAGCTGAACAGAAGCATAGTCGAGAATTTCAAGTGCTGGAGCAACGAACTTAGAGCCTTCTGGTATGATTTCAGCACCGAGGCTGTCCTTCACACCCATTGACACCTTACCCTTGGTGAGGGTGAGCAACTTGTCGATGAGGATGGCTTTGAAATCGTCAATCTTGTCTTGGAATTCCTTGTCAATCTTTGGAAGTTCCTTGCGGTCAGCAGTCTTTTCAGCACGAGTCTTGATGACTTTCGAGAAGAGTTTCTTGTCAATAACAACACCACTCAACGATGGAGTAGCCTTGAGGGAAGCATCCTTCACATCGCCAGCCTTGTCACCAAAGATGGCACGAAGGAGTTTTTCTTCTGGAGATGGGTCTGACTCTCCCTTTGGAGTAATCTTACCAATCAGAATGTCGCCTGGCTCGATGCGAGCACCTACGCGAACAATACCGTTTTCGTCGAGGTCCTTGGTTGCATCTTCGCTGACATTTGGAATATCTGAAGTGAGTTCCTCAACGCCACGTTTGGTTTCACGTACTTCGAGAGAGAACTCATCCACATGAACAGATGTGAGAAGGTCGTCACGAACAACGCGCTCGTTGAGAACGATGGCGTCCTCATAGTTGTAACCCTTCCAAGGCATGTAAGCCACAAGGAGGTTGCGACCAAGTGCCAACTCACCGTCAGCAGTTGCATAACCTTCTGTAAGAATATCGCCCTTCTTCACACGCTGACCACGGTCGCAAATTGGACGAAGGTCGATAGTCATATTCTGGTTAGTGCGACGGAACTTAGGCAACTTGTACTCCTTGACAGCAGGCTCGAAGCTGACAAATTCCTCGTCTTCCGTGCGGTCGTAAAGAATACGAATGGTAGTTGCATCTACATACTCAACAACACCATCGCCCTCTGCGGTAATCATTGTACGAGAATCCTCGCAAACCTGCTTCTCGATACCTGTACCAACAATTGGTGCCTCAGTACGAAGGAGTGGAACTGCCTGGCGCATCATGTTCGAACCCATGAGGGCACGGTGAGCATCGTCGTGCTCAAGGAATGGGATGAGGGCAGCAGCAATAGATGCAATCTGCTGTGGAGCCACATCGACAAGGTCAACCTCTGAAGGTGGAACCACTGGATAGTCGGCATCCTTACGACACTTAACGACCTTGCGGATGAAATGTCCGTCCTCTGTGAGTGGCGCATTTCCCTGACCGATAATCTTTGCCTCTTCCTCTTCTGCAGAAAGGTAAACGATGTGTTCTGGTTCAATATCCACAACACTGTCATGAACCTTACGGTAAGGCGTTTCAATGAAACCGAGATTGTTAATCTTTGCATAGACGCAAAGTGATGAAATCAGACCGATGTTTGGACCTTCTGGAGACTCAATAGGACAGAGTCGGCCATAGTGAGTATAGTGTACGTCACGAACCTCGAAGCCTGCACGTTCACGAGAAAGACCACCAGGACCGAGGGCAGAAAGACGACGCTTGTGAGTAACCTCGGCAAGCGGGTTGGTCTGGTCCATGAACTGAGAAAGTGCGTTGGTACCAAAGAACGAGTTGATAACGCTGGAAATAGTCTTGGCATTAATCAGTTCTGTTGGCTTGAACACTTCGTTGTCACGCACATTCATACGCTCGCGAATGGTACGGCTCATACGTGCCAAACCAATAGCGAACTGGTTGGAGAGCTGCTCGCCAACGGTGCGGACGCGACGGTTGCTCAAGTGGTCGATATCATCAACGACAGCCTTGGAATTTGCCAATTCAACAAGGTACTTGATGATTTCGATAATATCTTCTTTTGTCAACACACGGGTGTTAGGGTCAGTATCAAGTTCCAACTTCTTGTTGATACGATAACGACCAACTTCACCCAAGTCATAACGCTTTTCAGAGAAGAACAAATTGTTGATTACTTCGCGAGCTGACGTATCATCGGCAGGGTCTGCATTGCGCAACTGACGATAAATATAAACAACAGCTTCCTTCTCAGAGTTACTTGGGTCCTTTGAAAGTGTGTTGAAAATGATGGCATAATCAGATGCATTGGTCTCTTCCTTGTGGACAAGAATGTACTCAACACCTGTTTCAAGAATGAGGTCAATGTGTTCTTCTGTCAGGACAGTTTCACGGTCAATCACCATTTCATTACGTTCGATGGAAACAACTTCACCTGTTTCCTCATCAACGAAGTCCTCTGTCCATGACTTCAATACACGTGCTGCCAACTTACATCCAAGAACCTTCTTCAGATTCGTCTTGTTAGCCTTCACTTCCTCTGCCAAATTGAAAATACGAAGGATTTCCTTATCCGATTCGTAACCGATGGCACGGAGAAGCGTAGTTACAGGCAACTTCTTCTTACGGTCGATGTAAGCATACATCACGTTGTTGATGTCCGTCGCAAACTCAATCCACGAACCCTTGAACGGGATGATACGAGCTGAGAAAAGAGGAGTACCATTGGCATGAACACTCGAACCAAAGAACACACCAGGTGAACGGTGGAGCTGAGAAACCACAACTCGTTCAGCACCATTGATGACAAACGTACCATTGTCGGTCATGTAAGGAATCGGACCGAGGAATACATCTTCAACAGTGGTGTCAAAGTCAACATGGTCAGGGTCAGAGCAAGAAAGCTTCAGTTTTGCCTTCAATGGCACACTGTAAGTAAGGCCACGCTCAAGGCATTCCTCAATAGTGTAGCGAGGAGCGTCGATGTAATAGTCCAAAAACTCAAGGCTGAAGTTATTACGGGTGTCCTGGATTGGGAAGTTCTCAGCAAACACCTTGTAGAGACCATCATTCTTGCGCTTTTCTGGTGGGGTGTCCAATTGCAGGAAGTCACGGAACGACTTGAGCTGCACATCAAGGAAGTCCGGATATGGAACCGGATTCTTCACTGTGGAAAAGTCAACTCGATTGTTTACGATTTTAGACATCTCTATGTATTGTTAATTTTTCGAAAAATTTCTAAGAAACACGAGTAGAAACAACATGAAAATTGGATGACTGATGGGATTCCTACTCGCAATAAGGGGATTTTAAGAGAGAAAAAGTGCGCATTTCCTTATATAAGCGCATACGCACGTGCGCACAAGACACAAAAAGGTTAAGAACCCTCAACCTGAGGATTCTTAACCAAACTTGTATTGAAGTGACGAAATTACTTGATTTCAACTTCAGCACCAGCAGCTTCGAGAGCAGCCTTGAGTGCTTCAGCAGTAGCCTTGTCAACGCCTTCCTTGATGTTTGTAGGAGCAGCATCAACGAGGTCCTTAGCTTCCTTAAGACCAAGACCAGCAGCTTCCTTCACTGCCTTTACAACCTGAAGCTTAGCAGCACCTGCGCTCTTGAGAACAACATCGAAAGATGTCTTTTCCTCAACAGCAGCTTCGCCAGCTGCAGGACCAGCAGCAACAGCAACAGCTGCAGCAGCAGGCTCAATACCATACTCCTCCTTAAGGAGAGTCTTAAGTTCACTTACTTCCTTTACTGTCAAATTTACCAATTCTTCAGCAATAGCTTTAATATCTGCCATTTTTTCTAAAATTTTAATGGTTATTTGTTTTTTATTTTTATTAATTAGAAACCCACATCGTGGGAAAGACGCTGTTTAAGCGTTCTTTTCTTCGATTGCATCAAGCAATCCGTGAATAGTGGTACCACCATCGATACCAGAGAGAATGCCGTTGAGTGGACCTTCGAGAGCAGAAACAACCTCTGCAATGAGTTCGTTCTTGCTCTTGATTGCACAAAGTGCATCGAGCTGGTCTGCACCAACGTAAACGCTTTCCTCTGCGTATGCAGCCTTGAGACCTGGCATGTCGTTGTGGCCCTTAGCAAACTTCTTGATGAGCTTTGCAGGTGCGTTTGCCGTCTGGCAGAACATAATACCTGTATTACCCTTAAGAGCTGTCTGAAGAGCAGCGAAATCACCGCCAACCTTCTCAAGAGCCTTCTCGAAGAGAGTGTTCTTCACAACCTGAAGCTTAATCTCATTCTGGAAGCACTCTCTACGCAGAGCACTTGTTGTAGCACTGTCCAAGCCAGTAACATCAACAATGTAGAAATGTGGATACTCGCCAAGAGTCTGTGCAAGCTGTTCGATTAATAAGCTTTTATCTTCTTTCTTCATGATTCAGTCTATTTTGATTATTCAACAGATTTAGGGTCAACCTTGACACCCTTGCTCATTGTACTTGAAAGATAAATGCTCTTGATGTATGTACCTTTTGCAGTAGATGGCTTCAGCTTGATGATTGTGTTGATGAACTCCTGCGCATTCTCCTTAATCTTCTGAGCATCGAACGATACCTTGCCGATTGAAGCATGAACAATACCACTCTTATCAACCTTGAAGTCAATCTTACCTTGCTTTACTTCACGTACAGCCTTTGCTACGTCCATTGTCACAGTACCACTCTTTGGATTTGGCATCAAACCACGAGGACCGAGAACACGACCGAGAGCACCAATCTTACCCATGCACGAAGGCATTGTGATGATGACATCAACGTCTGTCCAGCCACCCTTGATTTTCTCGATATACTCGTCGAGACCAACGTAGTCAGCACCAGCTTCTGTTGCAGCTGCTTCCTGATCGGAAGTACACAAACAGAGAACGCGGACCTGCTTACCAGTACCGTTAGGGAGTGATACTACACCACGAACCATCTGATTTGCCTTGCGTGGGTCAACACCCAAACGCATGTCGATATCAACCGAAGCATCAAACTTTGTGAAAGTGATTTCCTTCACCAAGTTCGCAGCCTCACTCAAAGTGTAAGCTTTCCCTGCCTCAATCTTATCAGCAACTGTCTTCTGATTTTTTGTAAGTTTACTCATTTCAAATTGAAGTTTTTAATTATTTACCAGGGAATTCACCTTTAACCTTGATACCCATACTACGAGCTGTACCTGCAACCATCTTCATTGCAGATTCAACTGTGAAGCAATTCAAATCAGGCATCTTATCTTCTGCGATAGTACGAATCTGATCCCATGTCACTTCAGCTACCTTCGAACGGTTAGGCTCTGAAGAACCCTTCTTGGTCTTGGCAATCTCCAAAAGCTGAACTGCAGCAGGAGGAGTCTTGATGACGAAATCGAACGACTTATCAGCATAGTAAGAGATAACAACAGGCAGAATCTTACCTGCTTTATCCTGAGTTCTGGCGTTGAACTGCTTGCAAAAATCCATGATGTTAATACCCTTAGAACCAAGAGCAGGTCCTACTGGAGGTGATGGATTTGCAGCGCCACCTTTAATCTGTAATTTGATTAATCCAGCAACTTCTTTTGCCATTTTTGTTTCTATTTTTTAATAATTACACGATAAAAAGAGAATAATGAAGCGTAACATCATCATTATTCTTTTTCAACTTGTCCAAAGTTCAGTTCGAGCGTGGTATCTCGACCAAAAATCTTGACTGCAACTTTGAGCTTTTGTTTCTCTGAATTCACACTCTCAATCTTGCCATTAAAACCGCTGAAAGGACCATCAGTGACTATCACCGACTCGCCTTCAATAAACTCGGTCTGCAACACCTCTGGAACAACCTCGTTATCCTGGTCAACACCAAGCATACGATTAATCTCTGCCTGACGAAGAGGAGTAGGTTTGTCCGTACCCCCAAGGAAACCGAGAACATTCGGAGTGTTGCGCAACATGTGAGCGATTTCACCTACGAGCTGAGCTTCTACCAACACATAGCCAGGAAGCATATTGATTTCCTTCACTACGCGCTTGTCATTGCGCTGAACCTGTTCAACGCGCTTGGTAGGTATAAGAACCTGTGGTACATACTGCTCTAAGTGGTGGTTCTTCATGTCAAGTTCAATATATTCCTTGACCTTCTGTTCCTTACCACTGATAGCTTTCAGTGCATACCAATGCATTTCTTTTACTTCCGCCATGTCTTTCTCCTCCTTAAAAATAAAAAGAAATTAATTGAAGAGAGAATAAACAAGTTTCATCAACTGCTCGAAGATTGAATCCATGAAAAAGACAATAAGGGCAATGATGATGGAAGCTGTTAAAACCATCACTGCACTGTTTGTCAACTCCTTAACCGTTGGCCAAGTCACTTTGTGAACAAGTTCATCGTAGGATTCTTTACAATATGTAGCAATATTCTTAAACATAATTCAATCCTTACATTTGGCACGGGAAGAGAGGCTCGAACTCCCGACACCTGGTTTTGGAGACCAGTGCTCTGCCAACTGAGCTATTCCCGTAAGAATGCCAGCTCCCAACTTGTTCATCGGCTGGGAGCCAGCCTTTTTAATTTATAAATGTCTATTCCTTTCGGAATATCTATCGATTAGTCGAATACTTCAGTAATCTGACCAGAACCAACGGTACGACCACCTTCACGGATAGCGAAACGGAGACCTACGTTGAGTGCTACTGGGTAGATGAGCTCAACCTTGATTTCTACGTTATCACCAGGCATTACCATTTCGATTCCTTCTGGAAGAGTGATTTCACCTGTACAGTCCATAGTACGGAGATAGAACTGAGGACGATACTTGTTCTTGAATGGAGTGTGACGACCACCTTCTTCCTTCTTCAATACATAGATAGAAGCCTTGAAGCCCTGGTGAGGAGTGATAGCACCTGGGTGGGTGATTACCATACCACGCTTAACTTCCTTCTTGTCGATACCACGGAGGAGAAGACCTACGTTATCACCAGCTTCACCCTCATCGAGAATCTTACGGAACATTTCAACACCAGTAACAACTGAGTTAGCATCTTCACCAAGACCGAGGAGCTGAACAGCATCACCTACCTTAACAACACCTGTTTCGATACGACCTGTAGCAACTGTACCACGACCAGTGATTGAGAACACGTCCTCAACTGGCATCAAGAATGGCTTGTCAATAGCACGCTCTGGCTCCTGAATCCAATTGTCAACTGCATCCATCAGCTCCATAACCTTAGCTTCCCATTTAGGAACACCATTGAGAGCACCAAGAGCAGAACCACGGATGAATGGAGTATCCTCTTCGAATTCATACTGAGCGAGGAGGTCACGCATTTCCATTTCAACGAGGTCAAGCATTTCCTCATCGTCAACCATATCGCACTTGTTCATGAACACAACAAGACGAGGTACGTTCACCTGACGAGCGAGAAGGATGTGCTCGCGAGTCTGTGGCATAGGACCATCAGTAGCAGCAACTACGATGATAGCACCATCCATCTGAGCAGCACCAGTTACCATGTTCTTTACGTAGTCTGCGTGTCCTGGGCAGTCAACATGAGCATAGTGACGCTTTGCTGTTTCGTACTCAACGTGAGCAGTGTTGATTGTGATACCACGCTCTTTCTCTTCAGGAGCATTATCAATCTGGTCGAAAGACTTTACTTCTGAAAGTCCCTGCTTAGCAAGAACAGTTGTGATTGCAGCTGTAAGAGTAGTCTTACCGTGGTCAACGTGACCGATTGTACCGATATTCACATGGGGTTTGGTACGCTCGAATTTTTCTTTTGCCATAGCTTAATTTTCTTTTTTCTAATTATGTAATATGTTGATTTAATCTTTCTACCGAAGAGCTGTTATCGAGATTTGAACTCGAGACCTCTTCCTTACCAAGGAAGTGCTCTACCACTGAGCTATAACAGCAAGCCAGTGACACCACTGAGTGATGTGTGGGCACAGATGGATTCGAACCACCGAAGGCGAAAGCCAGCAGATTTACAGTCTGCCCCATTTGGCCACTCTGGAATATGCCCGTTATGGAAGCCTCTCTCACACAGAAAATCTGTTTGTGAGCCTCGACTCAGAGCCTCTTGTCGGATTCGAACCAACGACCCCGAGATTACAAATCACGTGCTCTGGCCAACTGAGCTAAAGAGGCTTGTATAGCCGTTCGTGTAGAGTTACCCACACGAAACGGCTGCAAAGGTAGGCATTTTTTTTCAAATGCCAAATTTTTCCAAGCTTTTTTTTAAACAGCTCTACTTTTTTTCCTTGTACCGTGCCAACTGCTTCTCCAAAGCAGCCATGCACTGATCTATTGCTTCTTCAAACGTGTCGCATGTTTTCTCCACAAACAACTCCTCTCCAGGCAATTGAACTCTTACGGAGCCTTCCTTGTTCAGGTTCGTTGCGGGCTTTACGACTTTTAATGACACCTCAACCTTTCTTATTTCGCCACAAAACTTCTCCAGTTTACTAACCTTCTTCTGGATGAATTCCTGCAACTTCTCTGTTGCATCAAACTTGATTGCCTTAATAGTAATGTCCATAGTCGTTGTATTTTAAGGGTTAGGAACACGCGGATGCGCATTCTTGTATTCTTTCTTCAGTTCTTCGAACGACAAGTGAGTGTAGATTTCCGTTGTCTTCAGACTTTCATGTCCGAGCAACTTCTGTATCGACTGCAAGTCTGCACCATGATTGAGCATCACTGTAGCAAACGTATGTCGTAGCACGTGAGGACTCCGATGTTCCTGACCTGTCACTCTCGACAAACAGCCTTTCACAATCTTCTCCACTTCGTCCATTCGCAGGTTCTTGCCTTTGTTGCCAAGGAAAAAAGCATCCTCATGAGCCAAGTCCGAAAATTCCGCTTCACGTCGCTTCTGATAGGCAGCTACAGCCTCCAGCAACTCGTCGCCAGCAGGAATCAATCGTTGCTTGTTACGTTTTCCTGTCACCTTAATCTGCTTTTCAGCAAACCGGATGTCACTGTCACGCAAACCCAGCAACTCAGCTCTTCGCATCCCAGTCATGTAGAGCAAGAGAATCACCATTTTGTCTCTCACACCTGAAAAGTCATCGCCAAACTCCGTTTCATCAAGCAAGCGTTGCATGTCCTGCTCTTTCACAAATGATGGCAACTTCTTTTTGCGCTTTGGACCCACCACTTTCGCCAATGGGTTCGCATCCACCTCCCCTATTAATATAAGGTATCGGTAGAAACTGCGCAGCGCACTCAAACTGAGGTTCACCGTCGCTTCACTTTTATCCTCCTCGTCAAGCATGTAAATCACCCATTCCCTCACAACATCGGGCGTGATGCTTTTCCATGCCCAGCCTTCACCAAGACTGTTGAAGAAAACCTTAAATTCTCTCAGGGCTAATCCGTAGTTCGATACGGTCCTCTCCGAGCGATTGCGTTCCGACTTCAGATATTCCAAGAAAGAATCTTCCAGCATTTCTTCGTGTCTTTTGCTTTTCTAAGGCAAATATAAAGATTTCCTTTCAAATAAGCGCAACGAAGATAGTTAAAATTCTTGGACGCAACCAAATTTTAATGCTAATTTTAATGAAAATTCTCAATTTATGCCCTCAGCACCTCTATCTGCATCTGCATCGAGTGCTTCAAGCATACAGAAGAACAACTTCACCCTGCAAGGAAGAAGCCATCCTCTGTCAAGAAAAAATTAGTCTTCCTGCTGGTGGAGCTTGTTCACGTAGATGGCGTGCTGCATCTTCTTACGCTTCACAACAGATGGCTTCTGGAATTCGCGACGAATTCTCTGCTCCTTGATAATACCAGTCTTCTCTGACTTTCTCTTGAACTTCTTGAGAGCTCTCTCAATGTTCTCACCTTCTTTTACAGGTACGATAATCATTACGTTTGATTTTTTTGAAAATTTGAAATTAAAAAATACTTGAATTTTCCCAAATGGATTTCACCGAAGCGCATACTAACATAGCCGGCAGAACAGTCGGTTTTATCCAAGGGAGTGCAAAAATACGGCTAATTTATTAAATGACAAAACTTTATGCCCATTATTTATACAGATTGAAGGCATTTCTTTCTTTTGTCAAGGAAAAGAAGTGAAAAACAACCTGCGAAATGACAAAATCCGAATCGGCATTGATACGACAAGCCGATTCGGATTTTCGCTATGATGTCAGAAGTAAATTGTCTTCTTACTTATTCTTTATGTAATCCACAATCCAAGCACCCACTTCCTTCGTTCCATACTTGGCACCGCCTTCCACCTGTATCTCAGGCGTGCGGACATTCTGGTCAAGACTGGCATTGACAGCCTCACGAATCAAAGCACCCTCAGCTTTCAAGTCGAAATACTCAAACAACATTGCCACAGAGAGAATCTGAGCCAAAGGATTTGCAATATTCAAGCCCTTTGCCTGAGGCCAGGAACCATGAATAGGCTCAAACACAGGTGTGTGTTCACCAGTAGAAGCGGATGGAAGCAAACCCATAGAACCAGTAATGCAACTGCCTTCGTCGGTGAGAATATCGCCAAATGTATTCTCAGTCACCATCACATCGAAGAACTTAGGTTCCTGAATCATGCGCATGGCAGCATTATCCACATACATATAGTCGGTAGTTACCTCAGGATACTGAGGAGCCATCTCCTGAGCCACCTTTCTCCAAAGGCGAGAAGAAGCCAACACATTAGCCTTGTCAACGACCGTCAAGTGCTTATTGCGCTTCATGGCATATTCAAAGCCTACCTTCAAGATACGCTCAATCTCAGGACGAGTATAATAGTTCGTGTCGTAAGCCTTCTCGTCATCCTGATATTTCTCACCGAAATACATACCACCTGTCAACTCACGAATACAGATGAAGTCAGCACCTTTCACCAACTCATCCTTCAACGGAGACTTGTGAACCAAGCAATCGAAAGTGGTAACAGGACGAATGTTAGCAAACAAGCCCAACTTTTTGCGCATAGCCAACAAACCCTGTTCAGGACGAACCTTTGCACTTGGGTTGTTGTCAAACTTAGGGTCACCAACCGATGCAAAGAGAACAGCATCAGAATTCATACACAATTGATAAGTCTCCTCAGGAAATGGGTCCCCAACCTTATCAATAGCATCTGCGCCACAGATTGCATATTCATAACTCAATTCATGACCGAACTTCTCACACACAGTCTGAGCAACAGCCAAACCATGTTCCATGATTTCAGGTCCAATACCGTCACCAGGAAGAACAGCAAGTTTCAATTTCATACCTTATAAATAATAATAGTTTGAATCAACTAAAAATTTCAGCTGCAAAGTTACACATTTTTTCCGAAAAGATTACGAAGACCATCAATAATTCTAACGACGTATGTATATACATACACAAAAAGGGAGGCATCAGACTGTTGTTTTCTGATGCCTCCCCGAAAGACGGCAGCGACCTACTCTCCCGCATTGCGGAGCAGTACCATCGGCGCGCGTGGGCTTAACTTCTCTGTTCGGGATGGGAAGAGGTGGAACCCCACGGCTATAGCCACCTGATTTGTTTCCTTGTTTTCTTTAACTGTTCCTTTTCTCCTTGGCCCCTCCTTCGGTTTCATTTTCCCCATTTCGGTTTCATTTCCCCTACTGGAGCCGGAGTGTATTTCTGACATGGCTGGAATGAGAAAGGGATGCGACAAGCCAGCTCTTCCTGCTGACATCTCATTAGCGCTCCTCACCGCACTTCTTCAACGCGCATGGAATGCCTTTTGCAGCTTTCTTCCAGCTGCTGGCACATCCACGCGCAGCGCGGACCGAAGGTAAACGCCGGACGCGGCAAAGCCGGCGGGCTATTAGTATGGCTCGGCTGTGACGTCGCCGCCTCTACACCTGCCACCTATCAACGTCATCGTCTATGACGACCCTGTGAGACCTCATCTTGCGGCCGGCTT
>DGSN01000078.1 GCA_002393575.1 Prevotellaceae bacterium UBA4361 | reverse complement strand
GTGGAAAATGGAATGGAATGATGCTCGACAACCACATCGGATACACCCAGTGGAGCATCCCTGACAAAAACAGGAATCCGATGGACCTAAGATTCAGAGTGAATCACGACTTGAGCGCCTCTAAGAATACAAAGGAATACTCCATTCCTGCCAACGGCTATACGCGCATCAGCGAGGGGTGGATGTTTTTGCCTGACCTTGGGCGTGGCAACGGATGTATAGGTGCAACAGACGTGATGAAGGAATATCCCAATGGTGACGGACCTACACTTGAATACGAAGTAGATTTGGCAGAAGACGGAATGGTCGCCATCGGAATCCTACCCACACAGGACATCATGCCCGCTCGTGGACTGCGCTTGGGTGTACAACTTGATGATCAACCCGTGCAGACACTCGATGCCCGTCGAGGTCTTGTTGACACCTTTCAGGAATATACCCCACAGAACCTTGCACAGTCGAAGGTGTTGAAGCCCCTACCTCCACAAAGTCGTCTCTCATTGAGCGGATTTGTCAATGGTCATCAACTCATCCGTCGCAATGAGGTTTTTGATAATATTCGTTGGTTAGACGTCACCTTCAAGACAACTCCTGGTAAGCATGTGCTGAAGCTCATCATGATAGACCCCGAAATTGTTATAGAAAAAATTGTTGTCAATCCCGACGACAACCACTATAGCTATTTCGGAGCACCAAGCAGAAAACACGAATAACAGAATGATAGATGAGAACACTCGCATTAGTTGTTAAAACTGCTATTTTTTATTATTGGGTATTTCGTGTGCTCCCGACTTAGCTTAAGCAGCATAAACAATCAGATTGTTTTTCAAAAATCCAAAAGAAAACTCGTCAATTTGCAGATATTATACATATTGGCGAGTTTTCAAGTAAAAATATCGAAGTCAACTCATAATGTTGACTATTGATGTGTAAATGATAATGCGAGAAGAAACCAAATCATAAGGCTGAGTGTACCAATTCTATCAAGTACAACAATAATGGATTTTCGCTGTAGGGGTGGTCAGACTCATGCAACCGCTGAACACCGATTCTGCACTCTCCACCTCGCTCACATCGAGTCCGTTGCAGACCTAACATTTACTGTCAGTAAAAAGTAAATGGACGCATAGGGTGGTCCTTATGTGAAGAGGTCGTCAATAGTTACAACCTTCTGTATTTTTCCACTATGCTTTCCGTGAACAAGTCCGAAGGTGGTTACGAGAGTAATATGAACAGTTTGTTTGGAAGAAAGCGTATCCTTTAGCATCCCTGCGCGATGGAGCATCTTTGATTCTTCTTCCTTGTCAACAGTATAGAATGAACTGTAGAACTTCATCTCGCACATGTTTACGATATTGTCATCGCGTAGAATCAGAAAATCTATCTGTGCACCCTTCTTCTGCTCTACACCTGGCACGTTCCACGCAGAGATAGAAGTCCTGACCCCACCAATCTCCAATGCTCGCTTTATCTGGGATATATGCTGCCAACAAACCTGTTCAAAGGCAACACCTCGCCATGCTTTCATCACATCTGAGGTGAAATTGTCATTGATGAATGTGGCATTCTCCTGATTCTTCTCAACATACTTCAGCCAGAACAGGCAGAAGTTGTCGATGAGCTTGTAGTACTCGCCGGTTCCCTTTCCATAAGGGCTATAACGCAAAATGAAGTCGCTCTCTGCAAGTACAGACAGCGTGTCACTGAGTCCACCTCCAAGTGGAAGCCCTGTGGCAGATGCTATCTCCTCGCGTGTAAAACCATAGTTACGGGTAGCCAAGAGACGAATGACTTTTTTGCAGTCGTCTGAATTTGTAAAGATAGCTCGGAAGAGGCGGTTGAACTCGTCTTTCAGTCTTGGCTTGCTGCCGAAGAGAATCATGTCTGTGTTTCTCTCAAAGCTGTAACCCTTTCGGAAATAACTGAGATAATAGGGTATTCCTCCAAAGACCATATGAGACTGAACAATATCGTAACGAGACATTTCTATGTTCTCGTGTTCAAAATAGTCCTCACACTCCTTGAGTGTGAAAGGATATACTTTGATTTCGTCTGTAAGTCGTCCATAAAGTCCTCCTTTGCTTCTCGACAGGTTGCTTAGCATCCATGATGTTGCGCTACCACAAACTACAAGCATCACATTGTCCCGGCCATTGCACCATCCATTCCAGAAACTCTCAAAGGCGGATAGGAATCGGCTTCGAGGTGTGTCCATCCAAGGAAGTTCATCTATGAAAATGACAATACGCTGGCCATTGTCGAGTTTCATGAGCAATTGTTCCAGTTGAAAAAAAGCCTCCATCCATGACTTTGGCTGCTTGAAGCCTTCAAGACCATGATTCAGCATGGAGTAGTAGAAACTCTCCAGCTGTGTCTTCATGCGGTTCTTCTCGTCTTCCTGATCAACAGGCGATACTCCTGTATGCTGAAAGGTGAACTTGTCTTTCAGTGCCTGTTTGATAAGATATGTCTTACCTACCCGTCGCCTTCCATAGACTGCAACGAATTCAGGACGCTCACTATAGTAGAGTCGTTCCAACTCTTCTATCTCATGTTTTCTTCCGATAATTGTACTCATTATGATTATAATTTGCCGCAAAGATAGCAAAAATACAACAAACGGCAAAATAAAATATACTATATCCTGCCAATTTATTGGTGACTTAACATAATTGGCAGGTTTACAATACGATTGTATCAACTTGCGTGCGAGTAATTTGTCATGTATTGTCAGAAGTTCAGTCAAAAGAGAAAGATTTTTGGGAAACAATGAACTGTTACACTCGATGAAGTTTAGGTTTACGTTTATCCATGTATATATACATGCACTTATAAACTTAAAGATTAAACCGTCAATGTTCTTATTCGGGTTTACTACTACTTATTATATATATAAGAACATACCCGTTGGCGGAATTAAAAAGTTAGCAAAATGTATAAGAAAAAGTTGCATATATCGCAGATTTTTAGTAACTTAGAGTTCTCAATCCTTAAGTTATACAATCTCGTTATGTGCAACTTGTACACAAAGTTCGTCAAATTTCTGGAGATATGCAAGAAATTCTCCGAAGATTTAGTCACGGAGTCAGGAAATGTTCGCCGTCCAGGTCCTGTGCCTCGTTTCTCTGATTTGGAAGTCATCGCATTGAGCATGGCTGCCGAGGCAGAGGAGATAGACAGCGAGAACTGGCTGTTTGAAGCGAAGCTGAAGGAGTGCCGTTCTTCCATCCCCAACCTTATCTCCCGCCGTCAGTTCAACGACCGCCGCAAGTCGGTTAGCGGTCTCTGTGAGCAGATACGCAGCCGCATGGCCAATCATATAGATGGTGGCGAGGATTACTTCTGCATAGACTCAAAGCCAATAGAAGTGTGCCGCGTGGCTCGTGGCAAGAGATGCAAGATGGGACGTACTAGTGATTTCCAAAAAGCCCCCGACTTCGGTTACTGTGCATCCCAAGGCTGCTACTTCTTCGGATATAAGCTCCACGTACTCTGTGGCTTAGGCGGTGTCATACATTCATACGACCTGTCCAAGGCGAGTGTTCACGACATCAACTATCTGAATGACATCAAGCCGCTTTACCACGATTGTAGCATATTCGGAGACAAGGGATATATCGGAGCGGAGATACAGCTTGACCTCTTCGAGACGGCCAACATCAGGCTTGAGTGTCCCTACAGGCTCAACCAAAAGAACTGGAAGCCGACCTTCGTTCCTTTTGCAAAGGCAAGAAAGAGGGTTGAGACTCTGTTCTCACAACTTACTGACCAGTTCCTCATCATCAGGAACTACGCCAAGGAAACATGCGGCCTTTTTGCCCGAATAGTGGGCAAAGTCAGTGCGATGACCGCATTACAATATATCAATTACATTAACAACAAACCCATAGGCAGGATTAAGTACGCACTGATTTAATTCCGCCAACGGGTAAGGTAATAATTATGAGAGACTTTATATTTGAGAACAAGACCAAGGTGTATTTTGGTAAGGAGCAGTTGTGTCACCTGCATGAGGAAGTGGCACGTTTCGGCAAGCGCGTGTTGATGGTCTATGGCGGCAGCAGCATCAAGAGAATCGGCTTGTACGATAAGGTGATGGCCGAACTCCAGAAAGCAGGAGCCGAGGTGTTTGAACTGGCTGGCGTAGAGCCTAATCCGCGTCACACCACCGTGAACCGTGGTGCAGCCATCTGCAAGCAGGAGGGCATCGACGTGTTGCTGGCTGTCGGTGGTGGTTCTACCATCGATGCCACGAAAGCCATTGCCGCAGGGGCAAAGTATGAAGGTGACGACGTGTGGGACTTGATTACGCAGAAAGCCACGGTCAGCGAGACTCTGCCTATCATTACTGTGCTGACACTCTCGGCTACTGGCTCTGAGATGGATGGCGGCTGTGTCATTAGCAATATGGAGACCAACGAGAAGCTGGGCTATTTTGCTCCCGACAACAACCCCGACGTGTCGTTCCTTGACCCGACGAACACCTTCTCGGTGAGTGCCTATCAGACAGCCTGCGGCAGCGTGGACATCATGTCGCATATCTTCGACGTGGCCTATTTCAGCAAGAAGCAGTCGATGGATATGCTGCTGCGCATTCAGGAAGAGGTGCTGAAGACGGTCGTGAAATATGCGCCCGTGGCAGTAGCCAAGCCTGACGACTATGAGGCACGTGCCAACCTGATGTGGGCATCGTCGTGGGCGCTGAACAACTTCCTCTACGAGGGATTCTTCCATGCCACCGTCTGCCACTCGATGGAGCATGAGCTGTCGGCATTCTACGACATCACCCACGGCCACGGCTTAGCCATCCTCACACCTCGTTGGCTGACATACGTGCTTGACGAGGAGACAGCCCCCATCATCCAGCGCTTCGGCGTGAACGTCATGGGACTGGACGGCTCGCTGTCCGCAATGGAAGGCGCAAAAGCCGCTATCCAGACTCTTGAGACCTTTTTCTTCGAGACCCTTGGGCTGAAGGCTCGTCTCTCAGACCTCGGCATCGACGACAAGAACTTTTCGGCAATGGCGCGTAAGGCCTGTGGTGCTGAAGGCATCCTCCACGGCTTCACCGACCTGACTCCTGCCGATGTTGAGAAGATTTTCAGAATGTGTCTGTAACTATTAGATAAGAACATGGAAGAAGTAAGGATTGACATGCGCAAGCAGACTCCAGAAGAGGTTGCGCAAGGTATGAAGGAGGCGCAGCTCTGCTTTAGGTTGAACAATACCATGCTCTTCACCAAAGAGTACGACGAATTGGTTCACAAGCTGTTTGGTGAGTTTGGCGAGGGAAGCCGTCTGATGGCTCCTACGTCGGTGGTGCGCGGAAAGAACGTGAAGATAGGCAAGAATGTGGTTATCCAGACCAACTCTCTCTTCATGAGTGCAGGCGGTATCACCATCGAGGATGACGTGCTGGTAGCCGCCAACGCCCAACTCATTTCCAACAACCACGACCCCGAGGAGCATCAGATACTGACCTGCAAGCCCGTGGTGCTGAAACGCAACTGTTGGATAGGTGCTGGAGCAACGATTCTGCCAGGCGTCACTATTGGTGAGAATGCCATTGTAGGTGCAGGAGCTGTCGTGACCAAAGACGTAGAACCGAATACCGTTGTGGGTGGCATCCCTGCAAAACTGATTAAGAGACTGTGAAACGAAAACAAACAATTATCGATATGAATACAATCAAACTATATAATGGCGTTGAAATGCCGCAGATGGGTTACGGAGTTTATCAGGTGTCGCCTGAAGAGTGCGAACGATGTGTAAGTGACGCCTTAAGCGTGGGTTATCGGATGATAGACACGGCACAGGCTTACCAAAACGAAGAAGGCGTTGGCAATGCCTGGCGCAAGAGCAGCATCAAGCGCGAAGACCTGTTCCTCGTGTCAAAGATTTGGATTTCCAACTATGGCTATGAAAAGGCGAAGGCCAGCATTGACGAGAGTCTGCGCAAGCTGCAGACGGAGTATATCGACCTGATGCTGCTTCACCAGCCATTCTGCGACCGCTACGGTGCCTATCGAGCCTTAATCGACGCCTACCGTGAAGGCAAGTTGAGGGCTATCGGCGTGAGCAATTTCTACCCCGACCACTTTATAGACCTGGCATCGAATGTGGAAATCAAGCCGATGGTGAATCAGGTGGAAACGCATGTGTTCTGTCAGCAGAAACAGCCACAGAAATACATGGAGGAGTTCGGATGCCAGATCATGTCGTGGGGACCATTGGCCGAGGGACGCAATGGATTTTTCACTAATGAGGTACTGGCTGAAATCGGCAAAAGTCACCGCAAGAGCGTGGCACAAATCGGTCTCCGATTCCTGTTGCAACGTGGAGTGGTCGTCATACCGAAGTCAATCCACAAAGAACGCATGGCTGAGAATATCAACATCTTCGACTTCGAACTTTCTGCCGACGAGATGGCTCGCATAGAAGCGCTCGACACCCGGCAAAGCCTGTTCTTCGACCACCACGATGGTGAAGTGACTAAGATGTTTATGGGCTGGCGTGGGTTGGCGTAATATGACTTTTGGGTATGGTAAAGAAAGTATCAGTATTAGTGGGTGCCGGCAGTATAGGACAGGCGATTATCCGCCGTGTGTCCGCTGGTAAGCACATTGTGTTGGCAGACTATAGGCTTGAAAATGCTGAGCGAGCAGCAAAGACGCTGGAGGATGCTGGCTTTGAGTGCTCAACCATCCAATGCGACCTCGGCTCGAAGGAAGATATCCAGAACTTGGTGGAGTTTGCAACGAGCAAGGGTGAAGTGACGAATATGGTGAATGCCGCAGGAGTATCGCCTTCACAGGCACCTGTTGAAGAGATTCTGCGTGTTGACCTCTATGGCACGAGTGTACTGTTGGAGGAATTCGGCAAGGTGATTGCAGAGGGAGGTTCTGGCGTGATTATCTCTTCGCAGAGCGGTCATCGTCTGCCAGCCTTGCCACAAGAGCAAAACGATGCCTTAGCCACAACTCCTGTTGACGAACTGTTAGAATTGCCATTTCTAAAAGAAATCAACGACACGCTGAAAGCCTACCAATACTCGAAGCGCTGCAATGTGCTCCGCGTGATGTTCGAGGCTACCCGCTGGGGACGACGTGGTGCCACCATTAACTCAATCTCACCCGGTATCATCATCACGCCATTGGCCAACGATGAATTGCATGGTCCGCGTAAGGACGGCTATCTGAAAATGATTGAGGGAATGCCCGCGCGTCGTGCCGGAACACCTGATGAGGTAGGCGACCTTGCAGAGTTCCTGATGTCCTCTCGTGGACGTTTCATCAGCGGTGCTGACTTCCTGATAGACGGTGGGTGTACAGCTTCATACTGGTATGGTGACTTACAATACCTCAAGGCGACACACTAAAACTTGCATACCTATGTTATTATAATAAACGAAGAGGAATAATACTGAAATAAGTAACCTTCTGCAAAATGTGAAAGTTTGGAGGCAATTCGTGTAACGACGGATTGCCTTTTTCGTTGTAACTTTGCACCAGGAAAAAAGACCCACCCCACCCCTCTCCAGCCCCTCCCAACCTCCCCAAGGGGAGGAGAAGCCGTCTGGATGGTTATTCTCTCCCCCCTTGGGGGAGCTGGGAAGGGCTTTCTAAATCCTTTAAATCCCTGAAAAAAAACATCAACTTAAAACTTAAATCATGAACATCTTCGAGCAATTAAAATCAGGGGCTGATGTCGATATGGCAACACCCGAGTATGCAGAGGCCATCAAGCACATGACCGACTGCGCCAACATTTGTTTCAAGATTAACACCACGGCTCCACTGCCTGAGCAGATTCGTCCATTGGAAGAACAACTCTTTGGCGGTAATCTCGACCAGACGAGCTATCTGATGCCGCCTGTTCAGATTGACTTCGCTTGTCAGATGAAGATAGGCAAAGGTGTGTTCGTGAACCATTCGCTGACCTGCATGGCGGCAGGTGGCATCACCATCGACGACGGTGTGATGATTGGTCCCAACGTGCGTATCGTCACCGACAACCACGACTTCGAGAACCGTATGGTGCTACGCTGCAAACCAGTCCATATCTGCCGCAATGCGTGGATTGGCGTGGGAGCCATCATCCTGCCAGGCGTAACCATTGGCGAGAATGCAGTTGTGGCAGCTGGTGCCGTGGTTACCAAAGATGTAGCCCCTAATACAATCGTAGGCGGTAATCCTGCAAAATTCTTGAAGAACATCTAATAATAGGAAAGACTATGGTATTCGACAGAAACGAGAAGAAACAAGTAGTGGCACTGTTAGGTGCCGGTAGTATGGGAACCGCCATTGTGCGCCGCATCGGTGCTGGCAAGAAAATCCTGCTGGGCGACATCAGCGAGAAGGCATTGGAGCGCGTCAGCGAAGATTTCCGCCGCTGTGGTTACGACGTAGAGACCATCCAAGTGAACGCATTACAGAAGGACAGCGTAGAAGCATTTGCAAGAAAGGCAGCCGAACTGGGCCCTGTGATGTACTTCATCGACACAGCAGGAGCATCGCCCAATCAAGCCAATCCTGAACATATCGTTGACCTCGACATGCTGGGCACAGGCTATGCCGTTGATGCCTTTGGTGAAGTGATGGCAGAAGGAGGCGCAGGACTCATCATCTCCAGTCAGGCAGCCTATATGTATCCCATCCCCAACGACATCGAACTGCAACTGGTCAACACCCCTACAGAGGAACTGAAGAACGTGAAGTTCATTCAGGAAGTTGCCATGCAGAACAGTGGCTTTGCCTACATGATTGCCAAGCGTATGAACCACTTGCAGGCACAGCGTGCTGCTGCCACCTCATGGCGCAAGCGTCGTGCCCGTATCAACACCATCTCTCCGGGAGTCATCGTCACTCCGCTGGCATACGATGAGTTCAATGCCAACGGCGAGGGCTACCAGCGCATGATTGATGCCTCAGCCGCCCAGCGCACAGGCACCAGCGACGAGATTGCCGAAGCAGCAGCCTTCCTTCTCGGTGAACATGCCAAGTTCATTACTGGTACCGACCTGCTCATCGACGGTGGTGTCATCGCTGCCATCCGCACGGGAGAATATCAATTAGGATAAAAGAGAATGAAGAATGAAGAATGAGGAACCTTAATTATGTACAAAGTACAATTTACCAAGAACAATCAAGGATTTAAAGGATTTTCTATTACTACGTTGTTCCTTGTCCTTTGTTCTTTGTACTTCTCTTCACGCTTCACGTTTAACTCTTCACGTTCAACTCACAAACTTACAAACTCACAAAGTCAACAATGAAAAAGCTTATATTTAGCTTCATCGCATTGATGACAGCAATGGTTATGAACGGACAAGTGAAACAGACCTATCTCACGCTCAACAACGGCGTACAGATGCCACAATTCGGACTCGGAGTGTATAGCATCCCCGACGGAGAAGAGACCTACAACTCAGTGATGACCGCCTTGAACTGCGGTTACCGACACATCGACACGGCACACGCCTATCGCAATGAGCGCAGCGTGGGACGCGCCGTGAAGGACAGCGGTATTGACCGCTCGGAGATCTGGATTACGAGCAAACTGTGGCCCAACGAATACGGTGAGGGCAAGACACTGAAAGCAATCGACCGCATGTGCGGACGCTTGGGAGTGGACTACATCGACCTTGTGTATTTCCATCAGCCCGTTGGCGATTTCGTTGGAGGTTGGAAGGAAATGGAACAGGCATTGGAGAGCGGCAAGGTTCGCGCCATCGGCATCTCCAACTTCGACGTGAACGACAGCATCTGGAACTCCATCGTAGAGAACTGCCGCATCGTGCCACAGATAGTCCAGATAGAGTGCCACCCCTACGCACAGCGCGAGCACTGGCAGAAAATGGCAGCTAAACACAACATCCAGATAGAATGCTGGTTCCCTCTCGGCGGACGCGACTCGAAGGGCGAAATCCTGCGCGACCCTGTCATCAACGAGATAGCCAAGGCTCATGGCAAGAGTCCCGCACAAATCATCATCCGCTGGCACATGCAGATGGGATTCTCAGTCATCCCTGGTGCCTCAAACCCAGACTACATCCACGAAAATATCGAAACATTCGACTTCGCCCTCTCTAACCACGAAATGGAGCGCATACACCAGTTGAACAAGGAGAAACGCTACTTCAACATGTCGTATGAAGACCAAGTGAAGTGGTTCTCACAGTTTAATCCAACAGACTAACAATAAGAAGTGAAAAATAGACCCACCCCAACCCTCCCTGTGAGAGAGGGTTGGGGTGAGTCTATTAAACACAAATTTGCGATGGTGGCACACCAAATTGTTGCTTAAAGATACGGCTGAAATGAGTTGGGTTCTCGAAACCAAGACTGTAAGCCACATCCGCAACGGACATCTGTGAAGATTGGAGCATCTGTCTTGCTTTCGACAATCGCTTCTCCCGAATCCACTTAGCAGGAGTCACACCATAGATGCTCTGGAAGTCGCGCTTGAAACTCGAAAGCGAACGCCCCGAGAGGTAAGCCAGTTCCTCAAGTGATATGGGCGAAGTGTAGTTCTCCTCCACAACGCGGTGAACATCCACCTTGACAGGCTGACGTAACTGAAGCATCTGGCGGAAGATGTTCTTCGAACAGTCCATCACGTTGAATAGCAGTTCCATCACCTTCAAGCGCAATAGTCCAGGGTTCACACTCGATGGGTCGTTAAAATAAGGAGCCAACGACCAGCAATAAGCCACAAGCCTGTCGCTCATGGGTGAGACCTGTGCACAAAGCTCCTCGGTCATTGGCGGTACGTTGATTTGCTGCGTAGTGAGAAACTCCTTCAAAAGCTCGTCGTTGATAGCAAACAACTGGCTCTCGAAAAGCCCCGTCTCAGGCGAGCCCTTCTTCTCGTAGCTGACACTATGAGCCTTGCGCACCAGAATCATCTGGTTCTTGCCAACCGTCCACGACTGGCGACCACACGTCAGCTTCACGCTTCCGCCCAGCACCACATAGAGTAGATGCTGTTCGAGGAAGAACGTGCCACATTCGCCAGCAGTCACAATGCATTGGTCAATGATACTGCCACCATCGAGCCTGAGAGACGATGTCGTACAATCGCCACTAATCAATGCAGAAGGGAACTTTGTTATCTTTGCCATATCAACAATCTGATTTCCTGTTTTGAGAAATCGTCTGCAAAAGTATAAAAAAACAGCGAAATATAGAGGTTAAAGTTTAAGAAACACTCAAGACCCAACCCAACCCTCAAGACCCACCCCTACCCTCCCTGTGAGGGAGGGAGTAGTCACTTGGATGGTTATTTCTCTCCCCTCACAGGGGAGTTGGAGGGGTCTCTTCTCCCTCCCTCACAGGGAGGGTTGGGGTGGGTCTTAAGGGTTGAGGAGGGTCTTGGGTTGGGGTGGGTCTCTTTTTTTAGCTTACTTCTGGATTGTATTAGAGTTCTGATTGTATGCCTTTGCCACACATTTCCACTGTCCATCAATCTTCAGCAGGAGCAGAACGTCCGTGAAGTCGATTGAGCCACCCCAACCTTCTTCCAACACACGTACTACAGCCAACGTCTCTTCCAACTCCAGCACGTCGATGCGCGTTTTAAACTCGTCGCCAGCACCTACGGTGTCAACATTGTGATAGAACTGCTCGATGCTGCCACGCTCCAGCTTGCCGTTCAGGAAACCAAAAAGACAAGCATCTTCAGTGAACAACTCCTTTGCATACTTGCTGTTGCCCTCGGCAACACTATGAGTAAACTTCTTTGCAGCTTCCACCACTGCATTGTAGTCTTCAATCTTACTTCTCATATTACTTTTGTGTTTTAAAATGAAACGATATGTGAATTCGGATGCAAAGTTATGACGATTCAGGCAAACAGACTTTTCTATTCAGTCCAACATATCTGACTATTTTGTCCAAACATGAAAAGCGCATCCTCAGTTACCCAAATGCGACAGAAAGACACTCCTTCATCCAAACCATGAAAACTTTTCCTTTTTCGCCCAAAACCTCTTCCACATTGTTCATCTCGAAAAACCATGAATAAAAGTCGTCTCTCAATGATGACATTCTCAAAACTTTTGCCTAACTTCGCTGCTGAAAGTGAAAAGCGCTAAAATGGAACACACCTTGAATAAGTTCTATAAGCAATCAAACTTGATTGAATTGCCGAGTCGTGACGGAAAAAGACAACGTCAATGCCTGTTGTATAACGAAGGCGAGGAGCCAAAAGTGTTACTCATCCAAACGCTCGGCGCACAAGAGCATGAAAGCATCGACAGCGAGGTGGCAATGATTCGCAAACTCACCGGCACATCATTCGTCATGGCAGCCTTTGCCATTGGCGACTGGGAAGAGGAACTCACCCCGTGGCACGACCCTGCCCTATCGAAGCGTCAGGCAGTAGGCGAACACGCCTTCGAAACGCTTGACCATATCACCGACAGCCTGATTCCCCATTTGAAAGAGCGATTCGGCAATCTGCCAGTCGTTTTGGGCGGCTATTCCCTGGGCGGCCTTTTCTCGCGTTGGGCTGCATCGAAAGCCGAGTGCTTCGATGCTGTGGCAGCCGTGTCACCATCGTTGTGGATAAACGCTTGGTGCGATTTCTCCGATGCCCATGCCGTCCATGCGCGTTACGTCTATCTCAGCCTCGGCGACAGCGAAGAGCATACCAGCAACAAGGCGTTTGCCCAAGTGGGCAACAACATCCGCTGGGAGCATGAACACCTGAGGCAAGTACTGGGTCCCGACCACACAACGCTGGAATGGAACACGGGCAATCATTTCGTAGATGGCGCTCGCCGCACCGCCAAAGGTTTCGCTTGGTGCATCAACAAATTGGTGCCGAATTCATGATTCATTTTATATGAAAGTGTTTTAGGCTTTGACAAAAGATTGAAAGACAAACGAAGAGGCATTTAGAGGTAAAATGACGATTTCTTTGTCTGCTTTTCTTCTAATAGTTGGTGTTCACCGCTTTTTCTTCAAAAAATTTTGGCTATTACAAATGAAAGAAGTACTTTTGAAGCGTTGTGGAATATAACTGTTGTTTGATAAAGCAAAATAGATAACCCCTAAATTTATAATGATGACCCGAGAAGAATCAAGAGCACGTAATGCATTGGAGAAAGTCTCAAATAAGTGCAGGAAACAAGTGGCAAAGAGCTTTGGTTGGAAGCAAAACGACTACCTTAACTGGAAAATAGATTCTGGCTACTATTTCAGTTTGTGCCATTTGGTCTTGGATCAGGTTGAGCTTTCTGTGAAGCCATACTTTATTGATGACTTATGGTGGGATATCATTGAGATGCCAGAAAACAAACAAGCACCTAAAAGTTTAAGAGGTAATGGGTCTTTTGCTGTTCCGGATGTGGACTTAAAAGAGTACATAGTCTTTGAAACCGGTAAAATTCCTGTTTACACAGAAGATGATGTGGTCGCTCGATGGGAAAGCACGTTCAATACTGTGGAAGCAGACATAGCTCATTTCCTCAGAGAAAATCCCAATCCAGATAGTTTTTGTCCATCGGGGCGAACGAACCGCATTTACGAACTTATGATGGATATACATTCCGGTCATCTTAACGAAGCTTTGGAAAAGATTGAATCGTCCAAGGCAAACCACATTGGAATATTCTTTAGTGGTCCTAAAGGTTATGATTATGAGTATATTGAGAGATGGATTAGTGGTAGAAAGCGGTAAATTCATGTTTTCAGAGGCACAGATAAATCGGAATTTAGCAAAATATATAATGAAACATTTCGTCATAAAATATTGGTGGGTGTTCCTTTGCCTTGTTGCTGTGTCTTTATACTCTTGCGATAATAACAACCTTACAGGCAAGAGTTATCAAGGCTATTACAATGCTTGCGAAAGGATTTATATAGAGTTCGATTCGAACTCTCAGGTAGAGGGAGAAATCTCTTCAACTGATTTTGTTGGCCGTTTCACCGATTATGTATGCGGACACTATGAATACAAACATCCCTATATCATAATTACTTGGACTAAGGCTGATTCGGATAACGAAGTATATAAAAATGTAATATCAAATCCGGACTCAACTATTGTAAACGAGTCATTAGATACGCTCAGGCTATATGAAGGAAATGAAGAATATATATTGCCAAGATACCATCTCTATCAGATTGACGAAAACGCCTCTTTCATGGAAAAGGTTGGGCAATATAGTTATCAAACTTTTCTGCTTATTATTATTTTTATTGTGAGATATTTCTTTTATATTATCGCTGCCATAGTGATTTTGAGATTTGCTATTAGGTGGCGTAAAAAAAGGAAAAAGTAAAT
>DGSN01000079.1 GCA_002393575.1 Prevotellaceae bacterium UBA4361 | reverse complement strand
GTGACACGATGACGAAGTCAGGTGCTTGCTTGACGATTCCTATCAACTCGTTCATCATCGTCATGGTCTTTATCAATGATTCTCTTTTTTATCAGGGATTTCAAGGATTCAAAGCACTTGGCAATTCAATCAATGATTTTCTTTTATCAGGGATTTTAAGGATTTTAAAGGATTCAAAGCACATGAAAAACAGTACATTCCTTGTTTTTTTATCAAGGATTTTAAGGATTAAAAGGATTCATAGCACTTGAAAAAATCCTTGAAATCCTTTAAATCCTTGATAATTGTATCAGTGATTATAGGGATTAAGAGGGATTCATAGTACATGAAAAAATCCTTCAAATCCTTTAAATCCTTGATAATTATATCAGTGATTATGGAGATTAGAGGGAATTCATAGTACATGAAAAATCCTTTAAAATCCTTAAAATCCCTGATATTTATCCAGCTTTTCCCTGATTAGTACCAGTCCTCAGCGTATTGGTCATTGTCGATGACGCTGGAAGGCACCAATTCCAAGAAGTCGATACCCCACTTGAGGTCGATGGCATCAGCCACAACGTTCTTCAGACGCAGGTAGTAGTTTTCGCTTTGTTTCATCTGGATGCGTCCTAAGATGCGACGGATGCTCTGCTGACTGCCTCGTGTGTTACCCGTGGTGAGAGGGTCGTAACCTTCGCCAGCATGTCCTGTGAAACCGTAACTGCCTCGCATGTAGCCTCGGTTGCGCATGGCGCGGTCGGATTCGATGCCGAGGTCTTCCTCTTCGTAGAAGCTTGTCCAACCGATGCGTGGGTCGTCGGAACTAATACGGATGTCGAATGGCACACCGAGGGCTTCCATCTTCTGCACGTCTTTGCTTGTACCGATGTAGAACTGCATCATGCCTCCGTATGGAACGGTGGCGTAAGGGAATCGCAATTCATACACACCCGATGGCACAGGTGGCAACTTCACGCAGAAGTCGTAGTTGTTCCATCCTTGGAAGATGTCGGCTTGGTAGGACCACCACGCTCCCTTAGGTCCCACGCGGATGTTAGTCGTTGTGTTGTAGGAGTGGAAATTGTCGAGATAGTTGATTGGGATGGCAATGCGCACGCCGCTTCCGCCGTTGTTCATGGCTGAGAACTCGTCGGGATAGGTGTAACGGATGTTGTTGTTGATGAGTTCCACGAACATTTCGTTGGCATCGAAACGCAACCGCTCGTTGAGTACGCCCTTTGCCACGTTTCTGTCGTAGAAGAGCATTCGACTGATAGGGTGGATAAAGCCGTTGTATGCCACGATGTCCTCACGTATCACGGTGGTGCCTCTGTCAATCAGCGTGTGGTTGTTGCCTAAGGTACCGATGCCGTCGGTCAGTGTGTTGAATGTCTGATAGCGGTTGATGAAAACGTTATTGCTTCCACGAGGTTTCCAAAGTTTCATCAGTGTTTGTGGAAGCATGGTTTCGTAGTAGTCGTATGGTTCTCCCTCGTTCACATAGTTGTATCGGGAAACCACGTCTGCCACTCCTGTCTTGCGTTCAAATACCAACTGGTCTTGTGGCATGGAGGCATAAAGGATGTGGTAGGCAACGAACATGTTGAGGGCATTGAAACGGTTGGTGTAGTCGTCACCCGTACTCACCTCGATTCCCTTTTCGCTCAGATAGTCGTACCACGATGCGGCATTCCTGTAGATGTTGTTCACGTATGCCACCAAGTCGTCGAAACTGTTGATGCCATAGTTGGCAAAAGTTGCGTTGGATTCGGCAAAAATGGTGTAACCGATGCGACATTCAGTTGGGTAGTAGAGTTCTGAACCATCGGTGTCGGTGTGGTCAATCATGGTGTAGGTTTTGCCCTTGTTCGACTTCACCACAGAGTCGCACAAGCCCGTTCGTTGCAATGCCTCGCTGAAGATGCTGTAGTCGGGAAGTCGACGGAGCGTTTCTGCTAATAGTCGGGTGGAACGAGGCATCACTTTGCTGATTTTGTGCAGCACACCATTTGTTGCTTCGTTGTCCTTGCTTGTCATCACCGATACGCCGTTGAGCACAGTGCGACCGAGTGAATCCACGTTGACGGAGAAACTTCGTCCGAGGAATGTGTTGAACGTGCCGCCTGCATCGAGCATGATGGTGCGATAAATGCCGTTGGCAAGATGGTATTTGGCAATGTCGATGCAGAGGCTGTCGGTCAGTCCCTGGAGCGAGTTTTCTTGCATTCCGTTGTGGGCAACCACGGCTTCCTTGTCGTTCCAAAGCGAGTCGATGTAAGAGGCAATGCCCTCGTTCTCTGGTGCGTAGCAAGTGAACTGTCCGTAAGCATCCATTGAGCGCACCAGATTGGCGCGCTCAAGGATATAGTGGAATGATGTGAGGTCGGAGTCCTGCTCAATGAGGTTGGCGATGGTATTTCCTGTCGATGTGTAGAGGTTTTCCCCGCTTGGGTCATCCACACAGGCTGAGAATCCCATACTCACTGCCAACATCATGGGCAGCACGATTTGCTTGTTGAGAATCTTCATTCGTAGCTTAAAGGGGTGTTAAAGGTTGTTTAACGATTTCTGGCTGCAAATTTAGAAGATTATTTTTTCATGTCAAAAGAAATCGACTATAATTTCTTGATAATCTGTGCCTCCATGATGCGAAGAACGCCGTTGCCCTTTACGATTTTGTCGTTGTTCTTGGCTTCCAGTTCGCCCATGTTGTCGAACATGTCGCCATCGCGAACTGCACCCACCAGTTGCACTTTGATTTTCTGCACTTTCTTGCCAACAGGGATGTGGATATATGACAGACTCTTCGGAGTGTAGCCACGCCAGATGAGTGTGCCGTCGGCATAGATTTCCACAGGGTAGCTCTTGCGGCGGAAGTCGCCCATCTTCATTTGCAGTTCCTTCACCTCGGTTGGTTCAATCTCGAACTCAATCCATGCATCGTCCAACGACTTGTCGCGGCTCACCCAGATGCTGCGCTCGTTGTCGTCGAAAGCGGCATTCGCTTTGTCGGCGTTGCTGCCCGCTGTGGCTCTGAGAATCGGAATGTCTGCTCCGCTTGGCACGAAGGAAGGAGTACGTGGAGTTTCGCCTTTGGTGTAGCGAGAAGGCAATCCTTCGGAAGGCAGGACTTTGGTCAGTCCATTCTTCGTTGCAAATGCTTGTGTGTCGAAGGTGATACTTGCCATGTCCATTCCTTCGGCGTATGCTTTCAGCACCACTCTGCCAGCATTGGTTGTGGAACGAAGCATCACGCGGTTCACGCCTGCCTCTACTGGTAGTGTGGTTTCGAGCACATGGTTCGGATTTCCTTCGCCACGATAATAGCTTTCGCGGTCTTGCGTCACAGGTTGGTATTTGCCTGTTGGTGTACTGATGCCACCGCGCCATTCAGCAGGACCTTCCAGTTCGAAGCGCACGTTGCGGTTGTCGAGTGGACAGCGACGACCTTGTCTATCGACCACTTCGTACTGAACCAACACCACGTCGGCACCGTCGGCTTTCCATCCCTGAGGATTCCCAATCTTCGTGAGCTTTAGTTTGTAAGGTTCTCCAGCCGTTTGAAGCGTGTATTCCGAGTTGTCGGCAACAGCTTTCAGTTCACCAGCTTCGTATGGCACGTTGCGGAACGTGTAGAGGTAGCGATATTCGTGTTTTGGCTTGATGCCAGAGTCTTTTCCGTTGATGCGAAGCGACACATTTCTTCCGTTGGATACGACAAATATGCGCGGAATTGTATCGCCTTTCTGGTAGTTCCAGTGTCCCACGATGTAGGTGCGAGGAGCGATGTCGTCCACCCATCCGTCCCACATCACTTGGTGTGCAAAGAAAGCATCTTTCGGAATGCGCATGGCATCGGTCACACCACTTCGGCGGTAGTTCTCTTCGCCTCGGCAATGAGTCTGTGTGTCGGAGAAGATAATCTTCACGCCGCCTGAGTTCACACGGGTGGCTGTTCCTGGGCGTTCTGTGTAGTAGTCGTACCAACGACGCACCAGTTCTTCCACGAAGTCATCGGCATTTCGATTATAGGCAGGAGCAGGAGCGTTGCGGTAGAGAGGACCTGCACCTTGCTTGTGGTAAGGATAGCTCCATGAGTTCCAGTATTTGCGCAAACCTTCGTCGCGGCAGTATTCCATCATCCACAGCGGCTTTGTCTTGCTCTTGTTCACGTAGAGCATCTCGCCTCCGTATTCGGCTTCATCGATGTCAAGCATTTCGCGGCTACCAATGGCACGACCACCAAAAAGGTCGAATTCATCGCGTATTTTCTTCATTTCTACCATGTGTTCGCGGGTGATGCCGTGGTTGCCACATTCGTAGAAAATGATGGAAGGGTTGTTGCGGAAATAGATGATAGCATCGCGCATCAGTTCCTTGCGCTGCTCCCATCGACGGTCGCTTACGTCAGCCTCCGCATCGCCTGCAGGCATGGCTTGCAAGAGTCCTACGCGGTCGCAACTCTCCACGTCCTGTCGCCACGGAGTCACGTGCATCCAGCGCATCACATTTCCTCCGCTTTGCACCACGAGGTCGTTGCTGTAGTCGCTCAACCAAGCTGGAACGCTCATGCCCACGCCAGGCCATTCGTTACTGGTGCGCTGTGCATAGCCATGCACTTGAATCACTCGGTCGTTCAGGTAAATCATGCCGTCCTTGAAGGCGGTTTTGCGGAATCCCGTCTTGGTCGTTACAGTGTCGCCTGCCACGATGGTCTTCACATTGTACAGATAGCCGTAGCCCCAACTCCAGAAGTGAAGATTGCTGACCGACTGGGCAGCCTGAATCTTGAAGTGGGCAGTGTTGGCAGGTATGGTAACGTTAGCACCCTTGAACTGAGCAACTTGCTTTCCGTCAGCATCCACTATCAGCACTTCCATTGCCGTGGTGATAGGCTTTTTGCTGCTGTTGCTCACTTCTGCTTCGGCGTGGATGGTGGCTTTCCGTCCGTTCACGTCGATGTTTTGAGCATAGATGTAAGTGCCTGTAGTGCCCAGGGTGGAGTAGAGGGGCAGTGTCTGATAGACTGCTGGCATGATATGCAGATACACATTCTTGCAAAGTCCACCGTAGTTCACATTGAAATTCTTGTTGTTCCATTGGAATTTGGCACCAGTGGCTTGCTCCTTGTAGTTCCAGTCGTTGTCGGTCTTCACTTCGATGTAGTTGTCTCCTTTCTTTAGATAAGGGGTCAACTCAAAGCCGAAAGCCATCACGCCATTCTCGCTCATGCCGAGGCGGTGACCGTTGAGATAGACCTCAGCCATTTGGCGAGCACCCTCGAATTCAACGAAAACTTTGCTGCCTTTTTGCATCTTGGGCAGACTAAAATGCTTGCGATACCACACCACGCTGTCGCTCAGATGGTCGATGAGTCGTTCGTAGGATTCATCCTCATTCCAAGCATGTGGCAGTGTCACCTTCTTGTTGCCCAACTCCCAGTCAGAATTGAAATTATAGGTGTCACGAGCTTGGGCACTTATACTGCCGAACAATAATAAGATAGCTAATAATAGTTGTTTCATTCTTGCATTCTATATATTTAATGTAGATTCTTCATTCTCACATTCTTCATTCTTCATTTAATTGCCGTCAGGCTTTGTTGCATCCACCATCGTGGAGTCGTACCATTTCCACTGGTCAACAGCGTCGGGACTGGCTGGATTGTAGTCTTTCCAGTCGGAACGAAGTTCTTTTACAAAAGGAATGTTAAGCTGTTTGAGTCCCATCACCACCATCTTCGACACTTCGTAAGCGCCGTAAGGGTTGAAGTGGGTGTTGTCTTCCAACTTCTGCGGACGATAAGTGCCAGCAGGGTAATGAACGAGTGCCTTCTTGCTGCCTTCCACGCCCAAGGCCTCAAAGAAAGTGGTGGTCATGGTCGTGAGGTCAATCACAGGCACTTTTTCGCGCTGTCCCACTGTCTTTGTCACTGTTGGAAATTCCCCATGCGTATTCTTAATTTTGCCGAATTCATCGAAACTTCTTCGTGCTGTAGGAGTGCAGAACAGGATGGTGCCTCCAGCCTTGCGCACTTTGTCGGTGAAGATTTTCAGTTCGTGGGCGAAGTGGTACCAAGGACCATCGCCGTCTGAATGTTCTTTCTCGTCGTTGTGACCAAATTCGCAGATGACATAGTCGCCCTTTTTCAGTTTCGAGAGGATGTAGTCCAAACGATGGGCGCGCTCGAAGGTGCGGGCAGTGAGTCCGCTTTCTGCAAGATTGCAAATGGCAATGTTGGTGTTGAACCAACGAGGGAACATCTGTCCCCAGCTTGCCCAAGGCTCCGTTGCTTGATCAACCACGGTGGAGTTTCCGCAGAGGAATACCGTTGTTGCCGTGGTGTCGCGTTCAATCTTGATACTTCTGACAGCAGGTGCGGAGCCAGTGAATTCGAGCGTCAGCTTGTTGTCCCAGTGCAGATAGTCCTTTTCCCTGTCCTTGATGTTCACGCGGTTTTTCTCGTCAATCTGTGTGGAACGCTTGTTGACAACAAACTCCACGTTTTGCAGCTTGCCTTTCTTGGTTTCCACATTTTCATAAAAGAGACGACGACATTCAGCACGAACTACAGTCTGGCTGGCGCGTTTCTTGTCGCCAAGAGTAAGCGTTACCTTGTAGTTGCCGTCGGGCACTTTCACGGAGAAATAGAATGGACTGTTGCTTTTCTTTGCAGGCTTCGCCAAGATGTCGTAACCATAGCCTGTGGCTTCGGAATAGACGGGCTGTTCCTTGGTGAGGTCGAAATCGAAACTTTGTGCGCTGGCATTGAGCGACGATGTAGCGAATGCCAATGAGATAAGGGTGATAAATTTCATCATAAGTGTTAATTTTAAAAATTTTATCGCAAAGGTAAATGTAAAATACAAATTAAATAATTAAATTTGTCCCCGAAAAATCCAAATACGTTCAATTGGGCGAATTGTACGAAAATCCATAAAGCACGAACAATTTTAAGCGAAATGCTTGTGTTTTTGTAATAATTTTGCAGCGTGAAATGAAGTAGGCCATAATGACCTCTTTTCTTTTGGGAAATAAGTTCATTCAACAGAACAGACTTTAAAATTAATATTAACAACTATCAAACTAAAAAATCAAAAAGTATGAAGAAATTTTTACTTCTCCAGCTCTTTGCTCTTGTTGGTTTCGTGACTGCCAATGCTCATAATCTTGGTGATTACGTTTACACATCGACTGCAAAGTACAAGGTGGTAAGTACCAATCTTATCACTAACAGCCAGTTCACAAGTACTGACGGTTGGTCTCAAGTTGATGGTTCTTCTGTTAGCCCAGACGTGTGGTCTGTGGAGCAAGCAGCAGGACCTAATGGTGAGAATGCGCTGATGAGCTATGGCTCTGCAGACGCTACTACAGCTATTTTCACATCTGTTCCTTACGAGGTAGGTAAGACCTACATTGTTAGTTTCGACATTATTTCAAGCGATGAACCTGCTCAGGCTACTTCTACCACCAGTACTGAATCCAACTACATCAATGTGTTCTCGAACTCTGATGGCGACATCAACGGTACCACCAATTATCAGAGTGTTGGTGAGTCCTTCACAATTCCTGTAGAATGGACAAACGTCAGCTTTGCTATTGGCGACACAATTTCTGCTGGTTCCACTGGTAACATTTACTTGGCCTTCGGTCGTCTTGTCAGTGGTGTAATGATTACCAATATCGAGGTGGTTGAAGTACAGCAGGTGTACGACACACGTATTTCTCAGCGAGTGCTTAATTACTATCAAAGCGTGATTGAGTCAGGCTATTTCACCAACGATCCAAATCAATTCGCTTCAGAAATATTCCCTAACATCATGGGTCTTTTCGCTGTTGCTGAAGAGGGTGACCCTGATGCTCAGAAGACAGTGGATGATATTGGCGAAACGGAAGGTTTGATGAAGATGCTCGATGAAGAGTTTACCAAGTATTTGGATGCCAACTCTGCAACGATGGAAAAGAAAATCACCAACTACGACATCCAGAAATGGACAAAGTTTAACAATGGTGATAACAAAACCAACATGGGTGACTGGTACTTCTATGGAACAGCTAACCGTTGGGGACATGCCACCGACGCTGTAGAAGCCAACTACTCTTATCCTGGTAGCTACGACCTTGGTCCTGGTTACATCTACATTCAGAAGCCTCAGGCTGCTCTTGGCTATGCTGGCAAGTATTTCTTTGCTTGCGACCTGCGTGCTCAACGCTATTTCGAGAAGAAGATTGACGGTGGTTACTACGGCATCGACTACAGTTTCTATTCAGATGGTAGTATGCTCTTCTTCGGCAACGACTCTATCACACTCCCTACTTTGGATAACCGCAATACGACCCGTCACTTCATCGTAGGTGACCTTGCTGAGGGCGACACACTCCGCGTTGGTGCTTGGTTCCCAGGCTTTGATGACAAGGGTGGAACATTCCGTATTGCTAATGCTGAGCTTCGTTTGATTGGCAAGACAACAGCCGAAATTGAACACGATGTCTATGTGAACGACATCATCACCCAGCAGAATGCACTTCAGAGTGCTTACGATGCTTGTTTGGCTACTATGGCTGACACCACTTATCCTTGGGATAACGACTCCATCCAGCGCGCTATTGACACATGGTACGGTTGCTTGGCAGAATCATACGCATGGATTACTCCTGAAGGAGAAGTTGGTCCAGAATGGTGGCAAGACCAAAGTGTGACAGAAAAATCTTTCCGTGACGAGAAGTACAACTATCTTGTAGATGCTGTTCGTGGTTTGCAGAATGCAAGAAATTATGTCATCAACCAGAACAAGCCTTACAACGACCTCGTTGCTAAGGTGGCAGAGGCTGAAGCTGTTTGCAATGAACCTACTTACGTGCAGAGTGGTGCTGACATGAGCGTTGTGAAAGATCTCATTGCTCAGGCAAAGGAAATGATTGCCAACGTAACTCCTAATAACGATGGTGACAGCTTCAACAATACCATTTCTGAAATCAATGCTGCACTCGACGCAATGAAGATGTCGGTAGCAGGTTATGGACGTGAGGCAGACCTCGTTGTTGTTAACCCATTCTTCTCTGAAAATGGTGCAAGAGGCAATGGTAATACTGTGAAGCCTACTGGTTGGCTCGATTCAAGCTATGACTACGAAAATGGCTCTGATAAGACAAATGGTAATCCACGCTTCAAGAAAGATGATAATTGGGAAGGTGGTTATTTCTTCGAGGTATGGCGCGGTTACACCGCTCATCCTAAGAATAAGGCTTGCCAGACAATCTCTGTTGAGAACAAGGGTCTCTACATCTATCAGGCTGATGCATACGCAGGCAACGAAGGCAATAAAAACCGTGCCGAAGACGACAAGATGATTGTGATGGTTGACCGTCTTGACGAAAACGGAAATATTGTAACTGTTCAGCATCTCGACTCCCTTGAGAATGGTGTTGACGAAGAAGGCAATGTGACATACGAGTATTTCTACACTGACGTTGCTGTTCAGGATACCACTTACGTAACAGGCGTTTGCCTCGTACTCGGTGATGAATTTGCTGATGCACTCGACAGCCTCCATGTTCACTCAGATTATCCTGACTTGTACACACCAAAGACCTACCGTATGGAGTATGTCAATACTCAGGGCGCAATGAGCCTCAAGTTCGGTCTTGATGCAATTGGCAACTTGGGATGTAACTTGTACGGATTTGGTGCAAACCATGTTTACTATTGCGGTGACGCCGACAAGTATCATCAGGATCAGGCTCTCGGCATCGAAGCAAAACCAGTCGATTTGCTCCAGCAAGCATCGAAGGGCGTATATAACCTCCAAGGCATCAAGGTGGCTGACAAGCTCGATGCTAACCTGCCTAAGGGAGTTTATATCTTCGGCAAGCAGAAGTACATCGTGAAATAAATGACTTCATGTAAATAAATCCAAGAGGCTCAGTGCATTTTTTGTACTGAGCCTTTTTTATTAAGTAATGATAAAAACCGCGAATCCATCGTGGATTTTTGCTCTTTTGCCTTCTTGGGCACTGCACGAAAGTCTATAAATTATGAACGGATTTTCTTTCACGAACCAATTATTTATCTTAAATTTGCAATGTGAAAGAATGCGTAAAACAATCGAGACTAAATAACTAATTTTTCTAATCAATTAAATCTACAGCGAAATGAAAAGATTTACTTCATTCATTGCAGCACTTCTCGTTGGAATGTTCGCAATGACAGTAAATGCTCAGAAGACATTCACTATAGACTTCGAGGCACTTCAGGCTGGTGGCTACACAACAGTGGTGGCTGGCGAGACTGGTGTGGACTATGCAGGTCGAACGCTGAATAACATCTCTGCATTTACAACTTCGGGCGGAGTCATCGGCCTGAATGTGAAGGAACGTATTGCCGCTCTCTGGCAGAATGGAAACGGCAATAACTTCTGGTTCCGTGACGCAAGTCGTCCTTGGTTCGTGAGTGCCGGTAAGACTTCTTACATGGCATACAATGTAGCCGCTGGCGACACAGTGAAAATCTACGGCAGTGCCGTTGACTGGAAAATTCTGAATGACAATGCCATCGACCTTGAAGGCAATGCCATGCCAGTTGATGCTATCATCGCTAAGAATGCTGAACTTGACTGCTACATTGCAGTTGCAGCAGCTGATGGTTTCATCCTCACTTCTTATGGTCCTTACACGGCTATCAAGAAGGTGGAGATGATTACCCCTGCTCAGAAGGCTAAGAAGAACCTCTACACTCAGAACTATGAAGGTGCTGCTGATGCCAGTGCATGGACTGCTCCAAACATCACTCCTGCATTGAAGACTGGTGATGAAGTTTATGGCCAGTACGTCAATTTGACAGTTTCGGGTAGTGGTAACCGTTGTGCTTACACTACTTTCAGCGGACTCAATCTGGAAGGCGTTTCCAGCTATACTATCGAGTTTGATGCCCAAATCAAGGGTGGTAATGTGACTGACCGCAGTGCAAGTCAGTTTGTTGTCACTACCGCAGCCGACACGAAGTTGGCTAACAATGCTACTTACACTGGCAGTGAATACCTCTTCCAGGAGTGGCTTCCTACTTACACAGGTGACAACACCACATTCTATCTCAATGCTGACTATGGCGTAACAGAGGGTACTACGACTGCAACCATCGAACCTGTTTGGATGCACTACACCATCAATGTGGAAGACCGCACTGTTACGACAACTATCGACAAGGGTACTCCTGAAGACCCAAGTGATGACGTTGTTAGTGTGCGCACTCTTGCAGAGGATGCAAGCAATGCTGTTACAGGTATCTACACCCTCCTCGGTCGTGGTTCTGGTTATGTGAACATCGACAACATCAGCGTTTACCAGTGGGTAGATGGTGCTGTTTCTGAGGATCCTGAATTCACATTCAAGTCGCTCTATGGCACAAGCCAGACTTACACCATCATCAACAACAACATGGAAGGTACGCTCTACTACACCACCGTTCCTGCTGACGAGGCTCCTGAAATCGGTTCCGACGCATGGACAGCTCTCCCTTACGCAGAAGGTGCAGAAGTAGATGTAGAGGCAAGCACAGCTGGTAAGCTCTTTGCATACGCAGTTCTTGCTGATGGCGAAACCGCTTCTTCCATCATCGAGCAGCAGATTACTGGTGCAGAAACTTATCTCAATGCTCCAGTCATTGCCCTCACTTCTTACGAGTGGAATGCTGGCGAGAAAGTCATTTCCAACCCAGTATTCACTATCACCGACCCAGGTCAGGCATCTATCCTCGGTTCTCCAGAGGCAACACTCTCTTATGTAGTCACTCCTAACGGTGGCGAACCAGGTGCAGAGGTTGCAATCAACAGCGGCGACACATTCGCTCCAGACCAGTCGGGTATCCTCACCATCTATGCTAAGGCTGACGGCTATGCAGTGACTTCCGTTGAATTCCCTATTTCTACAGTTTATGAGCCAGCTGTTGAGGAAACTACTACAACAAATGTGGTTGAAAACGAAGATGGCACAACAACTGAGGAAACTGTTGTGACTCGCAGCGTTCGCGAGACAGTTGATTTCTCGAAGGTGACAAAGGATGAACTCACTGAGCGTTACAGTGCTACTTGGGGTGATGATGTTGACACAACTGTTGACCCTTGGACTTCTTGGACAACTCCACATGTCAATCTCATGACAGCAGCCAATGTCACTTGGGACATCCTCAACATCCAGAATGGCAACACCATCTATTTGGCTGAAGGCGTTGGTCTCACTCGTATCGACAAGACTTACGGCTATCGTCTCCGCTATTCAAAGAAGGGTAGTATTGCTGGTCTCACATTCGACAGAAGTCATGGTGATGTCATCAAGGACTACTATCTGAATACCGCATATTGCACAGCTGGAACGGGTGTGATTGGCGACCTCTCTACCATCTACAGTGGCGCAGCAGGCGATGCACTCGTTTATGGTGCTATCTACGAACCAGTGATGATTGCCGAGGAAGCAACTGCTCCAACCTTCTCTATTATTGCAACGAGGGGTGGCGAGCGTACTATCCAAATCAACGCTGGTCTCACCAACAAGAATCACGAGCAGACTGCTTACTACACACTCGATGGCAGCGAACCAACCGTTGAAAGCACTCAATACACTGAGCCTTTCGTCATCAACGCAACCACTACCATCAAGGCAATCGCAGTTTATAACAACCTCGTTTCTGAAGTGGCTGAAACGACCATCGAAGCAGGTGTTCCTATGAAGCTCAATGCTCCTACAGTGACATTCGTGAAGCTCGACGAAGTGGATGGCGTTTATCAGCCAACTTACACCGTCATGTCAACAACTGCTGGTCTCCCAACTCAGTTGACACTTCCTTACACTGCTTACAACGTAACTCTCAATGGCAACCCACTCGCTGTTACTCGTACTCGCCGCGTTGTCGTAACCGAAAGCGGTGAACTCGTTGTTCGCGTCACAGATGCTACTGGCACTTACGACGACAACGAAACCGTCATGAATGTATATACTTATAATAAGGTATATGATGGTGAATGCAGTGAAGAAGCTATTCAGAACAATGCAAGCAAGGGTTCAATCTTCTTCGTCAACTATGGCGAGGGAGGTGCAGAAACCAAGTATGTGCTTCCTGAAGACGGAACAGACCTCAGCACTCTGGGCGTAACCAACATCGTTATCTACAACCCTAACAAGCTCGACTACACCGACCTCATCGTCAATGCAGACTTCGAGAAGAACCAGGAAGGTTGGACTGTTGCTGCTACAGGCGGTAACTGGAGCAATGCTTCTGGCGAACCAAAGGCTATCGAGGCTTACGCTGGTTGGGGTGCACTCAATCTCACCGACTTCTCTCTCCTCCAGGATGTAACTCTCCCTGCAGGTACTTATCGTCTCGATGCTTACGGATTCTATCGTTCAGGCATTGCTGCTGACACCGACCCTGCTACATCGAATGCCAATCTCGTAGCTGGCGGCTTCAGCACTCCTATTGCTACACTCGGTGGCATCGCTCTCGACGACAAGCTCACTGCTTATCCTAACAGCATGGGTGAGGCTTCAGCTGCATTCGACAAGGGTTACTACCTCAACTCTCTCGAATTTGCTGTTGCTGAGGACAACACCGTTGTGACTCTCGGTTTCAAGGGTGCTCACACTCAGGCTTACTCTTGGTTCATCGGTGGTCCATTCAAGCTCACTCGCACAGGCGACTTCAGCATCGACGCACTCGTGGCTGCTTACGACGCTGCTTTGGCTGACGCTCAGGCTGTTGACCAGACCGCTAAGATGGATGCCGACGTTCTTGCTGCTCTCCAGGCTGCTATCGCTACTGAAGTTGACAAGGCTGACCCTGCATCGCTCTCTTCTGCTATTTCTGCACTCGTTGCTGCTACCGAGGCTGCCAAGGCTTCTATCGCTGCTAAGGCTGCTCTCGATGCAGTTCTCGCTTCTGTTGAACAGGAAATGAATAGCACGAACTTCTACACAGAAGAGGCTTACGCTACCTTCAAGGAAGCATTCGATGCTATCAAGGCTAAGTACGACGATGGTACACTCACTCTCGCTGAGGCAAACGAGTACAAGAACACTGTTTGGAACTCGGGGTGGCACGATGATGCTAACACAATCGACGACCTCCTCCTCTCTGTTTGGACAATCAGTCAAGACGGAACAGCCGTTCCTTGTACTAACTATGACACTGCTCTCTACATCAACACTTGGTCTGTAGAAGGCAATTCCGATGGTTCTAACTTCAAGGTTCCATTCTTCGAGTACTGGACGGGTGATGGTAATGCTCTCGGAGCTAATACGCTCACTGCAACCATTCCTAACCTCGAACCAGGTGCTACTTACAATGTTTCTATCTTCACCCGCGTTCGTTTGAACAATGGTGCTGTTGAGGCAGGCGAAACTCCTCGTGGTATCACACTCCAGGTAGGCGATGGCGAAGCTGTTGACGTTACTACTGGTAAGGAATTCAACTTCAACAATGGTCAGTCCATGTTCTACATCGACACCTTCACTGCTGTTGGAAAGGCTGATGCTGAGGGTAACCTCGTAGTTACTTACACCATCGCTGAAGACAACAACATCAGCTGGCTCTCTTACAAGAACGCTGTTTATACGAAGGACACTGGCTTCACTCCAATCGCTGGCAAGAAGTACTACATCCAGCAGAAGGCTTCTGGTCTCTACATGAATGTTGCTCAGGGTGTGAAACTCGGTGAGAACAAGGAATTCGTAGAATTCGAAGCTGGCGAGAACGGTGGCTACTACATCACCAATGGTGTTGAGTACGTAGGTTTCCAGGGTTCTAACAACTGGACTATGTCGAACGCTGCCGACAAGAAGTATGAATGGATTATCTCTCCTGTTGAAACTGAAGACGGTGTGTTCTACACATTCTCTAAGTTCAACAACGCAGAACAGATGATTGGTACCGACGGCACAAACGCAGGCGATGCTTGCTACGCTGACAAGTCTCCTGCAAAGGTAGGCGACCGTGCTCTCTGGACTATCGGTGAATCTACCCTCGCTGAACAGCTCGACGCAGCTATCGCAAGTGCTAATGCAACTATCAACGCTCGCGAAGGTGTAGGCGAAGGCCTCTTCTTCATCCCTGAGACAGCTGTTGACGCTTACACAGCTGCTGTTGACGAAGCTAACGCTGTAGCTGAGAAGGCTGAAGCAACAGACGAAGAGCTGAAGACAGCTATCGACAACCTTGCTGCTGCAACTGCTGCTTACAAGCACTCTGCAACAACTCCTGAGAACGGTGTTGCTTACGTCTTCATCCAGAAGGCAACTGGCTACGTGCTCAGCGTTGCTACTGGCAATGTAAGCTTGGCAGAAAAGCCTGAAGATGCTGCTGGACTCACATTCACTCCTGCCGAAGGTGGTTTCTACTATGGCAATGGACATGAATATGTAGGTATGGCAGGCACCGACGAGTGGTCAATGTCTGTTGAATACGACAAGCGTTCCGTACTCGTTGTATCTCCAGTTGAGTTGGATGGCGAAGCATATTACACCATCCGCACTCCTTACGGTCTCATTGGTACCGACGGCACAGAAGTAGGTGCTTCTTGCTACGGCAACAAGGCTCAGAACGACAACTCACTCTGGACACTCGTTCGCTACGCCGACGCTGTTGGCATCGACTGCATCGCTAACCGCACAAGCATCGACGCACTCCTTGAGAATGCAGAGAACATCTTCACGCTCTCTGGCCAGCGTCTCAAGACTGTCAACAACAGTGGTGTTTACATCATTGATGGCAAGAAGATGTTCATCAAGAAGTAATCCCTCAGTCTCTTAGAAAAACGGACACACTCGTCCGTTCGTACTCAATAAGTGTTTGGCTCGACAACCTCCCCGTTGTCGAGCCTTTTTTCAGTCAACAAATTAACACAAATAATGCACAAATCAAGTTAGCGTGTTTTTCTTTTTTTTCTTTGTGAAAATATGATTATTTGTGTTCCTTCGTGATAATTTGTTGACCCCTTCTTTATAATCCTAAAATAATCACTACCTTTGCATGGAGAAATCTCTATGTTTTTCGTTTTCTTTGTGTAATATAATTATTTGTGTTCCTTTGTGATAATTTGTTGACCCCTTCTTCCTTTACCCCAGACTTGCTTCGCTGGTATGCAGAAAATCGCCGTGAACTGCCGTGGCGAGATACCCACGACCCATACCTCATTTGGCTGAGCGAAGTCATCCTGCAACAGACGCGCATACAGCAGGGATGGGCATACTGGGAGCGTTTCGTACACCGTTGGCCTACCGTTGACTCATTGGCAGCAGCATCCGAGGACGAAGTGCTGCGCCTATGGCAAGGACTCGGCTACTATAGTCGTGCCCGCAACCTCCATGCAGCAGCCAAACAAATCGTGCAGATGGGCGGTTTCCCTCGCACCTACGAAGCCATCCGTTCCCTCAAGGGAGTAGGTGACTACACCGCTGCTGCCATTGCCTCCTTTGCTTTCGGCTTACCCCATGCCGTTGTCGATGGAAACGTCTATCGTGTCCTGTCGCGACACTTCGGCATCGACACACCCATCAACACCACCGAAGGCAAAAAACTCTTCTCTTCCCTTGCCAACCAACTCCTTCCTGCCGACCAGCCAGCTGCCTTCAATCAGGCGATGATGGACTTCGGAGCCATCCAGTGTACCCCTCAGTCTCCGCGTTGCGTCATCTGTCCCTTCACCACCACTTGCGATGCACTCCGCACAGGACGCATCGACTCCCTGCCCGTGAAGGAAAAGAAACTCACCATCAAGACCCGCCACTTCGCCTATTTATATATTAGGTGTCAGCAATCCACCGCCTTCCATCGGCGTTCCGCAGGCGACATCTGGCAAGGACTATGGGAACCGCTCCTCTTCGAAAGTGATGATTCACCCTCCCCCTTGGGGGAGCTGGAGGGGGCTGCCAATGCCAAACTTCACGACTTCATCCGTCAATCAGGTGTGGAAGGCACTCTCACCCTCCTCAAGTCGCAAGTGAAGCACGTCCTCACCCATCGCATCCTCCTTACCGACTTCTACCTGTGGGACGTTCCCTCTCCGCCATCTCTTCCTCCCACCTACGAATGGCTGCCCGAATCCTCCCTCGACGACTACGCCAAGCCCCGCCTTGTCGAAATCCTCTTGGACTCCCTTTGAGGCATGAAGAATAGAAAAAGTCTCCTAAAGAACCTTCAGCTCGGCGTAGCCAAATTGGCTAAATCGGCTAAATTTTAAAATTTAGTACATTTAGTATACGTCAGTTCGGTATAAGGAGTCGCTTCGCGAGAAATCTAACAAATCTTCTCAAATCTTACAAATATGAATGAGATTTCGAGTGATTTTGAATAGATTTGTAGGATTTCTGCCTCGTAGAGGCACTACAAAAGAACATATTTTGTTATATCGAACTCATGTATTTAGTATATTTCTTTAGGAGACATCAGTTTTTTCTTTCGTTTTTACTAAATAGTCGAGCCTTCGTTGTTATTCAAGCGAGCCCTCGTTTGAGTTACGACGAGGGCTCGTTGTTTCGATAACGAGCCCTCGGTCATTTAGTAGAACCTTTAGTTCGGCGCAAGCCAATCGAAAGAACTCCCTTTCTCCTATCCTTCGTAGGGATTCTTTCTAAGGAGCTTTGGAGAAAGGGAATCTTATTTTCTTTTTTCTTTTTTTTATGTCCCACGGAAATAACGGAAATAACAGAAATTTTTTATTTTGCTCTATGCGGAGCCTTTCCGTCGTTTCTGTCATTTCTGTGGGACAATGATATTGCTTGCACCATCTTTTTTGTCCCACGGAAAGAACGGAAAGAACGGAAATTTTTATTTTGCTCCATACGGAGCCTTTCTGTCATTTCTGTCATTTCCGTGGGACTATTATTATCATCGTATGTTTTTTATGTCCCACGGAAAGAACAGAAAGAACGGAAATTTTTATTTTGCTCCATGCGGAGCCTTTCCGTTATTTCCGTTATATGATTATCCGCATATTAGTGCAATAGACCCTGAGAAGGGTCTTCGCTCAGTAACCGTAGGTCGGAACGACCTGC
>DGSN01000053.1:22642-26815 GCA_002393575.1 Prevotellaceae bacterium UBA4361 | reverse complement strand
GCCAAAGGTAAGCCATGCGTCACCATTGTTGTCGATGACTGCCCCTGGGTCGAAGATGGCACCGCTACCTTTCACTGTCTCGTTATTTCCATCGATAAGACTTGTGTTGAGTGGCGATGTCCAAGGACCTACGGGCGACTTGGCCTGAATGACGCCTGTGCCCCAACCACTGTTGGAGAAATAGAGCGAGAAGAGCGTGCTGCCATCGGACTGCTGTTGACTGATAATGCTGGGTGCCCAAGAAGCAATAATCCATGGGGCAATCGATGCCACTGGAATCAAGCCGTGATAGGTCCAATTCACCATATCGTCGGTTGACATCATGACCAATGTATTGATTCGTTCGTAAGTATTGCTCTCTGTTTCCGCCTCATACTGCTGGTGGTCGTTAGTACCATAAACGTAGAGTCGTCCGTTATATTCCACTGCGGTAGGGTCAGCACAGAACTGAAAATCGAGCAGAGGGTTAGCCATGCCAGTACCTAACTTAGGCGACCTCACCACAGTATTCTTCGGCGTGGAGTGGTCTGCCGATTCCTTTGTGAGAATGGTGATGTGCTCAAAATATATCTTGGCAGTCACCCCTTCACCATTATCATCGTTGTTAAGGCCTTCCCAGTCGCCTTGAAACATCACAATCTTGACGAGCGTCTTGCCCTTTTCAAACTTCAGACTATGGCTCGAGGCACCATAGACAATCACACTCTCAGTCTCTTCGTTGTCGCTATAGACGGCCTTCACCACCATACGGTAATAGTTCACGGGTTGAGCAAACTCCATGTCTAAACGTGTATATTCATCTGTGCTGAGTTGAGCGACATTCCAATAGTTGTTTGCCCAATTGGGAAATGTGATGCTGTTTTCATTCGCATTGGACACACCACCCCAACCGCCCCAGTCGAAGACGATGTCGCTGACCGATAACGAAATATCCTCTGCAGCCTTGACACTTGATGTCAAAGCCAACAGAAGCACTAATACATTCAGCATTCTTTTCATAACAGTTTTTTTTTTAACGTTACCTATTTGAGACGTACTTTTTTAATTGAAACGTACTTTCACAACAACTCGCTGCGAACCATTGACAAGCACTTTGTATTGTTCATTTCCAAGCGATGAGAGCGTACCACCCGTGACACGTGGTTTCCCCTTCGACTGGAAATAGATGGTGCCCTGCCCTTCCGTCGCCAACACTGTCATCTGCTTCCGCGTCATCTCGATGTGGATATTGCCGTGAGGGGTAGGCACGTCGCCTCTCATCCATTTCAAGTCGCCAAGGCAAGGACGCATCTCCCATTCTGCATAGCCAGGCTTTGTGGGTTGCACACCGAGATAGTATTTGCCCAACAGATAGACAGGCGAAGCTCCCCAGGCGTGGCAGAGCGACTTTCCGTAGCGGTTGCCATACATGCCCAATCGTTCAGAATAGCCTTCCTTCGGGTCGTATGTCTCCCAAAAGGTAGTGGCTCCCTGCGCCAACATACCACCCCAATAGGACCGCATCTCACTGAGCACTTCGCGTTGAAGCCCTAAGGCGCAGAGAGCTTCCAGTTCGTAGAAACGCATGTAGGGAGTTGTGATTTCCATCACGGAGTCGTTCAGCAGTACATGCTGGAGCACCGATTTCCGCTGTTGCTCGTCCAGTAGGTCATAGAGCACAGCAAAGATGTTAGCATAGCGCGTCAGTTCCTGCTCTTGTCGTCCGTTTCGGGTGTGATGAATCAAGGCTCCTTTGTTCTGGTTCCAGAAGGTAGGAAGAATCTGACTACGGAGACGATTGGCGGCATCGCCGTAATGCTGCATATCATTGTGCAGTCCCATCAATTCCGCACATTGCTGCATGGTCTGAAGAGAGCGCAGATAGACCAATTGCTCGAAAGCCAACTCACCGTCTTTCGACATATCTCGTGGCGACCAATCGACGAACACCCAGTCGCCTGGCTGTCCTTCAACCATTCCCCGTTGGTTCAGACGACCTTCCACATAGTCCATCAGGCTTTTCATGCGCCCATAGATTTGACGAACGAAAGCTGCATCACCCGTGTAGAGATAGTAGTCGTAGATGGAGTTAAACCAGAAGAACGTGTAGTCGAGGATGGTGTTGATGTGCTGCTCCACGGGGTCTTTGCCACGCAGTGCCCAGATGGTGCGCTTCACAACAGGGGTGTCGAAGAAAGCGTAGTAGTTCATCAAATACGACTGGATGGCATCCCCGCTCCACATCCAACGGTCGCGCTTGATGCCCTCAATCATCACTTCGCGGTCAGTCAGATGGAGCGTATAGGTTCCCACTTGCCAAATGCGATTGAGCAGCGTATCGCTACATTCAAAGGAGCCACGCTGCTTCACTTCCTTCATTTCCGAGAGAAGTGTCACGCTGTCGATGCTGATGTCACCCACACATTCCACCAAGGCATAACGCATGGCGCGGCTGTTCTTCAAAACATAGGCGCTGCCCATTCGTGGCTGAGTGTCCATCGTGGCGAGGTCAGTCACTTGGTCGGAAGAGAAAACCACTTGGTCAATGAGGATAGAGTGTTGTTTGTCGCGAGCCTCATCAGGACTCTCACCATAATACACATTCACTTGCCCATTGCCATTCAGACCATTCAACTGCAAATAGCCAATGCCCTCACGCTGCCACTCCACAAAGAGTTCCTTTCCCGTTCGTTCCGTCTTGACAGGCTCGACGGGAGTGATGGGGAGGCGATAGGAGGAAGGACATTGCGCAGGATGGATGAATGTGGGAGTGCCATCAGTTTCTCTCCACGTGTCCGCCTTAGCAGGAACAGCGTAGTTGGTGACTGTCCACGTCGTGTCGCTGACGAATGATTTGCCTTTCAGCCACAGTGAAGGAGGAGCCATTTTGTTGTGTGCGGCGATGCGCAGCGTGTGTCTGCCAGCGGGCATCGTGAAGTGTTTAGGCATACCAAACAAATAGGTGTTGTCAATCTTCACGCCAAAATGTCCATCGACACACAGTTCCACGTCTTCCGCTTCCGCCAATTCGACCGTCTTCACATACTCCACCGTCTGTTCGTGGCTGTAAGCTTTCCAGAAAGCAGGGTAGAACGAACCTCGCTCCGTGCGCAGGTTGTTGATTTTGTTGCCCATCCAGATGTCCATGTCGCCAGGATACCAAATCCACGACTGAGCAGCCACTGGCAGTGCCAGCACGATGGAGCAGAAAAGTGAAATGATTCTCTTCTTCATACGCTTATTTCTTAGTTAGTTAAATATCAACAAAACCCACAGCAATATAACTTTGATGCCAAAGTCAGTTGCTGTGGGTTTCTTTTTTCCAGAACATCCAATTGAATTTATCGGGAACGGGGTCGTAGCCATAACCACCAAAGGGATTGCAGCGAAGGATGCGCCACGTGGCTAAAATCAGTCCTTTTATCGGTCCGTGCTTCTTGATGGCTTGCACGGCGTAGGTGGAGCAAGTGGGAGTGAATCGACAAGCGGGAGGAGTGATAGGAGAGATTACTTTCTTGTAGAAATAAATGGGAATGAGAAGAATCCACGACAGAATCTTGCCCAATCCATGCCAGAGCACAGACATCCAGGAAAGAAGTGTGTGGAGAAAGTTCTTCATAGTTCAAAAATTTGCGTTTTAAGCCGTCAATCTTCCGAAAGCAAAGGATTATACGATCCCATGAAGAAATCGCCTTCCTGCGCCTCCTGGGGCTCTTTATCGGGTTCCTTGAGACGACGCACAGGGTGCTCTCCTTTCCTTACCGACTCCTCAATGCGTCGGAGCACCTTTTTCACGGCATACGTCACCTGCTTGGAGTCGCAAGGTTTATCGGTAATGCAGATGAAGGCAATGGCAAGTTGCAAGTGTTCCGCTTCCATCAGGGCATAAAGACTCTGCTTGTTGCGCCGATATGCCTCTCTCACCTGCCGCTTCATGCGATTGCGCTCCACAGCCAAACGCAGTTTGCGCTTGGGCACGCTAATCAGCACTGAAACGGGGGCGACATCAGTAGGTTTTTCCTCCTCAGGACTGATGAACATATAGACAGCACGAAGCGGAAATGCAGCCATTGATGCATTTCCGCCAGCGAAAAGTTTATCTATCAGCAGTTTGCTACAAATGCGCTCTGCCTTGGTGAAAGTCTCGCGCATAGGAGGTTTTATGTAAGTTTGTGAGTTTTTAATCAGGGATTT
>DGSN01000053.1:20808-22527 GCA_002393575.1 Prevotellaceae bacterium UBA4361 | reverse complement strand
TTTTAAGTTTGTGAGTTTGTGAGTTCTCGCTGAATAGCAAGCATCGCTTCACGCTTCACACTTCACGCTTCACGTTTTTTCCTCGCTTCACACTTCACTCTAAGAGAGATTGATTTCGTTCTTGTCGTGGTGCTTGATGAAGTCTTCAATCAAGGCTGGCACAGAGCGCAGTTCTGGAGTGATTTGCATATCCACTCTGAGTCCTGCTTCTTCAGCAGCAGCAATGGTTGTCTTACCGAGACAAGCAATGGCAATGCTGCCCTGTTCGAAATCGGGGAAGTTCTTCTTCAGGGAGTGAACTCCTTCGGGACTGAAGAAAACGACGATGTTGTAGTCGAACGGTTCGTCAGGACCGAAATCGTTGCTCACCGTGTAGTACATCACCGCCTCGTCGTGTACCAATTCCGCAGCGTCGAGCTTGTTCTTCAGGTCGTCAGTATGCGCAGACGACTGAGGCACAAAGAACTTCTCCGACTTGTGCTTCACCATGATAGGGATGAGGTCATCAACGCGTCCAGTGAGAGGGAAGAACACCTTGCGCTTGCGATACTGCACGTATTTCTGAATGTAGAGAGCCACTTGCTCCGACTTGCAGAAATACTTCATGTCGTCAGGAATGGAGACACGCAGCTCCTTGCAAAGGTTGAAGAAATGGTCGATGCCGTGGCGTGAAGTGAAAACGATTGCCGTATGTCCAGGAATCGACACTTTCTGTGCGCGGAAATCCTTGGGCTCCATAGGTTCAACTTTGATAAACGGACGAAACACAATCTCCACACCATACTTCTTCTCCAGGTCGAAATAAGGAGACTTTTCTGTTTGAGGGCGGGGTTGAGAAATTAAGATTTTAGGCGTCATCAAATCCAACTTGTTTTGATTTGTAATATTCGTGTCCAATTACTTTATATCGTACTATTCTGCTCAAAAAAGTGCCATATTGCAAGGAGTGGTACTATTTCGACGGCGCAAAAGTACAAAAAAATAAGCACTTGACCATACTTTTTGGCTTGAAAGTTAGCATTTAGCTTGTAGAAGAGTAAAAATTCATACAAAAACAGCAATATCAAAAGACAAATTGCAACTTCCATATAGCTAATGTTGACAAAAACATAAAGTGCCGCAATGACAAAAACAACGAACGAAGTCATCGCCGTGAGGAAGAAGTAAGAAGCCATCCATTTCTGGTTTTTGGCACGCGGGAAGAACACCCAGTTCACCACCCTGTAGAGGAAGGCTTTCGCCAGCACCAACAGCAGCACCAAGGCAAAAATCAGAAGATAGAGCTGATACGGTTCACTGAGCCACCGGTTCAGCAATGGCATTTCCGCAAACAAATCATGCAGAATGAAGCCAAAGCAACCGCACGACACGACGATGAGCAGCAAGGTGAGAGGCAGCTCACTGGCATCCGGCATCATGGCGGCATTGCTGAAACGGCGTTCACTCGCCATGAAATCCTTGAACTTATATTTCAGGAAATCATAATTCTTCACCAGCAACGACAGCAATATCCCCAACATCACCAGCATCGCCAGCACAGCCCAACTATTGCTGGACTGCGCATCGGCTCGCAATATGCCTGCCACGTCCCAATCCGCCAGCTTTTCACCATCCACAACGAATGGATGCTCAGACAGCGGAGTGACGGGCTTCTGCGTCAGAATGGAATCGTAATCTACAGACATGTGAGTTTTTAAGTTTTTAATCAGGGATTTAAAG
>DGSN01000053.1:8396-20687 GCA_002393575.1 Prevotellaceae bacterium UBA4361 | reverse complement strand
TTTTAAGTTTGTGAGTTTGTGAGTTGAACGTGAAGAGTGAAGCGTGAAGCGTGAAGCGATGCCACCGCATGGCATTCTTCATTCCTCATTCTTCATTTACTGAACAGCGGACTCGGTCACGAAGTTCATCTGGTTGTAGAGCAAGCCTCGCTTCACGCTTCACACTTCACGCTTCACGTTTTTCCTCGCTTCACGTTTTTTCACCTCCTACCTACAGCCCAAAAGCCTCCTTGATTTTATCCACATAGTCCAGCTTCTCCCACGTGAAAAGCTCCACCTCCACTTCCCTGTCACCTTCGTAGTGGTTGTGGAATTTCTTCACAACGGTCTTCGGTTCACGTCCCATGTGGCCGTAAGCAGCCGTCTCCTCGTAAATTGGGCAACGCAGTTTCAGGCGTTCCTCAATCTTCTTCGGACGGAGGTCGAACAGTTCGCCCACCATCTTGGCAATCTCACTATCCGAGAGCGACACGTGACTCCTGCCGTAAGTGTTGACATAGATGCTCACTGGCTTTGCCACACCGATGGCATAGCTCACCTGCACCAGCATCTCGTCCGACACGCCAGCAGCCACCATGTTCTTCGCAATGTGGCGAGCAGCGTAGGCAGCCGAACGGTCCACCTTCGACGGGTCCTTGCCCGAGAAGGCACCACCACCATGAGCACCACGACCACCGTAGGTGTCAACGATGATTTTGCGTCCCGTCAAGCCCGTGTCGCCATGAGGACCACCAATGACAAACTTGCCCGTTGGGTTCACATGATACTTGATGCTTGGTGTGAACAAGTTCTTGATGTTCTCATCGTGGATTTCCTTCACCACCCGAGGAATCAGAATCTGCTTCACGTCCTGCTTGATTTTCGAGAGCATCTGCTCGTCAGCCTTCTTCTGGTCGAGTTCCAGACTTGGCTGCACAAACTCGTCGTGCTGCGTCGAAACAACAATAGTGTCGATGCGCAGCGGCTTCCCATCTTCACTGTACTCAATCGTCACCTGACTCTTGGCATCAGGGCGCAGGTAAGTCATCTGCTTGCCTTCGCGACGAATGTCAGCCAAGGTGCGCAGAATGTGGTGGCTCAAGTCGAGCGACAGAGGCAAATAGTTTTCCGTCTCGTTCACAGCATAGCCAAACATCATGCCCTGGTCGCCAGCACCCTGGTCCTCAGGGTTCTCACGCTCCACGCCTCGGTTGATGTCGCCACTCTGCTCATGGATGGCATTAAACACACCGCAGCTCTCTGCCTCAAACTTATACTCGGCTTTCGTGTAGCCAATCTTCTTGATAGTGTCGCGCGTCACCTCCAACAAATCCACGTAGGCACGCGACTTCACCTCGCCTGCAATCACCACCTGTCCCGTGGTCACAAGCGTTTCACAAGCCACTTTGGAATCGGCATCGTATGCCAAGAGATTGTCCAAAACAGCATCACTAATCTGGTCGGCAACCTTGTCAGGATGTCCCTCACTCACCGACTCCGAAGTAAACAGATAACCCATAACTTTTAAATTTAACGTGTTAATAAAAAAGTGTGGGGAAGAAATTGGGAAAATTGCCTCGACATGCACTCATTGATAATTAAAAAGTAGAAAGTAAAAGTCATTTGTACTTTGTACTTTATATTGGTTAATCCATGTCGTTTTAGCATTTTTTACTGTGGTTGCAAGCAGCCCAAATCTATCCACATTGATTGAAAACGGGTGCAAAGGTACGCTTTTTTCACGAAAGCGACGCAGATTTTCGCCAAAACTTTCATTGCAACAATGAAAATAGCCCTCTAACAGGCTTCGAATGTGATAAAGTGCCCCTTCGATTGCACAAAACCTCAAATTCGGCGTAAGCCAATCATTCATTCGCTTGTACTAAATCACCGAGCCCTCGTCGCATTTCAAACGAGCCCTCGCTTGAACGACAACGAGGGCTCGCTTGAATCACAGCGAGCCCTCGGTCATATAGTAGAATCAAATACGCGTTTGTCAATATCCAAAAGCTTTGCAGCCATCCTCCTAAAGCAATGGTGCAAGAACTCTCGACAGCGACTGCACAAAGCGGTCAACAAAAGGTTGGCGATGACGGCGCAAATCAGACAAGGTGATGAGACGGGCATCCTTCTGGTCATCAAGGAAATGTTCCTTCATCTGCTGCACCACCTGTTCACCGTAGAGGAAAATGTTACATTCGAAATTGTTCTCAAAACTGCGGAAATCAACGTTGGCAGAGCCACAAGAACAGACCACGTCGTCGCTCACGAGCATCTTGGAATGCAGGAAGCCCGCCTCGTAGAGATAGACTTTCACTCCCGCCTTCACCACTTCTGCCAAATAGGAACGGCTCGCCCACTCCACAATCTTCGAATCGCCACGAAGGGGCAACATCAGGCGCACATCCACACCCGAGAGCGCAGCCGTGTGCATGGCAAAAAGAACGGGCTCCGTCGGGAGGAAGTATGGAGTTTGCATATAAACATAGTTGTGCGCATCGAGCAGCACGCGCACATAGCCCTGCATGATGTTGTGCCACTGGGTGGAAGGACTACTCGTCACCACCTGCGCCAAACAAGCATCTACCGACTGCTGATGAACCTGAGGATAATATTTATTGTTGTTCAGCAGATGTTTGGTGGCAAAATACCAGTCTTCCTCAAACACATGCTGCATGGCGGTGACAGCGCCTCCCGTCACCTTCAGATGCAAGTCGTGCCACGGCTGTTCCCCAGTGCCGTCAATGTAGCGTTGCGCTATGTTCATGCCTCCGATGAAGCCCACTTCGCCATCCACGATACAGAGTTTGCGGTGGTTGCGATAGTTGATTCTTCGCGTGAGGAACGGAAAGCGCACTGCCATGAAAGACGACACCTCCACACCCGCATCCTGCATCTGCTTGAAGAACTGGCGCGAGGCATGAAGACTGCCCACGGAGTCATAGAGCAAGCGCACCTCTACGCCTTCCTTCGCCTTGCTCGACAATGCCTCGGCAAAACGCTGCCCCAGGGCATCGTCCTCAATGATGTAGGAACAGAGGTGGACATGGAGTTTGGCTTGCCGAATGCAGAGAAGCATATCGTCGAAAAGACGGGATGCCGACGAATAGATTTCCACATTGTTGTCGCTCGTAGGCAATGCCAGTTCCTGGTTGGCAAACAAGCGTATGAGCATCCTGTTGCTTTCGGGCAATGGCAACGCAGCTTGCCCATCGTCTTTCTTCATCGACTTGCGGATGAGCTTGTCGAGACTGTGACGGGCAATGTACCGCTCCTTGCGGATGTTCTGGCCAAAAAAGAAATAGAAAATCAGTCCGATGAAGGGCAGAAAAGTGAGCACAAGCAACCACGCCACCGTCTTGGTCGGTTGGCGCTTTTCCATCACCACAATCACCATGACAGGAATGATGATGAAAATGTAAAGTCCAAGTGTCAACAGCTCCGCATGGGACATGTAATTTTTTAAGTTTGTGAGTTTGTGAGTTTTTAAGTTTTTAAGTTTGTGAGTTCGTGAGTTGAAGAGTGCTCGCTTCACGCTTCACTTTTCACTCCCCTCGCCTTTTGGAGAGGGGTTGGGGGTGAGGCTTTTTTTCATTTTTCACTCTTCACTCTCTTCGCCTTCTCGTAGCATTCCCGACAGAGTGGTTCGTACTCCTTCATCTCGCCCAACATCACTTGTCGGTCGCCAGCCACGATGCGATGCGACACGTATGCCAAAGCACCGCAACGCACACAGATGGCATGCACCTTCGTCACATCGTCGGCAATGGCAAGCAACTTCGGCATGGGACCAAAGGGATTGCCCAAATAGTCGATGTCGAGTCCAGCCACAATCACACGCACACCGCGCTTGGCAAGTTCGTTGCACACCTCCACGATGCCATCGTCGAAGAACTGAGCCTCGTCGATGCCAATCACGTCGCTTTCGCTGCCAAGCAGCAGGATGCTCTGCGAAGAATCGACAGGCGTGGAAAGAATGGAGTTGCCCTGATGCGACACCACATCCTCCTCACTGTATCGCACGTCGATACTCGGTTTGAAAATCTCCACACGCTGACGTGCAAACTGGGCACGACGCATGCGACGAATCAACTCTTCGGTCTTCCCCGAGAACATCGACCCGCAAATCACCTCTATGCGCCCCATACGGACGCGCTCTCCTCCGTTGAATGTAAGTTCTGACATCGTATTCTTTCTAAAAAGTTAATAGTTATAAGTTAAAAGTTCACCACTCATTGGCATTTTTAATTTTTAACTTTTAATTTTTAACTTCCGTTTTATGTCGCAAAGATAAGTGTATTTTTCCATAAAACACTCCTTTTCTCCCGACTTTTTATGCAGAAAACGAAAAAAGGGCAACGTGAACGGAAAGCATCGAAAAAGCCCCACCTTCGAGGAGGTGAGGCTTTCCTGGTTCACAACAGAACCAGTATCAAGTGTTTTGATTTCGAGAGAGTTGGAAACTTCACAGCTTCAAACTTCGTTTTAAGTAGCAGAATGTTTAATTAAAATATTAGTAAAGTAAAAGTTTCTGAATTTAGTTTTCCTTCACCTGAGCGTCAACGCCCATCTGCGTGCGCGTCATGGAGTCGGGCTGCACGATGGCTGTTGCCTCGTTCTTGGATTCGACTGGTGTCACAACCTCAGCCACGCGATCGGAGCGGATGTAGGTGTTGGCAACGACAGGTGCAGCCGTTCCTTCCTCTTGCTGAGAACCGCCAATGGCTCTCTCGGCAGCCCCACCGATGGTGAGCAACACAGCCACTGCCGCTGCTGCCTGCAAGAACGGAGCGATGCGCTGGCGGAAAGGAATGGTGCGCGCTTGAGTGCGGACGACATCGTGGCGAAGCGACTCCTCGGCAAGGATGTCGGCAAAGCGGTCGTCGAAATCGTCCGATACGCGCTCTTCCTGCGCTTCCTTCATGAAGGTGAACAGGGATGCGTACTGGGCAAGATGAGCTGGCACGTCCTTCTGCGCAAAGAAAGAACGGAGAATCTGCTCTTCCTCCTCACTGGTGTGGCATTCCCAGTAGCGATCCAACAATTGTTCTATGTATTTGTAATCCATCTTGGATGTGAATTGTCTTGTTTTTATTAGCGTTTTAGTTTTTCTTTCATCGCTTTCCGCGCTCTGAAGATGTTGACTTTCACGTCGCTTTCAGAAATTTGCATCACCTCGGCTATTTCCTTGTAGCTTCTGCCTTCCACGTCGCGCAGCTGCATGGCTGTTCGTTGCTTCTCGGGCAGGGAATTCATCAAGGCGTTGAGCATTTGGAAGCGTTCGCGGTCAACCATCGTTTCAAAGGGCGAGCGAGTTGTGTCGGGCTGGTCGTGGATGTCCTCGTCGAAAGCCACATTCCTTTGTTCCAGCTTGGCGTGATAGTCGATGCTCAGGTTTCGGCATACGGTAAGCGAAAAGGCTTCCACATTGTCTATTTCCTTGCCGTCCTGACATTCTTTCCACACACGAATCAGTGTTTCTTGCACCATGTCCTCCGCGTCCTCTCGGTTGAGAGTGATACGAAGTGCCAAACGGAAGAGCTTGTCCTTCAGTGGCAAAACATCGTTTCGAAAACTGATTTCCTTCATCTCTCTAAAAAGTAAGACGGTTGAGCATTTGAAAAGTTACAAAAAAAATGATTTTTTTAATGAAGAATGAAGAATGGTCGCTTCGCTCCGAATGAAGAATAAATTTTAGTTTAAGTTATTCTTCATTCTTAATTCTTCATTCTTCATTTATCACATACTGCTCAGCGAGCGCTTTTGCAGCACATAGAGTTTGTCGTTAGGTCGCACACGCTCATTGACTTTGATGGAGATATGCTGTCCTCTGGTGGCAGTTGGCACAGGTTCCAAGTCGAAGCGGATTTCATCAACGTGCTGGATGAGAGCACCCGTGGTGGTTCCCGTTACGAGAATCTTGTCACCCACGTGCAAATCGACATTCTCAATCAAGAACTCAGCAACACCAATCTTGGAGAAGTATTTGATGCACTTGCCCACATAGACCTTCATCTCCGTTGCCTTCGAGCCATAGACCTCACACCATTCGCCCAAACGTTGCCCTTGATAATAACCATCCCAGAAGCCGCGGTTGAACACAGTGGCGAGCTGTTCGTCCCATCGGTCCATACGCGCTTCATCCTGGTGGAAAGTGCCGTCGAGCACGGCTTCGATGGCTTCGTTGTAGGCTGACACCACCGTCTGCACGTATTCGGGACCACGCGCACGACCTTCAATCTTGAACACACGAACACCCGCGTTCATCATCACGTCCATGAAGCGAATCGTCTTCAAGTCCTTGGGCGACATGATGTACTTGTTATCCACCTTGAGTTCCGTGCCCGTCTCGATGTCCTTCACCTCGTAGCCACGCCGACAAATCTGCACACATTCGCCACGGTTGGCAGAGCGTCCTGCATTCTGAAGACTGAGATAGCACTTGCCACTAATCGCCATGCAAAGGGCACCGTGGCAGAACATTTCGATGCGCACCAACTCGCCTGAAGGTCCCTTGATTTGCTGTTCCACTATCTGGTCGTAGATGTCCTTCACCTGCCACATATTCAGTTCTCGCGCCAGCACCACCACATCGGCAAACTGAGCATAGAATTTCAGTGCCTCCACGTTGGAGATGTTCAGTTGCGTGCTGAGGTGTACTTCCTGCCCCACCTGCTGGCAATACATCATCACTGCCACGTCGCTGGCTATCACTGCCGAGATGCCTGCTTCCTTCGCTGCATCCACAATCTCGTGCATGGTGTCGATGTCCTCTCCGTAGATGATGGTGTTGACCGTGAGATAGCTCTTCAGTCCTGCCTTCTGACAGATGGAAGCGATGTCTTTCAGGTCGTCAATGCCAAAGGCACAAGCCGAATGGGAGCGCATATTGAGCTTTCCGATGCCGAAATACACGGAATTGGCTCCAGCATGGATGGCTGCTGCCAGGCTTTCTCTCGACCCCACAGGAGCCATGATTTCAAATTCGTCGCGTTGCATATTATTTTCTACAAATACCTTCATTCAGAAAAAAGACGAAAGGGGCGGCATCCACATCAAGCACACCCCTCTCGTGTTGTCATTCACTCAGAACTTCTTGCTTAGAACGTGACACGTGCGCCCACCTGCAAGTGCCAGCGGCTGTAGAAGTCGCTCACGTTAGGCGAATTGCCCATGAACTTGTAAGTGCCCACGCGGTCGCCATTGTCGTCGAATCCCGTGGAAGTCACTTGCAGGATGTTCTGGTTGTAGGCACTTGAATAGTACGTACCCCAGTGCTTGTTGATGAGGTTGGCAGCATTGATGATGTCGAGCGTCAGCTCCACTTTGCTTCCACGATTCTTCAGATAGTAGAAATCTTGGGAAAGGTGGAAATCAACACGGTGCTCAAACTTGCAGAGGTTGGAGTTTGGGTCAGCAAACTGTCCGCGATGCTCTCTTGCGTAGGAATCATTGTGAATCCAATCGGCAAACTGCGTGCGGTCGGCTTCACTCACAAACTTCATGGCAGTGAGTTCATAGTCGGTTGGGATGTAGAGCAGCGAGTTGCCCGTGCGATAATCGCCATTGAACGACGAGCTTTGTGCATCGCTCATGGTGAGGCTGTAACGCTGTCCGCTGTAGCCATTATAGATAAGGCTCACATGCGTCTGCAAGCGTCCTGCTGCATACTTCTTGGAGTTGTAGCCCACCTGCACGGTCACCTTGTGAGGCTGGTCGAACATGGAGTAGCCCACCACCTTCTTGTTAGGGTCCACGCTGTAGTAGTAGCCCCAGTTGGAAGTAGCAGTGGAGCTGGTTCCGTCGTTGATGGAATAGGAATGTCCGAAGGTGTAGCTTGCCATGAGGTTGAGACCGAAGCGGAAGCTTTTCTCCAACTTGGCACTCAACGAATAGCTGTGTCCCTTGTTCGTGTTGGTGATGCGGATGATGCTGTTGTAGGAGCCCAAGTCGCGACTGTAGTAAGTGGTAGCCGAGTGAGGGAAATCAGCACTCACAGCATACACCTTCTCGCCATTATCCTTGAGGGCAAGGTTCTCGTACCAGATGTTATTGAACGAGCGAGAATACATGCCTTCGAGTGTAATCTTGAAGTTGTCCTTCGTGGTGTATTCCCATGCGAGGTTGGCACGGAAAGCCTGAGGGAACTTGAAGTTGCGGTCCACCAAGTTGATGTCGGGCTTCGAAGCAGTCCCCTTGGCACTGCTGGCTGCATCCATCGGACTCTTACCGCCATACTCCGTGAAGGTTGGAATGTTACCCGAATTGATGGTCGTTCCCTTCATCTCCACACCCGTATTCGCCCATGCATTCTCAATCCACACGAATGGCGCACGGCCGTTGAAGATGCCGACACCTCCGCGAAGGAGCGAACGGTGGTCTTGGTCGAGGAACAAACGGAAACCGATGCGTGGAGAAATCATCACACTGCTCTTTGGTTTTCTGCCCACTTGGTCGCCATGAATCTGAGCATAGCTGCTGGCATTGAATTCAGCGTTGGTCGAAGGGCTGTTGAAATAGACTGGCAAGTCGGCGCGAATGCCGTAGGTGAGCTGGAAAGCAGTGCTTGGTTCCCACTTGTCCTGCACGTACAAGCCAAACTGACCAGCCTTGAACGGAGTGAACCAACGAGTGGTGCCCGTGATGCTGACATCGGAATACCTATAGTAGAAAGCAGAAGGAGTGTCGTTGAAGAACGACGTGAGACCTGCGTTGTAGGCATATTCACCATTGGCATACTGCACAAAACCGTTCTTCATGTTGTAGAACTCATTGTGCGTACCGAAGGTGAGACTATGGTTGCCCAAGTACCAGGAGAGGTTGTCCTCCAGGGTCCAGATGTCCTGCTTCAGCGAGTTCACACCCGAAGAATAGTCCGTACCGATGTTGACAACATTCGAGCCATAATTATAATTGGTGACAGGGTCCTTGGTGTATTCCATGCCCGTGGAGAGGTCGTAAAGACCTGCGTTAGTGATGTAGATGGTTGGTCCCTGGAACTTCACGTCGCGGTCGTCGCGCACGAGAGTGGCACCAGCACGGAGTTCGTTGTAGAGATTGTCGCGGAAATGAGAGTTCCACTCCAGCGAGAAGGTGTGCGTCTTGTTCACCATGCGATAGCTACTGTTGTCGAACGTGAAGCTGTGAGCACCCAGACTCCACTTGTCGGAATAGGAGTCGTTCAACTGATAGCGGAGAGAGAACTTGTTGCGCGTGTTGATGTTCCAGTCCAAGCGTCCCAGCAGGGCGAGTGCCTTCTTCTCGATGTCGCGACGCTGATAGGTGTCGCGAATGCCCGTGATTTCAGCATAGCGGTCGGAAATGGCCTTAGCCACCTCGTTGGTCATGAAATAATTCTCAGCACCTGCTATGTAGCTGGCAGGGTATTCGTTCTTCTTATACTCCACGTTGGCAAAGAAGAAGAGCTTGTCCTTCACGATAGGACCGCCAATCGTACCACCGAAAGTCTTAGTGGTTTCGTTGGTCAGCGGCTCGCGCTCATGATGCAGCTGGCTGTAGCGACCATACATGTTCTGGTCAGTGTAATAAGTGTAAGCCGTCGCCGTCAGCTTGTTCGTACCCGACTTGGTGATGGCGTTGATGGCACCACCCGTAAAACCACTCTGGCGCACATCGAAAGGCGAAACAGCAATCTGCAACTGCTCCACAGCATCGAGTGGAATAGAATAGCCGTAAGCACGACCACCATTCGTTCCGTCGCCTTCCAGTCCGAACACGTCGTTGCTTACCATACCGTCAATCTGGAAGGAGTTGTAGCGGTTGTTGGCACCAGCTATGGAAATGCCACCAAACTTATTGTCCATCACAAGTGGGGAAAGTTTGGCAACATCATATACAGCACGATTCACCGTTGGCGCATTCTGAATCTGCTGCAAGTCGAAGTTCGACGAAGCACCATTGCCGCCATGCGTAGCAATGCCCGTCACGGCAACCTCATTGAGCATCTGGTTGTCTTCCGCCATGCGAGCATTCACCTCGGTAGGCTCACCGAGCGAAAGCATGATGTCCTTGCGGACAAAGTCGCGATAGCCCACGTATGTGATGGTGATAGTGTAAGGACCGCCCACACGCATACCCTGAATGGAGTAGCGTCCCTTGTTGTTCGTCACAGCACCGTATTTTGTTCCCGAAGGAGTGTGGAGCGCAACAACATACGCACCGATGACGGGTTCACCCTCGCTTTCCACCTTTCCGCTGATGGAAGAGGTGGTGACCTGGGCGATTGCCGAAAGACTCAGCAAAAAACACGTGAAGAGAAAAAACAAAAATCTTTTGTTCATATTAAGACAGTTTTATGGATTTTCTACAAATTTCTTGTTTTTTTATGAATAAATAAAAAAATTCCTTGTTTTTCTCTCGTTTTCCATACAAAACACATTGCCCATCCCCTTTTTCAGCCTATTTTTCTCATCTGCAAATGGCATTTGAACGACAAGAACAATCCTTCCAAGAACAAAAGGCATAGCCCCGAAGGTGGTGACGTACTATTCGTTCACACCTTCGGGGCTTCCATCCACTTGCTATTAAATCTCTACGGAGTATAGGAGTCTTGGAGGTTCATTGACTATGTTTCTCCTTTCCTCCCCATACTCCGCAGATTCATTCTTCATTTTTCATTTCACCAGCACCTTCCTCACCGTGCCATCGCTCATGCGGAGGATGTTCACGCCTGGTTGAGGAGTGGAGATTTGTTGACCGTTCATATTGTAGCGGGCAACCACAGTGACCGGCATTGCGTCCGATGCATCCATCACGACGTCATCAATGCCACTTGGGTCTTCACCTGTACTGAAACTCTGTTGCTCACCGTAGAAAGTCTCACCCTCGGAGGTCTTCACGAATGCTACGTAGCAATAGGTCGTTCCATAGTTCAGTCCACTGAGCGTTGCCGTCATCACCTGTCCGCTCGCCTCCACAATTTTCGCATTGCTTGGTATGCTTTGCACCAAGGCAGGAGCATCGTTAGCAGATTCTCTTTCTTTCACGTTCGATGTCTGCACCCAGTAGGCGAATCCTTGAGAGGTAACATTGTCCGTTCCCCTCATCGCATAGCCTTTCACCTCTGCCGAGTTGCCGTTCACGGAGATGTTGGCGTAGGTGTGTACCGTTGGCTCGAAGTACGAAGTATTCGTAGGGTCGATACCCACCCATTCGCCATTGTACGTGTTGCCTGCATTCGACGTGTAGTAAGGACGGAACTTCCACAGCTTCTCCGTGTAGAGGTTGCGGATATATCCCTCCATCGTGCCATTGTAAAGATAAGCTGTTCCTTGGTTCGATGCAAAATCGCTCGTCCAGTCCGTGCGTCTCCATTCAAATCCCACATTCGTCTCTTCATCATCCAAATTTGACTCTGCTGCCACTATCACATTGCCTGCTGAAATCACCTTGGGTTGGGAAGTGGTGAGGGTGAGAGTTTCTGTAGTATAGGTGATTTGCTTTGTCACCTTACCTCCTTCTTTTGTAATAACATAGAAAGTCTGATTATATGACTTATTCGGATCCAATCCTGTGAACTTCATTTGATTTTGTTTAGGATAGCCTTCAAAGCCATAGTCGGTGACAGTTGCGTCAAGAATACTATAACTACCAGTCACCTGTGCAGATGATGGGCCTACACTTGCGTTTACATTCACACCAACAGGAACGGTTTGGAAAGACTCTGTTTTTGTATATTTTCTGCCATTTGCCCCATTGACATAATAGGTAAAGGAATAACTCTGTCCTGGTGTTAGTCCCTGAACATATATTTCATCCTGCCCCTCATAGCCTTCGAATCCACTACTGCTTACTTGAAGGTCACCAAAATCATAGGAACCCTTCAGCTTCAATGTCAGATTGCTTTTATTAACCGCTCCTATGGATACAGATACATCTTTTGTTTTCGCTACAATCACATTTTCCAAATGCATTGTACCATAATCGCCAAAAACAACGATTTCATAGTTTGTATTTGGCTCTAAGCCTGTTATCCTGATGCTGTCAGCCTGAGGATAATATGAACCACCATTCAGCACAGCCTTAACATTGGACAACAGATTGGAAGTCCATAAAGTGATGGAGGTCTGTGCGGTTCTTCTTACGAAACAAGGGCTATTGAATGACATATTTTTCCATCCTGTTGCTTTTTGGTATGTAGAAAGCAAATTATCAGGAACTATGGCTGTCATATTTTTATTAAACGCATTACTGGCGGCCGAAGCAGGGGGTTCTCTATTGCAAAAGACAATACAACTACAGCCAGAGAACGCATCGCTTCCTATGTAGGTCACACTGTTGGGAATCGTCACG